>NZ_VLKE01000001.1:4800000-5515245 GCF_007830265.1 Micromonospora olivasterospora
TGTCCGGCACCTGGCTGGCCGCGTTCGACGCGGACGGGCGACCCGCCACCATCACCGACCTACTCGGCCAGGCCGCCCGCCACCCGCGGCCGATCACCACGACGGGCGCCGACACCAGCGCGTTCCTGCTCGCCTCTACCAGCACGCCGCGCAGTCCGTCCCAGGCGATGCGAGCCACCTCTACCGACCCGGCCGACTCGGCCGGCTCCGCCCCGGGCAGGCAGCCGTCCGATCCGGTGGAAGGTGACGGATCGTCTGCTCCTGCCCCGTCGACCGTGGTGGACACCGGAGCGTTGAGTGGCCGGGTTGGCCAGGGTGAGGCAGCTGCCGCGGAGCCGGACGTGCACGTCGGGCAGGCTCCCGCCGGTGCTGCCACGCCGCCGCCAGCGGTGGTGTCCTCGCAGCTGCTGACCGGCCACCCCGGCCTGGTGTTCGCGTCGACGTCGTGGCAGGAGGCGTCGGGCCGGTGGCTGCGGGCCTCGGCCGGCACGGATGGGACGGTGCGGATCTGGGATGCGGCCGACGGTCGCCTGCTCCAGACGTTGGAAGGCCACACCCTCCCGGTGTGGGCGGTGACGTCGTGGCAGGAGGAGTCGGGCCGGCGGCTGGTGGCCTCCGCCAGCGGGGATGGGACGGTGCGGATCTGGGATGCGGCCGACGGCCGCCTGCTCCAGATGTTGGAAGGCCACATCGACGAGGTGCGGGCGGTGACGTCGTGGCAGGCGGGGCCGGGCCGGCGGCTGGTGGCCTCCGCCAGCGGGGATGGGACGGTGCGGATCTGGGATGCGGCCGACGGCCGCCTGCTCCAGATGTTGGAAGGCCACACCGGCCAGGTGTTGGCGGTGACGTCGTGGCCGGCGGGGCCGGGCCGGCAGCTGCTGGCCTCCGCCGGCGCGGATCGGACGGTGCGGATCTGGGATGCGGCCGACGGCCGCCTGCTCCAGACGTTGGAAGGCCACACCGACGAGGTGTCGGCGGTGACGTCGTGGCCGGCGGGGCCGGGCCGGCAGCTGCTGGCCTCCGCCAGCGACGACTCGACGGTGCGGATCTGGGATGCGGCCGACGGCCGCCTGCTCCAGACGTTGGAAGGCCACACCGACGAAGTGTGGGCGGTGACGTCGTGGGAGGAGGCGTCGGGCCGGCGGCTGCTGGCCTCCGCCGGCGAGGATCGGACGGTGCGGATCTGGGATGCGGCCGACGGTCGCCTGGTCCGGACGTTGGACGGCCACACCGGCTCGGTGTGGGCGGTGACGTCGTGGCCGGCGGGGCCGGGCCGGCGGATGCTGGTCTCCGCCAGCGAGGATCGGACGGTGCGGTTGTGGTCCCTGCCGGATGGTGTTGCGGGGCTGGCGGGGTTGCCTGCCGTGCCGGGTGGGCGGGCTGCCGCTGGAAACGACCCCGCACCTGTGTCCGCGACCAGTGTCGGGGAGTTGAGTGGCCGGATTGGCCGGGTTGAGGCAGCGGCCGCGGAGTTGGACGCGCACGTCGGGCAGGCTCCCGCCGGTGCTGCCACGCCGCCACCGGCGGTGGTGTCCCCGCGGCTGCTGACCGGCCACGCCGGCCCGGTGTGGGGGGTGACGTCGTGGCAGGAGGCGTCGGGCCGGTGGCTGGTGGCCTCCACCGGCACGGATCGGAGGGTGCGGATCTGGGATGCGGCCGATGGTCGCCTGATCGGGACGTTGGAAGGCCACACCGGCGCGGTGCGGGCGGTGACGTCGTGGCAGGAGGGGCCGGGCCGGCGGATGCTGGCCTCCGCCAGCGGGGATCGGACGGTGCGGATCTGGGATGCGGCCGACGGCCGCCTGCTCCAGACATTAAGAGGCCACACCGGCACGGTGTTCGCGGTGACGTCGTGGCAGGCGGGGTCGGGCCGGCGGATGCTGGCCTCCACCGGCACGGATCGGACGGTGCGGATCTGGGATGCAGCCGACGGCCGCCTGCTCCGGACATTGGACGGCCACACCGGCCCGGTGTCGGCGGTGACGTCGTGGCAGGAGGGGCCGGGCCGGCGGATGCTGGCCTCCACCAGCGGGGATCAGACGGTGCGGATCTGGGATGCGGCCGACGGCCGCCTGCTCCGGACATTGGACGGCCACACCGGCCCGGTGCGGGCGGTGACGTCGTGGCAGGAGGAGTCGGGCCAGCGGCTGCTGGCCTCCACCAGCACGGATCGGACGGTGCGGATCTGGGATGCGGCCGACGGCCGCCTGCTCCGGACGTTGGACGGCCACACCGGCCAGGTGTTGGCGGTGACGTCGTGGCAGGAGGAGTCGGGCCGACGGCTGCTGGCCTCCGCCGGCGCGGATCGGACGGTGCGGATCTGGGATGCAGCCGACGGCCGCCTGATCCGGACATTGGAAGGCCACACCGGCACGGTGTGGGCGGTGACGTCGTGGCAGGAGGAGTCGGGCCGACGGCTGCTGGCCTCCACCAGCGGGGATCAGACGGTGCGGTTGTGGCCCCTGCCGGATAGTGCTGCAGAGCTGGCGGGGTTGCCTGCCGTGCCGGGTGGGCGGGTTGCCGCTGGAAACGATCCCGGACCTGTGTCCGCGACCGGTGTCGGGGCGTTGAGTGGCCGGATTGGCCAGGGTGAGGCAGCTGCCGCGGAGCCGGACGCGCACGTCGGGCAGGCTCCCGCCGGTGCTGCCACACCGCCGCCGGCGGTGTCTCCGCAGTTGCTGACCGGCCACACCGGCCCGGTGTACGCGTCGACATCGTGGCAGGAGGAGTCGGGCCAGCGGCTGCTGGCCTCCACCAGCTACGACCGGACGGTACGGATCTGGAATGCGGCCGACGGCCGCCTGATCCGGACATTGGAAGGCCACACCGCCGCGGTGTCGGCGGTGACATCGTGGCCGGCGGCGTCGGGCCAGCGGCTGCTGGCCTCCACCAGCTACGACCGGATGGTACGGATCTGGAATGCGGCCGACGGCCGCCTGATCCGGACGTTGGAAGGCCACACCGCCGCGGTGTTGGCGGTGACATCGTGGCCGGCGGCGTCGGGCCAGCGGATGCTGGCCTCCACCAGCACGGATCGGACGGTACGGATCTGGGATGCCGCCGACGGCCGCCTGCTCCAGACGTTGGAGGGCCACACCGGCCCGGTGTTGGCGGTGACATCGTGGCCGGCGGCGTCGGGCCAGCGGATGCTGGCCTCCACCAGCTGGGATCAGACGGTGCGGATCTGGGATGCGGCCGACGGTCGCCTGGTCCGGACGTTGGAAGGCCACACCGGCCAGGTGTTGGCGGTGACGTCGTGGCAGGAGGGGCCGGGCCAGCGGCTGCTGGCCTCCACCAGCGGGGATCAGACGGTGCGGATCTGGAATGCGGCCGACGGTCGCCTGATCCGGACGTTGGAAGGCCACACCGGCACGGTGCGGGCGGTGACATCGTGGCCAGCGGCGTCGGGCCAGTGGCTGCTGGCCTCCGCCAGCGCGGATCGGACGGTACGGATCTGGAATGCGGCCGACGGCCGCCTGGTCCGGACGTTGGACGGCCACACCGGCACGGTGTCGGCGGTGACGTCGTGGCAGACGGGGCCGGGCCGGCGGATGCTGGCCTCCGCCAGCGAGGATCGGACGGTGCGGTTGTGGCCCCTGCCGGATGGTGCTGCGGGGCTGGCGGGATTGCCTGCCGTGCCGGGTGGGCGGGCTGCCGCTGGAAACAACCCCGCACCTGTGTCCGGGCCCGGCATTGGTGTGACCGCTGGGCACGGTGCGACGTCCGTCGGCCGGCCGAGCATCGACGATCAGGCCGGCGACGGCAGCGGGAACCTCGGCGCCTGGGCCACCTACCAGGGGCCGGACATCATGGATTGGCAACCATCCGCGCCCTCCCCGGCGGTGACCCGCACCGACGCCGGCACTGTCCACGCCGGCGACACCCTTCATTCCCCCGCCGACGAGCCACCCACCACCCTCGCCCCGCTGCACCCCGACCAACCCCAACCCGCTGCGGGCAGCCGGTGGGTGCGCGACCGGAATGAGGCCCGGACGCTGTTCGACCAGCACGCCGACCACATCGCCACCACAACACGGCAGCGGGATCAGCTGCGGCAGTTGTGGGACGCCCTGATCGACCATATGGACGCCTACGGGATCATCACCGCCAGCGGGTTCGCCCTCGCCGCGGCGACATCCACACCGCGGAGGAGGGTGCATCACCAGATCGGGGTATTGCGCGGCAGTGGTCTGCTGCATCCGGTCCAGAGAGGTCACGGTCGCGTGGGGGCGCCGTACAGGGTGATCGATCCGGGTCAGCCCCGGCGACTATCGGTCCCGCCAGACCGCATCGCCGAGGAAGTCACCGCACGGCCGCCGACGGTCCCGGCCGACTCGGCCGGCTCCGCCCCAGGTTTCCTGACGGTTCGGGGTGTCGCCAGTGCTGCCGGCCCCGCCGAGGCGGTGGTGGTGTATCCGGATGGTGTGGGCGCTGAGGTTGATCCGCGAGGTCTGTCTGTGGTGGCGCAGCGGCAGGCGGTGACGGATGCCGAAACGTGGTCGGCGAGGGCGGTTGAGAGGACGTGGAATCGGTCTGCGGATGAACTGCTGGACGAGGTGCAGGGCCGTGGTGGGGTGTGGCGGGTGGTACTGGCGTTCGGCGATCGCGGGCATGAGGGTGTGCTGGATCTCGTGAGGCGATTGCTTGATGGCCGGCTCCCGGGGGTGCAGGTGCCTGCGACGGCGGTGATCGAGTTGTCGCCGTATGGTGCTGGTCCGTTGGTGGAGCCTCGGACGGTGGTCGAGGTCGCGGCGTTGCGGGTAAGGCGTGGCCAGTCGGGGGCGGTAGCGATCCGTTCGCGGTATGTGGCGGGCGTGGGGGCGAGGTCTGTTCCTCAGGGTCTGATTCCTGTCGATTTCTCGGGTCGGGAGACGTTCGCGGGTGGGGCGTTGCTGTGGGAGTTCCACGCGCGTCCGATCCGTCCGGAGGATGCCCGGTCGGCTCAGTTCTACCGGGAGGCGCGGGGATTGCACGGTGTGCATGCGCCGTATCTTCTGCCGCCGGACCGGCGTTGGGCGCGGTTCGGGCAGCGGGCGGCCTCGTATATGCGGGATTGGGTGTTCCCTCCGGTGCCGTCGTCAGGGCTTGGTCGGTGGCGGGTGGTGGAGTTGCGGCAGGCGGGGTTGCTTGCCGGGGAGAGTGTGGCGGGGGCGACGCCGGACGTGGGGCCGGTGGGGTGGGTGCCGGATGGCGCGCGGGTGTTGGTGGTGGGTGTGCCGCGGCCGCATCCGGTGCATCCCACGGCGGTCGTGGACACATTGTTCGACACGTTCCTGAACAGTGCGTTGCCGCCGGTGGAGTCGGGGTTGCGGGAGCCGGTGTATGTGGTGGTGCACGGGTTCGGTGGGCGGGCATCGCCGGTGGTGTTGGCGCATGTGGCGGAGGGTGACCTGTGGCCGGTGCGGATGGGTGAGATGGCCGCCGGCCAGCCGGTGGTAGGCACTCGGGAGGTGTCGAATCTCGTCGAGGCGCAGAGTTGGACCCGGGTGCGGTCCGAGTTGCCCCCGATCGCGGCGGCGCTGCAACCGGGCGGGGCGGCTGAGCAGTGGCGGGCTCGGGTTCCGGAGCTGACGGCGATGCTTCCCGATGTGACCGTGACCGATCCGCTGGCGGTCGACCTGTCGACCCCGGACGCCGCCGGCACGGTAGGGGTGCGGGCGCACCGCCGGATGGGTGAGCGGGTGGAGCAGCTGGTCGCGTTGGGTGCAGGAGTTGGTCCGGCATACACGCGAGTGGGTGGGTGGGGCTGCGGTAAACGGATCGGCTCGATCTGCGGCTGGAGGAATGGGCGGGGCACGGCGACAGTCAGCAGTTGGTGACGGCGTTCGCGAGGGCTGGGCGGTTGACCGGATGAGGTGGAAGGCCTGGTAGCGGACCATATTGGGCGGGTGTGGGCCGCGGCGGTGCCACCGGGGATCGTCTTGGCCGCAGAGGGCGCGACGGTACCGGACGCCGTCCGGGACGTGTTGCGGGCGGTGTATCTGGGTGCCTGGGTCCTTGCTACGGGATCGGGCGGACCGGTCGTGGTTCGAGGATACGCTGGCGGCGGCAGGCTGACCTGTCCCGCGTGCGGTCTGGCAGTGGGGCGGAGTTCACCCGGTTCCTGGCTGATCATGGCGGGGACGTGGCGTTGTTGTGGTCGGCGGACGGTCCGGCAGACCCGGGAGCGCAGGTTTCCAGGCTCCGGGCTGCCCTGGACGTGCCGCTGGTGCCGCGGCGGGTGGACGTGGTGGGGCGGGTGCCGGGGGTGTCCGAGCAGCGGAGCGCGGAGTTGCTCTCCGCGGTGAGCGCGTTCGGGTTGGCGCGGGAGTTGTTGGAGGAACAGATCCGGTTGCTGCCGGCTCGGGCGGCGGTGTTGCCGGGGCAGGCCAGCGTAACGGCGCCACCACCGGAAGCGGCACCGTCACCACACGCCGGCGATGCTCCGGTGGTGTACGAGTGGGTGGCCGGGCCGCAGGGTGTGGCTCCGGGTGGGGGGCAGCCGTCGGCGGGTGGGTTGCCGGAGTGGATGCACCGGGGGATCGCCGGGGTGACGGGCTGTTGTGTTTGCTGGACTCGTTGGCGCAGACGCTCAATGGTGTGCGGCCGGGCCAGTATCGCGGGTTCGACAACGTGGAGACACGGGCGCAGGCGCTGCTGGACCGGATGGAGGGGCGGCTGGGTTCCGATCATGTGGTGATCCGGGATCTGCGGTCTGCGCGCGGTGCCGAAGTGTATTCGGGTGGGTTCCTGAACGCGTTGGCGGAGCTTTTCCAGGTGCGGGTCCAGGTCGTCGAGCAAGGAGGCGACCGCAGGTGGTACGGACACCCGGTGGTGGGACGGGACGGAAACGCGCCGTTGATGTTGGTCGAGTTCGTGTCACCCGGTTCGGGTGGTCGGGGTGGTCCGGCCGATGAGGAAATGGGTACGTTCTATCCGTTGTTCGTCGATACGGTGCATGCCGCCGCTCTCGGTGGCGCGGCCACCATCACCGATCATCTCATCCAGCGGTGGGAGGCTCTGGTCGGTGGCCATGCGGAGCGTATCGACAGACTTCAAGCCGCTGAGAGGCCGTTGGTGGAGGCGGCCGAACGCGGCCAGGACGTCGGCCAGGCGCGGTCGGTCCTGGATCGGCTGTCCGACCGGTACCTCGACGGGCTGCGGGACCTCAGGCTCGCGCGGGGGTCGCGTGACCTGAGCGAGTACGTCCGATCGGTGTCCGACATCGCTGCGTTGAGCGGCCGCATTGGCCGGATTGAGGCAGCGGCCGCGGAGTTGGACGCGCACGTCGGGCAGGCTCCCGCCGGTGCTGCCACGCCGCCACCGCTCGTGTCCCCACAGCTACTGACCGGCCACACCGGCATGGTGCGGGCGGTGACGTCGTGGCAGGAGGAGTCGGGCCGGCGGCTGCTGGCCTCCGCCAGCTTGGACGAGACGGTACGGATCTGGGATGCGGCCGACGGCCGCCCGGTCCGGACGTTGGAAGACCACACCGGCCCGGTGTCGGCGGTGACGTCGTGGCAGGAGGCGTCGGGCCGGCGGCTGCTGGCCTCCGCCAGCGGGGACGGGACGGTGCGGATCTGGGATGCGGCCGACGGTCGCCTGATCCGGACGTTGGAAGGCCACACCGACGCGGTGTGGGCGGTGACGTCGTGGCAGGAGGAGTCGGGCCGGCGGCTGCTGGCCTCCGCCAGCGGGGACGGGACGGTGCGGATCTGGGATGCGGCCGACGGCCGCCTGCTCCGGACGTTGGAAGGCCACACCGACGAGGTGTCGGCGGTGACGTCGTGGCAGGAGGAGTCGGGCGGGCGGCTGCTGGCCTCCGCCAGCGGGGACGAGACGGTGCGGATCTGGGATGCGGCCGACGGCCGCCTGCTCCGGACGTTGGACGGCCACACCGGCGAGGTGTCGGCGGTGACGTCGTGGCAGGAGGAGTCGGGCCGGCGGCTGCTGGCCTCCGCCAGCGGGGACGGGACGGTGCGGATCTGGGATGCGGCCGACGGCCGCCTGGTCCGGACGTTGGACGGCCACACCGACGAGGTGTCGGCGGTGACGTCGTGGCAGGAGGAGTCGGGCCGGCGGCTGCTGGCCTCCGCCAGCGTGGACGAGACGGTGCGGATCTGGGATGCGGCCGACGGCCGCCTGATCCAGACGTTGGAAGACCACACCGACATGGTGTTGACGGTGACGTCGTGGCCGGCGGGGCCGGGCCGGCGGATGCTGGCCTCCGCCGGCGGGGATCAGACGGTGCGGTTGTGGACCCTGCCGGACGCTGCTGCGGGGCTGGCGGGGTTGCCTGCCGTGCCGGGTGGGCGGGTTGCCGCTGGAAACGACCCCGGACCTGTGCCCGCGACCAGTGTCGGGGAGTTGGGCAGCGGGAACCTCGGCGCCTGGGCTACCTACCAGGGGCCGGACATGGACTGGCAACCATCCGCGCCCTCCCCGGCGGTGGTGGTGTCTCCGCAGCTACTGACCGGCCACACCGGCCCGGTGTCGGCGGTGACGTCGTGGCAGGAGGAGTCGGGCCGGCGGATGCTGGCCTCCGCCAGCTGGGACGAGACGGTACGGATCTGGGATGCGGCCGACGGCCGCCTGGTCGGGACGTTGGCAGGCCACACCGACGCGGTGTCGGCGGTGACGTCGTGGCAGGCGGCGTCGGGCCGGCGGCTGCTGGCCTCCGCCGGCGAGGATGGGACGGTGCGGATCTGGGATGCGGCCGACGGCCGTCTGATCCGGACATTGGAAGGCCACACCCGCGCGGTGTGGGCGGTGACGTCGTGGCAGGCGGCGTCGGGCCAGCGGCTGCTGGCCTCCGCCAGCGGGGATCGGACGGTGCGGATCTGGGATGCGGCCGACGGCCGCCTGATCCGGACATTGGAAGGCCACACCGGCCAGGTGTTGGCGGTGACGTCGTGGCAGGACGAGTCGGGCCGGCGGCTGTTGGCCTCCACCAGCACGGATCGGACGGTGCGGATCTGGGATGCGGCCGACGGCCGCCTGCTCCAGACGTTGGAAGGCCATACCGGCCCGGTGTCGGCGGTGACGTCGTGGCAGGAGGAGTCGGGCCAGCGGCTGTTGGCCTCCGCCAGCGGGGACGAGACGGTGCGGATCTGGGATGCGGCCGACGGTCGCCTGCTCCAGACGTTGGCAGGCCACACCGGCCCGGTGTCGGCGGTGACATCGTGGCAGGCGGCGTCGGGCCAGCGGCTGTTGGCCTCCGCCAGCGGGGATCGGACGGTGCGGATCTGGGATGCGGCCGACGGCCGCCTGATCCGGACATTGGAAGGCCACACCGGCTCGGTGTTCGCGGTGACGTCGTGGGAGGCGGGGCCGGGCCGGCGGATGCTGGCCTCCGCCGGCAGGAATCAGACGGTGCGGTTGTGGCCCCTGCCGGATGGTGCTGCAGGGTTGGCGGGGTTGCCTGCCGTGCCGGGTGGGCGGGTTGGCGCTGGAAACGACCCCGCACCGGTGCTCGCGACCAGTGTCGGGGAGGTGAGCGGCCGGATTGGCCGGGTTGAGGCAGCGACCGCGGAGCCGGACGCACACGTCGGACAGACTCCCGCCGATGCTGCCACGCCGCCAGCAGTGGTGTCCCCGCAGCTGCTGACCCACACCGGCATGGTGTCGGCGGTGACGTCGTGGCAGGAGGAGTCGGGCCAGCGGCTGTTGGCCTCCGCCAGCTGGGATCAGACGGTACGGATCTGGGATGCGGCCGACGGCCGCCTGCTCCAGACATTGGACGGCCACACCGACCCGGTGTACGCGGTGACCTCGTGGCAGGCGGGCCGGGCCAGCGGCTGCTGGCCTCCGCCAGCAGGGACCGGACGGTACGGATCTGGGATGCGGCCGACGGTCGCCTACTCCGGACATTGGCAGGCCACACCCGCCCGGTGTTGGCGGTGACATCGTGGGAGGAGGAGGGGTCGGGCCGGCGGCTGCTGGCCTCCGCCAGCGGGGATCGGACGGTGCGGATCTGGGATGCGGCCGACGGCCGCCTGCTCCGGACATTGGAAGGCCACACCGACCCGGTGTACGCGGTGACCTCGTGGCAGGCGGGGCCGGGCCAGCGGCTGCTGGCCTCCGCCAGCAGGGACGAGACGGTACGGATCTGGGATGCGGCCGACGGCCGCCTGGTCGGGACGTTGGCAGGCCACACCGGCCCGGTGTTGGCGGTGACGTCGTGGCAGGCGGCGTCGGGCCGGCGGCTGCTGGCCTCCGCCAGCGGGGACGAGACGGTGCGGATCTGGGATGCGGCCGACGGCCGCCTGCTCCGGACATTGGAAGGCCACACCGACCCGGTGTGGGCGGTGACGTCGTGGCAGGCGGCGTCGGGCCAGCGGCTGCTGGCCTCCGCCAGCAGGGACGAGACGGTGCGGATCTGGGATGCGGCCGACGGCCGCCTGCTCCAGACATTGGAAGGCCACACCGGCGAGGTGTCGGCGGTGACGTCGTGGGAGGCGGGGCCGGGCCGGCGGATGCTGGCCTCCGCCAGCGCGGATCAGACGGTGCGGTTGTGGACCCTGCCGGATGGTGCTGCAGGGTTGGCGGGGTTGCCTGCCGTGCCGGGTGGGCGGGTTGCCGCTGGAAACGACCCCGCACCCGTGTCCGCGACCAGTGTCGGGGCGTTGAGTGGCCGGATTGGCCAGGGTGAGGCAGCGACCGCGGAGTCGGACGCGCACGTCGGGCAGGCTCCCGCCGGTGCTGCCACGCCGCCGCCGGCGGTGGTGTCCCCGCGGCTGCTGACCGGCCACACCGAGTGGGTGCGGGCGGTGACGTCGTGGCAGGAGGAGTCGGGCCGGCGGCTGCTGGCCTCCGCCAGCACGGATCAGACGGTGCGGATCTGGGATGCGGCCGACGGTCGCCTGATCCGGACGTTGGAAGGCCACACCGGCCCGGTGTTGGCGGTGACGTCGTGGCAGGAGGCGTCGGGCCGGCGGCTGCTGGCCTCCGCCGGCACGGATGGGACGGTGCGGATCTGGGATGCGGCCGACGGCCGCCTGATCGGGACGTTGGCAGGCCACACCGGCCCGGTGCGGGCGGTGACGTCGTGGCAGGAGGCGTCGGGCCGGCGGCTGCTGGCCTCCGCCAGCGGGGACGAGACGGTGCGGATCTGGGATGCGGCCGACGGCCGCCTGGTCCGGACGTTGGAAGGCCACACCGACTGGGTGTCGGCGGTGACGTCGTGGCAGGAGGAGTCGGGCCGGCGGCTGCTGGCCTCCGCCGGCGACGATCGGACGGTGCGGATCTGGGATGCGGCCGACGGCCGCCTGGTCCGGACGTTGGAAGGCCACACCGACTGGGTGTCGGCGGTGACGTCGTGGCAGGAGGAGTCGGGCCGGCGACTGCTGGCCTCCGCCGGCGACGATCGGACGGTGCGGATCTGGGATGCGGCCGACGGTAGCCTGCTCCGGACGTTGGACGGCCACACCGACCCGGTGTGGGCGGTGACGTCGTGGCAGGAGCAGTCGGGCCGGCGGCTGCTGGCCTCCGCCAGCATGGATCAGACGGTGCGGATCTGGGATGCGGCCGACGGCCGCCTGCTCCGGACATTGGAAGGACACACCGACCCGGTGTGGGCGGTGACGTCGTGGCCGGCGGGGCCGGGCCGGCGGCTGCTGGCCTCCGCCAGCGGGGATCGGACGGTGCGGTTGTGGCCCCTGCCGGATGGTGCTGCGGGGCTGGCGGGGTTGCCTGCCGTGCCGGGTGGGCGGGTTGCCGCTGGAAACAACCCCGCACCTGTGCCCGCGACCAGTGTCGGGGAGTTGAGCGGCCGGATTGGCCAGGGTGAGGCAGCGACCGCGGAGTCGGACGTGCACGTCGGGCAGGCTCCCGCCGGTGCTGCCACGCCGCCGCCGGCGGTGGTGTCTCCGCAGTTGCTGACCGGCCACACCGGCGCGGTGTGGGCGGTGACGTCGTGGCAGGAGGAGTCGGGCCGGCGGCTGCTGGCCTCCGCCAGCACGGATCGGACGGTGCGGATCTGGGATGCGGCCGACGGTCGCCTGGTCGGGACGTTGGAAGGCCATACCGGCCCGGTGCGGGCGGTGACGTCGTGGCAGGAGGAGTCGGGCCGGCGGCTGCTGGCCTCCGCCGGTGCGGATCGGTCGGTGCGGATCTGGGATGCGGCCGACGGTCGCCTGGTCGGGACGTTGGAGGGCCATACCGGCCCGGTGTTGGCGGTGACGTCGTGGCAGGAGGCGTCGGGCCGGCGGCTGCTGGCCTCCGCCAGCGGGGACGAGACGGTGCGGATCTGGGATGCGGCCGACGGCCGCCTGCTCCAGACATTGGCAGGCCACACCGACGAGGTGTCGGCGGTGACGTCGTGGCAGGAGGCGTCGGGCCGGCGGCTGCTGGCCTCCGCCAGCGACGACGAGACGGTGCGGATCTGGGATGCGGCCGACGGCCGCCTGCTCCAGACATTGGCAGGCCACACCGACGAGGTGTCGGCGGTGACGTCGTGGCAGGAGGCGTCGGGCCGGCGGCTGCTGGCCTCCGCCAGCGACGACGAGACGGTGCGGATCTGGGATGCGGCCGACGGTAGCCTGCTCCGGACGTTGGACGGCCACACCGGCGCGGTGTGGGCGGTGACGTCGTGGCAGGAGCAGTCGGGCCGGCGGCTGCTGGCCTCCGCCGGCACGGATGGGACGGTGCGGATCTGGGATGCGGCCGACGGCCGCCTGCTCCGGACGTTGGAAGGCCACACCCGCGCGGTGTTCGCGGTGACGTCGTGGCCGGCGGGGCCGGGCCGGCGGATGCTGGCCTCCGCCAGTCATGACCGGACGGTGCGGTTGTGGACCCTGCCGGATGGTGCTGCGGGGCTGGCGGGGTTGCCTGCCGTGCCGGGTGGGCGGGTTGCCGCTGGAAACGACCCGAACCTGTGCCCGCGACCAGTGTCGGGGCGTTGAGTGGCCGGATTGGCCAGGGTGAGGCAGCGACCGCGGAGTCGGACGCACACGTCGGGCAGGCTCCCGCCGGTGCTGCCACGCCGCCGCCGGCGGTGGTGTCTCCGCAGTTGCTGACCGGCCACACCGGCGCGGTGTGGGCGGTGACGTCGTGGCAGGAGGCGTCGGGCCGGCGGATGCTGGCCTCCGCCGGTGCGGATCGGTCGGTGCGGATCTGGGATGCGGCCGACGGTCGCCTGGTCGGGACGTTGGAAGGCCATACCGGCACGGTGTCGGCGGTGACGTCGTGGCAGGAGGCGGGCCGGCGGCTGCTGGCCTCCGCCGGTGCGGATCGGTCGGTGCGGATCTGGGATGCGGCCGACGGTCGCCTGGTCGGGACGTTGGAAGGCCATACCGGCACGGTGTGGGCGGTGACGTCGTGCAGGAGGGGCGGGCCGGCGGCTGCTGGCCTCCGCCGGTGCGGATCGGTCGGTGCGGATCTGGGATGCGGCCGACGGTCGCCTGGTCGGGACGTTGGAAGGCCACACCGGCACGGTGTGGGCGGACGTCGTGGCAGGAGGCGGCCGGCGGCTGCTGGCCTCCGCCGGTGCGGATCGGTCGGTGCGGATCTGGGATGCGGCCGACGGTCGCCTGGTCGGGACGTTGGAAGGCCACACCGGCACGGTGCGGGCGGTGACGTCGTGGCAGGAGGCGTCGGGCCGGCGGCTGCTGGCCTCCGCCGGCGAGGATCGGTCGGTGCGGATCTGGGATGCGGCCGACGGCCGCCTGGTCGGGACGTTGGAAGGCCACACCGACCCGGTGTGGGCGGTGACGTCGTGGCAGGAGGCGTCGGGCCGGCGGCTGCTGGCCTCCACCAGCGGGGATCGGACGGTGCGGATCTGGGATGCGGCCGACGGCCGCCTGCTCCGGACGTTGGAAGGCCACACCGGCCCGGTGTTGGAGGTGACGTCGTGGCCGGCGGGGCCGGGCCGGCGGATGCTGGCCTCCGCCAGTCATGACCGGACGGTGCGGTTGTGGACCCTGCCGGATGGTGCTGCGGGGCTGGCGGGGTTGCCTGCCGTGCCGGGTGGGCGGGTTGCCGCTGGAAACAACCCCGCACCTGTGCCCGCGACCAGTGTCGGGGAGTTGAGCGGCCGGATTGGCCGGGTTGAGGCAGCGGCCGCGGAGTTGGACGCGCACGTCGGGCAGGCTCCCGCCGGTGCTGCCACGCCGCCACCGGCGGTGGTGGTGTCTCCGCAGTTGCTGACCGGCCACACCGGCGCGGTGTGGGCGGTGACGTCGTGGCAGGCGGCGTCGGGCCGGCGGCTGCTGGCCTCCGCCGGTGCGGATCTGTCGGTGCGGATCTGGGATGCGGCCGACGGTCGCCTGGTCGGGACGTTGGAGGGCCATACCGGCGCGGTGGTGGCGGTGACGTCGTGGGAGGAGGCGTCGGGCCGGTGGCTGCTGGCCTCCGCCGGTGCGGATCGGTCGGTGCGGATCTGGGATGCGGCCGACGGTCGCCTGGTCGGGACGTTGGAGGGCCATACCGGCCCGGTGGTGGCGGTGACGTCGTGGCAGGAGCAGTCGGGCCGGTGGCTGCTGGCCTCCGCCGGCATGGATCGGACGGTGCGGATCTGGGATGCGGCCGACGGTCGCCTGGTCGGGACGTTGGAAGACCACACCGGCCCGGTGCGGGCGGTGATGTCGTGGCAGGAGGCGTCGGGCCGGCGGCTGCTGGCCTCCGCCGGCGCGGATGGGACGGTGCGGATCTGGGATGCGGCCGACGGTCGCCTGGTCGGGACGTTGGAGGGCCATACCGGCCCGGTGGTGGCGGTGACGTCGTGGCAGGAGGCGTCGGGCCGGCGGATGCTGGCCTCCGCCGGCGCGGATGGGACGGTGCGGATCTGGGATGCGGCCGACGGTCGCCTGCTCCGGACGTTGGAAGGCCACACCGGCCCGGTGCGGGCGGTGACGTCGTGGCAGGCGGGGCGGACGAGTGGCTGGTGGCCTCCGCCAGCGGGGATCGGACGGTGCGGATCTGGGATGCGGCCGACGGTCGCCTGCTCCGGGCGTTGGAAGGCCACACCGGCCCGGTGTTGGAGGTGACGTCGTGGCCGGCGGGGCCGGGCCGGCGGATGCTGGCCTCCGCCAGTCATGACCGGACGGTGCGGTTGTGGCCCCTGCCGGATGGTGCTGCGGGGCTGGCGGGGTTGCCTGCCGCGCCGGGTGGGCGGGCTGCCGCTGGAAACGACCCCGGACCTGTGTCCGCGGTGTCGGGGGAGGTGTTCCGGACGGTTCGGGGTTTCGCCAGTGCTGCCGGCCCCGCCGAGGCGGTGGTGGTGTATCCGGATGGTGTGGGCGCTGAGGTTGATCCGCGAGGTCTGTCGGTGGTGGCGCAGCGGCAGGCGGTGACGGATGCCGAAGCGTGGGCGGCGAGGGCGGTTGAGAGGACGTGGGATCGGTCTGCGGATGAGCTGCTGGACGAGGTGCAGGGCCGTGGTGGGGTGTGGCGGGTGGTGCTGGCGTTCGGCGATCGCGGGCATGAGGGTGTGCTGGATCTGGTGGGGCGATTGCTTGATGGCCGGCTCTCGGGGGTGCGGGTGCCTGCGACGGCGGTGATCGAGTTGTCGCCGTATGGTGCTGGTCCGTTGGTGGAGCCTCGGACGGTGGTCGAGGTCGCGGCGTTGCGGGTAAGGCGTGGCCAGTCGGGGGCGGTAGCGATCCGTTCGCGTTATGTGGCGGGCGCGGTGGCGAGGTCTGTTCCTCAGGGTCTGATTCCTGTCGATTTCTCGGGTCGGGAGACGTTCGCGGGTGGGGCGTTGCTGTGGGAGTTCCACGCGCGTCCGATCCGTCCGGAGGATGCCCGGTCGGCTCAGTTCTACCGGGAGGCGCGGGGATTGCACGGTGCGCATGCGCCGTACCTCCTGCCGCCGGACCGGCGTTGGGCGCGGTTCGGGCAGCGGGCGGCCTCGTATATGCGGGATTGGGTGTTCCCTCCGGTGCCGTCGTCAGGGCTTGGTCGGTGGCGGGTGGTGGAGTTGCGGCAGGCGGGGTTGCTTGCCGGGGAGAGTGTGGCGGGGGCGACGCCGGACGTGGGGCCGGTGGGGTGGGTGCCGGATGGCGCGCGGGTGTTGGTGGTGGGTGTGCCGGGGCCGCATCCGGTGCATCCCACGGCGGTCGTGGACACATTGTTCGACACGTTCCTGAACAGTGCGTTGCCGCCGGTGGAGTCGGGGTTGCGGGAGCCGGTGTATGTGGTGGTGCACGGGTTCGGTGGGCGGGTATCGCCGGTGGTGTTGGCGCATGTGGCGGAGGGTGACCTGTGGCCGGTGCGGTTGGGTGAGATGGCCGCTGGCGAGCCGGTGGTAGGCACTCGGGAGGTGTCGAATCTCGTCGAGGCGCAGAGTTGGACCCGGGTGCGGTCCGAGTTGCCCCCGATCGCGGCGGCGCTGCAACCGGGTGGGGCGGCTGAGCAGTGGCGGGCTCGGGTTCCGGAGCTGACGGCGATGCTTCCCGATGTGACCGTGACCGATCCGGTGGCGGTCGACCTGTCGACCCCGGACGCCGCCGGCACGGCAGGGGTGCGGGCGCATCGCCGGATGGGTGAGCGGGTGGAGCAGCTGGTCGCGTTGGGTGAGGAGTTGGTCCGGCATACACGCGAGTGGGTGGGTGGGGCTGGGGAAACGGATCGGCTCGATCTGCGGCTGGAGGAATGGGCGGGGCACCGCGACAGTCAGCAGTTGGTGACGGCGTTGGCGAGGGCTGGGCGGTTGACCGGTGAGGTGGAAGGCCTGGTAGCGGACCAGATTGGGCGGGTGTGGGCCGCGGCGGTGCCACCGGGGATCGTCTTGGCCGGAGAGGGAGCGACGGTACCGGACGCCGTCCGGGACGTGTTGCGGGCGGTGTATCTGGGCGCCTGGGTCCTCTCTACGGGATCGGACGGACCGGTCGTGGTTCGAGGATACGGCGGGTGGCAGCGTGCTGACCTGTCCCACATGCGATTACGCAGTGGGGCGGAGTTCACCCGGTTCCTGGCTGATCATGGCGGGGACGTGGCGTTGTTGTGGTCGGCGGACGGTCCGGCAGACCCGGGAGCGCAGGTTTCCAGGCTCCGGGCTGCCCTGGACGTGCCGCTGGTGCCGCGGCGGGTGGACGTGGTGGGGCGGGTGCCGGGGGTGTCCGAGCAGCGGAGCGCGGAGTTGCTCTCCGCGGTGAGCGCGTTCGGGTTGGCGCGGGAGTTGTTGGAGGAACAGATCCGGTTGCTGCCGGCTCGGGCGGCGGTGTTGCCGGGGCAGGCCAGCGTAACCGTGCCACCACCGCAACCGGCACCGTCACCACACGCCGGCGATGCTCCGGTGTTGTACGAGTGGGTGGCCGGGCCGGACGGTGTGGTTCCGGGTGGGGGGCAGCCGTCGGCGGGTGGGTTGCCGGAGTGGATGCACCGGGGGGATCGCCGGGGTGACGGGCTGTTGTGTTTGCTGGACTCGTTGGCGCAGACGCTCAGTGGTGTGCGGCCGGGCCTGTATCGCGGGTTCGACAACGTGGAGACACGGGCGCAGGCGCTGCTGGACCGGATGGAGGGGCGGCTGGGTTCCGATCATGTGGTGATCCGGGATCTGCGGTCTGCGCGCGGTGCCGAAGTGTATTCGGGTGGGTTCCTCAACGAGTTGGCGGAGCTTTTCCAGGTGCGGGTCCAGGTCGTCGAGCAAGGAGGCGACCGCAGGTGGTACGGACACCCGGTGGTGGGACGGGACGGAAACGCGCCGTTGATGTTGGTCGAGTTCGTGTCACCCGGTGGTCGGGGCGGTCTGGCCGATGAGGAAATGGGTACGTTCTATCCGTTGTTCGTCGATACGGTGCATGCCGCCGCTCTCGGTGGCGCGGCCACCATCACCGATCATCTCATCCAGCGGTGGGAGGCTCTGGTGGGTGGCCATGCGGCGCGTATTGACAGACTTGAAGCCGCTGAGAGGCCGTTGGTGGAGGCGGCCGAACGCGGCCAGGACGTCGGCCAGGCGCGGTCGGTCCTGGATCGGCTGTCCGGCCGGTACCTCGACGGGCTGCGGGACCTCAGGCTCGCGCGGGGGTTGCGTGACATGAGCGAGTACGTCCGATCGGTGTCCGACATCGCTGCGTTGAGCGGCCGGATTGGCCGGGTTGAGGCAGCGGCCGCGGAGTTGGACGCGCACGTCGGGCAGGCTCCCGCCGGTGCTGCCACGCCGCCGCCGGCGGTGGTGTCTCCGCAGTTGCTGACCGGCCACACCGGCGCGGTGTGGGCGGTGACGTCGTGGCAGGAGGAGTCGGGCCGGCGGCTGCTGGCCTCCGCCAGCACGGATCGGTCGGTGCGGATCTGGGATGCGGCCGACGGTCGCCTGGTCGGGACGTTGGAAGGCCATACCGGCACGGTGTCGGCGGTGACGTCGTGGCAGGAGGCGTCGGGCCGGCGGATGCTGGCCTCCGCCGGTGCGGATCGGTCGGTGCGGATCTGGGATGCGGCCGACGGCCGCCTGCTCCAGACATTAAGAGGCCACACCGGCCCGGTGCGGGCGGTGACGTCGTGGCAGGAGGAGTCGGGCCGGCGGCTGCTGGCCTCCGCCAGCTTGGACGAGACGGTGCGGATCTGGGATGCGGCCGACGGCCGCCTGATCCGGACGTTGGACGGCCACACCGGCACGGTGTTGGCGGTGACGTCGTGGCAGGAGGAGTCGGGCCGGCGGCTGCTGGCCTCCGCCAGCGGGGACGAGACGGTGCGGATCTGGGATGCGGCCGACGGCCGCCTGCTCCAGACATTTAGAGGCCACACCGACGCGGTGTGGGCGGTGACGTCGTGGCAGGAGGAGTCGGGCCGGCGGCTGCTGGCCTCCGCCGGCGAGGATCGGACGGTGCGGATCTGGGATGCGGCCGACGACCGCCCGGTCCGGACGTTGGCAGGCCACACCGGCACGGTGCGGGCGGTGACGTCGTGGCAGGAGGGGCCGGGCCGGCGGCTGCTGGCCTCCGCCAGCGGGGATCGGACGGTGCGGATCTGGGATGCGGCCGACGGCCGCCTGCTCCGGACGTTGGAAGGCCACACCGGCACGGTGTTCGCGGTGACATCGTGGCAGGAGGAGTCGGGCCGGCAGGTGCTGGCCTCCGCCAGCGCGGATCGGACAGTGCGGTTGTGGACCCTGCCGGATGGTGTTGCGGGGCTGGCGGGGTTGCCTGCCGTGCCGGGTGGGCGGGTTGCCGCTGGAAACGACCCCGCACCTGTGCCCGCGACCAGTGTCGGGGAGTTGAGTGGCCGGGTTGGCCGGGTTGAGGCCGCGGCCGTGGAGTCGGACGCGCACGTCGGACAGGCTCCCGCCGGTGCTGCCACGCCGCCGCCGGTGGTGTCCCCGCAGCTGCTGACCGGCTACACCGGCACGGTGTTCGCGGTGACGTCGTGGCAGGAGGAGTCGGGCCGGCGGCTGCTAGCCGCCGCCGGCGACGAGCGGACGGTGCGGATCTGGGATGCGGCCGGCGGTCGCCTGGTCGGGACGTTGGAGGGCCACACCGGCCCGGTGTTGGCGGTGACGTCGTGGCAGGAGGAGTCGGGCCGGCGGCTGGTGGCCTCCGCCAGCTTGGACGAGACGGTGCGGATCTGGGATGCGGCCGACGGCCGCCTGCTCCAGACGTTGGAAGGCCACACCGACGAGGTGTTGGCGGTGACGTCGTGGCAGGAGGAGTCGGGCCGGCGGCTGCTGGCCTCCGCCAGCTTGGACGAGACGGTGCGGATCTGGGATGCGGCCGACGGTAGCCTGCTCCGGACGTTGGCAGGCCACACCGGCGCGGTGTCGGCGGTGACGTCGTGGCAGGAGGCGTCGGGCCGGCGGCTGCTGGCCTCCGCCAGCGTGGACGAGACGGTGCGGATCTGGGATGCGGCCGACGGTAGCCTGCTCCGGACGTTGGAAGGCCACACCGACACGGTGTCGGCGGTGACGTCGTGGCAGGACGAGTCGGGCCGGCAGCTGCTGGCCTCCGCCAGCGTGGACGAGACGGTGCGGATCTGGGATGCGGCCGACGGTCGCCTGGTCCGGACGTTGGAAGGCCACACCGACACGGTGTCGGCGGTGACGTCGTGGCAGGAGGGGCCGGGCCGGCGGCTGCTGGCCTCCGCCAGCATGGACGAGACGGTGCGGATCTGGGATGCGGCCGACGGTCGCCTGGTCCGGACGTTGGAAGGCCACACCGACGAGGTGTTGGCGGTGACGTCGTGGCCGGAGGAGTCGGGCGGGCGGATGCTGGCCTCCGCCGGCGGGGATCAGACGGTGCGGTTGTGGCCCCTGCCGGATGCTGCTGCGGGGTTGGCGGGGTTGCCTGCCGTGCCGGGTGGGCGGGTTGCCGCTGGAAACGACCCCGCACCTGTGCCCGCGACCAGTGTCGGGGAGTTGCGTAGCCGGATTGGCCAGGGTGAGGCAGCGGCCGCGGAGCCGGACGCGCACGTCGGGCAGGCTCCCGCCGGTGCTGCCACGCCGCCACCGGCGGTGGTGTCTCCGCAGTTGCTGACCGGCCACACCGACACGGTGTCGGCGGTGACGTCGTGGCAGGAGGCGTCGGGCCAGCGGCTGCTGGCCTCCGCCGGCGACGAGCGGACGGTGCGGATCTGGGATGCGGCCGACGGTCGCCTGGTCGGGACGTTGGAAGGCCACAGCGGCCCGGTGTGGGCGGTGACGTCGTGGCAGGAGGCGTCGGGCCGGCGGATGCTGGCCTCCGCCAGCGGGGATCAGACGGTGCGGATCTGGGATGCGGCCGACGGCCGCCTGATCCGGACGTTGGAAGGCCACACCCGCACGGTGTGGGCGGTGACGTCGTGGCAGGAGGAGTCGGGCCGGCGGATGCTGGCCTCCGCCAGCGGGGATCAGACGGTGCGGATCTGGGATGCGGCCGACGGCCGCCTGATCCGGACGTTGGAAGGCCACACCGAGTGGGTGCGGGCGGTGACGTCGTGGCAGGAGGAATCGGGCCAGCGGCTGCTGGCCTCCGCCAGCGGGGACGAGACGGTGCGGATCTGGGATGCGGCCGACGGTCGCCTGCTCCAGACGTTGGAAGGCCACACCGACGAGGTGTTCGCGGTGACGTCGTGGCAGGAGGAGTCGGGCCAGCGGCTGCTGGCCTCCGCCAGCGGGGATCGGACGGTGCGGATCTGGGATGCGGCCGACGGTCGCCTGGTCCGGACGTTGGAAGGCCACACCGACGAGGTGTCGGCGGTGACGTCGTGGCAGGAGGCGTCGGGCCAGCGGCTGCTGGCCTCCGCCAGCGGGGATCGGACGGTGCGGATCTGGGATGCGGCCGACGGTCGCCTGGTCCGGACGTTGGAAGGCCACACCGACTGGGTGTTGGCGGTGACGTCGTGGCCGGAGGAGTCGGGCGGGCGGATGCTGGCCTCCGCCGGCGGGGATCAGACGGTGCGGTTGTGGCCCCTGCCGGATAGTGCTGCGGGGTTGGCGGGGTTGCCTGCCGTGCCGGGTGGGCGGGCTGCCGCTGGAAACGACCCCGCACCTGTGCCCGCGACCAGTGTCGGGGAGCTGAGCGGCCGGATTGGCCGGGTTGAGGCAGCGGCCGCGGAGTTGGACGCGCACATCGGGCAGACTCCCGCCGGTGCTGCCACGCCGCCGCCGGTGGTGCCCCCGCAGTTGCTGACCGGCCACACCGAGGAGGTGCGGGCGGTGACGTCGTGGCAGGAGACGTCGGGCCAGCGGATGGTGGCCTCCGCCAGCGACGACCGAACGGTGCGGATCTGGGATGCGGCCGACGGTCGCCTGGTCCGGACGTTGGAAGGCCACACCGACGAGGTGTTGGCGGTGACGTCGTGGCAGGAGGAGTCGGGCCGGCGGCTGCTGGCCTCCGCCAGCGTGGACGAGACGGTGCGGATCTGGGATGCGGCCGACGGTCGCCTGCTCCGGACGTTGGAAGGCCACACCGACGAGGTGTTGGCGGTGACGTCGTGGCAGGAGGAATCGGGCCGGCGGCTGCTGGCCTCCGCCAGCGTGGACGAGACGGTGCGGATCTGGGATGCGGCCGTCGGCCGCCTGCTCCAGACGTTGGCAGGCCACACCGACGCGGTGTCGGCGGTGACGTCGTGGCAGGAGGAATCGGGCCAGCGGCTGCTGGCCTCCGCCAGCGCGGACGAGACGGTGCGGATCTGGGATGCGGCCGACGGCCGCCTGCTCCAGACGTTGGACGGCCACACCGACCCGGTGTTCGCGGTGACGTCGTGGCAGGCGGCGTCGGGCCAGCGGCTGCTGGCCTCCGCCAGCTGGGACGAGACGGTGCGGATCTGGGATGCGGCCGACGGTCGCCTGCTCCAGACGTTGGAAGGCCACACCCGCCCGGTGTCGGCGGTGACGTCGTGGCAGGCGGCGTCGGGCCAGCGGCTGCTGGCCTCCGCCAGCGGGGATCAGACGGTGCGGATCTGGGATGCGGCCGACGGCCGCCTGCTCCAGACGTTGGAAGGACACACCGACTGGGTGTGGGCGGTGATGTCGTGGCCGGCGGGCCGGGCCGGCGGATGCTGGCCTCCGCCAGCGGGGATCGGACGGTGCGGTTGTGGCCCCTGCCGGATGGTGCTGCGGGGCTGGCGGGGTTGCCTGCCGTGCCGGGTGGGCGGGTTGCCGCTGGAAACAACCCCGCACCTGTGCCCGCGACCAGTGTCGGGGCGTTGAGCGGCCGGATTGGCCGGGTTGAGGCAGCGGCCGCGGAGTTGGACGCGCACGTCGGGCAGGCTCCCGCCGATGCTGCCACGCCGCCAGCAGTGGTGTCCCCGCAGCTGCTGACCGGCCACACCGGCATGGTGTCGGCGGTGACGTCGTGGCAGGAGGAGTCGGGCCGGCGGCTGCTGGCCTCCGCCAGCGGGGATCAGACGGTGCGGATCTGGGATGCGGCCGACGGCCGCCTGCTCCAGACATTGGACGGCCACACCGGCCCGGTGTACGCGGTGACCTCGTGGCAGGAGGGGCCGGGCCAGCGGCTGCTGGCCTCCGCCAGCAGGGACGAGACGGTGCGGATCTGGGATGCGGCCGACGGTCGCCTACTCCGGACATTGGCAGGCCACACCCGCTCGGTGTTGGCGGTGACATCGTGGGAGGAGGAGGGGTCGGGCCGGCGGCTGCTGGCCTCCGCCAGCATGGACGAGACGGTGCGGATCTGGGATGCGGCCGACGGTCGCCTGCTCCAGACGTTGGAAGGCCACACCGACCCGGTGTTCGCGGTGACCTCGTGGCAGGAGGGGCCGGGCCGGCGGCTGCTGGCCTCCGCCAGCATGGACGAGACGGTGCGGATCTGGGATGCGGCCGACGGTCGCCTGCTCCAGACGTTGGAAGGCCACACCGACCCGGTGTGGGCGGTGACGTCGTGGCAGGAGGAGTCGGGCCGGCGGCTGCTGGCCTCCGCCAGCGCGGACGAGACGGTGCGGATCTGGGATGCGGCCGACGGTCGCCTGCTCCAGACGTTGGAAGGCCACACCGACACGGTGTCGGCGGTGACGTCGTGGCAGGAGCAGTCGGGCCGGCGGCTGCTGGCCTCCGCCAGCGGGGACGAGACGGTGCGGATCTGGGATGCGGCCGACGGTCGCCTGGTCGGGACGTTGGAAGGCCACACCGACACGGTGTTGGCGGTGACGTCGTGGCCGGCGGGGCCGGGCCGGCGGATGCTGGCCTCCGCCGGCAGGGATCAGACGGTGCGGTTGTGGACCCTGCCGGGCGCTGCTGCGGGGCTGGCGGGGTTGCCTGCCGTGCCGGGTGGGCGGGTTGGCGCTGGAAACGACCCCGGACCTGTGTCCGGGACCAGTGTCGGGGAGTTGAGTGGCCGGGTTGGCCGGGTTGAGGCAGCGTCCGCGGAGTCGGACGTGCACGTCGGGCAGGCTCCCGCCGGTGCTGCCACGCCGCCGCCGGCGGTGGTGTCCCCGCGGCTGCTGACCGGCCACACCGAGTGGGTGCGGGCGGTGACGTCGTGGCAGGAGGAGTCGGGCCGGCGGATGCTGGCCTCCGCCGGCATGGATCGGACGGTGCGGATCTGGGATGCGGCCGACGGCCGCCTGATCCAGACGTTGGAAGACCACACCGGCCCGGTGCGGGCGGTGACGTCGTGGCAGGAGGAATCGGGCCAGCGGCTGCTGGCCTCCGCCGGCACGGATGGGACGGTGCGGATCTGGGATGCGGCCGACGGTCGCCTGATCGGGACGTTGGAAGGCCACACCGACGCGGTGTTGGCGGTGACGTCGTGGCAGGACGAGTCGGGCCGGCAGCTGCTGGCCTCCGCCAGCGGGGACGAGACGGTGCGGATCTGGGATGCGGCCGACGGCCGCCTGCTCCAGACGTTGGAAGGCCACACCGACCAGGTGTCGGCGGTGACGTCGTGGCAGGACGAGTCGGGCCGGCAGCTGCTGGCCTCCGCCAGCGACGACGAGACGGTGCGGATCTGGGATGCGGCCGACGGCCGCCTGCTCCAGACATTGGAAGGCCACACCGGCGAGGTGTTGGCGGTGACGTCGTGGCAGGACGAGTCGGGCCGGCAGCTGCTGGCCTCCGCCGGCAGGGATCAGACGGTGCGGATCTGGGATGCGGCCGACGGCCGCCTGCTCCAGACGTTGGAAGGCCACACCGACGAAGTGTGGGCGGTGACGTCGTGGGAGGAGGCGTCGGGCCGGCGGCTGCTGGCCTCTGCCGGCAGGGATCAGACGGTGCGGATCTGGGATGCGGCCGACGGTCGCCTGCTCCGGACGTTGGAAGGCCACACCCGCGCGGTGCGGGGGGTGACGTCGTGGCCGGCGGGGCCGGGCCGGCGGATGCTGGCCTCCGCCAGTCATGACCGGACGGTGCGGTTGTGGCCCCTGCCGGATGGTGCTGCAGGGCTGGCGGGATTGCCTGCCGCGCCGGGTGGGCGGGCTGCCGCTGGAAACGACCCCGCACCTGTGCCCGCGACCAGTGTCGGGGCGTTGAGTGGCCGGATTGGCCGGGTTGAGGCAGCGGCCGCGGAGTCGGACGCGCACGTCGGGCAGGCTCCCGCCGGTGCTGCCACGCCGCCGCCGGCGGTGGTGTCCCCGCGGCTGCTGACAGGCCACACCGGCCCGGTGTACGCGTCGACGTCGTGGCAGGAGGCGTCGGGCCGGCGGATGCTGGCCTCCGCCAGCGGGGACGAGACGGTGCGGATCTGGGATGCGGCCGACGGCCGCCTGATCTGGACGTTGGAAGGCCACACCGGCCCGGTGTTCGCGGTGACGTCGTGGCAGGAGGCGTCGGGCCGGCGGATACTGGCCTCCGCCGGCATGGATCGGACGGTGCGGATCTGGGATGCGGCCGACGGCCGCCTGCTCCGGACATTGGAAGGCCACACCGGCCCGGTGCGGGCGGTAACGTTGTGGCCGGCGGTGTCGGGCCGGCGGATGCTGGCCTCCACCAGCACGGATCGGACGGTGCGGATCTGGGATGCGGCCGACGGTCGCCTGATCCAGACGTTGGACCACACCGGCCCGGTGTGGGCGGTGACGTCGTGGCAGGAGGCGTCGGGCCGGCGGATGCGGGCCTCCACCAGCAGGGATCGGACGGTGCGGATCTGGGATACGGCCGACCGTCGCCTGCTCCGGACGTTGGAAGGCCACACCGGCCCGGTGTTGGCGGTGACGTCGTGGCAGGAGGAATCGGGCCGGCGGCTGCTGGCCTCCGCCAGCGCGGATCGGACGGTACGGATCTGGGATACGGCCGACGGCCGCCTGCTCCAGACGTTGGAAGGCCACACCGGCCCGGTGTGGGGGGTGACATCCTGGCAGGCGGGGCCGGGCCGGCGGATGCTGGCCTCCGCAAGCCATGACGAGACGGTGCGGTTGTGGCCCCTGCCGGATGATGCTGCGGGGCTGGCGGGATTGCCTGCCGTGCCGGGTGGGCGGGTTGCCGCTGGAAACAACCCCGAACCTGTGGCATTGACCGCCCAAAATGACTCGGACTCGCCAATGGAAGATGTGGACGACAACCCGGACTCGTCCATGTCGTAGATGGACGAGGTAGCGACGCCGTTGTTGACTCCGCTCGATGGTGGGTCGGTGGATGGCTTCGTACGGGCCCCTGGTATGGATGCTTGCCCGCCGCCGGGGCGTACGACGGGCCGAGACCCGCTCGAAGGCATTGCCGCCACGGCGGACGATCCCGGTCCGCTCACCGACGCTCAGCGGAATCCAGTACACGTCCACAGTAGTCGATCATTCCGTGCGTATGCTGCCGATCGGCAGGCCCATCGCGCTTACCATGGCCTGCCGTTCGGCCCGCACCTGTTCCTTGCGGGCCAGCACAGCAGGGCGGTGTACTCGGCGATGTCGTCCGTTCCCGGCACGGCCCGTTGGACCAACGGCCGGGAATCCGGCGCTAAAGCGTTGGGGTGGCGGGCTGCACGGCCGGATCGACGGGCCGGATCAGCCGTCCCGGAAACGCTCGTTTCCGGGACGATCCACTACCGGGCGCGGCCGCCGATGTTCCCGCAGGCCGCCGAGTCCCGAAACCCGTCCCGGAACCGGCGTGTCGTCGCCGTGTGTCGGGGTACGGCCTGGAGTGCAGAGCTAAGTACAGCTGATCTTGCAGAGGTGCGCACTGTTTGTCCGTCGTCAGCGGGTGACTGAGGGTGAGGCTGCTCGGGTCGTGATCGGGCAGACGTGGGGCGGCTGGCGATGGGAGCGATGGATGAGCAGCGGTGGCTGGATGTGCGCCGGTTCCGGGCGTTGCACGAGGCTGGTGCGAGTGTCTCGGAGATCGCTCGTGAGACGGGCCTGAACTGGCGGACGGTGAAGAAGTACCTGGCTGCTGGTAGCGGCGAGGTGGTGCCGCCGGTTCGGGCGCGGCCGGCTCGGGGGCAGTTGATCGACGTGTTCGCGCACGTGGTCGATGCGTGGCTGCGGGCGGAGTTGCTGCTCAAGGGCACGGTGATCCATGAACGCCTTGTCGAGCAGTACGGGTTCACCGGCAACTATCAGCGGGTGAAGCTGTATCTGCAGCAGGCCCGGCCGCGGATCGCTGCGGAGTTGGGGATCAGTCCGGATCAGCTGGCCGGGCTGCACCGCCGGTTCGAGGTCGTTCCGGGCGCCCAGGCGCAGGTGGACTGGGGCGACGAAGGCGGCATCCTGGCCCATGTCGGGATCCCGAAGGTGTACTCGTTTCACATGGTGCTGTCGTACTCGCGGGACCCGTTCTGCTGTTTCACCACCAGCCGGGACCTGGCCGCGTTCTGGGAGTGTCACCGGCGGGCGTTCGCGCACTTCGGCGGGGTTCCCGGGGCGATCGTCTACGACCGGACCAAGACCGTGGTCCGCCGGCATGTCGCCCCGGGCCAGGCGGTGCCGCTGCACCCGGAAGCGGTCGCGTTCGCCGGGCACTACGACTTCGACATCGATGTGCTGGCCGCCTATCGGCCGACCGGCAAAGGGCGGGTCGAACGGCAGGTCACCACAACACCGTTGCGTTTAGCGCCGTGAGCGGGAGGCAAGCCCCTTTTCGAAGATTGTGATGTCGGCGTGGAAGGTGTAGGTCTGCGTGGTTGCGGGGTGCTGTCCGGCGTTCGGGCTGTACTTGCTGGTCGGGTTCTTGCGGGAGCGGGCCTTGATTCGAGGGCGGCGCCAGGCGGGTAGGAGGTCGGCCAGCGCGGCGTGGCCTATCGTGCCGAGGAGGTCGGTTGAGCTGCCGGGAAGGATTCCGCTGGCGGTGGTGATCGTGTCGGCGGCGGCGTCGATGAGGACGGTGAAGCTGATCCGGTCCATGTCCAGGCCGGGCTGGGTGCAGGTGGCGTCTGCTGCCGCGCGGATGAGGGCCTGGTAGGCGGTGAGCAGGGCGTACACCTCCTGCTCGATCCCGGGGATGCTGCGGGAGCGCAGGACGCGGCCGTCGAGCATGGTCGCTTTGATCGAGAAATACGTGGTTTCGGCCTGCCAGCGTTCGTGGTAGAGGTCCACGAGTTCGTGGGCGGGGTAGCGGGTGTGGTCTGTCAGGCTGGTGATCAGCCGCCACTGCTCGCGCCGCAGGCTGCCGTCGGCCAGTGTGACGGTGACCTGCGCTTCGATGACCCGCACCAGGATGAGAGCGGGTAGGCTGCCGTAGCCGATGCGGGCCAGGTAGGAGCCGTCGGGTAGGCGACGCTGGATGGTCGGGCAGCGGCGGGCGGATGAGCGGACCAGGAACTGCGCGCCGGTGGCGCCGACGTCGCGCAGGAATTCCGCGGCGTCGAAGCCGGCGTCGGCCAGCAGCAGCATCGTGCGGTCCAGGACGCCCAGAAGCCGCCGCGCGTAAGCCAGTTCGCCTTCTGTTTCGGGGCCGAAGGCCGCGGCGAGCAGGGCGCGGGTCCCACACTCGATCACCACGAGCAGCCGTAGCAGCGGGTAGCCGAACTCCAGCTTGTCTCCTACGCGTTTGGGGTAGCGCCAGGTGACCCGTTCCTCGTCGGGCACGTGCAGGTGGGTGCCGTCGATGGCCACGGTACGCAGGCCCCGGTAGAACACGCCGGGCTGGCCGAGCAGACCGACGGCACCGGCCAGGGTCTCGAACAGGCGCCGTAGCGGCGCTACTCCGACCCGGCGGCGAGCGCGTGACAGTGAGGAGATACTCGGCCGCGTCAGGCACAAGCCGGCCAGGGCCGCGGTCAGCTTCCCCCACGTCGCTCGGTAGGAACAGCGGTCGAGCAGGGCGAGTGCGAGGACGAAGTACACCACGACCCGAGACGGCAGCAGCCGCAGCCGCTTCTCGCGTGTCCCGGTTTCTTCCAGCACCGCGTCGACCAGGTCGAAGTCGATGATCTGGGTCAACTCGCCCAGATGTCCGGGCGCGTGCACACCCCCGGCTACCTCGATCGACCGGGTGATGACAGACTTCTCCTGCAACGGGACTCCTGAGGCATGATCTTCTTGCTCGACACAAGTTGATCTATCAGAAGTCCCGTTCGCGTCTTCAAAGTCCCCCTTGACTCATCCGCCGATCGCCAAACGCAACGGCGTTGCAGGTCACCATCATCCGCGATCATGTCCTGGCCGGGCGGGCGTTCTCGTCGCTGGCCGAACTCGACGCCACGTTCATGGCCTGGGTGCCACAGCGGCGGGCCGTAAGGCATCGCACCCACGGCGAGATCATCGGCGTGCGGGCGGTCCGCGACCACGCCGCGCTGCGACCGATCCCCGCCCGGCCGTATGTGGTCGCCGACCGGCATCTGCGGCACGTCGGCAAGGACTGCCTGGTCGCCTACGCCGGCAACCTCTACTCCGTGCCGGCCCGACGGGTCCGCCACCGCCAACTCGTGGAGATTCGGGCGACCGCCGCCACGATCACTATTCACGCCATCGTGCCCGGTCTGGACGGCACCACGCTGCTGGCCACGCACCAGCGGGCCGTGGGCCGCGGCGCCCGCGTGGTCGACGAGAGCCACTGGGACGGTCTGCCCGACGGACACACCCGGGCCGTCACCATCGGCGACCCCGACAGCGGGCAGTCGACCGCACGCCGACCGGCCCGTCACGACGGCGGCCAGGGGCCGCTGCAAGCCCTGCTCAACCGGGCCGCCGCCGCCCAGATCGCCGTCGAGGCCCGGCCGCTGTCGGTCTATGAGCAGATCGCTGCGGCCAGCCCGTTCACCAACCGCCCACACCTGAAGGACGTCTCGAAGTGAGTGAGCTGGTCACCAACCGCATCCACGCCAGCGCCACCAAACTCGGCCTGCCTCACCTGGCCAAGACGCTGCGGGAACTCACCGGCCGGGCCGACACCGAAGCCATGGGCTACCTGGAGTTCCTCGACCTCGTCCTGGAAGAGGAACTCGCCGTCCGCGACGAACGCCGCTTCCGCGCCGGGCTACGCCTGTCGAAGCTGCCGCACCACAAGACCCTCGACGACTACGACTTCAGCTTCCAACCCGACCTGGACCCCCGCAAGGTCCGTGACCTCGCGACCCTCGCATTCGTGCAGGCCAAGGCCAACGTCGCTCTCCTCGGCCCACCCGGCGTCGGCAAGACCCACATCGCCGTGTCCCTCGCGGTCGCCGCCTGCCGAGCCGGATTCACCGTCTACTTCACCACCCTCGACGACATGGTCCGCCACCTCACCGCCGCCGACGCGATCGGCCGCCTGGCCCGCAAGCTGCAAACCTACCTACGCCCCACCGTCCTGGTCATCGACGAAGTGGGCTACCAACCCCTCGAACGACCCGAGGCCAACCTCGTCTTCCAAGTGATCTCGAAACGCTACGAGAAGGGCTCCACCCTGCTGACCTCGAACAAAGGCTTCGGCGAATGGGGCCAAGTCTTCGGCGACGAGGTCCTGGCCACCGCCATCCTCGACCGGCTCCTGCACCACTGCGACGTCGTCCCCATCAACGGCCCCAGCTACCGACTCAAGAACCGCCTCACCGCCATCGAGAACGTCGCCTGATGCCCACCCCGGACGACCCCGCAGCCACCAGCGACACCAACCGCGGCGACCTGCTGCAACTCCTGCTCCAGATCTGCGAGGACTTCCTCGCCCGCACCACTCCGGCGACCCACCACGAGGTCGACACCCTCCTACGCGCCCGCGGCATCACCGGCGGACCCGGATGGCTGATCGACATGCTCGGCCTCACCCGCCTGCGCCTGCAAGACGCAACCCACCGTGACGAACAAGGCGCCCACCACGACACCTGACCTCTGCAAGATCAGCCGTACTCACCTCTGCACTCCAACGAGTACCCCGACACCGTGGTTGCGGGACGTTTCCGAGACGATGTCCGGCATGACGATCGCCTCCGCCGTCGCGCCGGCCGGCGGCGCGCAGCCGCACGACCGGATCCGCGTCGGGTACGCGCGGGTGTCGACCCGCGGCCAGGACGAGCAGGTGCTGCAGGACAGCGGTGCTGCTCGCGCCGAGAGCCGGTTGACCAGCGTTACCGTTGTTTTCGGGCTGGAAGCTACGGCTAGGCCGTACAGCGGGGTCCACACGGCGGGGAAGGCCGCGGCGGGTGGCTGCCAGGAGGGCTTGCGCAGCCGGCGGTACCAGCGGGTCGACGGGTCTGTCGCCGCGGCGCCGATCGCCGCGGTCAGCGCGACGGCGGCGCTGGTTCTGATCCACATCGGCGTCCTCATCACAGTTGCATACCCGGAAAGCCGGAGATCGAGCGTCGCGCCGGCCGGTCAGCCGGCGGCGGCGACGAGCCGGCGGATCTCGGCGGCGGCCGGATGCTGCGGCGCCAGTGCGAGGAACCGGCGCAGCGTCGCCGCCGCCTCGGGGGAGCGGCGGTCGCGCTGCGCCAGCCCAAGCACCAGCAGGCCGTCGGGGGAGTCCGGGGCGCGGGCCAGCACCGCCCGCGCCGACTCCTCCGCCCCGGCCGAGTCGCCGGCCCGCAGCAGCGCGAACGCGAGGCGCAGCCGGATCGCGTCGTCGGGCCGGTCCCGCAGTGCCTCCTCGTACATCCGCGCGGCGGCGTCGTAGCGCTGCTGTTCCTCCAGGTCCCGGGCCAGCCCCACCGCGACCGTCACCGGGTCGGCGGGCTCGGGCCGCGCGCCCGGCCGGTCGAGCCGGCCGGCGGCCACCGCGACCGACGCGACGAGGGCGACCACCCCGACCGAGCATGCCTGCCATGCCCGGCGGGTGCCCCGGCCGGTCGGCGTCGTCCCGTCGGCGGCGGGGCGCCCGTCCCCTGCCGGTTGCTCGCGGCGCGGGACGGGGGCGGCCGAAGCCGCGCGGGGCCGCAACGTGCGCAGGGCCGCGTACCCGGCGCCCAGCAGGGCCAGCGCGGGTACGGCCCAGAGCAGCGGGCCGGCCGGGCCGGGCGCGTCGGCCAGCACCTCCCGGCCGTACCGCTCGACGAACCACCGGCGGATCTCCTCGGCGTCCCGGCCCTGCGCGACCTGGTCCGCGACCGCCTGCCGCATCGCCGCCGCGATCGGTGAGCGGGAGTCGGCGACCGACTCGCCCTCGCAGGCCGGGCAGCGCAGCCCGGCGGCCACGGCGCGTACCGGGTCCTGACCGTCGGCGCCGCCCGCCGACCGGGCCAGTCCGGCACCGGCCGCGGCGAGCAGCGCCGCGGCCACGAGCGCCCCGAGGGCCCGACGCCACCTCATCCGGCCAGCAGCGGCGCCACCCGCTGTTCCAGCCACTGCCGGCTGACCACGCCCCGCTGTCGGTCGACGACCCGGCCGTTGCGGTCCACCAGGAACGTCTCGGGCACGCCTCGCACGCCCCAGTCGACCGCCCGGGTGCCGTCGGGGTCCGGCAGCACGGTCAACCCCTGTGCGCCGGTCTGCTCCAGCAGCGCCCGGACAGCCTCGGCGCCGTCCCGGACGTTCAGCCCGACCAGCCGCAGCCCGTGCGGGGACCAGCGCCGGCCGGCGTCGACCAGCAGCGGCAACTCGTCGCGGCAGGGCCCGCACCAGGAGGCGAAGACGTTCACCAGCACCACCTCGCCGCGGGCGTCGGCCAGGTCGAACCGGCCGCCGTCGAGGGTGGCGCCCGCGAGCGCCGGGGCCGGCCCGGGTGTTGCGCCGTTCGTGGCGGTGTCCGGCGGCGGCGCGGGCGAGCGCAGGCCGAGAGCGAAGACCGCGCCGAGGACGCCGGTCAGCGCCAGCACCAGCGCCGGGCCCGGACGGGGCGGCCGGAAACGGCGGCGGATCATCCCGCCGCCCCGGCGACCGGCTCGGACCGCGTCCCGGCCGGACCCGGCTCGGACCGCGTCTCGGCCGGACCCGGCTCGGACCGCGTCTCGGCGGCGACCGGTTCGGACGTGGCCGGGGCGGCGGGCCGGCGGCGTGGGCGGGTGACGCCGACCGCCGCCACCAGACCCCCCGCGGCGGTCAGCGCGCCGCCGGCCCAGAGCAGCCCGACGAGCGGGTTGACCGCCAGCCGTACGGTGGCGCTGCCGCCGTCCGGGGCCACCGCGAGCAGCGTGACGTACGTGTCCCGCAGCGGCCCGGTGCGGATCGCCGGCACGGTGACGGTGGCGTCCCGACCGGGGTGGTAGCGCAGCGCGGGTGCCACCGTGCGCTCGCCGCCCGCCCCGGTCAGCCGCAGCCGCGCGCGCACCGTCATGGTGCCCGCGTCGGCGCTCCGGTCCACGCCGACCAGGCGCGCGGAGGCGCCGGGCACCCGCAGCGTCTCCCCGGTGCGGACCACCCGCTCCGCGTCGCGGCCGTACGCGGCGGACCCGGCCACGCCCACGGCGACCACGGCGATCCCGGCGTGCGCGACCAGCCCGGCGAACCGGCCGGGCGACCGCCGCCGGTGCCCGGTGGCGGCGGTGCCCCGGTCGCGCCGCAGTCGCTCGGCCAGCTCCGCGGCCACGCCGGTGAGCACGAACGCCGCCGCCCCGAACGCGGTCAGCGCGGCCGCGCCGGGCCGGCTGAGCAGCCCCACCGCCGCGACGGTGGTCAGCGCCACGCCCCCGGGCACGGCGAGCCGCCGGAGTCCCCCCGCGCGGGCCGTGACCGCCGGCAGCGTCCCCATGACCAGCAGCACGGCGACCGCCAGCGGTACCGCCGTCCGCTCGTAGTAGGGCGGACCCACCGACGCGCGGACGCCCCCGAGCGGGCCGGACAGCAGCGGGAAGACCGTGCCGATCAGCACCACCGCCGCGATCGTCACCAGCAGCACGCCGTTGACCAGTACGGCGGTGCCGCGGGACAACGCCGGCGCGCCGCGACCGGGATCGGCGGCCGGGCCGGCGCGGCGGGGCGGCTCGGGCACCCGGCGGCCCGCCAGGAGGGTCGCCGCGACCACCGCCAGCAGGACGAAGCCGAGCAGCATCGGCCCCAGCGGCGAGTCCGTGAAGGCGTGCACGCTGGACACCGCCCCGGAGCGGGTGAGGAACGTGCCGAACAGCACCAGCACGAAGCTCGCGCAGGCCAGCACCAGGTTCCAGCCGGCCCGGCCGGTGCCGCGGCGGGTGGCGGTGTGCAGGAACGCGGTGGCGGTGAGCCACGGCAGCAGGGAGGCGTTCTCCACCGGGTCCCACGCCCAGTAGCCGCCCCAGCCCAGCACCGCGTACGACCACCAGGCACCGAGCCCGATGCCCGCGGTCAGCGCCGCCCAGGCGGCCAGCGCCCACGGGCGGGCGGCCCGCAGCCAGTCCCGCCCCTGCGGCCCGGCCAGCGGCGCGGCGAGCGCGAACGCGAACGGCACCGCCAGGCCCAGGTAGCCGGCGTACAGCAGGGGCGGGTGCAGCCCCATCGCCGGGTGCTGCTGCAGCAGCGGGTTCGGGCCGGGGCCGTCGGCGGGCACCGGGCTGACCGGCCGGAACGGGTTGGCCGCGAACGCGGACAGCGCGAAGAAGAACACGGTCAGCGTGCTGACGACCGCCATCGCGTACGCGTGCAGCCGGGCCGGGTACCGGCGGCGGCGGGCCAGCAGGGCGGCGTACCCGGCGAGGACCAGCAGCCAGAGCAGCAGCGACCCGTCCAGCGCCGCCCAGAGGCTGGTCACGGTGTAGTAGACGGGGACGTGCCGGCCGCCGTTCTCCGCCACGAACGTAACGCCGAAGTCGTGCCCCAGCAGGGCGGCCTCCAGCAGGGCGCAGGCGGCGGCGGCAGCGCCGAGGGTCGCGGCGGTGGCCAGCCGGGCCGGTCGGGCCGGCGCGGCGAACAGGGCCACCCGCAGCCAGAGCAGGGCGGTCAGGGTCGCGCAGAGCAGCCCGGCGGCGAGGCTGGCGGTGCCGAGGTCACCGAGCACCGGCCGGCTCCGGGGATGCCGTGACCGGGCCGTACTCGTTGCCGTGCCGGACCACGACGTGGTCGGCGCGGAACACGCCGTCGGTCGACAGGATGCCCTCGACCACCGCCCCCTCGCCCTCCCGGAACGTCTCCGGTGGCGCGCCGCGCTGCTCGACGGTGATCTCGCGGCCGCCCTCGGCGAGGCGGAAGACCACGAGATCGCCGCTGCGGCGCAGCGACCCGGGCACCACGTCGCCGCCGAGCCGGATCCGCTCCCGGGCTCCGGCGGGGTCGCCGAGCACCTCGGCGGGCGTGCGGTAGTAGGTGAGCGTGTCGGCCAGCGCGGCGGCGACCAGCAGCGCGCCGCCCGCTAGCGCCACGGCGACGACGGCGACCCGGCCGGCCCGGCGGCGGCTCATCCGACCCGGGCCGGGAGGCGGTCGGTGGCGGGGGCCGCGTCGGCGGCGAGCCGGCGTTCCAGGCGGACCACCCGGTGCAGCAGGACGCAGAGCGCGGCGAGCGTGGCGGCGGCCACGGCGAGCAGCAGGGCGGCGCCCATCCGCGGGTCGATCGGCGGACGCTCGGGGGCGAGCACGGTGGCCTGCTGGTGCAGCGACCGCCACCAGACGACGGAGAAGTGCACCACCGGCACGAGCAGGAACCCAGCCGCGCCGAGGACCGCCGCCGCCCGGGCCACCCGGTGGTCGCCGCCGTCGCGGGCCCCGTCCGCTCGGCCACCGCGCGGCGCAGGGCCAGGTAGCCGGCGTACGCGAGCAGCAGCAGCGCGGTGCTGACCAGCCGCGGGTCCCAGGCCCACCAGGTGCCCCAGACCAGCCGGCCCCAGATCGACCCGGTGGCGATGGCCACGCCGGTCAGGGTCACGCCGATCTCGGCGCCCGCCCGGGCGAACCGGTCCCAGCGCAGGTCGCCGCCGATCAGGTACGCCCCGCCCCCGGCGAGCACGACGGCGAACGCGGCGTACGCCACCCAGGCGACGGGGACGTGGACGTACATCAGCCGCTGTGCCTGGCCCTGCACCTCGTCCGGCGGGGCGACCCAGCCCCCGGCCACCGTCGCCGCCGCCGCGAGTCCCCCGGCGAACCACGCCATGCTCCGGCGTGCGGCGGCCGCTCTGGCGGTGTCCGCGACGAGGTCCACGCTGCGGGCGCGCATGATCTCCCTGTCCGCGCCCCGGGGCGCTGGCTCACGAGTGGTGGTGAAGCAGACGATAGCCCGTTGTGACCAATAATCCGGAGCCTTGGGAGAAAAGGGGGGATCTGGACCGTATGGCATCTAGTGTCCCTCCTGGTGGACACGACAGCGGACACGACCAGGACGGCGGCCCGGCGCGCCGGGCGGCGCGGGCGGCCCCGTCCGCTCCCGGCGCTGCCGGCGGCATGCGGCCTGCTCCTGCTCGCCGGCTGCTCCGGCGGCTCGCCGTCCGCCCTGGACGCCCACGGCGCGGGGGCGATCCGCGTGGCCAACCTGTGGTGGCTGCTGTTCTGGATCTCCGTGGCGGTCTTCGTCGAGGTCATGGCGCTGCTGGCCTGGGCGCTGGTGTTCCGCCGGGGAGCCGTCCGGGTGCGGCACGGCCAGCCGTTGCGCTTCGTCGCGATCGCCGGTGCGGGCGTGCCCCTGCTCATCCTCGTCGCCGTCTACGCGGTGGGCCTGCGCGACCTCGCCGCGCTCGGCACGACGTCCGACCCGGACGCGCACACCGTCGAGGTGATCGGCCACAAGTGGTGGTGGGAGGTGCGGTACGAGGGCAGGTCGGGGGCCACGGCCAACGAGATCCACATTCCGGTCGGCGAGCGGGTACGGGTGCGCCTGCGCACCGCGGACGTGCTGCACAGCTTCTGGGTGCCGCAGCTCATGCCGAAGACCGACCTGATCAGCGGCGAGGTGCGCGAGACGTGGCTGCGGGCCGAGCGGCAGGGCAGCTACCGCGGCCAGTGCGCGGAGTACTGCGGGACCCAGCATGCGCACATGGCGTTCCTGGTCGTCGCCGAGAGCCGCGCGGACTTCGACGCCTACCTCGCCCGCCTCGACGCGCCGGCCCCCGCCCCCCGGACCGACGCCGAACGCCGCGGCCAGCAGACGTTCGTGCAGGGCACCTGCGCCGCCTGTCACTCGGTGCGGGGCACCGACGCGTCGGGACGGGTCGGACCCGACCTGTCGGACGTGGGCGCGCGCTGGAGCATCGGCGCCGGGGCGGTGCCCAACGACGCGGGCCACCTCGGCGGCTGGATCGCCAACTCCCAGACGGTCAAGCCGGGCAACTACATGCCGCCACAGCCGGTCCCCGCCGCGCAGCTGCCCGACCTTCTCGCCTACCTCCGCTCGCTGAAGTAGCGGGGGCGGACATGTCCACGACGAGCACGCCATCGGCCGGCGTCGGCCGGGAGGACCTGGAGCGGCTGGCGGCGCACTGGGAGGAACGCCCCTCGCTACGGGCCTGGCTCAGCACCGTCGACCACAAGAAGATCGGGCGCCGCTACCTGGTCACCGCCGGGTTCTTCTTCGTCCTCGCCGGGCTCAGCGCGCTCGTGATGCGTACGCAGCTCGGCCGGCCCGAGTCGGGGCTCGTCGCGCCGCAGGAGTACAACCAGCTCTTCTCCATGCACGGCACGGCGATGGTCTTCCTGTTCGCCACCCCGATGCTCTTCGGCTTCGGCAACTTCCTCGTCCCGTTGATGATCGGTTCCCGGGACATGGCGTTCCCGCGGCTGAACGCCTTCGGCTACTGGGTGTTCCTGTTCGCCGGGCTGTTCATGTGGGCGAGCCTGCCCTTCGGCGCGGCCCCCAACAACGGCTGGTTCGGGTACGTGCCGCTGAGCGACGAGCAGAACAACCCCGGCCTGCACATGGACGTCTACGCGCTCGGGCTGCTCTTCCTCGGCATCTCCACCACCTCCGGGGCGATCAACTTCATCGTCACCGCGCTCAAGCTGCGCGCGCCCGGGATGTCGCTCAACCGGGTCCCGCTGTTCGTCTGGGCGATCGTGGCCACCGCGTTCATGGTGGTCTTCGCCCTGCCGGCGCTGAACGCGGACAACGCCATGCTGTTCCTCGACCGCCGGTTCGGCACGCACTTCTTCGACCCGTCCCACGGCGGGAACGTGCTGCTCTGGCAGCACCTGTTCTGGATCTTCGGGCACCCCGACGTGTACATCATCGTGATGCCGGCGCTGGGCATCGTCTCGGCGGTGCTGCCCGCGTTCACCCGCCGGGGAGTGGTCGGCTACGTCCTGGTCGTGCTGGCGATCGTGTCAATCTCGATCATCTCGTTCGGGGTCTGGGTGCACCACATGTTCGCCACCGGACTGCCGCAGCTGTCGTTCAGCTTCTTCAGCGCGGCCAGCACGATCATCACGATCCCGTCCGGCGTGCAGATCTTCGCCTGGCTGGCCACCATGCTGCTCGGCCGGCTGGTCCTGCGGGTGCCGCTGCTGTTCGTGATCGGCTTCATCGTGACGTTCGTGCTCGGCGGGTTCACCGGCGCGATGTTCGCCGTGACCGCGTTCGACCAGCAGACCACCGACACCTACTTCGTGGTGGCGCACTTCCACTACGTGCTCATCGGCGGCGCGGTCTTCCCGATGCTGGCCGGCGTCTACTACTGGCTGCCGAAGATCACCGGGCGGATGTACCACGAGGGGCTGGCCCGCTGGGCGTTCTGGCTGTTCTTCACGGGCATGCACGTCACGTTCTTCCCGATGCACCTCTACGGTCTGTTCGGCATGCCCCGGCGCGTCTACACGTACCCGAACATCGCCGGCTGGGCCGGCTGGAACCTGGTCAGCACGATCGGCTCGTACCTCCTCGCCCTCGGGGTGCTGCTGACGATCGTCGGCGTGGTGCACACGCTGCGCCGCGGGCGGCCCGCCCCGCCCGACCCGTGGGGCGGCGACACGCTGGAGTGGTCGACCGCGTCGCCGCCCGAGCCGTACAACTTCCCCGTCCTGCCCCGCGTGCACAGCCTGCACCCCACCTGGGACGCCCGCACCGCCGAGTCGACCGGCCCGGGGGCGAGCGCCGACCGCGTCCTCAGCGGGGGACGCCGCACGCTGCTCACCAGCGAACTGGACGCCCGCCAGGAGCGGGCGGTGGCGATGCCGGAGTCGACGCTGAAACCACTCGCGCTCGCCGGCGCGCTGCTGCTCGGCTTCACCGCCCTCCTCCTGGCCTGGTACCCGGTGGCCGTCGTCGCGGCCCTGGCCGTCGCCGCCACCCTGGCCGTCTGGCTCTGGCCGCCCCGGCTGCCGGAGCAGGAGGAGGTGGGCCCGTGAGTGGGCGAAGCGGAGTCGCGGCCGCCACCGGCGCCGAGGCGTTCAGCGCGGAACTGCCGGCGGGCCGGCCCACCGGCTGGTGGGGCATGGTGATGTTCGTGGCGACCGAGGCCACGCTCTTCGCCTGCCTGCTCGGCAGCTACTTCTACCTGCGCTTCCAGTACGGCCCGCAGTGGCCGCCGCCCGGCATCGAGGAGCCGACGCTGCTCAAGCCGCTGGTGATGACCGCGATCCTGGTGCCCAGCAGCCTGCCGGTGATCTGGGCGGAGCACGGCATCCGCCGCGGCCAGCGCTGGCGGCTGCGCTGCGGGATGGCCGCCACCCTGGTGATGGGGACCAGCTTCCTCGCGCTGCAGGCCACCGAGTACGACGAGAAGCTGCACATGTTCACCATGACCACCAACGCGTACGGCTCCCTGTTCTACGTCATCACCGGCTTCCACGGCCTGCACGTCCTGGTCGGACTGACCATGATCAGCTGGCTGCTCGCCGCCTCGCTGCGCGGCGGCGGCTTCGGCCCGCGCCGGCACGAGCGGGTCCGCAACGTCGCCATCTACTGGCACTTCGTGGACGTCGTGTGGGTGGGCATCCTGTTCACCATCTACCTCTCCCCGCGGCTGTGATGAGCGCCCCGCCCGGACCCCACGCCCGCCTGGCCGGCGGCCTGCTGCTCTGGTACGGCGTGCTCGGCGGCGCCGTCGCCTGGTCGGTGCACGCGCTCGCCGCCTGGAGCCTGAGCGAACTCGCCTGCGCGTCCGGGTCCGAGCGCGTCGCCGCCGTACCGCTCTGGGAGGCGGTGGGGCTCGCCGTGGTGATCCCCGGCCTGGCGGCCGTGGGGTCGCTGCTCGTGGCCGTCCTGGCGTGGCGGCGGACGACGCGGGCGCGGCCGGCCGGCGGGGACTCCGCGCTCGGCCGGTCCCGGATGCTCGCCGCGGTGGGCATCTGGAGCAACCTGCTGTTCCTGACGATCATCGCGCTCGGCGGGGTCGCCGTGCTGGTGCTGCCGCCATGCCAGCGCTGACCCTCCACCGGGCGCACGGGCCCGGACAGGACCCGCTGGCCGAGGGCCTGCTGACCATGCTGGTCCTCGTCGCGGCCTGCCTGCTGCTGGCTGGCTACGGGCGCGGGGTCCAGGAACTGTGGGCACGGCGCGGGCGCGGGCGGGTGCTGCCCGGCCGGCGGGTGGCGGCGTTCGGCGCGGGTGCGGTGGTGACGCTCGCGGCGGACCGCGGGCCGGTGCACGAGCTGGCGGAATCCTCGTTCGCCGGGCACATGGCACAGCACATGCTGCTCCTGCTGGTGGCCGGGCCGCTGCTCGCGGCCGGCGCGGCGGGCCTGCCGCTGAGCCTGGCCGTCCCGCGGTCGGCGCGCCGGCTGCTCGCCCGGTGGCGGGTGGCGCCGCCGCTGCGCCGGCTGCGCCGGCCGACCGCGTACGCCCTGCTGGCCGCCGCCGCCCAGACCGGCGTGCTGTGGTTCTGGCACCTGCCCGGGCCGTACGTCGCCGCGGTGGACCGCCCCGCCGTGCACGCCGCCGAGCACCTGTGCCTCGTGGCGACTGCCTGGCTGTTTTGGGCACCGGTGCTCGGCGCGTCCCGGCACCGCGCGCCCGCCCCGGTGGCGGTGCTGCTGCTGGTCGGCGCCATGCTCCCCGCCTCGGCCCTCGGTGCCGTGCTCACGTTCGCGCCGGAACCGGTCTACCCGGCCCGGGTCCTGGGCCCGGACCCGCTGACCGACCAGCAGCTCGCCGGCCTGCTGATGTGGGCGCCGATGGACCTGGTCGCCCTGCTCGTCGCGCTGGCGCTGCTGCTGCGGTGGCTGCTGCGGATGGACCGGGCCCGGCCCGGCGGCCTGCCCGCCGGGCCGGGCCCGGCCGGCGGCCCGCCGGTGCCCACGGCCGACACGGAAGGGATGCTGCGATGAGGCTGCCCCCTCGGCTCTGGGCGCTCGGCGCGGCCCTCCTGGTCCTGCCGGCCGTGGCGGTGACCGGCTGCGACTCGACACCCCCGCCGCCGCCACCCGAGTCCCGCGCCGGACACCCGGACCGGGGAGCCCGGCTGATCGCCGAGTACGGCTGCGGGTCGTGCCACACCGTGCCCGGCGTGCGCCAGGCCGACGGCCTCGTCGGTCCGCCCCTGACCCGGTTCGGCGCCCGCTCCTACATCGCCGGTGAGTTGCCCAACAACGCCGACAACCTGCGGAGGTGGATCTCCGACCCGCAGTCGGTCGAGCCGGGCACGGCCATGCCCAACCTGGGCGTCGGCGCGATCGACGCCCAGGACATCGCCGCCTACCTCTACACCCTGGACTGACGATGCGACGGCCGGCACAGCACGCACGGATGGGGCCGCGCCCCCGCCGGGCCCTCGCCGTGGGCGCGGTGCTGCTGCTCGCCGCGGGTCCGTCCGCGCTCGCCGCGGCTCCGGGGCCGGGTCCGTCCGCGCTCGCCGCGGCTCCGCGGCCATACTCGGCCGCGCACGCCGTGGCTTCCCGGCCCGGCGGCACGCCGTCGGGCGCGGTGGCGTCCTCCGGCCCCGGCGACCGCGGCACCCAGCTCTACCTGCAGAACTGCGCGAGCTGCCACGGGCCGCGGGGGCAGGGGGCGCAGCGCGGGCCGTCGCTGGTGGGCGTCGGCGCGGCCAACGTGGACTTCCAGCTCTCCACCGGGCGTATGCCGGCGTCCCACGAGGTCCAGCAGGCCCCGCGCCGCAGGCCGGTGTTCTCCGCCGAGGACATCGCCGCGATCGTCGAGCACGTGGGGACGTTCGGCGGCGGGGGACCGGCGATCCCCCGGGTCGCCCCGGGGAACATGCCCGCCGGCCGGGAGGTCTTCGCCGCGAACTGCGCGCCCTGCCACGGCGCGGCCGGCGCCGGAGCCGTCCTCACCAACGGGTGGGTCGCCCCGCCGCTGTACGAGTCCACGGCGGTGCAGGTGGCGGAGGCCGTCCGGGTCGGCCCCGGACTGATGCCGGCCTTCCCCAGCCAGGTGCTCAGCGACGCGCAGGTGGACGACCTGGCCGCCTACGTACGGCAGCTGCGCGGCGAGCGGCTGGACCGCGGCGGCCACCCGCTGGGCCGGCTCGGCCCGTCGACCGAGGGCCTCGTCGCCTGGCTGGTCACGCTGGCCCTGCTGGTGGGCGCCGTGCGGTGGCTGGGCAGCAGGGCGGGCCAGTGACCGGCCGGCAGCGGGCCGAGGGCGAGGGCCAGGTCGTCGCGGTGCGGGCCGACCGTCCACCGTCGCCGACCGGCTCCGGGGCGAGCCGCGGAATCGTCGCGGCGTTCCTCGTCAGCGCGGCGGGGGCCGTCGGCTTCGCCGCCGCGTACGGGCTGGGCGGGGGGACCCGGTGGGAGGGCGTCGGGCTCGCGGTGGCGTTCGCCGGGCTGGCCGTGGGCCTCGCCCTCTGGGGGCGGCACCTGGCGCCCGGCGGCGGCTACGTCGAGGAGCACGAGGGCTTCGCCCCCGCCCCGGACGAACAGGCGCTGACCGCGGCGGCGCTCACCGCGCCGGACAGCCCCGTACGGCGCCGGGGCCTGCTCGCCGCGCTGGGGCTGGCGCTGACCGCCCTCGGCGCGGCGGCGCTGTTCCCGCTGCGCTCCCTGCTGCCCCGGCCCGGTGCCCGACCCGTCCGGGCGCTGGGGGAGACGCCGTGGGGGCCGGGCGTACGGCTGGTCGACGACAACGGCCGGCCGCTGCGGCCGCGGGACGTGCCCGCCGACACCCTCGTCGCCGTGTTCCCCGAGGGCGACGCGGGCGCCGGGGACGCCCCCGCGTTCGCGGTACGGCTCGAACCGGCCCGGTTCTCCCGGCCCCCCGCCGGCGGCCACCTCGACGGGCTGGCCGCGTGGTCGCTGCTCTGCACGCACGCCGGCTGCCCGGTGCGGCTCTACCTCAAGGGCACCGGTCGGATCCTGTGCCCCTGCCACCAGTCGTCGTTCGACCTGCTGGCCGGAGCCCGCCCGGTGGCCGGGCCGGCCGCCCGCGCGCTGCCCGGGCTGCCGATCGAGGTCGGCCCGGACGGCTTCCTCCGCGCCACCGGCGACTTCACCGCGCCGCCCGGCGCCGGCTTCTGGGACACGCCGTGATCGTCGACCGGCTGGCCCGGGCGCTGGACGACCGGCTGCGCCTGTCGCCGGTCGCCCGCCGGGCGCTCGCGAAGGTGTTCCCCGACCACTGGTCGTTCATGCTCGGCGAGATCGCGCTCTACTCGCTGGTCGCGCTGATCCTCACCGGCGTCTACCTCACCTTCTTCTTCGACGCCAGCTCCGCCGACCGCGTCTACCGCGGCGGGTACGCCCCGCTCGACGGCGCGACCACGTCCGCCGCGTACGCCTCGACCGTGCGGCTGAGCTGGGACGTCCGGGCCGGCCTGCTGATCCGGCAGACCCACCACTGGGCCGCGCTGGTGTTCGTCGCGGCGATAGCCGTGCACCTGACGCGGATCTTCTTCACCGGCGCGTTCCGCAAGCCGCGCGAGCTGAACTGGCTGGTCGGCGTGACCATGCTGACGCTCGCGCTGGCCAACGGGTTCACCGGGTACTCCATGCCGGACGACCTGCTCTCCGGGATGGGGCTGCGGATCATCGTCTCCGTCGTCGAGTCGATCCCGCTGGTCGGGGCGTGGCTGGCCGCGCTGGCCCTGGGCGGGGAGTTCCCGTCGGAGGAGATGATCCCGCGGTTGTTCGTCACCCACGTCCTGCTGGTCCCGGCCGCCCTCGTCGCCCTCGTCTCGCTGCACCTCGGGGTCATCGTGCGGCAGAAGCACAGCCAGTTCCCCGGCCCGGGCCGCACCGAGCACAACGTCGTCGGCTCCCGCCTGTGGCCGAGCTACGCCCTGCGCTCGCTCGCCCTGTTCGCCTGGGTGCTGGCGGTCCTGTTCGCCCTCGGCGGCCTGGTGCAGATCAACCCCGTCTGGCTGTACGGCCCGTTCGAGCCCGCCCAGTCCACCTCGCCCGCCCAGCCAGACTGGTACGTCGCCTGGGGCGACGGCGCGCTGCGGCTCTTCCCGCCGTGGGAGTTCCGGATCGCCGGGCACCTCGTGCCGGCGCCGTTCCTCCCCGGCGTGGTGCTCGGCGGGCTGACCTTCCTCGCCCTGTACGCGTGGCCGTTCGTCGAGCGGCTGTGCACGAGGGACCGGCTGCCACACCAGTTGCTCGACCGCCCCCGCGACCACCCCGTCCGGCTGGCGATCGGCGTGGCTGTGCTGACCTTCTTCGCCGTCCTCGTGGTCGCCGCGGGCGACGACATCCTCGCCCGGCTGCTGCGGGTGCCCGTCTACGACCTGCTGAACACCTTCCGGGTGCTGGTGTTCGTCCTGCCGGTCCTGTCCGGCGCGCTCGCGTTCCTGGCCGCCCGGGCGCTGCGCCGCGGCGACGCGGCCGGACCGGGCGAGCTGACCCGGGCGGACCTGCGTGCCGCCCGGCGCCCCGCGCCCCGACGAAAGGCGGTCGACGCCCCGGAGCGGCCCGCGCGGGACCGGCCGGGCGAGCGCGTCGAGATGTGGACCGAGGACGGCGTGTGGCGCTGGCGCTACCGCGACGAGCCCCGGCGGTCGGTGATCACCGGCAACCAGGCGCTGCGGTCGGAGGACGAGGCGGCGTCCGCCGCGCGGCTCGCGTACCCCGGGGTCGACCAGGTGGTGGTGCCCGGCCCGCCGCCGCCCCCGCCGCCCGGCCCGCTGCGGACCGCCCTGCGCCGGTGGGGCCGCGCCGCCGCGGCCGGCTCGCTGCTGGTCGGGATCGTCCTCGACTGGCGGCGGAACCGCCGCCGGCCGGCCCAGGACCGGGCGACAGGCGAAGGGGCCGCGCCGCGGCCGGAGTCCCGGGACGAGGCGCCCACGGGCGGTGGGCCGACATGAGCCACAGGAGAGGAGAGGCGATGGACGCGAGGACGGGGACGCCCCGGCAACGTCGGTCGGCGGCCGGACGGGACGGCCGGCCGTGAGGGCCCGGGAGGTACGCCACCAGACCGGACGGGTCCTCGTGCTGGTGTGCGACAAGGGGGAGGAGGCGGTGGCGGCCGTCGGGGCGGCCCTGCGCGAGCAGCGGGTGCTCGCCGCGCGGGTGACCGCCGTGGGCGGCTTCGCCGACGCGGAGGTCGGCTGGTTCGACCGGGACCGCGGCGACTACCGCCGCATCCCCGTGACCGAGCAGGTGGAGGTGCTGTCCCTGATCGGCGACGTGGCGGAGCAGGACGGCGAGCCCGCCCTGCACGTGCACGCGGTGCTGGGCCGGTCGGACGGCGGCACCGTCGGCGGGCACCTGCTGCGGGGCCGGGTCTGGCCGACGTTGGAGGTGGTCGTCTCCGAGGTGGCGCCCGAGTTGGCCAAGCGGGTCGACCCGGAGACCGGCCTGGCCCTGATCTCGGGGGAGCCCCCGGCGCCCGGGCCGTAGCCGCCCGCCCGTCGAGGGGCAGGCGCGTCACCGGCCGGCGGGCGACACCCCGCACGACCGGCTCGGCCGGGCGCGCCGGCCCGTGCGGGGGCGGCACGGGGCCTCCCGCCGCGGTGCTGCTGTCCGCCGGAGAGCTGGGCGGGGCGGCGGCGCCCGCAGGGGCGGCGCTCGCTACCTGTCGCGGTCCGCCTCGCCGGGATCGCGCCACTCCGGCGGGCTCAGCCGGGCCCCGTCGCGCTCCGAGTCCAGCGGGTCCGAGTCGGCCTCGCGGGTCTCCTCGAAGCTGGGCCGGCGTACCTCCTCGGGCGCGGGGACGTGGACCGGCCGGGCGCCCGACTGGGGCAGCGGCTGGAACTCCTCCACCTCCTCGACGCCGCGCGCGCCCGTGGGGCTCGGCGCCTCGGGCCGGCGCGGCACGTGGTGCAGTTCCTCGGCGAAGTGCTGCGGCGGCCGGGCGGCGCGCTGGGGCAGGTCCCGGCCGAGGTCGGCGACCAGGGGGCCGTACTTGGCGTCGAAGGCGGGGCGCTCGGAGCGGATGCGGGGCATGCGGTCGAAGTTGCGCAGCGGGGGCGGGCACGTGGTGGCCCACTCCAGCGAGTTGCCGTACCCCCAGGGGTCGTCGACGGAGACGGTGGCGCCGAAGCGCCAGGACTTCCACACGTTGTAGATGAAGAACAGGGTGGACGTGCCGAGGATGAACGACCCGATGGTGGAGACGGTGTGCAGCGTGGTAAAGCCGTCGCCGGGCAGGTAGTCGGCGTAGCGGCGGGGCATGCCCTCGTTGCCCAGCCAGTGCTGCACGAGGAACGTGGTGTGGAAGCCGACGAGCATGGTCCAGAAGTGGAGCTTGCCGAGCCGCTCGTCGAGCAGCCTGCCGGTCATCTTCGGGAACCAGAAGTAGACCCCGGCGAACGCCGCGAACACGATCGTGCCGAACAGCACGTAGTGGAAGTGCGCCACCACGAAGTAGGAGTCCTGGACGTGGAAGTCCACCGGCGGGCTCGCCAGCAGGACGCCGGTGAGCCCGCCGAGCAGGAACGTGACCAGGAAGCCGACGGCGAAGAGCATCGGCGTCTCGAAGGTCAGTTGTCCCTTCCACATGGTGCCGATCCAGTTGAAGAACTTCACCCCGGTCGGCACGGCGATGATGAAGGTCAGGGCGGAGAAGAACGGCAGCAGCACCTGGCCGGTGGTGAACATGTGGTGCGCCCACACGTTCATCGAGTAGAAGAAGATCACCCACAGCGCGAGGACCATGCTCTTGTAGCCGAACAGCGGCTTGCGGGAGAAGACGGGAATGACCTCGCTGATGATGCCGAAGAACGGCAGCGCGACGATGTACACCTCGGGATGGCCGAAGAACCAGAACAGATGCTGGTAGATGATCGGCCCGCCGTGGTCGGCGTCGTAGACGTGGGCGTCGAGGACCCGGTCGGCCAGCAGGGCCAGGAGCGCGGACGACAGCAGGGGGAAGACCACGACCGCCATCAGGGCGGTGATGAACATCGCCCAGGTGAACAGCGGCATCCGGAACATCGTCATGCCGGGCGCCCGCAGGATCAGGACCGTGGTGATCAGGTTGACCGACCCGAGGATGGTCCCGACGCCGGACAGCACCAGCCCGATGATCCACATGTTGCCGCCGACGCCGGGCGAGTGCTCCGGCTCGCTCAGCGTCGCGTAGGCCGTCCAGCCGAAGTCGGCCGCGCCGCCGGGCGCGATGAACGAGCCCAGCACGATCATGCCGCCGAACAGGTACAGCCAGTACGCGAGGGCGTTCAGCCGGGGGAACGACACGTCCGGGGCGCCGATCTGCAGCGGCACCAGGTAGTTGCCGAAGGCGAACGCCAGCGGGGTGGCGAACAGGAACATCATGATCGTGCCGTGCGAGGTGAACAGCTGGTTGTACTGCTCGGGCGACAGGAACTGCATCCCCGGGCGGGCCAGTTCGGCGCGCATGAGCAGCGCCTCGATGCCGGCGGCGATGAAGAAGAAGAACGACGTGACCAGGTAGAGCAGGCCGATCTGCTTGGCGTCCGTGGTGCCGAGCAGCTTGATCAGCTTGTTGCCGGGCAACGCCGGACGCACCGGGCCCGGATAGCCGCCGAAGTGGGCCGGTGCCAGGACCGCGGTCCCGCGGTCCCGGCCGGTCCCAGCTGGTGTCCGTTCGGGCATGGCTCACCCCATGGGAGATGGCGAGGAGCGGATGACTTGTCGACCTTATTTGGCCAAAGGTGCACAAGGGTGGTATCGCCGTATAGTCCCTCGTACGGGCGGGCCCGACCGGCCGCGCACCCGTCCCGCGCGGCGGATCTGCTGGCGTTGACGCTGCTGTGCCCGCCCGCCCGGCGGGTCGGGCCGACCCGACTCGCCGGCCCGTGTCCCGCCCCGCGGTCGGGCCGGCCGGGCGTCTGCTTCACGTAGGCCCTCGGGGCACTACACCAGGTCAACGTCTCCGAGGAATGCGCCATGCTCCGCCTGGTAGCTGTCGGCGTCCTCGTCCCACCAACGTCGGCTCACCGCCCTGCCTTCTGGGTCGGACACGGTGCGGCGGCTGACGACGGGTTCGGGGGGGCGGTGGGGGCTCGGCCATGCTTGCAACCTGCCAAGATGAGCAGAGGTGGCTCATTCAGGCTCTTCGAAGTTGAGCGGGGTTCGTGGCTGAAGTCGACCCGAGTGTGAAGGGCTCGCAGCCCGTCGGTGATCATCTGAGTGTCTAAGTCGGATGGTCACAAGTGAAGAGCTGCGAGCATGGTCCACGCCGGCGACTTCACCGCCGCACCGAGCGACGAGCTGACCCTTCGGACCCTGCCCACGTTCTTCACAGTGCTGCAGCTGCTCCTGACCGCAGGCGTCACCACGGTCGCCGAGGCGGCTTTCCAGGACCGCCTCTGGCGACCCGGCTGGCCAGCGCCGCAGCGACACGCGGCATCCCTGCGCCAAACCATGGGGGACGAAACGGTCAAGCTGACGCGGACGACGAGGGATCAAACCCCTCGGACGCCGATACGCCGAGTCACTGTGGACAACCCGGGTCGACAGTCGCCTGGTGGCGGCGTTTCGACGGTGCCACTGCCCGCATGGACACAGGATGCATTCATGGCGTGACCTGGTACGCCCATCGGCTCGGCTCCCATGTCGTCGCGCTGGCCCGTAACCTCTCGAAACCGGTGCTGCCGACGCTCGTCGATGCAATCGACCGGCGAGGGCAGGAGGGGCTCGGGTCGCCGCCCTCCGTCTACGGTTAGCCTTTGGTGAGGGGCGCATAGCGGAAGGTGATCTACGTCTGTGGTGGCGGTGGAGGGCGTGGGTCGGATCGCGGGGCGAGCTGTGGGGTCTTGGCCGCCGGGTGGGGGGGCGGTGCCGAGGTCATCGTCGACGAGGTGGTCGGGGCTGGGGTGGGCGGCCTGCGCGGTTGACTGATCCGCACCGGGTGCCCCTGATTCGGGGCAGGAAGGGAGCGTTGCGCGTTGGCCGCCGCCGTTGCGACCCTTGAGCTCAACGAGAGCGCGTTGCGGGCTTTGGAACGGTTCACCGGGATGAGGGTGTCCCGGGCGAAGCTGCCGTTGTTGCGGGATGACATCGGCACGCTGGGAACGCTGGCGGGTCGGGTGCGTACGGTGCTGGGTCCGTTGCTGGAGCAGACGATCAGGGCGGTCCGGCAGGCGGGGGAGGGTGAGGCCTTCGACCGGTTCGTGGCGCAGACCGCTCCGTTTGTGGGGAAGATGGCCGAGACGGCCGACCTGATGCTCGCCGTGGTCGAGGCGGAGAAGAAGTTCTTCGTGGAGACGGAGGTCGGCAAGCGTACGGCGTTGGCCATGTTCAACTTCATGATTGCCGAGTTCGCTGTCGCCGCGGCGATGTGGTTCTGGAATCCGGTGGGGGCGGCGGCGCACGTCGCGCAGACGCGGACGATCATTCAGGCGATTCTGCGTTCGGCGTTGGTGCGGTCGGCGGCGAGTGGCACGGCGATGCAGATGTTGTTCATGCCGGGTTCTGCGCTGCTGGCCGAGGTGTCGATGATGACCGATGGTCTGCAGCCGGGGGTGAACTGGTCGACGGTCGGTAAGCAGGCGGCGTTCGCGGGGGCGGTGGCGTTCCTCGGCACGGTGGGCGGGCCGGCGTTGGGCAGGGTCGCTGGCGTTGTCGCGGGCGCGGTCGGCAAGCTCGCCGTGTCGGACACCACCAAGCATCTGCTGACCGATCTGCTGACGCGGCCGGTGACGGAGACCCTCGGGGAGGGGCTGTTCGGTATCGGTGCCAGCTTGATGGTCGAGCGGCACTACGACTTCGGTAATCTCGGTGCGGACCTTATGTCCGGGGCGATTTCGGGGGCGGGGGGTCGGCCGCGGCCGTGGCCGGGGCCGTGGCCGGTCGCGTCATGAATCGGCCCCGGGTGCAGGTGCCTCACATCGGTCTCACGACGGACGGTAAGTCGGTCCTGCCGGTGGGGCCGATACCGGTTGGTGGGGACACGTCCACGGGGTACCAGGCTGGGGTCGATGATCCGAAGCCTGTGGTGACCGGCGGGCAGGCCCCGCCGCCCCCGTCTGCGCTGCCGGCAGCGGACCTGCCCGCGCCGAAGCTGGACCTGTCGGTGCCGTCGTGGTCGGTGTCGAACCTGTCGATGCCGGCTGCGCCGGTGCCGGCGTGGGTCGCGGCAGCGGGTGGGCCGGTGGTCGAGCAGTGGCATCGGTTCCAGCAGGAACTGGCGGACCGTTATGGTGGGTTGTTGGCCGGGACGGGGCAGGCGCGGCAGTTCCCGACCGCGCTTCCGGTGCCGGTCGAGCAGGTGTTCACCGAGTGGGCCGATGCCCGGCAGGGTGATCCGGCCGTCCCGGTTTTCCTGTCTCAGGTCGGTCTGCCCGCGACCGCCCTGACCAGCGAGTTCCTGTTCGGTGTCCGGGACCGGGCGGTCGCCCGGGTCACCGAAACGCTCGCGGGGCAGGTCCCGGCGGGTGGGCAGATCCCGGCGGCGGTACGCCCGGAGCAGGTTGTCGCGGCGCTGCCCGGGGAGTTCGACCGGCAGGCGTTGCGTTCGATCGCGCACCTGGCCGTCCAGCACCACCTCGATCAGTACTTCACCATGGGCACACCGGCGACCGCTCCCCTGCCAGGCGGCGTCGTCCCGCCCGGGGGCGTCGTCCCGCCCGGGGGCGCTGGCGTGCCAGGGGGTTCCGGGGCGGCGGCGCCGCCGTCGGACGCCGTGCGCGCGGCCGAGTGGCAGGTGCGGGCCCACGTGGACCGGAGCCTCGATGCGATCCTCGGCACCACCCCCCTACCGACCGCACCGCTGACCGTGCCGCCCGCCGTGCCGTCGGCTGTGGTGGTCAGGCCCGACGCCGCGCAGGTGAGCGCCGTGGCGGACGTGGTCCGGCAGGCGGTCACCGACCTGCCCGCCCGTGTCGCGGCCGCGGCCATTCCCGACATCACCGCACCGCACGCCATCCCGTTCCCGGCGGACGCCCCGGCAAACTGGCGTACCGACGCGCCGGCAGTGTCGGTGACTCTCGAGCAGCGCACCGCAGCAGCGGCCAGCCAGGCAGAAGATCAATTCACCGCCCTGGCCCGCAAGTACGGCGTCGCCCCGGCCAGCCACGACACCCTCGCCAAATCCTTCCAACGGGACTGGGTCGACGGATACCACCAGGTACTCGCCCAGGCCGGCATCAGCGACACGCCCGCCACCCCCAGTGCCGATGGCACGCCGATCCACGCCAGTGACGGTGCCAGTGACACGGCGTCGGTCAGTGACATGTCTGTCTTCAGCGATGACATGTTCGACCGCGACCGCTTCAGCCACACAAGTACGACCAGTGACGTCTCCTTGCCGGACGCGCCGATCAGTGGCGACGCCGGCGGCGGTGAGCCGGCCGTCGCGGCAACCGGGCCGGCGGCGGCGATGATCGAGTCTGGAAAGCCGGTCGCCGGGTGGGTCGCCCGGGCGCAGGCGTCTGCTGGCAACAGCGGTGACTCGTGGTGGTGCGTGGCGGGCACTCTTGATGAGTTCACCGCCGTGTACGGGCGGTTGGGTAACCGTGCGGTGTTCGACGACCGGATCATCGGGCCGGATGGTCGGCTCGCGCCCACCATGGGTTGGCCGCAACTGATGGAGATCCTCGACACGGTACCCGAGCGTGTCGCCCGCCCGGACGGGGTCGCGGGAGAGGACGTGCTGGCCGCGTTGCGGGCGGCGCCGGGGTCGATGGTCGTGGTCAGGGCCGCGCCACCGAACGAACCGCAGCACGTGTTCGCCCTCTACAGCCAGCCGCAGAAGTCCGGGCTGCCGAGAATCCAGGTGCGGGACTCTCTGGCCCCCGGCAGCGTCGACCGACCCGAGCCGAACGATGCGATACGTGATCCGTGGCTGCGACACCTGTTCGCATCGGGTACCTTGCTGGCGGCGTTCGACGGGGCCGGGCGGCCCGCCACAATCGCGGATCTGCTGCCCGGCCAGAGCGCCGGCCACCCGCGGCCGACCACGACCGGCGTTGACGTCAGCACGGCCCTGCTCGCCTCCACCAGCACACCACGCGGCCCGTCCCAGGCGATGCGGGCAGACATCACCTCCCCCGACCCGTCCCTCGGGCGGCCATCCGATCCAACGGAGAACGACGGTTTGTCCGGGGTCGGCCTGGCGCATCTTGACCAGGCATTCCAGGACGTGCTGGACCTGGACCTGGGCCTGGATCGAATGGACACGCCGACCGTCGATAAGGATTGGGTGCCGGGGGGTACCGATCAGGACGAGTCCTTGTATCCGCCGCACGGGGTGTCCGGGATGGATGTCGCGTGGACGCCGTCGATGGTGGGAGACGACGCGACCGCACCGGTTGAGTGGAATGCGGAAGCCTACGACCTGACTTCTCTTGACCCGGCCCTTCTTGACCCGGCATCCACGTCGGGGGATCTATTGATGCCGGACCCGGATCTGGATCGGATGGGCACGCCGACCATCGATGAAGATTGGGTGCCGGGGGGTACCGATCAGGACGGGTCCTGGTATCCGCCGTACCGAATGTCCGGGATGGATGTCGCGTGGACGCCGCCGATGGTGGGAGACGCGACCGCACCGGTTGAGTGGAATGCGGAAGCCTACGACCTGACTTCTCTTGACCCGGCCCTTCTTGACCCGGCATCCACGTCGGGGGATCTATTGATGCCGGACCCGGATCTGGATCGGATGGGCACGCCGACCATCGATAAGGATTGGGTGCCGGGGGGCACCGATCAGGACGGGTCCTGGTATCCGCCGTACCGAATGTCCGGGATGGATGTCGCGTGGACGCCGCCGATGGTGGGAGACGACGCGACCGCACCGGTTGAGTGGAATTCGGAAACCTACGACCTGACTCCTCTTGACCCGGCCCTTCTTGACCCGGCATCCACGTCAGGGGATCTATTGATGCCGGACCCGCGTCTGGAAGGGGTGGATCTGTCGCCTGTTCCCGCTCCTGTTCCGTTTCCTCCCGTGCCGGCCGGGTTGCTGCGGTCAGGCGAGTGGGACCGGTTGTTCACGCGATTCTCGCGGGCGATGGGGCTTGGGTTCGCGACGGGTGAGGATGAGCGGACACGGATGCGAGGAGCTGGGGATGTGCGCCATCGTCTGCGGGTGGAGTTCGATCCCCTGATCGACAGAACCGACTTCGCTGAAAGGAACGGTTTGTCCCCGGCAGACGTGGCGACGTTGCGGCAGGCTCTCGACGCGCGCGGGACGTCTGCTTTGCACCTGAAGGAGGCGCTGCTACGCCTGATGTCCGAGGTGTACGAAGTCAACATCATCCTGGCCTCGGCCGGATCCCTATTTCACGACAACTATGGTTCTGCGCCCTCGTACCCGAGGATGGTCGCACTGGACCTCTCCGACACCCCGATCATGCCCGGCCCGGCGTCTCTACACGCGAAGGAATTCATACCGGCCTCTACAGCCAGATCGGCAATCCCGCACCCTTCACCACAGCCGTCCCCACCCGTATTTACAACCGCATTGTCACTACCAGAACCGCCACCGCCGCACGTGGTCAATTGGCGGCCCCGCGATGGTGGCCCCACCACCCTGCGCGAATACCTGGAGACGCTGGAACTCCCCACCGGGGTATCCCTGAACACCGACAGGCAGGGGGGGCTGACGCCGGGGATGGCCGAATGGGTGAAAGCCTGGGCACTGGGACTGCAGAACGAGACCACCCCTGACGGCCACCGCTACACCCAGGATGCGGTAGCCGAACTGTCCGGCAACCTGATCACCCAACCATCGGTCGGGAAATGGTGGAAAGAGGCGGGGCCGTCGCTGCCCCCGCCGCCACCGGACGTGGTCAATTGGCGGCCCCGCGATGGTGGCCCCACCACCCTGCGCGAATACCTGGAGACGCTGGAACTCCCCACCGGGGTATCCCTGAACACCGACAGGCAGGGAAGGCTGACGCCGGGGATGGCCGAATGGGTGAAAGCCTGGGCACTGGGACTGCAGAACGAGACCACCCCTGACGGCCACCGCTACACCCTGAAGGCGGTAGCCGAACTGTCCGGCAACCTGATTACCAAACCATCGGTCGCGAGATGGTGGAAAGAGGCGGGGCCGTCGCTGCCCCCGCCGCCACCGGACGTGGTCAATTGGCGGCCCCGCGATGGTGGCCCCACCACCCTGCGCGAATACCTGGAGACGCTGGAACTCCCCACCGGGGTATCCCTGAACACCAACAAACAGGGAAAGCTGACGCCGGGGATGGCCGAATGGGTGAAAGCCTGGGCACAGGGAATGCAGAACGAGACCACCCCTGACGGCCACCCCTACATCCTGAAGGCGGTAGCCGAACTGTCCGGCAACCTGATCACCCAAGGATCGGTCGGGAAATGGTGGAAAGAGGCGGGGCCGTCGCTGCCCCCGCCGCCACCGCACGTGGTCAATTGGCGGCCCCGCGATGGTGGCCCCACCACCCTGCGCGAATACCTGGAGACGCTGGAACTCCCCACCGGGGTATCCCTGAACACCGACAGGCAGGGGGGGCTGACGCCGGGGATGGCCGAATGGGTGAAAGCCTGGGCACTGGGACTGCAGAACGAGACCACCCCTGACGGCCACCCCTACAGGCAGAGGGCGGTAGCCGAACTGTCCGGCAACCTGATCACCCAACAATCGATCGGGAAATGGTGGAAAAAGGTGGGGCCGTCGCTGCCCCCGCCGCCACCGCACGTGGTCAATTGGCGGCCCCGCGATGGTGGCCCCACCACCCTGCGCGAATACCTGGAGACGCTGGAACTCCCCACCGGGGTATCCCTGAACACCGACAGGCAGGGGGGGCTGACGCCGGGGATGGCCGAATGGGTGAAAGCCTGGGCACTGGGACTGCAGAACGAGACCACCCCTGACGGCCACCGCTACACCCAGGATGCGGTAGCCGAACTGTCCGGCAACCTGATCACCCAACCATCGGTCGGGAAATGGTGGAAAGAGGCGGGGCCGTCGCTGCCCCCGCCGCCACCGGACGTGGTCAATTGGCGGCCCCGCGATGGTGGCCCCACCACCCTGCGCGAATACCTGGAGACGCTGGAACTCCCCACCGGGGTATCCCTGAACACCAACAAACAGGGAAAGCTGACGCCGGGGATGGCCGAATGGGTGAAAGCCTGGGCACAGGGAATGCAGAACGAGACCACCCCTGACGGCCACCCCTACACCCTGAAGGCGGTAGCCGAACTGTCCGGCAACCTGATTACCAAACCATCGGTCGGGAAATGGTGGAAAGAGGCGGGGCCGTCGCTGCCCCCGCCGCCACCGGACGTGGTCAATTGGCGGCCCCGCGATGGTGGCCCCACCACCCTGCGCGAATACCTGGAGACGCTGGAACTCCCCACCGGGGTATCCCTGAACACCAACAAACAGGGAAAGCTGACGCCGGGGATGGCCGAATGGGTGAAAGCCTGGGCACAGGGAATGCAGAACGAGACCACCCCTGACGGCCACCCCTACACCCTGAAGGCGGTAGCCGAACTGTCCGGCAACCTGATCACCCACCAATCGGTCGGGAACTGGTGGAAAGAGGTGGGGCCGTCGCTGCCCCCGCCGCCACCGGACGTGGTCAATTGGCGGCCCCGCGATGGTGGCCCCACCACCCTGCGCGAATACCTGGAGACGCTGGAACTCCCCACCGGGGTATCCCTGAACACCGACAGGCAGGGGGGGCTGACACCGGGGATGGCCGAATGGGTGAAAGCCTGGGCACTGGGAATGCAGAACGAGACCACCCCTGACGGCTACCCCTACAGGCAGAGGGCGGTAGCCGAACTGTCCGGCAACCTGATCACCAAACAATCGGTCGGTAGATGGTGGAAAAAGGTGGAGTCGTAGCTTCCCCCGCCGCCACCGGACGTGGTCAATTGGCGGCCCCGCGATGGTGGCCCCACCACCCTGCGCGAATACCTGGAGACGCTGGAACTCCCCACCGGGGTATCCCTGAACACCGACAGGCAGGGAAGGCTGACACCGGGGATGACCGACTGGATGAAAGCCTGGGCACTGGGACTGCAGAACGAGACCACCCTGACGGCCACCCCTACACCCAGGATGTGGCGCCGCCACTGCTGCCGCCACCACCCGAAACGAGTCAAGGCCTTGAGTGCCGAGTAGCTCGGGAGCGGCGGCCTCTGCTGATTCGTGACTTGCCGTCGATAGGGCGTGCCACCATGAGAGACATGGCTGAATCCCGCAACGTACAACGTCGCTGGGCACCCGAACTGACGGAGGCGGCACCTGAGCAACGCATCGGCACGCCCCGCCCCGGGCACGGGACCATCTACGTTTACCTGAGTGGGACCGGTGAGCGGGTACGCCGCACGGTCTGGACCGCCACGTGGGAGGACCCCTTCGACCCGCCGGGGGAGGATGGGGAGGTCGCCGGTATCGAAACCCGGGAGGGAACGCGGCAGGAGATCCTGTCGTGGGTTCGATCTCAGCCAGCGGCCACGCTGCTCCTGGCCGATCCTGACAAGGGTGGACACCCCTACCCGTCAACGACGACGAGGTGGTCCTCCAGGAACCCACGCCGATCAGGCGTGCCCCGCGACCGGGTGACCGGGCAGGGCCGACAAGCGCATGAGGCGTTGACCTGCTGTCGGCGATCCCGGTCATCCGCGTGTCGGCGGGAGTGACGGCGACGGGTTAGGCTGCCCGCCGTGGCAGGTCTGTTGAGGAGTGTGGCGTCCCGGCTGGGCCGGGTGACCCGGGGTGCGGCCGCGACGCGTACGCCGGGGCCGATCCCGGCGCAGGTCGCGCGGCGCCGGCAGGTCTCGGCGTTGCAACGGCGGCAGCTGAGCTACGCCCCGGAGCCGGACGGGCAGGCCGACCCGGGCGAGATCGTCTGGACCTGGGTGCCCTACGAGGACGACCCGAGGCAGGGCAAGGACCGGCCGGTGCTGGTCGTCGGCCGGCAGAGCCAGACCCTGTTCGGGCTGATGCTGTCCAGCCAGAGCGAGCGGGACGGCCAGCGGCACTGGCTGTCCCTCGGCCCCGGCGCGTGGGACCACGAGAATCGGCCGAGCTGGGTCCGGCTCGACCGCGTGCTCACCATGCGCGAGGACAGCATCCGGCGCGAGGGCGCGGTGCTCGACCGGGCCCGCTTCGACCGGGTCGGGCAGGCCCTGCGCGCCGGCTACGGCTGGCGCTGATCCCCGGACGCGCGCTCCGCCCGCGGTGCGCGCGTCCGCCCGGCCGGGTGGTCGGCGACACGATGCGCGCTCCTTCCGCGGCCGTGCGGTCGGCACCGCGGCGCGGTCAGGCGCTGTCGACGAGCTGGACCGGGCCAGGGAGGTCGCCGAGGAGCTGGCGGGCGGCCCGGGGCGCGCCGACGCTCTTCGCCCGGTACATCGCCGCGTCGGCGCGGTCGAGTGCCTCGGTGAGCTGGTTCGGGCAGGTGACCGGCGCGAGCCCGACCGACGCGGTCACCCGCAGGGTGCAGGTGTCGAGCGAAATCGGCGCGGCGAGTGACTCGCAGAGCCGCCGGGTGGCGTGCTCGATCCACCGCCGGTCGACGGTCGGGCTGGTCAGCAGGCCGGCGAACTCGTCGCCGCCGAGGCGGGCCACCAGGTTGTCGCCGGCGAAGGCGGCCAGCCGCTCGGCCACGCAGATCAGCACCTTGTCCCCGGCGGCGTGCCCGTACCGGTCGTTGACCTGCTTGAAGCCGTCGAGGTCGAGCACCACCGCGATCAGTGGCTGGCCGGCGGCGTCGGTCAGCAGCGCCGCCGCCAGCCGGAAGAACGCGCGCCGGTTGGGCAGCCCGGTGAGCGGGTCGTGACTGGCGGCGTGCCGCTCGGCGGCCAGTTCGGCCTGCAGGTGGGCGATCTCCGCCTCGGCCAGCAGGGCGCGGCGTCGTAGCTGCCAGGCGGAGACGAGGGCGCCGGCGGCCGAGATCCCGGACGCGATGGTCAACGGATCCGGCACGAGCCCTCCCCTCGCCGCGTCGGCCGGCGGGTGCCGGCAGGCGATGGCCGACGCCCCTCCGGTACCACGTTTGCCCTGGTCTGAGCCCAGGTCGGGTAACCCAAAGTGAGCGGATGGGTACTGCCCATGTGCAGTATCATGCTCGGTGTCCGATGCAGATGCAATAGCAGATGCACGTGCAGATGCAACCGTTTCGGCCCGCAACCCTCGCCAGCACCGCTCCTCCCGCGGCATCGGCAGGCGCCCGAGGAGAAAGACGTCCCCATGCAGCAGCCGACCAACGGCGTTCCCACGGCCCAGCTACCCCCGCTGAACTGGCAGAAGAGCCGGCGGAGCAATCCCAGCGGCAACTGCGTCGAGCTGGCCGCGCTCCCGGGTGGTGCCGGGATCGCGGTACGCAACTCGCGCCATCCGGAGGGGCCGGCGCTGATCTACACGGTGGACGAGATCGCGGCGTTCGTGCTCGGCGCCCGCGACGGGGACTTCGACCATCTGATCAATTGACGCGGCGTCACCGGTCAACCGCGTCCCGTCAGGTGGGAGCGGGGGGTCGGTCCACGCCGTTCACCTCACTCTCGGTCCGTGGCATGCTTACACGTCGGCCGGGGTGGGGCCCGGCCGGCGAGAGGTGCCAGGTGGAGGGTCAGGCGTGATGACGGTTCCCGCCGAGGGGGGTCCGGCCACCGGTCCCACCGTGCTGCGCATGCTGCTCGGCGCGCAGCTGCGCCGGCTGCGCGAGGCCAGCGGGGTGACCCGGGAGAGCGCCGGGTGGGAGATCCGCGCCTCCGAGTCGAAGATCAGCCGGATGGAGCTGGGCCGGGTCGGTTTCAAGGAACGCGACGTCGCCGACCTGCTGACCCTGTACGGGGTGGTCGACCCGGACGAGCGGGAGGCCATGCTCAAGCTCGCCCGGGACGCGAACAACCCCGGCTGGTGGCACCGGTACGGCGACGTGCTGCCCTCGTGGTTCCAGTCCTACCTGGGCCTGGAGGCCGCCGCCGCGCTGATCCGCAGCTACGAGGTCCAGTTCGTGCCCGGCCTGCTGCAGACCCCCGAGTACGCCCGGGCGGTCGTCCTGCTCGGCCACGCCCGCGCGGGCACGGAGGAGATCGACCGCCGGGTCGGCCTGCGCATGCGGCGCCAGGAACTGCTGAGCCGCCCGGAGCCCCCGCAGCTGTGGGCGGTGCTCGACGAGGCGGCCCTGCGCCGGCCGATCGGCGGGCCCGAGGTGATGCGCGGCCAGCTCACCGCCCTGATCGAGGCGACCCGCTCGCCGCACGTGCGGCTGCAGATCATCCCGTTCGACGCGGGCGGGCACGCGGCGGCGGGCGGTGCGTTCACCATCCTCCGCTTCGGCGACCAGGACCTGCCGGACATCGTCTACATCGAACAGCTCACCAGCGCCCTCTACCTCGACAAGCGGGACGACCTGGACTACTACGCGGCGGCCATGGAACGGCTCTGCGTCGAGGCCGAGCCGCCGGAGCGGACGCCGGACCTGCTCGCCCGGCTGCGCGACGAGCTGTACCCGGGCTGAGTGGCGGCCCGGCCTCGGGGCGGCCCGGGAGTTCACCCCATGTGGGGACCGGCGCCCGGTCCGCCCGTCCGGGCACGGACCGGACGATCCGACCCGCACCGGGCACCGTGGTTGGTGCCCGGCGGCGGCCGGCAGGCAGACTGGACCAATCATGTCGCCGTTCACTCCCACCCTCCGGCTGCACGACCGGTACGTCCTGCGCGAGCGCATCGGCCTCGGCGGGATGTCCGAGGTGTGGCGCGCCGACGACGAGGTGCTGCACCGACCCGTCGCGGTCAAGGCCCTCGCGGCGCAGTTCGCCACCGATCCGCAGCTGCGGGCCACGATCCAGCGCGAGGCCCGGGCCGCCGCCCGGCTCACCCACCCGCACGTCACCCAGGTGTACGACTACGGCGAGGCGACCCTCGACGGCGGCAGGGTGGTGCCGTACCTGGTGATGGAGCTGGTCGAGGGGCGCAACCTCGCCGACCGGCTCGACGCCGGGCCGCTGCCCTGGCCGGAGGCCGTCCGGACGGCCGGCCAGGTCGCCGCCGCGCTGGCCGCCGCCCACCGCATCGGCGTGGTGCACCGGGACATCAAGCCGGGCAACGTCATGCTCACCGAGACCGGCGCCAAGGTGCTCGACTTCGGCATCGCCGCGCTCGCCGGGCCGCACCACCCGCTCGCCGGCCAGACCGGTGAGCTGGTCATGGGCACCCCCGCGTACTTCGCGCCGGAGCGGCTCACTCCCGGGCCGCCGAACCCGGCCAGCGACGTCTACGCCCTCGGCGCCCTGCTCTACCGGACCCTCACCGGACGGGCCCCGCTGCCCGTGCAGAGCTGGGAGGACGCCCTCGCGGTGCACGCCCGGCCCGCCCCCGTCGCGCCGCCGCGGGTCCCCGGGCTGCCCCCGGACGTCGCCGCGCTCACCCTGGCCTGCCTGTCCGCCGACCCGGCCGGCCGGCCCACCGCCGCCCAGCTCGCCGCCCGGCTCGGCGCGCCGACGGCCGACCAGCCGACGGCGGCGCTGCCGACCGTGTCCCGCGCCGCCGCGCACCCGCCCACCCTGATCGACCGCGCCGGTCCGGCCGCCCGACCGGCCCCGCCCCGCGCCGCGGCGGCGGCCCCGGTCCGGTCCGGGTCGCCGCCCGCCGGTCCGGTCCGGTCCGGGTCGCCGCCCGCCGGTCCGGTCCGGTCCGGGCCGCCGCCCGTTGATCCGGTCCGGCCGGTCCCGCCGCGCCGCGGCAACCGCCTCGTCGGCGTCCTCGTCGCGGCCGGCGTGGTGCTGCTGCTCGGGCTCGTCGGGCTGCTCGCCCTCGGTGACGAGTCGCCCAACCCCCCGGTCGCCGGCCCCGGGACCAGCGCGCCGGCGGACGAGCAGCCGACCGGGGCCGCGACGCCGTCCGAGGCGGCCACCCCGAGCGGCGCCCCGCCGACCACCGGGCGGACGCAGCCGGTCAGCCTCCGCGAGCTGGCCGCCGCGGTCGTCGCCGTCGTCGACGAGGCGGAGACCCGGGGGGAGATCGACCCGAAGACGGCCGACGAGCTGCGCGACAAGGTTCGGGACCTGGAACGCGGCAAGCCGAAGGACCGGATCAAGCGGATCCGGGACCTGCGCGAGCGCGTCGCCGAGGCGATCGAGAAGGACCGGATCCGGGGGGAGGCCGCCGGGCAGCTCGGCGCCCTGCTCGCCCCCTACCGGCAGTCGGGCGGGGGCGGCGAGGACGACTGAGCCTCACGCGACCGGGCCTGCGGCCTCCTCGCGCCGCGGGCCGAGGAGGAACTCCGCCAGGACGGGGGCCAGGGCCTCCTCGGGCACCTGGTGCCAGTCGCCCGCCATGCCCCGCAGCCGGCCGGCGGGCAGCGCCTCCGCCACGCCCCGCGCCCAGCCGCGCAACCGCTCGTCGCTGCTCTCGCTGTGCACGACCAGCGCGGGGACGGTCACCGCCGACACCTCGGCCCGCGACAGGCAGCCGGTGACCGTCAGGTCGTAGACGAGGGTGTGCGCCAGCCCCTCCAGCGTCGGCCAGAGCGGCCCGTGCCGCATCCCCTCGACCAACTCCGCGGGCACCCCGATCTGGCGCTGGAAGTGGGCCACCGCGTCGCCGCGCCGCCCGGCCGCCACCAGCGCGGCGATCTCGCCGGCCAGGCCCTCGCCGGGCGGTGTCGGCGGGGCGGCGAAGTCCAGCGGCGGCTCCAGCAGCGCCAGGCCCGCGACGGGCACCCCGCGGGCCGCCGCGAGCAGTGCCAGGACCGCGCCGGAGGAGAACCCGAACAGGTACGCCGACCCGCCCGCCTCCGCCACGAGCGCGCGCAGGTCGTCGACCTCCCGGTCCACCGTGTACGGCGGTGTGTCGCCGCTCTCGCCCCGGCCCCGGCGGTCGTAGCAGAAGACGGTGAACCGGTCGGCGAGCAGGGCGGCCAGGCCCCGCATCGGGCCGAAACCCCGGAAGCCGCTGGCGGCGTCGACCATGACCAGCGCCGGCCCCCGCCCGACGCGCTCGTACGCGATCACCGTGCCGTCCGCCGAGCGGACCGTCTCTGTCGTCGGCGTCATGCCCGGTCACCCCGTCCGTGCTCGTGCGCCCCGGCCGCTCCGGGGCCCTGGGTCAGAACCTAGGGGTCGGGTACGACGCTTCGGCGTCCAGGGCCGCGACGCGCCGTAGCCGGGCGTGCAGCCGGCCGAAGGCGTGGCAGTCGGCGAAGACGGTCACTAAGAGGTCGCGCAGATAGGTCAAGATCATGGGCGCCGGGTGGGACGGTTGTCCCAGCGGTAGAGGGTCCATGCCTGCCGGATCAGGCTACGTAGAGTGATGATCGCGTCGGCGAGGTCGAAGAACGCGTCGATGACGCGTTCTCGGCGTTCGTAGCAGCGTTGCAGGCGGTTGAAGGCGTTGTGCCAGGCGTTCGTCCGCTCGACATGCCACCTGCGGCCCGCCTGGATGGGTGCTTTGTCGCCCTTATGGGCTATTTCGGCGTGCAGGTTACGGCCGGCCAGAAGCTCGCGGGTGACCGCCGAGTCGTAGCCGGCGTCCAGGTGTACTGTCACCTTCTCCGGCAGCGGACCGAACACATCCAGCTTGTCCAGAGTAGACGCCAGTAGTGGTGAATCATGACGGTTCGCGCCGGCCAGAACCCGGTCGAGAGGGATCCCCCGGGCCTCGACCATGCTGGAGCGTTTCATCCCCTGCTTGCCCCGGTCGACCGGAGACCGGCCGGCGACCTCACCGCCACCGGGAGCCTTGGTGATACACCCGTCCACCGAGATATCGTCCAGAATCAGTCCGACAATCCGGTCATAGGTGTCCAATACGATGGCCTTCAATTGTTCGAACACGCCCAGCGTGATCCACTCGTCACGCCGGTTCCGGATCGTCGTCGCCGAACAACCACTGTCCGCGATCGACTCGTACGCACACCCGAACCGCAGCACCTGCAACAACTTCTCGAATATCAGCCGATCCGCCACCCGCGGCCGGTGACACCCCAGCGGATGCGACGGATCAACCCGCGGCCGCTCGGGCAACAGCGCGGCGAACTGGTCCCACAGCGGGGTCATCAGCCATGATGGAACAACGGGCACGGACACTCCTGGCGATCACGAGGCGTAAGCACCTTCATGATCATGGATGTCCGTGCCCGCCTCGTATCTGGGGCAGCGCGTCTGACCTATTTGCGCGGGCTCTAACTTTGTCTGATGATCACAGCGCAGTCGATCCTGCCCTTCCCCCGTACGGTGGCCTCCGCTCCGGAGCCCGGCTCCGACGGGCCGGTCGGGTTCGTCACGGGCCTGGTCGAACGGCTCGGCGGCCCCGGCGCCGGGCTGGCGGTCGCACTGGAGAACCTGTTCCCGCCGATCCCCAGCGAGGTGATCCTGCCGCTGGCCGGGTTCGCGGCCAGCCAGGGGAAGATCAGCCTGGCCGGCGCGATCGGCTGGACGACGCTCGGGTCGGTGCTCGGCGCGCTGGCGCTGTACGCGATCGGCGCGGCACTGGGCCGGGACCGGATGCGCGCCATCGCCGCGCGGCTGCCGCTGATCAAACTGGAGGACGTCGACCGGACGGAGGCGTGGTTCCTTCGGCACGGGGTGAAGGCGGTGTTCTTCGGCCGGATGATCCCGGTGTTCCGGAGTCTCATCTCCATCCCGGCCGGGGTGGAACGGATGCCGGTGCGGACCTTCCTGGTGTACACGACCCTGGGCAGCCTGATCTGGAACACCGTTTTCGTGATGGCGGGGTATCTGCTCGGGGAGAACTGGCACGTCGTCGAGAGCTACGTGGGCACGTTCCAGAACGTGGTGATAGCGGTGTGCGCGGTGGGGTTGGGCTGGTTCGTGGTGACCCGGGTGCGGCGGGCGCGGACGCCGCGCCGGGCACCCGTCGACGAGCCGGCCGAGGCGAAGCCCGACTACCAGGGAACCATCTACCGCAGCAGCTCCTGGCGGGGGTGATCGACTCCATGGCGGAGACATGGGGGTATCCGAGCGGCACGGATGCCCCCATGTCGGCGACATGGAGTGGATCACCCGAGTGTCCGGTTCGCGAGGGTGCCCGGTGGGTGTGACCGGCGGCATCGTGGCGGCGGAATCGTGGGCGGGGTGGGGTCGTTACACCTGACGCACGACCGAGCAGCATGGCCCCGGGCAGCACCACGCCCCGCCGGTGCCGCCCCTCGAACGAGCCCTCGCCGGGCTCTCCCGAACGGGGCCGGGCCAGGCCGGAATGATGGTGGGCCGCCGGTCGTTGGACATGGTTCCCGGCACCGCGACGAGGCCCCCTCGCCCGCGACGAGGCCCCCGCCCGCGACGAGGCCCCCGCCCGCGACGAGGCCCCGCCCGCGACGAGGCCCCGCCCCGACGAGGCACCCGCCGCCCCGCGGTCGCACCGGGCAGAGACTTTCCCCTTCGAGCTTTCGAGCGCCTGGCGGTGCTTGCGCACGCCGTCCCCCTTTGGTGTGCGTCGACCCCCGAATGGAGCTTTGATCATGAACACGATGCTGCTGCGTAAGAGTGTTCTCGGTGTTGCTGGTCTGGCGTTCGCCGGTGGGCTGGCCGCTGGTCCGCTGCATGCCACCGCCGCCCACGCCGAGACCCCGGTGCAGGGCAAGCCGGTCGCGGTGACGGTGCAGGCCGACAAGCCCGACAACACCAAGCTGATCCCGCACGGTGTGCAGGGCCAGCAGTCCCACATCGACCTGAACGACGAGCAGACCGCGAACGCGAAGGCGATCATCGCGGCGACGAAGAAGGCCGGTCTGCCGGAGCGGGCGGCGGTGATCTCGATCGCCACCAGCCTGCAGGAGTCGAAGCTGGAGAACCTCGGCCACCTGGGTGACGCCAACGACCACGACTCGCTGGGCCTGTTCCAGCAGCGCCCGTCGTCGGGTTGGGGCACCCCGGAGCAGATCACCGACCCGGAGTACTCGACGACCGCGTTCCTGAAGGGTCTGCGGCAGGTCGACGGGTGGCAGGACATGCCGCTGACCCAGGCCGCGCAGACGGTGCAGGTGTCGGCCTACCCGGACGCGTACGCGCAGTGGGAGCAGCAGGCCGCCGACCTGGTCGCCCAGCACTGGAACAGCTGACAGAAGCACGATCCGCTGGCCGGGTCCCCGAACCGGGGACCCGGCCAGCGGCGTCTTCCGCGGCGGCGGTGCGCGTACAGTCGGGCCGGTGGACCGTACCGAATCGTTGCCGGCACAGACCCGCGCCCCCGGCGTGGCGGCCGTCGAGCCGCCGACCGTGCTGCTGCCCGGGCACGACGTGCCGCTCGGCCGCTACACGGTGGTGCGCCGACTGCTGCCGCAGCGCACGCGCCGGATGGTCGGCGCGTGGTGCTTCGTCGACCACTTCGGCCCGGACGACGTCGCCGACCGGCCCGGGATGGAGGTCCCGCCGCACCCGCACACGGGCCTCCAGACGGTCACCTGGCTGCTGGACGGGGAGATCGTGCACCGGGACAGCCTCGGCAACGTCCAGCCGATCCGCCCCGGGCAGCTCAACGTGATGACCTCCGGCCACGGCATCGCCCACTCCGAGCGCTCGCCCGCCGAACACCCGCCGGTGATGCACGGCGTACAGCTGTGGGTGGCCCTGCCGGACGGGGCGCGGGCCGGCGCCGCCGATTTCGCCCACCACGCCGACCTGCCCGTGTGGCGCGACGGCGACCTCGACGTGACGCTGCTGGCCGGCGAGATCGCGGGGGAGCGGTCCCCGGCCGTCGTGCACACGCCGCTGGTCGGCGCGCAGCTCGTCGCCCGCGGCGCGGCTCCGGCCGGGCTGCCGCTGCGCCGCGACTTCGAGTACGGCCTGCTGGCGATGTCCGGCTCCGCCGAGGTGGACGACGTGTCGGTGGCGCCGGGCGCGCTGCTCCATCTCCCGGCCGGGCGGGAGAGCCTCACCCTGCGGGCCGCCCCGGGCAGCCATCTGCTGCTGCTGGGCGGCGTGCCGTTCGAGGAGCCGCTGGTGATGTGGTGGAACTTCGTGGGCCGCTCGCACGAGGAGGTCGCCGCGGCCCGGGAGGACTGGATGGCCGGCCGCCGCTTCGGCGTGGTCGCCGACGATCCCGCCCCGCCACTGCCGGCGCCCGAGCTGCCGACGACCCGGCTCAAGGCCCGTACCCGGCACGGCGACGTCCTGCGCTGACCGCCGGGACGCCCCGGGCTGACCGCCGGCAGGAGTGAGGGCCGTCGCCGCGGGTAGTCGCGGGCATGCCGACCAGTGTGATCTCCAGCATCGAGGACAAGAAGCGCCTGGTACGCCGGCTCGCCGGCAGCGGGCGCGGCTTCGCCGAGCAGTACGGCTTCCCGGTCACCAACAACCCGTCGCGGCTGTTCCAGCTGCTCGTCCTGTCGGTCCTGCTGGCCCGGCGGGGCGACTTCCGGCGGGCGGTGGACGCCGCGGCGGCGCTGCGTGACGCCGGCTGGGACAGTGCGGCCCGGCTGGCCCGGTCGCTGCACGCCGACCGGGTCCGGGTGCTGCGCGAGGCCGGGCAGCGCGGCGACGTCGACGCGTTCGCCGACACCCTCGGCGATCTCGCCCGGACCGTCGTCGACCGGTACCGGGGTGACCTGCGCCGGCTGCGTGGGGCCGGGCACTACGACGCGGCCGGCGAGCGGGCGCTGCTGTCCGAGCTGCCCGGGGTGAACGCCGAGGCGGCGGAGCTGTTCCTGCGCGAGGCGCAGGCGCTGTGGCGGGAGGTGGCCCCGGTGGCGGACCGCCGGGCACTCGCCGCGGCGCGCCGGCTGGGCCTCGGGCGTACCGCGCGGGACCTGGCAGGCCTGGCCGGCAGCGGGGAGTCGGAGCGGCTGGCGTGGCTGGTCGGCGCGCTGGCCCGGGTGGAGCTGGAGAAGCGGTACGCCGAGCTGACCGGATGATCGTGGCCAGTCCCACAGTTGAGCGAAATTTGACCGTACGGCTGATGTAGGCGCTAGGATGATCTCAGCTGTCGCCTCCGCCCGGTTCGGGCGGTCGGCGACCGGTCGGCGGCGCGACCCGGTTCGGGTCGCGGTCAACCGCCAGGGGACAGGCTGTGGTGGCGCCCTGGTCGCGGTTCGCGGCCCGGGCGCCCGCCTGTCCCCGGCGTCTGGTCATGCGCCCGGTGCGCGTGGTCCCGCGCTCAGTGGGCCAGGCCCGCCAGCAGGTTCACCGTCGCCGCGATGACGATCGCCCCGAACAGGTACGACAGCAGCGAGTGCCCCAGCACGGTCGTTCGCATCTCGTTGCTCGTCAGGTTCGTGTCGGAGACCTGGAACGTCATTCCCACCGTGAACGCCACGTACGCGAAGTCCGAGTACCGCGGCGGCTCGCTCTGGTGGAACACCACCCCGCCGTCCGTGCCCGTGTAGTAGACGCGCGCGTACCGGGCGGTGAAGACGGTGTGCACCACCAGCCAGGAGAGCAGCACGCTGGCCACGCCCAGCCCGCTGTAGACGTTGCGGGGTAGCCCCGGCGACACCCTGTGCGCCGACGCCAGCACCACCGCGACCGCGACCAGGCTCGCCAGGCAGGCGCCCAGCACGAGCACGTCCCGGACGATCCGGTTCGGGTCCTCGTGCACGGCCAGCCGCGCGGTGCGCCGCGCGTCCAGCGGCCACAACGTGCGCCAGACCAGTACCAGCCAGCTCAGCGCCGCCGCGTCCCAGCCGATCAGCGGGGCGAGGACCAGCGGGGCCACCACCGCGGACACGCCGCCGGCCAGCGCGCCGGCGAGCGCCATAACGGTGAGCTGTACCGCCGCCGGGGTGTGCCCGTCCGGTCGGGACGTAGCGAACGGCCCCTTCCTGTCGCCTCCGGTAGAGGAGGGTTCCCCGCTCACCGCTCAGATGCGGCGCAGGTGCTGCGACACCCGCGGGTGCCGGTCCCGGGCCTGCGCCGCGCGCTGCGCCGGGCCGACCTCGGGGCCGCCTCGATGCCGGCAGATCGCGCGACCTCGTTGCCGTTGGCGTAGTCCACCGGCGGCAGGGCCCGCAACGCCTTCAGCACGTCCGGCGGGGCGCCCTCCCGCTCCGCCTCGCGGAGCACGTCGGCCTTGCCCGCGGGATAGTCCAGACCGGACAGGTACCGCAGGACGTCGTCGTAGCTCGCCATGGTGTGCGCTCCTCGCCGCTTCTCTTCCCGGTCACGACCGGCCGCGGTTACCCGCCGAGGGGCCGCTCACGCCCGCTCGCGGACCGCGATCCCGCGCGCCGCCGAAGCGGTTTCCGCCCCCTCGGTACGGGTACGCGGGCCGTCCGAGGCAGCGGAGGGAGCACGGCCGTGAACTACGACACCTTCGTCGACCTGGTCGCCCAGCGGGCCCGGGTGGACTCCGCGCGGGCCGTCGAGCTGACCCGCGCCACGCTGGAGACCCTCGCCGAGCGGCTGACCGGCGGGGAGGTGCTCGACCTCGCGGCGCAGCTACCCAAGCCGCTGCAGCTGGTGCTGCGGCCCAGCCCGGACACGGAGGCCGCGGACCGGTTCGGTGCGGCCGAGTTCGTCGCCCGGGTGGGCCAGCGGGCCGGCCTCGACGAGCGGGCCGCGCGGGGGGCGGTCCAGGCCGTGTTCGTCACGCTGCGCGAGGCAATCACGGGCGGGGAGTTCGACGAGGTGGTGGTCCAGTTCCCACGGGACTACCGGGACATGGTGGAGCCCGCCCTCGCGCCGGGCGCCGCCATCATCCGCCGCCCCTGACCAACGCGTGTGGGTTGCTGCTCGGCGGGTGTGATCGGCACGGGGTGGAACGCCTCGACCTCGACTTTCTCGGCTATGCCCGGCGCTATCCCCGGGTGTCCCGTCCCCGGGTGCTGGCCGCGCTTGCCGCCCACGCTTGCCGCCCACGCGCCGGGTCTGCCGCTGGTGCGGCTGCGCGGCCGCGCCGAGGTGCACCGCTGGCTGGCCCGCCTGCCCACCTGCTGAGCGCCCCGCACCCCGCGCCCACGCCCGCGCCCGCGCCCCGCGCCGTCCCTTCCCGCCCTGTCCGCTGCGTATCCCAGCCGTTCGCAGGCCCTGTGTCGGTGGCGGATGGACGCCACCGGTACCGGGGCCGGTTAACAATGTATCGCCGAAATGAACCCGCTGCTACGGCCCGGCCGTGAGATGGCAGAGGGGGTAACGGCATGATGGTGGGCGACGAGGAACTGCTGGCCGAGATGCGTGTCATGAGTGAAGAGGTGCCCTTCAGCGAGGATGCCCTGGCGCAGCGGGTGGAGTTGCTGGGGGCAGCATCGTGCTCGGCATCTTCGGTCAACTGGCTGAGCGGTCGCGCAGGCGGGTGGCCTTCATGGTCGGCGGGTGGGGCGGGTGTCCCACCGGTACAAGAACCATGCCTGACGGATGAGGCTACGGATGGTGACGATGGCATCGGCGAGGTTGAAGTGAGCGTTGGCCACGTCTTCTTTGCGTTCGTGGCAGCGTTGTAGCGGGTTGAGGGCGTTGTGTCGGGCGTTCGTGCGCTCGGTGTGCCACCGCCGGGTGGCCTGGACCGGGGCTTTGACGCCCTTGTGGGCGATCTCGCCGGTCGGCCTGCCGGCGGTGAGCAGGGCCTCCGTCACCGTCGGGGTCGCCACGGAGGAGACCGGCACTGATGTGGTCCCGGATATGAGCGGCGGTCAGCGCGGCTGATCCGGGGCAGGAAGGGAGCGTTGCGCGATGGGCGCCACCGGTCCGACCCTTGAGCTCAGCGAGAGCTGGTTGCAGGCTTTGGAAGCGTTCACCGGGATGAGGATGTCCCGGGCGAAGCTGCCGTTGTTGCGGGATGACATCGGCACGCTGGAAACGCTGGAGCATCGGGTGCGTACGGTGCTGGGTCCGTTGCTGGAGCAGACGATCAGGGCGGTCCGGCAGGCGGGGGAGGGTGAGGCCTTCGACCGGTTCGTGGCGCAGACCGCTCCGTTTGTGAAGAAGATGGCCGAGACGGCCGACCTGATGCTCGCCGTGGTCGATGCGGAGAAGAAGTTCTTCGTGGAGACGGAGGTCGGCAAGCGTACGGCGTTGGCCATGTTCAACTTCATGATTGCCGAGTTCGCTGTCGCCGCGGCGATGTGGTTCTGGAACCCGGTGGGGGCGGCGGCGCACATCGCCCAGACGCGGACGATCATTCAGGCGATCCTGCGTTCGGCGTTGGTGCGGTCGGCGGCGAGCGGCACGGCGATGCAGATGTTGTTCATGCCGGGTTCTGCGCTGCTGGCCGAGGTGTCGATGATGACCGACGGTCTGCAGCCGGGGGTGAACTGGTCGACGGTCGGTAAGCAGGCGGCGTACGCGGGGGCGGTGGCGTTCCTCGGCACGGTGGGCGGGCCGGCGTTGGGCAAGGTCGCTGGCGTCGTCGCCGGCGCGGTCGGCAAGCTCGCCGTGTCGGACACCACCAAGCATCTGCTGACCGATGTGCTGACGCGGCCGGTGACGGAGACCCTCGGGGAGGGGCTCTTCGGTATCGGTGCCAGCTTGATCGTCGATCAGAAGTGGGACCCCACTAATCTTGGTGCGGACCTTCTGTCCGGGGCGATTTCGGGGGCAGGCGGGGCGGCCGCGAGCGGGCTCGGGCTCGTCTTGAGCCGCGCCGTGATGCAGCCCCGGGTGCAGGTGCCTCACCTCGCGTTCACGCCGGACGGTAAGCCGGTCCTGCCGGTGGGGCCGACACCGGTGGGTGGGGACACGTCCACCGGGTACCAGGCTGGCATCGACGACCCGAAGCCTGCGGGTGCCGGCGCCCAGGCCCCGCCGCCCCCGCCCGTGCCGCTGCTGCCGGCTTCGAACCTGCCCACGCCGGCGCTGGACCTGCCCGCGCCGAAGCTGGATCTGTCGGTGCCGTCGTGGGCGGTGTCGAACCTGTCGATGCCGGCTGCGCCGGTGCCGGCGTGGGTCGCGGCAGCGGGTGGGCCGGTGGTGGAGCAGTGGCATGGGTTCCAGCAGGATCTGGCGGACCGCTATGGCGGGTTGTTGGCCGGGACGGGGCAGGCGCGGCAGTTCCTGGCCGGGCTGCCCGTGCCGGTCGAGCGGGTGTTCACCGAGTGGGCCGACGCCCGGCAGGGTGATCCGGCCGTGCCCGTTTTCCTGTCTCAGGTCGGTCTGCCCGCCACCGCCCTGACCGGCCAGTTCCTGTTCGGTGTCCGGGACCGGGCGGTGGCCCGGGTCACGGAAACCCTCGCGGGGTCGATTCCGGCGGGCGGGCAGATCCCGGCGGCGGTACGCCCGGAGCAGGTTGTCGCCGCGCTGCCGGGGGAGTTCGACCGGCAGGCGTTGCGCTCGATCGCGCACCTGGCCGTCCAGCACCACCTCGACCAGTACTTCACCACGGGCGCACCGGCGACCGTCCCCCTGCCAGGCGGCGTCGTCCCGCCAGGGGACGTCGTCCCGCCAGGGGGCGCTGGCGTGCCGGGGGGTCCCGGGGCGCCGCCGCCGTCGGAGGTCGTGCGCGCCGCGGTCGAGCGGGACGTGCGGGCCCACGTGGACCGGAGCCTCGACGCGATCCTCGGCGCCACCCCCCTACCGACCGCACCACTGACGGCACCACTGACCGTGCCGCCCGCCGTGCCGTCGGCTGTGGTGGTCAGGCCCGACGCCGCGCAGGTGAGCGCCGTGGCGGACGTGGTCCGGCAGGCGGTCACCGACCTGCCCGCCCGTGTCACGGCCGCGACCATTCCCGACATCACCGCACCGCACGCCATCCCGTTCCCGGCGGACGCCCCGGCAAACTGGCGTACCGACGCGCCGGCAGTGTCGGTGACTCCCGAGCAGCACACCGTAGCAGCGACCAGGCAGGCAGAAACCCAGTTCACCGCCCTGGCCCGCAAGTACGGCGTCGTCGATCCGGCCAGCCACGACACCCTCGCCGGATCCTTCCAACGGGACTGGGTCGACGGATACCACCAGGTACTCGCCCAGGCCACCGGCAACGCCACGCCCGCCACCCCCAGCGTGCCGGGCACGTCCGGGGCGCCGGCCACGCCCAGCGCGCCGGGTGCGCCGGGCACGTCCAGCGCGCCGGGTGCGCCGGGCACTCCGGATGCGGCCGGTGCCCGTACTACGGTGCCGGGTGGTGTTGCCCCCCGCACCGACGGCACGCCGAACCACGACCACACCAGCGACACCTTTACGGTCAGTGACCTATCCGTCTCCGATGGCGACATTTTCAGCCGCGATGGCAGGCCCGACGACACCTTTACGGTCAGTGACCTCTCCTCACTGGACGAGCCGATCAGCCGCGATGGCAGGTCCGACGACACCTTTACGGTCAGCGACCTGTCCGTCTCCGGTGACGACATGTTCAGCCGCGATGGCAGGCCCGACGACACCTTCACGGTCAGTGACCTCTCCTCACTGGACGAGCCGATCAGTCGCGACCCCGCCAAGCCCGACAGCGGGGACAGGGATCCGTTCAGTGCCGTGTCCTGGTGGGGCGGCTCGGTCGGTGGTGACCCGGCCGGACGCGGCGAGCCGGCCAGCGCGGCACCGGAACCGGCGGTCGCGGCGACCGGGCCGGCCGCGGCGGCCGAGTCCGCGCGGCGGGTCGCCGACTGGATCGATCAGACACCGGTGGGCCCCGACAACAGCCGCGACCCGTGGTGGTGGTGCGTCCAGGCCACTCTCGACGCCTTCAGAGCCGAATACAAACGGCTCGGCAACCGGGCAGTATCCGACGACCGGATCCTCGGACCCGACGGCCGACTCGCACCCACCACGAGCTGGGAACAACTCCTGGACATCCTCGACGCGACACCCGAACGCGTCGCCCACCCCGACGGCTGGCCCGACGGAGTCGCACCGGAAGACGTACTCGCCGCGCTCAGGGCGGCACCGGGCTCGATGGTCGTGGTCAAAGCCGCGCCACCCAACGAGCCACAACACGTGTTCGCCCTCCACAGCCAACCACAACCATCCGGACCACCGACGATCAAGGTGCGCGACGGCCTGGTGCCCGGCGCCGAGGACCGACCCGAACCATCCGATCCGGTACGCGACCCGTGGTTGCGGCACCTGTTCGCATCGAGCACCCGACTCGCCGCGTTCGACAACACCGGACGACCCACCACCATCACCAACCTCCTTCCCGACCGCACCACCGCACACCCGCAGCCCACCACCACGACCAGCATCGACCCCAACGCCATCCTGCTCGCCTCCACCACCCCACCCCGCGCCCCGTCCCAAGCCATGCAGGCAGACACCACCTTCCCCGAGCCGGCCGACTCCCCCTGGCAGCCGTCCGACCGGCCGGCTGGGCCGCCCGAGTCGGGCTTCGGGTCGTCGGACCCGGTCTCCGCGTTCGTGCCGGAAACCCCTGCGGCGGTTGAGCAGTCGGCCGTACCCCCGCAGCAGGTCGCCGTCCCGTATTCGCCTGCGCCGGTGACGCTGCCTGCGCCGTCTGCGTCTCGGTCGCCGGAGGTGGTGTTTTCTGAGCTTGTTGATTTGAAGTCGGAGTTGGCGGCTCTTGATTTTCAGCTCAGTCGTGGGGCGGAGGGGCTTGAGGCTGCTCGTGATGAGGTGCGGGCAGCGTATGAGGAAAACCTGCGTCTGTTGTTGGGTGATGCGGAGTGGGCGCCGCGGGTGCATCACTGGCGTGGGGGTGGGTTCGATGAGGCGGTGCGGGCGAGTGTGGATGGGCTTCGCCGCGAGTTGACGGAGGGGGTTGGCGGTTCGCTGGTTGGGTTGTTGGATGATTCTTGGCTGGCCACGGTGGTTCAGCTGGGGGTGGGCAGGGTCGCGTCGGGGGATGGGTCGAATCGTCTTGACGCGTTTTTGCCGTTGGTTCGTGAGTATGTGGATGGTGGGGTCGAGTCGGTTACCGCTGATCATGTGGCGGTGCTTGACGGTTATGTGGGGCGGTTGAACGCGGCGAAGCGGTCGGTGGATCGTGATGGGTTGTTGTGGGCGGCGGGTTTCCGCACTCTTGGCAGGGTGTTGGGGGAGGACGCCGGTCCGGGGGTGGGTTCTGCGGCGGGGGTGAAGACTCCTGACCAGTTTGTTGACGAGTATGTGTCGGGGTTGCGGGGTCCGGTGGGGGTGGGGGAGGCGCCGTCGTCGTATGTGCCGTGGGCGGAGCGGGTGTTGGAGGTGCGGTGGCTGGCGCGGCAGGCGGGGTTGACGGTTACGGGTTTGGATGATGCGCGGGTTCTGGACACGGTGGTGCAGTTGGCGCACCGGCAGTATCGGAAGGATTTCCGGGGTGCGCGGCCGTTGGGGCCGTTGGGTGTGCCGGCTTTGCGTCGTGTGGTCGAGGTGAAGTTGGGGGTTGGTGATTCGGCGCCGTTGTCGATGGATGTGTTGCGGTTGGTGGCGGACAAGTCGGGGGCGCGGCGGAAGTGGGAGCAGTCGCACGCGTTCCAGGCGTGGGCGCGTCGTCAGGTTCAGCGTTCGTTCGGTAGGTCGGAGTTCGCGGGTGGTGGTGCGCGTTGGCATTGGTTGGATGGTGGTTATCGCCAGGTGGTGACGCTGTTCCAGCGTAGGGCGGAGAAGTGGGAGGGGATGGCGGATTCGCCGGCGGAACGGCGGAGGGAGCAGTCGCGGGTCCGGGAGTTGTTGGACACCACCGGTTCTGGTCGGAAGGTTCCTGACGGGCAGATCGAGAAATTGGTGCGGGTGCGCCGTAAGTATTTCGCGGATTATCGGAACCGGTGGTTCACGGAGGATTCCGGGTTCGCTGATTACCGGTGGATGACGCAGCAGTTCCTGGATGACACCCGGACGGATGCGCGGAACATTGAGCGGTTGGCGGCGATGTTGGCGGCTCCGTCGCCGGAGGTGGTGGGGTGGCGGCCGTCTGCCGATGGTAGGGGGCCGACCAGTTTCCGTGATTTCCTGAACAGTCAGCGGCTGCCGTCGTGGGTGTCTCTGCGCCGGGATGGAAACGGGCGGCTGGGGCCGGAGGCGGAAACATATGTGCGGCCCTGGGTGGAGGGGCTGCGGGATGAGGTGGCCCTCGACGGCTATCTGCACGACGCGGTGACGGTGGCGCAGTTGTCGGGGGGCCTGGTCGATGCGGTGACCGTCCGGAGGTGGTGGCGGGAATCGAGCGCGGGGGTCGGTGCGCCGGTCAAGACCGAGTCGGCGCCTGCGCCGGTCAAGACCGAGTCGGCGCCTGCGCCGGTGGTCGTGGAGGGCTCGCGGCCGGTGTCGTTGGCGGAGTCGGACGGGTACCAGTCTGCGACGCCGGACGGGCGGGGGCGGGAGTCTGAGGCGCCGGCTGTGGAGGCTGACGCGTCGGTCAGGGCTCGGGTGAGGGCTGAGGTGGAGGCGGGTTTCCGGGCGGCGGAGGCTGCGGCGGGTGCGGTCGCCAACGCGGTCGGGGCGCGGCGGGTTCTGCCGCCCGGGCCGTCGGGGGCCCGGCGGGTTCTGCCGCCCGGGGTGTCGGGGTGCGGCGGGTTCGGCTGTCCGGGTGGTCGGTGGTGTGGCGGGTTCGGTGGCCCGGTTGGTCGGGGGCAGGGCGGCTGTCGCCGCTTACAAGGCGGCCCGGGACAGGGTGCACTACGAGCGCACGTTGATCGGGTTGGCGACGGCGGGTTGGAAGTCGCGGGCTGATCATCAGGGGGCGGTGTCGTATCGGCCGTCGTTGCCGGGTCACACGCCGCAGGAGATCGCCGAGCGTAGTCAGTTGATCACGTCGTTCCATAATGTGTTGGATATTTCGTCGTTCGTGCCGGATGTGGCGGGTTGGTTGAATCGGATCACGCCGGCGTCGAAGGGTTCGTTCAGTGCGGGGGTGGTGGAGGCGAAGCTGAAGTCGTCGTTGGGGAAGGCGTTCGATGAGGGGATCGCGCTGGAGACGGCTGATGGTTCGTTTGGTGTCCGGTTGTGGCCGGTGCCGGTGGGTAAGCCGGTCAGCGGTGCGGGGAACTGGGTGAAGCGGGGTAAGGGCGGGAGCACTCTTGCGGCGGGTAAGGCGGAGTTGCGGTGGTTCGCTTACCGGGAGGCGGGTGGCTCTCGGTTTGACGGGAGTTTGTTCCTTGGTGAGGTGTTGGGGGGTTATCAGGCTGGCGTGGGGGTGAAGGGCGAGGTCGGCGGCCAGGTGTTGCACTCGCGTCAGTGGGGTTCCCGGTCGTTCGTGTCGAACAATCCGGCGCGGTACCAGTTCCTGCGGATGAAGGAGGACGGTGGCCGGGTCGAGGTGGATGTGGCGTGGGTGGCCCGGGTGCAGGACCGTGCGACCGGCAGGTGGCGGGACTTCACGTTCACCACCGCCGGGGGGGATGTCCGCCGTGACACGGTGCCGTATCTGGTGGCGCAGGCGTTGTTGCCGCATGACGAGACGCTGCGGAACAATGGCGGCCCGTCGGACCCGGCGGCCACCGGTCCGGATGCGCATCCGCATCTGGTGGACCCGGACTATCTGGTGCCCAAACAGATCAGCGACCGTTCCGAGTTTCCGCTGGAGAAGCTTGACTTCGCGGTCACCAGGTTGGATCTGGTCGCGCGGGTGATGACCGTGTTGCGTCAGCAGTTGTCGCCGGACGATTTCGCCTTCTGGGGGCCGGTCGTGGAGGGCAAGCTGAACAACACTGATCTGGCGATCAAGTTGGACAAGCTGCGGTACTCGGGCGACGACATTCAGCGGATGTTCCGCATCAACGAGGTGCGTGGCGGCCGGAGTCTGAACCTCACGTTGACTGATGCGCAGATCACCTCGGTGGTCAAGCGCAGCGAGGTCGACATGAGTAACGAGCTGCGGTTCGACGACATTCGGGGAAACATCGCGCGGAGTATGGCCGGCGCGGATCGGGGGCGGCGGGCCGGTGGCGGGTTCTTCGGCCAGATCAAGATTCCCCGTGGTCTTCGCTTCGGGTTCGGGGTACGTCATCGGTGGCATCGGGGCCAGGAGGCGGGCCGTAATCACCGGGCTCTGATCACGTCGTCGAAGCGGCTCGGTGGTCTGCTGCAGGCCGTCGGTTTCGATTTCGCCCCGAAGCTCAACGTGGAGGCGACCAGCAACGGTGAGGTGACGTCCAGGATCGACAACGTGGTGGTGGACGGCGGTTCCGCCGACGCGTTGCTGGCCGCCGTGGACGTGTACCACCTGCGCCGCGCCGATGGGCAGCGGTTGTTCGTTGCCAACCCGAAACTGGTCGAGCGTATGCAGGCCGAGGTGGCGAAGCCTGACGCGGGTAGTGAGAAGAAGCGGACCCTCAGCCAGCGGATGGTCGCGTTGCTGGACGCGATGGGCGCGCCCGCGCCGCGCGTCGCGGACGGGGTGGTGGAACCGGCGAAGGATCGCCGCCGCCAGCAGTGGTGGCGTCCCGGCGCGGGTCTGGGCATGGATCACGTCGAGAAGATCGACGGTAACCGGGCGATCTACAACCGGGTCGTTCCGCGCCTGGTGGATTTGGGTTACCTGCCGGCGGCCGCGCGGGGGGAGCAGGGGCAGACCCCGTTCCAGGCGTTGGCGCAGGTGGCGGGCCCTACCGGCGCGGGTATCAACAAACCGGACCAGGCCCACCGGAACTGGGTCCGGTTGGTCGACGAGTTGGCCGACGACAATTTGCTGTCGCGTCGTGTCGACCTGTTCGGCGCGGGTGGGAGCCGGCCCGGTGTGACGATCGAGTTGCCGCATCCGGATGCGCCCACAGACCCCAGCCGGACTCTGCTCGGCGGTCTGTCCGCCGAGGTGACCGGCAGCCGGTTCGTCGAGATGACGCCGTACGAGATCCAGGTCGCGGTGACCGACATGGACATCATCTACGCGCGTAACGTCACCGGTGGCCTGACGAACGTCGACGGCGTCGGCCGGGATCCCGGGGCTCCGAATCCGGTTCCTGCGGGCGCGACGGCGCGTAGGACCACGTACCCGTCGGCGAAGCAGGGCCGGAACCTGTCCAGCTACCTGACCGCCGACACCGACGGGCAGAAGCTGCCGGCGGCGCGGTACAGGGCTGACCTGCGGTTGCACCTGTTCGGGCTCATCGGCGACGGCGAGCCCATGCAGTGGGGCAGCGTCAAGGGCTCGGCGGACGTGCTGCAACCCGACGTCCTGGCCGACCCGCCGCCGGTCGACGGCACGCCGCTGCCACCGCTGCCGGAGACCGACGAGACCGCCCTGCTCGGTGCGCCCGTCTCCCTCCCCGAGGGCACGCCGTCGGTGGCGGATGAGACCGCGCTGGTGGCCGGTCCGCCGCAGGATGGCACGCCGTCGCCGCGGACGCCTTCCGCGCTGGCCACCGAGGGTATTCAGATCTATGCGATCGCTGACCCTACCGGTTTTGCGGAGTTGTCCGCTGGTCTGGTGGCGACGGGCCGGGTGGGGGCGGCCAATGTGTGGAAGGCGTTCACTCCGTCGTTGTTCACGTCGTTGGTGTTGCGGTCGTTGTTCGGCGCGGGCACGTTGCCGGTGGGTCCGGTGACGATCGGGTTGCAGACGAGGTTGCTGGGCAGGCCGCGGGTCGACAAGTTCTGGTTCCCGTACAACCAGCAGGTTCAGGAGGGCCAGGACGGCGCGGAACAGGGCAGGATGGCCCTGGTCTACAACGACGTCATCGTCAGGGGCGGGCTGGGTCTCGACAGTGAGGCGGCCAGGTGGCTTCCGGACCGTGACGGGTGGACCGTCGGCGTCACCGGCACCGGCCGGTTCACCGTCGGCTCCGGCCAGGAGCACTCCCGGGTGGACACGCTCGGTAACTATCGCGCCGGATACCAGGACAACAAGTTCGTGTGGGTCCGCTCCGAGGTGGAGTTCACGGTCCCGGTGCCGGGTGGGCCCCCGGTCGTCCACACCGGTGAGGTTTTCGTCAACGTGCGGGTCACCGACGTGCAGCGGCACCGGGCGAAGTTCGACGACCCGTACCGTCTTGTTCCCGCCGGTGAGCCCGCCGACTCGTCGGCGCCGTTGTGGGGCATGTCGCCGCTGCCTCCGGCCAGCCTGACCGACAACCACAGTTTCTCCACGATGTGGATCGGGCAGCACACCAGCGCGGACAGCGCCTCCGGTCACGGCCCGCTGATCGCCGACCTGACCGCGAAAGCGGCCCAGCTCGGCGGTGACGATCTGGCCAACAAGGTCGCATCGCTGCCCACCTGGACCGAAGCGAGTGTGGCGCAGCTGCGCGACGGCGGTAAGGGCTGGCTGATCGAAAGCGGTGGCCGCCGCTTCTACGTGCTGATCGAGGCCCGGCCGATCGGGAAGGCGGAAAACCCGCAGGACGGCCCCACCGGTTTGAAGGTCTACCGACGCGACAACGAGGCGAACCTGAAGGCCCGCCGGGAGATAGACGGGTTCGGCTACACCGCCGCGGTCGCCGCCGGCGGTCAAGGCGTCGTACCCGACGCGGTGGTCCTGCGCGGGGGAGCCTCCTCCGGGAAATACCAGCGCAACGACGTCATCGACGGCGTGGGCGGCAACGACCTCCGGATGGAAGGAGCCCGACTCAACAAGACCGCCCAGTTCGACCAGGACGTCGTCTTCGAATACATCATCGAGGAAATCAAGTCCGAGCGTGGCGGCACCTTCGGTGCGCTACGCGGCGTCGAGGCGGTCTCCGGCGAGGTCGTGGAGAACAAAGCGGTGGCCGTGCCGCTGGAAACACTACGGCTGCGTAACCAGCCACCCGTCGGCCTCAACATCCCGCTGACCACCCGCCCGCTGGACATGTGGGACCGCGTCGCCGGCGCCTACGGCGTCAAAGCGATCTTCGACGCGGTGGACTCGACCGGCCTGCTGACCAAACAGCACGCCTACCACGTCCACCCGTCCGCCACCCAACTCACCAACGACAAACTGGCCAAGAACATCGGCCCGATGATGACCGAGCACGGGAAACAGTTCACGTCCCTGGTCTCCGGAAACGCCGCCTACGACAACGTCGACATCACCGTCCGCGCGGAACTCAACCCGAGCCTGCAGGTCTCCACCGTCTCGAAGGCCGAGCTGGAGAAATACGACCACGAAACCGTCCTGATGCAGCAGGCGAACCAGGCGATCCAACGGAAAACCCACACCCTCACCGGCGGCGCGAGCATCCCCGCCGACCCCTCCGGTGCCACCCGCGGCAACATCGACGCCACCGGCGCCTACGCGCAAGTCGGGATCACCCGCACCGACGTCACCGCCTCCACCGAGGTCCGTAACTGGAACCGGGGAGACAACCAGGTCTACCTCATCTACATCCCCGTCACCTACGACATCACCGTCCGCAAGGGCGACAAAACCGTAACCGTCACCGCGTACGGCGCGACCGAAATCACCACCACCAAAGACAACGCCCTGAAATTCGGCATCCCCGAAACCGTCCTCACCGACGCCGACAACCACGCCACCCTCCTCCGCGAACTCACCGACCCCGCCCCCAAAGTCCGCGACCGCGCCGACGACCGCGCCCTGAAATGGATCACCCAGCACCTACCCGGCGAACCCACCACCGCCCCCACCGCCCCCACGATTCCCCGCCACGACACCGACACCCCACAGACACGAGCCGGCCGCACCCGGCGACTCCTCGCCCCCACCCTGCCCCCCGGATGGACCACCACCGGACCACTGACCCAACGCCCACCCACCCTGCGACCCGGCACCCGACTGTGGATCGCCCGACCCCTCGGCGCCGCCGCCGCACGCATCGACACCGACGGCACCTACCGGCTCCTGGACCCACTCACCCCGGCCCCACCGAACGCCCCCTCACCCCCGCACAGTTCCACGACGTCCTCGACCACGCCCACGCCATCACCCTGATCGAACCCGACGTACTCACCAGCTGGCTCCTGCACCACGACAACTGGACCGCCGCACAACAATTCACCCAGGACAACCTCACCGCCCTACAGGCCGACACCACCGCGGAACAACTCGCCACCCGGACCAGCTCCACCGACCCGACGGCCCCGCTGCACCGGGCCCTCCTCGACACCATCCGCACCGGCCAACACACCACCGCCTACCAATACCTCCAATCCCCCGACCCGGCAGCCCGCCACCACGTGATCACCCAAGCCGTCGCCGCCGTCAACCCCGACAACCCGGCCACCCCCGCCGGCCTACGCGCACTGGCCGACCTCATCACCGCCGACCCGGGCCCCACACCAGACGCGGACCCGCACACCACCACCGACTCCACCGTCCTGCGCGCCGTGGCCGCCGTCCTCGACCCCGCCACCACCATGCTGGACACCTACCGGGCCATCGCCTCCACCCGGCACACCGACCACCGCCACAACTGGCAGCCCACCCTGCACACCCTCACCAACCGGCTGCCCGACACCACAGCCGCCGACATGCGCGCCCTCACCGACGGCATCAACGCCCGCACCGACCGCCGCCACGTCAACGAACTGCTCGACAACCTCACCGCCGAACAAACCGAAAACCTCCACACCGCGATCACCGCCTCCACCGCCAACTCCGCCGCCGACCTCGCCCGCGCCTGGCAAAACGTCACCACCCCCGACGGACTCATCCCCGCACTACCCAAACCCGCCGGCTCCTGGGCCGGCACCGTCACCACCACAACCACCCCACCCCCGCCCGCGCCCCGCCCGCACACGTCATCCACCACCCCACACCACCCGCCCCCGACACCCTCGACCAGTGGCTGACCATCACCGACCCGACCGAATCCCACCACTACCTCGACACCCACCAACACGACCTCCTCACCGACGACACCTACCGGCGACTCCACACCCGAGAAACCCCCAGCGCACCCCACCACGCCCTACTCACCCTCGCCCAATACGGCCATATCAACGACGCCTATCAATACCTCCACGCCGACACCCCCCACGCCGACACCCCCGCTACCAGCGCCCCCACCAACCGGCAACAACACCTCACCCGCCTGCTCACCCGCCCCGAACTCGCAGACCCCACCGCCGTCAAAGCCCTCGCCGACCTCGCCTACCACCACCCCGACCCCACACCCGGCGCCGACGCCGACGCCGACATCCTCCACCTCACCGCCGGCATCCTCGACGACCAACCTGTCAACATCGACCTCGCCGCGCTCACCGACGCCCACCACAACCTCACCCCCGACCAACGCAAACACTGGGCAGACACCCTCAACACCCTCGCCACCAACACCACCACCCCGCCCACCAAACCGCCCTCCACACCCTCGCCAACCACCTCCGCCCCACGATCGAGATCGACGCGCAGGGGGACAGGGATCCGTTCAGTGCCGTGTCCTCGTCGGCCGGCTCGGTCGGTGGTGACCCGGTCGGACGCGGCGAGCCGGCCAGCGCGGCACCGGAACCGGCGGTCGCGGCGACCGGGCCGGCCGCGGCGGCCGAGTCCGCGCGGCGGGTCGCCGACTGGATCGATCAGACACCGGTGGCCCCCGACAACAGCCGCGACCCGTGGTGGTGGTGCGTCCAGGCCACCCTCGACGCCTTCAGAGCCGAATACAAACGGCTCGGCAACCGGGCAGTATCCGACGACCGGATCCTCGGACCCGACGGCCGACTCGCACCCACCACGAGCTGGGAACAACTCCTGGACATCCTCGACGCGACACCCGAACGCGTCGCCCACCCCGACGGCTGGCCCGACGGAGTCGCACCGGAAGACGTACTCGCCGCGCTCAGGGCGGCACCGGGCTCGATGGTCGTGGTCAAAGCCGCGCCACCCAACGAGCCACAACACGTGTTCGCCCTCCACAGCCAACCACAACCATCCGGACCACCGACGATCAAGGTGCGCGACGGCCTGGTGCCCGGCGCCCAGGACCGACCCGAACCATCCGATCCGGTACGCGACCCGTGGTTGCGGCACCTGTTCGCATCGAGCACCCGACTCGCCGCGTTCGACAACACCGGACGACCCACCACCATCACCAACCTCCTTCCCGACCGCACCACCGCACACCCGCAGCCCACCACCACGACCAGCATCGACCCCAACGCCATCCTGCTCGCCTCCACCACCCCACCCCGCGGCCCGTCCCAAGCCATGCAGGCAGACACCACCTCCCCCGAGCCGGCCGACTCCCCCTGGCAGCCGTTTCTGCCGGAGGAGACTGGCGACGCGGCTGGCACCGGCCCGGCGTTTTTTGATCCGGAATTCCAGGATCTGAACGCCCTGGATCTGAACACACCGGCGAACCCTGTGGACTGGGAGCCGGGGGGTGTCGAACCGGTCGAGTCGGACCTGCTGGCAGGAGGGGATTCACCGACGTCCGACATGGACGGGGAGACCCCAAAGGCTGCCGACCCGGTCGACCCTGCGGATCCGCTGGCGGGGGTGGACTCGCCGGCGTCGGAGTCTGGCGTCGATTGGCTGACGGGTGTCGACCTGAACAACCCCTGGGATCCGGTAGCGGGGTTGTCTGGCGATTGGGGGACGGAATTCGGCCCGTTCGACTTTTGGGATCCGCTGGTGGGGGCGGATTCGCCGGCAGCGGTGTCTGACGTCGATCGGCTCGCGGAAGCCGAACAGGTCGAGTCGGACCTGCTGGCAGGGGTTGATTCACCGACGTCCGAGGACGGTGGGACGCCGGGGGGTGCGGACCCGGTCGACCCCCCGGCTCCGCTGGCGGGGGTGGATTCGCCGGCAGCGGAGTCTGACACCGGCTGGTTGGCGGATGTTGACCTGGACGAGAGCTTGCGGTTGCTGGCAGAGCTAGATTCGGCGTTTGATTTCGGGACTCTGCCGGAGAACCCCGGACCAATCGGGCCGGACCCGGGGTCGAGTGGGGTGCCTGCGGTCGGTGGGTTCGGCGGTACCCGGCAGAAGCGGAAGCGGACGGTGGCTTCGGCGATCGCGCAGTTGTCGGCTGTGGGAACCCGTGGTGAGGCGGATGGAGTCCGCGATGTTGCGGCGGAGTTCGTGGAGTGGACGCGCGGGGTGCTCGGGGTCGATCTCGCGAATCACTCTTCGAAGCCGAACGGCTTCTACGACGCGGTGGTGCTTCGCTTCGGGAAGCAGTTGATGAACGCGGGGGTCGAGCGCAGCAGTTCTGGACTGCGCGCGTGGGCGGCCCGCGAGTTGGCCGCTGACCTCCGTCGGGGTGGCGAGTCGAAGTTCAGCAAGTTGCTTCCCTATCCGGAGGTCATGTCCGAGCAGCGACGGGAGGACCTGCACCGGCAATGGATCAATAAGATCGCGAACAATCAGAGCCGCGATTACGACGTTGCGCATGTGGTTCCGCACATCATCGCTTCGATGTTGTCCCAGTCGATGCGGATCCACCATCCATTCGGTGCCCCGTACGACATCGGCCCGACGCCCGATGATGGTGTCATCCCGTATCCGGTCGCCTTCTACAAGGGCGCTTACTACCTCGGTCAGTTACCTGACCCAGCCGATGTCGAACGCGCTGGCCGTATCGCTGATGGCTTCCCTTGGGCAGTGATATCCGAAGACCGGCAGCAGCAACTCAATCAACTGTTCGACGAAACACGCGTTCTGCTGCGGAAGGGGATCGAGGGGGTGGAGAACAGCCCCTATCCGACCAGCTCCAAGCACTGGCCCATCCTGCGGGAAACCTTCCAACGTCGACTCGCGGCCATCCGTAAAGACCACGACTCTCCTTACAGCAAGAAGGCGCGGGAACTCGCCGAATACGGCCGGTACCTCGCGGCCATCCGTAAAGACCACGACTTTCCTCACAGTAAGAAGGCGCGGGAACTCGCCGAATACGGCCGACACCTCAAGGGCCTCGGTGCGGAGCACCTCTGGGAGGAAAAGACGACGGATTTCGGTGGCCACTTTACGCTCGAGCTCAGTGTCCTTCAGGTAGCAAAGGGGAAGTCGCAGTTGCGCGTGTGGCCGGGCGGCGTCGAGAAGGTTCTCCTCAATGTCGACCGACTGGCCATACTGGGCGATCGGGTTCCTGTTCATTTCGGGGTGACCGGCGAAGAAGGCGTCGGTTTTGCGGAATTCCGGTACACCGACGCGACCAACGGCACCGACAGGATCTTCTACCGGAGATTCCCGCACGATCTCAGTGACCGTAACCTGTTCGACTTGCGGGAGAAAGCAGCCGGCCGCGTGTGGGACCTTCACCACCGGCCGCTGTCGAGCGACTACTACCAGGTCACGTTGCCTCTACGTGAGGGCAAAAGGTTGGCCGGTCTCTTCGGCGACCGCAGCGGCAATAACAGCGCCAGATCGTTCGTGGTCCCGCAGGTCCCGGTGGTCGGCGGACTTCCGCCTGTCCTCCCCGCCGAGCTGAACGGTCGTCTTCTGCTCGGGTATTCCGAGGAGGGTCGACCCACTGCGATCGTGGAAGCGCCGGCCGAGAAGAACGTCAAAGGACTGCCCCTTTACCTGGAAACGGACAAGCCCGTCCTCGTCGTGGACGACATCAAGCGGCTGCGCAAGAAGGCGCTGTGGGAACCGGAGAATCGGTGGGTTCTTTCCGAGCAAGTGTCTTTCGATGTCGTGTTGCAGCCGGGGGCGCGGAGCGGCCGTGGGCCATTGCCGACTCGCGCTGCGGCCGGTCCGCTGTCCATCGAGGTCGGCCGTCGTGGTCCGGGCAGGACGTTGGCCGGGGCGGAGGTGGATCTGTCTCCGGGGACGTCGGTCACCCTGTCGGTAGGGAAGTGGCCGGAGCAGGAGCAGGTCGGGGCGGATGTCGCCGGCAGCGTTCCCGTCGTGGTCGGTGCGCCGTTGGTCGACGGGTCCGGAGTCGTCTACCGGCTCTTTGACACGGGTGTGGACAACGAGCGCTTCGACGACCTGAAACGCGAGATCACCGAGGCGCTGAGAAACCCGGGGTCGGTTGCGGCGATGCCGGCCGGGGGATCCGACGATGCAGCGAAGAACTGGCGGCAGGAAGCGGCCTCGGCGATCGAACAGTTGTCGGCCGCGGGCAACCGCGACGAGCAGAATTTCGTGCGGTGGACGCGCGAGGTGTTCGGCATCGATCTCACGGAGGGTGGAGCGAAGCCGGAAAACTTCTACGACTCGATGTTCCGGACCTTCAGACAGCGGTTCGAGGAGTTGAAGATCGAACGCAAGGAACTGCACGGGTGGATGGCCAGCAGCCTGGCCGCGGACCTCCGTCTGGGTGACGCGTCGGAGTTCAGGAAGTTGCTTCCGTATCCGGAGGTCATGTCCGAGCAGCGACGAGAGGAGCTGCACCAGAACTGGATCGACAAAATCGCGAACAGCCAAAGCGGTGATCACGACGTCGCGCATGTGGTTGTCCATATCCTGGCCCGGACGATGTCCCAGCCGATGCGCATCTACCAACCGTTCGGCGTCCCGAAAAACATCGGCCCGGAGTCCGGGGCCAACAAGCTGCCGATCGTCTCCTACAAGGGCGCCTACTACCTCGGCCGGCCTTCTGTTCGAGGGGATGCCGACATCGCCGCCAGCATCGCCAGGGGTCCCGAGCAGACGTCAACATCGGACGACGAGAAGCAGCGACTGGATCGACTGTTCGACCAGGCGCACGGTCTGCTGCTGGAGCGAATCAGCGAGGCGGAACGGAACCCTCATCCGGGCACCAGACACTGGCCCGCCCTGCGGGAAGCATTCCAGCGTAAGCTCGCGGTCATCCGTGGAACCGACGTCGCCGGGATCTCGGCCGCCGAAGTCCGCCCCGAATCGCCCCAACAGCAGGCCGACATCCTGGCGGAAAGTCGTCGGTACCTCTCGAACATCCTCCGGCCCAGCAGCTGGGAAGACGCGGACCCAAGGCCCCAAGGGGGTTGGTTCACCCAGTACCTCAACGTCAGCTCCGACGGCCAGCAAACGACGGTTTCGGTCGAACTGGGCGGCAAGCGCCTTCGTCTCCAGAGACTCAACAACGTCTCCATCGCGGGCGACCGGATCGCTGTCGATTTCGGGATGGACAGCGAAGAGGGGTTCGCTGTTGCCAGGATCCCGTACACCGCGACCGACGGAAGCGAAAGGTTCGCCTACAGGGAATTCCCTACCAGGCTCACTGCGGCGGATCTGGAAGTTGTGTGGGATAAGGCGGCGGCGGACCGGCGGCGGAAAGTCGACTCGGCGATCGCGCAGTTGTCGGCCCGGGAAACCGGCAGGGAGTTGGCGGCATTCGAGCAGTGGGCTGATGCGGTTTTCCACATCGATCGCGCGGAGGGCGACGCGGGGCCGCTCGACGTCTTCTACGGGACGGTGTTGAAAGCCCATGGGGAGCGGTTGGCGCAGGCGGGCGTCACCACCGTGGCTGAACTGGGCGCGCTGGTGGCCCGCCACCTGGACGCCGACCTCCGCAAGGGCGAGGAGTCGACGTTCAGGGCACTTCTCCCGTATCCGGAGAACATGTCCGAGCAGCGACGGGAGACCCTGCACCAGCACCTGCTCAACAAACTCGTACACCGCCAGCCCGGCTACCCCGACGTCGTGCACGTGGTTCCCCACATCGTGGCCTGGGGGTTGGGTCTGCCGATTGAGATCCACCACCCGTTCGGTGCCCCGTACGTCATCGGTCCGCCGTCCGGTGACGGTGAGATTCCGCAACCAGTCGTCTGGTTGGACGGCGCCTACCACCTCGGCCAGGCCCGTGACCCACACGATGCCCGCATCGCCGAGGGTTTCCCGTCGCCGGCAGCCTATACCGAACTGCGCCGACTGGATGTCGTGTTCGACGAGGCGCTCGACCTGCTGAAAACCGAAGTCGACACGGCGGAACAGAACACGGCGATCCGCCACTGGCCGCTCCTGCGGGACACATTCCACCGGAACCTCGCGGCCATCCGTCAACGCCCCAGCTCCCCCCGCAGGCACGCCGACGTACTCGAAGAACACCGCCGATACGTCGACGCCCTCCGCGAAAAGAGCACGTGGGAAGACGAGAACCGTTGGAACCTGCAGGACCCGTTCACCGTCCCCGGCCGCGCCGAGGACACCCCGGGTCGGCCATCTCTTCTGTCTCTTCGCGCCCGGCGTGACGGCGACGACATGCTCCTCGGATATGTCGATCGAGTCACCATCCCGGGCGACAGGGTCGCTGTCGATTTCGGGATTGCTGACGGCGAAGGTGTCGGCATCGCCAGAATCCCGTACACCGCGCCCGACGGCACCGAGAGGTTCGTCTACAAGGAGATCGCCCGCAGGTTGACCGACAGCGAGCTGGCCGAACTGTGGAGCACGGCAGCCGGCCCGGTGTGGGAGACCGTCGACCGGTGGACGTTCGGCACTCTCTACCACATCACAGCGCCGGTGAGCGAAAGCGGAATATTTGACATCACCTTCGGCGACCAGAGAGTCACGATCCCACCGGTCGAGGTGGCCGACGGACTTCCGCCGGTCATCGCCGCCGAACTGAAGGAGGCGCGTTTCCGGCTCGGGTACGGCATGGATAGTCGCCCCCTGGCGGTCCTGGAAGCACCGGCCGGAAGGAACGGCACCGCAGCGCCCCTGTACCTGGAACTGTCCTCGCCGGCCCCCACCGCCCACGACATCGAGCGGCTGCGCTCGATGGCGCTGTGGGAATCAGCCGAGCCAGGGGCGCTCCTCGACGAAGTATCCATCGATCTCGTCATGCAGCCGGACAGGCGCACGCCCGACCCGCTGCCGCTCACGCTCGGCGGTGACAACCCGGGCCGGACGCTGGACGGGCAGGAGGTGGATCTTTCCCCTGGGACAGAGGTCACCCTGCGGGTCGGCCGATTTCTCCGGCGGGCGGAGTCGACCGTCGTCACGAGCATCTTCGCCGCCGTCAAGGCGCCGTTGGCCGACCGGTCCGGAAACGCCTACCGGCTCATCGACACGAACCTGTCGAACGAGTGGTTCGACGGGTTCAAGACGCAGTGGGAGACGACCGGTAGCAGCAAACGCCCAGCCGCGCCGGAATGGCCGGCGGGGCCACACGAGAAGCGCCCGCGTACCGGGGGCGGGCTGGCTCACGCCGCCGGTTATCGGACCACTGCCGTGGAGTCCGCGGCGGAAGGGCTGCGCCACATTCCCGCCACCATTACTCGGCAGGACGTGGTTGGCTTCCGGCCCGTCAACAACGGTCCCAATCTCCGTGCGTGGTTGGCGGGCAGGAACCTCCCAGCCGGAGTTGACCTGCCCAACGAGGGGAAGCCGGCTAAGGAGACGCTGAGGGAGTGGGTGGACGACTGGGCCAGGTCGCTGAATGGTCAGCGTGACCCCGACGACCACCCCTACCTCGTCTCTTCGGTGGCTCGTTGGTCCGGTGGCCTTATCCCCCTGGCTTCGGTCTGGCGTTTGTGGGGAAAGATGCCGCAGGTGGACGGGGGTGGGTCGCAGCCGGGTCCTGTCCAGTTGACCGAGGACCAGGGGGATCTGTTGAAGAAGATGGTCGACTTCGAGCGCCGCGAGGGCGGCCCAAGCAACCTCCGTGAGTTCCTGGAGAAGGAGAATCTTCCGGCGGGGATTTCCCTGAAGAAAGGTCGCGGCGTCCTGAACGAGCAGACGTTGTACTTGATAGACGTGTGGGCCCGAATGATGAGGGACAAGTTCGTCGCCCGCGACCGCTCCGGTACGCTGGACAAGCTGTACGGCGACATCGCCACGCTGTCCGGCGGCCTCATCAGCAAGAAGAAGGTGCGCCTAGCGTTGAGTGCGACCGCGGGCGGGTCACAGCCGGATGCCGCGGGCATGGGTGGGATCGACGCGTCGGATGCGGCGGTTTCCGAGGGATCAACTGTCGGTGCTGGTGCTGGGGCTCCTGTCGTGGGACCGGACCAGTCGGCACCGGGGACACTATCGACGGAAGAGTTCCAAGTATTGGTCCACCTGGCGGCGGGCCTGACCAATAAGCAAATCACGACGCTGATGGCGCCCCGAAGCGAACCTATGGTAGCCAAAATCGTGCGCAGGCTGCGAAATTCGCTGGGCGTAGGCTCTCGGCAGGAGGCCGTGACCAGGGCTCGCCAGCTCGGACTGCTGGGCGACAGTGCCGTGCGGGGCGGGGCCAGCGCGGCGACTTCCGGGGGGTCAACTGTCGGTGATGGTGCTGGGCCGGCTTCCGTCGTGGTGTCGGGCCAGCCCGCATCTGAGGCGATCCTGGCGCCGACTCAGAGCAGCGCGCTTCATCGCGGGGCGGCGGGCCGGACAACGGACGCCGACGTCGTCGGGCCGGAGACCGGGCGGCTGTCGCAGCCGGCTTCGCCGGGCTCGGCGAGGGCGATCGAGATTGACGCGGAGCTGTGGCGGCGGAGGCGTGGTGTGAATCCGTTCGATGGCATGGGTGGGTCGGGGCGGCTGTTTGGTGAGTTGGTCGCGGTGCGGTTCGCGCTGATTCCGGGGGATGAGAAGTGGGTCATTCAGCGGCGGCTGTATGTGCAGGGCTCGGACGCTGCGGTGCAGCAGGTGCAGGAGGCCACTCTGGCGGGTGTTGCCGCGTTGAACGAGAGCGAGCCGACGTTGCCGGAGGTCGAAAAGCGGCTGTGGTGGGAAGTGGAGTTCGTGGCCAAACCCGAGCTGGCTCATCAGGAGGTCATGGTCGGTGCTCCGGGTAGCGTGACTGACCAGCGCCATTGGGCGGCGGGTGAAGAGCCTGGGGTGTACGTGCATGAGGTGGTGCACGGGGCGGGTGTGCTTGACAGGAAAGATTCGTCGCTGATGGGCCAACACCGGCATGGTGCTGACTGGCGTTTGTCCAACGAAGATCTGCAGGACATCGTGGACATCCTCAAGCCTCATTACGCGGGTGTGGTGGGCAGCTCCGGTCCTGCGGAACGGCCGCAGGGCGCGGCCAGTGCGGCGCAGGGGCCGGCCTCCGTGCAGCAGGTTTGGAGAGATGGTCACGCCGTGCCACCAGGATTCCCCGGTTACGGGTCGGGGGTTTCTGACGCGCCGTTGAATCCCGGCGGTGGTGAGCCACCGATCGGCGCCGGACGGGTTGTTGCGATGGAGGTGGACGCCGAACCGCGGACGCCGGGGCCACCGCCGGTGACGATGGCCCCGGTCCCGCCCGAGATCGTGATCTCCCCGGCGTGGGATGACGTCTTCCAGCAGGTGCTGGAAAGCGCGGGGGGCCAGGTGGCGGAGACGCTCGGTCTGCCGACGGCGGGGATTGATGATGTCCGCCACTATCTGGCCGCCCAGCTTGGCCTGATCGTCCAGCGTACGGATTTCCGGAAGCGTCACGGTTTGCCTGATCTCTCCTTGGAGAGGCTGCAGCAGGCGTTGGATTCCAGGGGGAGCTCTGTGCCCGGCCTGACGCATGTCTTGCCGCACCTGGTCTCGGAGGCGTTCGGGATCAATTTCGCGGTGTCCGGCAGCGAGACCGTCAGGCACGATCAGGGTGTCGGCGCCGGTCGGGGGCTCCCGCACCGGCATGCGGGCTGGGGGCCGGCGGCAGCGCACAGCGGGTCCGACTCCGGTCAGTTCGGCTCCGAGCCGATGGTCCGGGATACAGGTGATCGGGCAGGACTCCCCGCTGAGGTGGCGGACGAGTCGACGGCGGGGGACCCGTCGCAGCTGACCGACGGGTACACCATAACGGTCACGCTCGGCCCAATGGGGCGGCTGCCGGTCGAGGTGGACGGCAAGAGTCCGTCTTTCGGTGTGGAGCTTACGAACAGGAATGCGACGCTCGTGCTCGGTTACCGCGCGGACGGGCCGCATGCGCGTAAACCGGCCGCGTTGATCATGATCGAGGGAGAGTGGGACAGCAACTCGTACTGGCAGTGGCTCGACCCGGCCCCCACCGAGAAGGACCTGGGCAGGCTGCGGAACTACGAGCCCCGGACCGTGGGTGCGGACGGGTGGAGGACGGAACCCCTGCCGCCGCTGGACGGGTACGATAAATGGGTCAGGCTCAGCGATGCCGGGCGGCTGACGTCCGGTCTGAACGACAAGAGGCCGCGCCTCGGTCCGGCCGCTAAGAACAGAAGAGCGAGGCTCCGGGTCGGTTTCGACACGGACCGGCCGGATGAGCGTGAGCTGGTCGCGTTGATCGAGGTCGAGAGCCTGGATGACCGGCCCGGCGGCCCGTTCTGGAAGTGGCTGGCCGTGGTGCCTACCGAGAAGGACCTGGAGAAGCTGAAGCCCGAGGCCGAGCAACGTGGGCCCGATCGGCCGCGCCCTTTGCCGGGCGAGTGGACGCAGGGGGACCCGCCGCAGCCAACCGACGGGCACATCAAAAAGGTCTGGCTCGACTGGCAAGCGAGATTCAGCCTGAACGGCGAAAGGGTGTCTTTCGGTAGGCGCGCCGGGGGCCAGGAGGCGACGCTCTGGCTCGGTAAGTCGCATGACGGTGAGCCGGCCGCGTGGCTCAAGGTCGAGAGGCTAAAGCGCCGAGAGAGTGGCCCGTTCTGGCGGTGGTTGCACCCGGTGCCCACCGAAGCCGACCTGAGGAGGCTGGAGACCTATGAGCCCGGGCCGAACTGGACGGAGGGGAACCCTCCGCAGCTGACCGGCGGGTCCAGCCCCAACCCGGCGGTGGCATCCGTCAAGTTCGATGGGCGAGGGCGGCTGAAGTTCAGTGTGGGCGGCAAGAGGCTGTCTATCGGTAGGGACTTTGCGCACGAGGAGGTGACGCTCGCGCTCGGTTACCGCACGGACGGGCCGCATGCGGGTAAGCCGGCCGCGTGGGTCAAGGTCGAGAGCCTGAAGGGCGGGAAGGGTGGCCCGTTCTGGCGGTGGCTGGACGTGGTGCCCACCGAAGACGACCTCGCCAGCCTGAGGTCCTACGGGCCCCGGCGCCGGCCGGGGTCCTACGGGCCCCGGCTGGCGCCCGTAGGGCCCTGGCAGGCGTGGACGCCGGGGGACCCGTGGGACCCGCCGCAGCTGACCGGCGGGTACAGCAAAACGTTCGAGCTCTCGAGCGGGCGGCTGCCGGTCGAGGTGGGCGGCAAGAGGCAGTATGTCGGTGTGGAGTATCGGAAGGCGACGGTCTGGTTCGGTTACCTCCCGCCCGGGCCGCATGAGGGTGAGCCGGCCGCGTTGGTCGAGGTCGGGAGCCTGGACGACGGGGAGGGCGGCCCCTTCCGGCGGTGGCTGGACCCGGCCCCCACCCAAGAGGACCTGGGCAGGCTGAAGGACTACGAGCCCAGGACTGTGTATGGGGACTTCTGGAGGGATGAGGACCCGCCGCCGGTGACCGGCTGGGACACCAAAACGGTCAAGCTCGGCCCGGAAGGGCGGCTGCCGTTCAAAGTGGACGGCAAGAGGCCAATTTTCAGTGCGGCTGGGGGCCGGGAGATGACGATCAGGTTCGGTCCCCTCCCGCCCGGGCCGCATGAGGGTGAGCCGGCCGCGTTCATCGAGGTCGAGGGCCTGGACGACCGGCACGGCGGCCCGTTCTGGCAGTGGCTGTCAGTGGTCCGCACCCCGGCCGACCTGGAGACGCTGCGGACCTACGAGCCCCGGGGCGTGCATGCGGGCGAGTGGACGGAGGGGAAGCTGCCGCAGCTGACCGGCGGGTACACCATAACGATCAATCTCGGCCGGGACGGGGAGGTGCCGTTCAAGCTGAACGGCAAGAGGGGGGTTTTCGGTGCGGGTACGGCCAATGCGGGCCGGGAGGCGACGGTCTGGTTGGGTCGTACGGACGGGTCGCCTGAGGGTGAGCCGGCCGCGCGGATCGAGGTCGAGAGCCTAGAGGGCTGGGAGGGCGGCCCGTTCTGGCGGTGGCTGAACGTGGCCCCCACCGAGAACGACCTGGTCAGGCTGCGGAAAAAATACAAGAGGCGGACCGTGAATGCGGGCGGGGGGACGGCGGGGGACCCGCCGCTGCTGACCGGTGGGTCCAGCGACAACGCCGCGGCGGTGGCACCCGCGTCAACCGGATCCGTGGGCGTGGCATACCGGGCGGCGCAGGACGACGCGGTAGCTGTCCCCGGCTCCAACACGGACGACGCGATCCCACCGGTCGCCGGGTCGTGGGCCCGTCCGGTGGTCGGGATTCCGTCGCAGGGCCAGCAGCGGCCAGGGGTGGCGAGCGCGCAGGTCGACCGGGGGCAACCGGCAGTGCGGACTCCGATGGCCGCCCCCGCGCCGCAGCCGCAGCCGCTGGAGGGTTGGCCGCAGGCGGCGGCCGGGCAGGCTGGCGCTACGCAGAGACCAGCCAACGCGTTCTGGGATGTGGCGGTGGACAGGTCGTCGTTGGTGTCTGTCCAGCGGCCGGCCGTCGCGTCGGTGGCCGGCCCGGATCCGATGTTGCCGGTGCCGGCTGACGGGTACTGCGTGCTGTACGCCTTCATCGCCACCGATCCGATCTGGGTGCGTGACGTGCTGTACCCGCACCTTTCCGTGGACTTGGTCCAGTTCCTGTCCGATCCCGGTCGGGTGCGTACCAGCGTGGTGGGGCTGGTCGGGTCGGAGGTGCCCCGGGAGTCCCCGCTCGCGCGGGTGAGCGCGCTGTTGCAGGGCCACGTCCGGGGGTACCTGGACAGCAACGCCGGGCGGTTGCCCACCGATGTGACCAGGCAGCGGATCAACTTCCGCGAAGAGCGTGTGCGGCAGGTGGCGGCCCTGAACGACCACCAGCAGGTGCTGGATTGGTTGCGTTACCTTGACAGCCCTTACGTCACCGAAGCCGGCATGCTGCCTGCGGCCGTGATCGCGCACCGGTACCAGGCGGTGCGTGCCGCGGCGATGCTGTCCGGCGGGCCGCTGGGCCTCGGCGAGCCGACGGACGCACCGCAGCGGCAACTGGACTTCCTCACGCAGCACGGCCAGGGCTTCCCGGTGGACGTCCTGGAACCCGGCACGGCCCGTGACTTCTTGGTCGTCGTGTTGAGCGAGTCCGACCGTCAGCTCGACCCCGACGAGTTGGACGTGGTCCGAGCGGCGGTGGACAACTGGAAACAGCAGTGGGGCGCCCCGGTCGGGGAGTTTCTACCCCCCCTGCTGGCCTACGCCACCGGCAGCCGGGTCACCATCTGGCGGGAATCCGGGTGGGGGGCGCCACCGATGATGAGCGACGAGTACGGTCCGGCCGCCGGCCGGCCGGTCGACCTGTACCACGTCGCGGCCGACCCGCACACTCCGACCATCGTCAACCACTACAACGCCGCCGCGGTCCATGACGGTCGACAGGGCGCCGGGGCTTTCCCTGCGACGTCCGCGCCGGTCGACCCCCCGGCGTGGCAGGCGCAGGTCGGTCAGGGGCAGCCGGCAGCGCAGACCCCGTCGCCTCCCCAACTGACGGCCACCCTCGGGTCGGGGCCCGACCCCGACCAACCGGACCCGGAACCGCGCACCACACCACTAGAGCGGCGTCACCTCGATAAGGTACGGACCGAGATTATCTGGGCCACGCCCGAGGAAGTGTCAGCCGAACAAGACGTTGTGCTGATGCGAGAGATCACAGACAGCGTCCAACCAGTCCCGGGAATGGACGACGCCTTTCCCTGGCGTGACGATGACGACCCGCGCGGACGGGTCTATGCGCCCTTCGCCGACGAGAACGGCCAGGTGCACCCCGTCGTCCGCGCCAACGCCGACCGCATCACCGCCAGCATGGACTCGGGCAAACAGACCTTGAAGAACATCGCCAACAACCCGGAAGACCCCCGGCTACCCCGCGTACCGGACGAGGAGTGGGAGCGCCTGTGGCCCCTGCTCGATCAGATGGTCGCAGCGGAGGTGCGCCGACTGGTCCTCGGCGAATCATTGGAAAACCCGCGAGTCAAAGTCCTTCCCATGACCAAAGACCACCTGAAGGATCACGAACGCGGACACGACAAACTCGAAGGCAGGTTGGGATTGGTCCTGGACGACGCCTTCGTGCGGCGGTTCCTCATGGAAATGCTCGGCCCGTACCTCGGCGCCGTATTCGAAGATCAGCAACGAGAAGCAGTCTGGAAACAAACCTACCGGCTGTACCCATCCTATACGATGAACGTCGAAACCTCCCGCCCTCTCGCCGATAGCCGTCGGTCTCGCGGTCGGCGACTTGTGCCTCCACGACATCGCAAGCGCGACATTTTCATGAGCGCCGAAGGCTTCGCAAACTCCATTGCTTTCGCCAACACCGCACTCAAACCCGGCACCATAGAACCCGACATTTACCGCACCAACTCCGTGTACCTGCAATTCACCGTCAGGGTCCCCGACAAAAACAACAGAATCCGCCGACAAGAAATCATGTTCCTATTCGGTATGAACAACCTGTTCGACCTCACTATCAATCCCCATCGTATCGTCATCGCCGACTACGGCCCTTTCTACTCCAGCGCGAAAGACGCGGAGAAGAATTTCCCACCCATCAAACAAGAGCCCGACACCACACCCCCACCGACCTGACAGGGCCCCGGCGTGCAGCCACCACATCGATGATCCGAGTGCGACCGTGATGCGCGGGTAAGTGGCGCAGAATATTGCGATCCTTACGCGTGTCGTGTCGGGATCGGCGGCGATGAGCCAGTCCACCCTCGCCCAGCCCACGGTCGCGCCGCCCCGGCGGATCGCCGCGCTCGCCCTGCCGGCCCTCGTGGTGCTCGCCGCCGAGCCGCTCTACGTCCTGGTCGACACCGCCGTGGTCGGGCACCTGGGCCGGGTGCCGCTGGCCGCACTCGCCGTCGGCGGCACGGTGCTGACCCTCACCGCCTGGCTGGGCGGCGTGCTGGCGTACGGGATCACGGGGCGGGCGGCCCGCCGGTTCGGCTCCGGCGACCGGGCCGCGGCGGTGGCCGAGGGCGTGCAGGCGTCCTGGCTCGCGTTCGGGGTCGGGGTGCTCGCCGCGATCGGCACGCAGGTCGCCGCCGGCCCGCTGGCGGGTACCCTCGGCGGGTCGGGCGAGGTGGCCGGCGCGGCCGCGCAGTGGCTGCGCGTCGCGGCGCTCGGCGTAGCCGGGTGATCCACCAGCAGCTCGTGCTCAGCCGCGACCTGCTCGTCCGGGGCCTCGCCTTCCAGGCCACTGCCGCCACCACCGTGCGCCGGAGGTCGACGGCGGGACCCGGCCCGAAGGGGCGGCGCGGCGAGATCAGGCCACCGCCCCCGCGGCGCGCAGGGCGGCGATCCGGTCGGCCGGGAAGCCCGCCTCGGCCAGCACCTCGTCGGTGTGCTCGCCGGGGTGCGGCGGCGGCCGGCGCAGCGCCGTCGGGGTGCCGGAGAACCGGGGCGCGGGGGCCGGCTGGGTCGCCCCGGCGTGCTCCGCGAACACCCCCCGGGCCGCCAGGTGCGGGTGCCGCGGGGCCTCCGTCCAGTCCAGCACGGGCGCGACGCAGGCGTCCGAGGAGCCGAGCAGCGCCGTCCACTCGTCGCGGGTACGGGTGCGGAACAGTCGCCCCCACGCCTCGCGCAGCGCCGGCCAGTTCGCCGGGTCGTCGCGGTCTGGCGCCTCGTCGCCGGGCAGCGGGAAGCCCGTACGCCGCACCAGTTCGGCGTAGAAGCGGGGCTCCAGCGCGCCGACGGCGAGGTGCCGGCCGTCGGCGCACTCGTACGTGTCGTAGAACGGCGCGCCGCCGTCGAGCAGGTTCACGCCGCGCGGGTCCTGCCACATGCCGGTCCGGCGCAGCGTGTGGATCATCGTGGACAGCACGGCCACACCGTCCACGATGGCCGCGTCGACGACCTGGCCCCGGGCCCCGCCGGCGACGGCGTACAGGGCGGAGACGACGCCCAGGGCGAGCATCATCCCGCCGCCGCCGAAGTCGCCGAGCAGGTTCAGGGGCGGCACCGGGCGCTCCCCGGCGCGGCCGATGCCGTGCAACGCCCCGGTCAGCGCGATGTAGTCGATGTCGTGGCCGGCGTACGGGGCGTTCGGGCCGTCCTGCCCCCAGCCGGTCATCCGCCCGTACACCAGGCGGGGGTTGACCGCCAGGCAGTCGGCGGGGCCCAGGCCGAGCCGCTCGGTGACCCCGGGGCGGAAGCCCTCGACCAGCGCGTCCGCGCCGGCGACCAGGGCCAGCACCACCTCCCGGCCACCCGCCGACTTCAGGTCCACCGCCACCGAGCGGCGGCCCCGGTTCAGCAGGTCGGGGTGCGGCGTGCCGAACACCGTCGGGTCCACGTCGGTCGCCCGGTCGACCCGCACCACGTCGGCGCCCAGGTCCGCCAGCATCATCGCCGCGAACGGGCCGGGCCCGATGCCGGCCAGCTCGACCACCCGTACGCCGGCGAGGGGCCCCACGCCGACGCCCGCCTGGATCTCGCGTTCGCTCATCGGTACACCGTAGGCGGCGCGCGTTTGCCTCGTAAGGCCCCGGGAACCCGCCCGCGACAGCGCGAGGCGAGGGGGTGGCGTGGCCGACGAGCGCCCGATCCGGGTGGCCCTGCTGCACGGCCCCGGCCGGCCCGACGCCGACGGGGTCAGCGACTACGTGGCGCGGCTGGCCCGGGCCCTGGCCGAGGTGGGCGTCGACGCCACCGCCGTCGGCGTGTGCCCGGACGGCGGGACGTCGCCGGCCCGGTGGTGGGCGGCCTGCGGCCGGGCGGCCAGGCAGGCCCGCCGGCTGCGGCCCGACCTGGTGCACGTGCAGTTCGCCCCGGCGGCGTACCGGTTCTCCCGCGTGCCCGGCCTGCTGCCGCTGCGGCTGCCCCGGGGCGTCCCGCTGGTCACCACCCTGCACGAGTACGGCTCGTGGGCGGCCCCCGGCTGGCTGCCCGGCCCCCTGTGGTCGATCGTGGAACGCGGCGGCCGGTGGTGCCGGGAGACCGGCCGCCTCGTGCCGGGCAGCGGCGCCGTCGTCGTCACGAACCCGGCCCACGCCGCCGCCGTACGCGCCCGCGCCGGCCGGGAGCCCGTGCACGTGCCCATCGCCCCGAACGTCACCGACCGGCCCGGGGCGGCCACCGAGGGGCTGCGGCTGCGCGCCGAGCTGGGGCTGGCCGAGGGCGCGCCGCTGCTGGCGTTCTTCGGCTTCGTCCATCCCGTGAAGGGGCTGCGGCACCTGATCGAGGCGCTGCCCGAGCTGCGCCGGACGCACCCCGACCTGCGCCTGCTGGTCGTCGGCGGGTTCACCTCCCAGGCGCTGCCGGAGGCGGAGGCGGCGGCGTACCGGGCCGAGCTGACCGGGCTGGCCCGCCGCTGCGGGGTGGCCGACCGGGTCACCTTCACCGGGCACCTGCCGGCCGAGCGGGTCTCCGCCGCCCTGCACGCCGCCGACGTGGTGGTGCTGCCGTTCACCGCCGGGGTGAACACGAAGAGCGGGGCGCTGCTGGCCGCCCTGGCCCACGGCGTCCCGACCGCGGTGACCGTGCCCGACGGGGACGACGAGCTGGCCGGCAGCGGCGCGGTGGCGGTCATCCGGGCCCGCCGGGACAGCGCCGCGATCGTCGCCGCGCTGCGGCGGCTGCTGGCCGACCCGGTGCTGCGCCGGCGGCTGGCCGAGCGGGGTCGCGCGTTCGCCGCCGCGTACTCCTGGCCGCGCGTGGCCGCCGCGCACCGGGACCTGTACGCGGGGCTGCTGAGGGGGTGACCGGTGGCGCGGACGTACGGCGAGATCCTGGTGGTGGACCTGCTCGGCGGGATCGGCGACCTGCTGATGCTGCTGCCCGCCGTGCACGGACTGGCCCGGCGCAACCCCGGGGCGCGGCTGCGGGTGCTCACCCACGAGCCCGGCGCGGAGCTGGTCCGGGCGGACCCGGCGGTGACGCGCGTCCGCACGCCCCGGCACGGCCGCGCCGGCGCGGAGCGGGAGGCGGTCCTCGACGCCCTCGCCGCCGCCCCGCCGGACCTGGCCGTCACCACCACCCGGTACGACGGCATCCCCGACCTGCTGGAGGCCACCGGTGCGCGCTGCGTCACCGACCTGTGGCGCCGGCCCCCGCCCGACCAGCCGGTGGGGGAGCGCTACCTGGCGATCCTGCACGCCGAGGGGCTGCTCGACGGGGTGGACCTGACCGCCCGGCCGCGCGTGCACCTGCCGGCGGCGGCGCGGGCGGCCGGGGAGCGGGCGGTGGCCCGCCTGGTCGGCGAGCCGCCCGCGCCCCCGGTGGTGCTGGTCACCGACGCGGGGATGGCGGTGAAGCGCTGGCCGGCCGGGCGGTGGCGGGAGTTGGCCGACGCGCTGACCGGGCTCGGCCATCCGGTGCTCGCCGTCGGCGCGGACCCGGTCGACCCGGTGGCGGTGCCGCTGCCCCGGGGCGACCTGCCGACCCTCGCCGGCCAGTTCGCGGCCGTCGCCCGGCGCGGCGGCGTGGTGGTGGGGCCGGACACCGGGCCCGTCCGGCTGGCCGCCGCGGCGGGGGTGCCGACGGTGGGCCTGTTCGGCCCCACCGACGCCCGCCGGTACGGCATGGCGAGGGCTTCCGGCGCTGCCGTGGCCGGCTCGCCGGCCGCCGGCGTCGACCTCCAGGGGCTGGCGGACTGTCCGCACCGGCTGCCCACCGCGATCACCGAGCAGCCCTGCTGGTGGCAGGCTTGCTGCCCGCTGGACCCCTCCGGTCCGGCGTGCCTGGCAGACCTGCGTGTCGCCGACGTCCTCGCGGCGACCCGGGCAGCGGCCGGTCGCGGCACCGCCACCGCCCGTGACGGCCGGGGTGCCGGCTTGGCGGGCCGGTGGCGAGTGTCCTAGCCTTGGCGCACGAGGGGAGTACTTCCCACGAACCATTCCGGTCAGTACGGCGCGCCCGGAGCGTGCCCCGGGTGGTTGCCCACGGGATGCGTGGGTGAAGGAGACCTCGAACATGACACGGTGTTCGAGGGGGCCCCATGACCGAATTGTCGTATCTGTCTGCCGCCGAGCTGTCGTCGGTGGGCACGCCAACTCTCTGGGCAGTGACCATCGCGGGCGTGCTCGCCCTGCTGGTCCTGGACTTCCTGGTGACCCGCCGGCCGCACGAGGTCTCGCTCAGGGAGGCCCTCGGCTGGTCGGCGTTCTACGTGGCGCTGCCGCTGGCCTTCGGCGCCTGGGTGTGGAACCGGTACGGCTCCGCGCAGGGCCTGGAGTACCTGACCGGTTACCTGGTGGAGAAGTCGCTCTCCGTCGACAACCTGTTCGTCTTCATGCTGCTGCTGGCCGCCTTCGCGGTGCCGGCCGTGCTCGCCCAGCGGGTGCTGCTCTACGGCATCGCCGGCGCGCTGGTGCTGCGGGCCGTCTTCATCGCCCTCGGCGCGGCGGCGCTGAAGACGCTCGACTTCGCGTTCCTGCTGTTCGGCCTCATCCTCGTCGCCACCGCGGTCAAGCTGCTCCGCGACGCCGTCTCCGGCCACGAGCAGGAGGTCGACATCAACCGGATGCGGTCGGTGCGCCTGCTGCGCCGGTTCATGCCGGTCGTCGACGAGTACCACAGCACGAGGATGATTGTGCGGCAGGGCGGCCGCCGGGCGCTCACCCCGTTCGCCCTGGTGGTGGTCGCGGTGCTCGCCACCGACGTGGTCTTCGCCGTGGACTCGGTGCCGGCGGTCTACGGCATCACCGAGGACCCGTACCTGGTCTTCGCCACCAACGCGTTCGCCCTGCTGGGCCTGCGCGCGCTCTACTTCGTGCTGCACGCCGCGCTGAGCCGCCTCGTGCACCTCAGCTACGGCCTGGCGATCATCCTCGCGTTCATCGGCGTGAAGCTCGGGCTGCACTGGGCGCACGGCAGCTGGCCGGGCGTGCCGCAGATCCCGACGCTCGCCTCGCTCGGGGTCATCATCGGCGTGCTCGTCGTCGTCACGCTCACCAGCCTGCGCGCCACCCGGGAGGCCGCGGCGCCGGCCACCACCGAAGGCCACTGACGCCCCGTCCGGGGAACCGGGGCGCCGGGCGCGGCCCGGGTGGTACGACTGACGGGTGGGAATCGTCACGCCGGGCTTCCAGGGCCGGCCCCGTTCGGCGGAGCCGGCCCTGCCGCCGGGGCAGTATCTGACCGAGGACTTCCCGGTGCTCTCGGCCGGCCCGACGCCGAAGGTGCCGCTGGACACGTGGGAGTTCGTCATCACCACCGAGACCGGCGAGGAGGTCCGCTGGTCCTGGGCGGAGTTCACCGCCCTGCCGCAGGAGACGCCGACGGTCGACATCCACTGCGTGACCCGCTGGTCGAAGCGGCAGACGGACTGGCAGGGCGTCTCGCTGGACGTCCTGCTCGACGGCGTGGACACCGAGGCGACCTACGCCCTCGCCCACTCGTACGGCGGGTACACCACCAACCTGCCGCTGGCCGACCTGCGCGGCGGGCGGGCGTGGGTGGCCCACCGGTACTCCGGCCGGGACCTGCCGCCGGAGCACGGCGGGCCGGCCCGGCTGCTGGTGCCCCACCTGTACTTCTGGAAGTCCGCGAAGTGGGTGCGCGGCATCCGGCTGAAGACGATGGACGAGCCCGGCTTCTGGGAGACGGCGGGCTACCACGACTACGGTGACCCGTGGCGCGAGCAGCGGTACGCGGGCGACTGACCGCCGGCCGACGCCGGGCGCGCAGCGCGGGGCGCGGGGCGACCGCGCGGCGCGGGGCGGCCGGGTGAGCGCCGCGTTGACCTGGCGGGTGGCCCGGCTCGTCGAGCGCCGGGTGGAGACCCCCACCGCGCAGACGCTGGTCCTCGACGCGCCGGGCTGGCCGGGGCACCTGCCCGGCCAGCACCTCGACGTCCGGCTGACCGCCGAAGACGGTTACCAGGCCGCCCGGTCGTACTCCCTCGCCGCGCCCGCCGAGGGGGACCGGATCGCGCTGACCGTGCAGCGGGTGCCCGACGGCGAGGTGTCGCCGTACCTGATCGACGTGTACGCCCCCGGCGACCCGGTGGAGGTGCGCGGGCCGGTCGGCGGCTGGTTCGTCTGGCGGCCGGAGCAGGACACCCCGGTGCTGCTGGCCGCCGGCGGGTCGGGCGTGGTGCCGCTGATGGCGATGGTCCGGGCCCGCCGCGCGGCCGGCAGCCGGGCGCCGTTCCGGCTGCTGTACTCGGTGCGCACCCCGGACGACGTGTTCTACGCCGAGGAACTGCGCCGCCGCGCCCGCGACGACGAGGGCCTGGACATCGCGTACGTGTACACGCGCCGGGCCCCGCAGGGGTGGGACGGCGAGCCGCACCGGGTCGGCCCGGCGGATGTGACCGCCACCGGCTGGCCACCCGAGAACCAGCCGCTCTGCTACGTCTGCGGGCCGACCGGATTCGTGGAGTCGGTGGCGGACCTGCTGGTCGGCCTCGGCCACCAGCCCGCGCGCGTCCGCACCGAACGATTCGGCCCGACCGGTTGAGGGAGACTCGATGAGCGACATGTCCTACCTGGACGGGAACGTGCTGGACGGCCCCCTGCGGGAGCTGTTCGCCGTCGACCTGAGCGCCGCCACCGGGCGGTGCGAGTCCTGCGGCACCACCGGCCCGATGGCCGGGATGCGGGTCTACCCGCACGCCCCGGGACTGGTCGCCCGCTGCCCGGCCTGCACGAACGTGATGCTGCGGCTCGTCCGCGCCCCCGACCGCGCCTGGCTGGACCTGCGGGGCGCGACGTTCCTCCAGGTCCCGATGCCGGCGGACGAGCCGTACCCGCGCCCACTCTGAACACTCGGCACGCCGCGCGCCCCTCTGCCGGTGCCCTCCCGCGATCTTGCACTTCCGGCCCCGACAAACGTCACAAATCACCCATATCGAGGGCCGAAACTGCAAGATCGCGTATGGGGGGTGGCGTCCACGGTCAGAGTGACCCCGTGAGATGCCTGCGTACGGCCGGTGCGGCGGCCATCCGGCGGCCCCGACCCGCCGACGAGGTCGAGTTCATCGCCGCCGCCCGGCGCAGCCACGACCTGCACCACCCGTGGCTGGCCGCCCCGGACACCCCCGAGGCGTACGCCGCGTACCTGCGCAAGATCCGCCGCCGCGACCACGCCGGCTACCTGATCTGCGACCGGGCCACCGGGGCGATCGCCGGGTACGCCAACATCAGCGGCATCCTGCTCGGCGCGCTGCGCGGCGGGTACCTCGGCTATGCCGCGTTCCTGCCGTACAGCGGCACCGGGCACGCCTCGGCCGGCGTCGGCCTGGTGGTCGAGCACGCGTTCACCGCGCTGGGCCTGCACCGGCTGGAGGCGAACATCCAGCCGGGCAACGAGCCGTCCCGGCGGGTGGCCCGCAAGCTCGGGTTCCGGCTGGAGGGCTACTCGCCCGACTACCTGTTCATCGACGGGGCGTGGCGGGACCACGAGCGCTGGGCGATCACCGCTCCGGCCTGATCACCCGGGTAGGTGAGCGGGGCCCGGTACCGCTGGTCGCCGACGGCAGTGCCGGGGGCTCCGCCCGTTCTCGGGTGGGAGTGGGAAACTCCTTGAGCGGTCGGTCAACGGTGTGCCGGGCCTGGTGGCCCAGCGCGCCGGTGTCGTCGTGACGGTCGCCTCGTTGGACGCCGCGGACGGGCGGGTCACCCCGGATCTGGGCGGTCCGCAAACCGGAAAAGCTCCGGCTGTGGGCGCGGGAGGGCAAGCTACCGGACGCGGAGTGATCCAGGCACCTCAAAGATCATTTCGTCGGGAGTTCTTGGGGCTCCAACGTCAATTGATCTTGACGCGGCGGTCACAAAAGCTATCCAACCGGCGGACCGACGAGGGGTTCGCCAATGTCCGGCAGTCCATGGCTGCGTGGACGAAGGTCACTTCCCAGCGTGCGCACCGCGGTCGAGGACATCGCGGCCAGTTCGGGCTGCGCAGGCAGAAATACCGTGGGGACACCCAGCGACTGGTTCATCGCGGCGAGCCGGTACTCGGTCCGAAGGTCGGTGGTGTTACGCACGCCGCGGACGATCACACCTACCTCCTGGCGACGGCAGTAGGTGGAGGTCAACCCGCTCCAGGTCGCAATTCGCCGGATCGTGGACGTGGGCGGTACGTCACAGCGCCGTGGGTGCGGTGCCGTGGGCCCCGGCGTAGACCCCGCCCAGCTTTCCTCGGCGTGGAGCGGGTCCGCATGCGTGACAGTCTGCTTAGGACGCCGCTACTGTCGGAACGCGCGCGCCGCATCCGTGCAGGTCGGAAGGGCGGATGGGCGCTCCTGAAAGTCTCGCCGGCAACATTGAGCAGGAATTGGGGAATTGATGGCGACCGCCAGCGACTACGTGCTCAACGAACTTCGGCTGCTCCGAGCGTCGCTCGGACTGAGTCAGGAGGAGTTCGGCCGGACCATCGGCTACTCCGGCTCCCACGTGAGCTCGGTGGAGACGGGTGGACGCCCGCCGACGAAGGAGTACATGGAGGCCGTCGACCGGGCGCACGATCCCGCGTACCAGCCGGGCCGGGAGGGCCGGTTCATGCGGATGCTGCGCGACCTGGCCAAGCTGGACGTGGCGCCGACCTGGCTGCGCGAGTGGATCGAGTTGGAGCGCGACGGGACCCTGCTGCGCTGGTACGAGCCGGCGTTCCTGCCGGGCCTGCTGCAGACCGAGGCGTACGCCCGAGCGATCCTGGCGCACAGCCTGCTCCTCCCCGCGGAGGTGGAGCAGCGGGTGGCGTCGCGGCTGGAGCGGCAGCAGATCCTGACCCGGGAGTCTCCCGTGCCGCTGGTCGCCGTGCTCGACGTCATGGTGCTGCGCCGGCCGATCAACGGGCACCCCGGGGTGATGGCCGAGCAGCTCGAGCACCTCGCCAAGATGGCCGAACTGCCGCACGTCCATGTCCTTGTGGTCCCCGAGGACGCAGGAATCTATCTTGGTCTACAGGGAGCCTTCATCCTGGCGACCCTGACCGACGGGGCGGTGGTCGCCCACCTCGACCACCAGGTCAAGGCGCAGGTGGTGGACGGGGTGGACGACCTTGCTACCCTCCAGCGGACGTGGGAAGTGGTCAGAGGTGAAGCCCTCTCGCGCAGGCAGTCACTCGAACTGATCAAGGAAGCGGCGCAGACATGGACATGACCGGTGCCAGGTGGCACAAGTCGACTCGCTCGGGGACCAACGGCGGCTCGTGCGTAGAGGTGGCCGACAACCTGCCCGGCGTCGTGCTCGTGCGCGACACGAAGGACCGGGACGGCGGCACGCTCCGGTTCGACCCGAAGCCGTGGCAGGCGTTCGTCGACCTGGCGAAGCAGATCGGCCCCGTCGGCTGACACCTGCCGGACGCGGCCAAGGCCCAAGGCCGGGTAGTTAGGCGGCGGGCGTGGCTGTCAAGCCGATGGGCCCGGGGGCGGTAAAAGCAACGGAACTCCGGTAGAACTGGCGGTCGACCAAGATCCACCGTTTCTGCCCGGGAGTTCCGTTGCCGGATCATTCTGCCCTGTCCCGCACTGTGGCCGCCATCACCCGCACTGTCCGGGTCGCGGCGGGAGTGTTCGCCCCGGGCCATCTCGGGGAACTCACCTCGATCGTGCCCTTTGAACTCGTCGATGCGGTGCTGGCCGAGACCGGTACGGTGCAGGCAAGACTACGGAACCTGCCGTCCCGGGTCGGGGTGTACTTCGTGCTGGCGATGTGCCTGTTCCCGGAGGTCGGCTACCGGCGGGTCTGGGCCAAGATGATCGCCGGGCTGGTGGGGCTGGTCGTGGTCGTCCCATCGGGTAAAGGGCTACGTGACCTGCGCCGCCGCGTCGGTCCCGCTCCGGTGAAGGCCCTCTTCGAGGTCCTCGCCGGGCCTCTCGCGCAGCCACACACTCCCGGGGTGCGGTTCGGCCGCTATCGCACGGTGTCCTTCGACGGTTGTACCTCCCAACGCACCGCCGACACCGCCCGCAACCGTGCCTGGCTCGGCAAACGCACCGGAAACGGCTACCCGGCGGTGGAGTTGATGACGCTGGTCGAGACCGGCACCCGCGGCATGCTCGGTGCGGTGTTCGGACCGACCGCCGAGGGCGAGACCAGCTACGCCAGCAAACTGCTGCATCTGCTGGATGCCGGCATGCTCGTGCTGTGGGACAAGGGCTTCGACTCCAACATGTTCCTGACCGCGGTCGCCGGCACCGGCGCCCAATTCCTGGGCCGGCTGCGCGGCAACCGCCGCCTGCCGGTCCTGGCCCGCCTCGACGACGGCTCATACCTGAGCGTCCTCAACCACGTCCCCGTCCGGGTCATCGACGCCACCGTCACCGTCACCTGCGCCGACGCCACCACCTACACCGGCGTCTACCGCCTCGTCACCTCCCTGCGCGACCCCCGCCGGCACCCGGCCACCGCCTGGTCGAGCTCTATCACCAGCGCTGGGAACACGAATCGGCGTACTACGCCCTGCGCCACACCATCCTGCACGGACGAATCCTGCGCTCCGGCGACCCGACCGGCATCCAGCAGGAACTGTGGGCACTGCTGACCGTCTACCAGGCGCTGCGCACCGCGATGGTCCACGCCACCGAAACCCGGCCCGGGACCGACCCCGACCGGGCCAGCTTCACCATCGCCCTGCACACCGCCCGGGAACAACTCACCAACGCCGCCGACGTCCTGCCCGAGAACACCGACCTCACCGGCGCTATCGGCCGCGCCGTCCTCGCTGAACTCCTCCCACCACGCCGAGCACGCACCAGCACCCGCCGCGTCAAATCACCACTGTCCCGCTACGCCAAACACCCACCCGGCAGACCCACCACCAACCAGAAGATCACCAACCTCGCCATCACCATCCACGACGACACCACCGAACCACTCCCACCACCCACACCATCCCCACCCCGCAAACCCCGCAAACCCCGCTTGACAGCAGCCGCAACGCCCTAAGGGTCTGCCGAGAAATAAGTAGAGGTTTTCCTGTCCGGCCGTGTTGGATGTGGTATGGCCGTGACGGTGGAAACCGAACAAATGCTGGCGGCGAAGTTCGAAGCGATCTTTCCGCATCTGGATGAGCGGCAGCGTCGCCTGCTGATGGGCGCTGAGGCGCGGGCGTTGGGGCACGGCGGGATCCGGGCGGTGGCCCGGGCTGCCGGGGTCGCCGAGAACACGGTCTCTCGCGGCGTGTCCGACTTGGACGCGGGCGATCCCCCTTTGGGTAGGGCACGCCGCCTGGGCGGAGGCCGCAGAAGCCTGTCCGAGACGGATCCGCGGTTGCGCCCGGCGTTGCTGGCTCTGGTCGAGCCGGACGAGCGGGGCGATCCGATGTCGCCTCTGCGGTGGACGACCAAGTCGACCCGCACCCTCGCCGCGGAGTTGACCCGTCAGGGCCACCCGGTGGGCGCCGACACCGTGGCCGACCTGCTGCGGTCCGACGGGTTCAGCCTGCAGGCCAACGCCAAGACCATCGAGGGTAAGCAGCATCCGGACCGCGACGCGCAGTTCCGCTACATCAACGACCAGGTCAGAGACCATCAGGACACCGGTGACCCGGTCGTCAGCGTGGACACCAAGAAGAAGGAACTGGTCGGCCCGTTCGCCAACGCCGGCCGCCAGTGGCGGCCGGCCGGTGAACCGGTCGCTACCCGCACTCACGACTTCCCCGACAGCGAGCTGGGCAAGGCGGTGCCTTACGGCATCTACGACCTGGCCGCCAACACCGGCTGGGTCAACGTCGGCACCGACCACGACACCGCCGCGTTCGCCGTGGAGTCGATCCGCCGTTGGTGGAACAGCATCGGCTCCAGCGACTATCCGCACGCCAGGCGGCTGCTGATCACCGCGGACGCGGGTGGCTCCAACGGCTACCGCACCCGCGCCTGGAAAGCGGAACTGGCCGCCCTCGCCGTGCAGACAGGGCTGGACATCACCGTGTGCCACTTCCCACCCGGCACCTCAAAGTGGAACAAGGTCGAACACCGGCTGTTCTCCCACATCACCATGAACTGGCGGGGCCGGCCGCTGACCAGCCATGACGTGATCGTGCAGAGCATCGCCGCCACCACGACCCGCACCGGCCTACGCGTACACGCCGCCCTCGACACCAACACCTACGACACCGGCGTACGCCTCAGCGACCGACAACACGACGCGCTACCGCTGAGCCGCCACGACTGGCACGGTGAGTGGAACTACACCCTGCACCCCGAGGAATACGAACAGGTCAACAACGCCCCCGACCCGTTCGACCAGCCCAGCCCCGACCTGGCCTGGCTAGCGCATCCGGCCCTGACCGGACTACCCCCCGACGAGTGGGACGCACTGATCACCACCCTGATGACACTGCACGACCAGCAGCGGGAAACACGCCTGAACAAGCGACGCGGTCACCGTCCCCGACTGACCGCGCCCGGCACCGGCCGCCGCCCCGTCCTCACCCTCGCCGACCGGCTCATCGCCGCCATCCTGCACCACCGACTCGCCCTGTCCCAGGTCGCCGTCGCCGCCCTGTTCAGCGTCCGACCCGAAACAATCAACAGGCGGATACGCGAGACCCGGCAACTCCTGCAACAGGCGGGACACAGCATCCAACCCGGCCCACAGCGACTCGCCACCCTAAACGACCTCTACACCCTCGCCACCACAGAAGGCATCACCACCCCGCCAGAGCCCAAAGCCGCGTGTTGATGATCTGCAGCCCCTAACTACCCGGCCTTGGGCCAAGGCCCCAGCGCGGCGTTCCCCGGCCGCCGGGCACGGTGATGGCGAAGGCCCCCAGCGCGGCGTTCCCCGGCCGCCGGGCGCGGTGATCAAGAGCTTTGCGTCAGAGTCGATCTCTGATCTGACACAAAGCTCTTGATCACCGGTTGGAGTGGTCGGCACCGCCTACCCCACCGGCACGGGCCGTTGTCACCAGTTCCAGATGGTCGGTTCGCCGAGCTGGCCAGGGCCCCGGCAAGGTGGCGGTATGACCGTTGTGGGCGTTTGGGTGCGGACGCTCCGGATCATGGTGGTATAGAGACGGGCGTGGCCTTTCGATGATCATCCAGGTGTCGAGTCTGGGAAGATCAAAGAGGACCACGCCCGTTGAGATCATCATCGCTGATTGACGTCAACGCCGTTGCGTTTGGCGATCGGCGGATGAGTCAAGGGGGACTTTGAAGACGCGAACGGGACTTCTGATAGATCAACTTGTGTCGAGCAAGAAGATCATGCCTCAGGAGTCCCGTTGCAGGAGAAGTCTGTCATCACCCGGTCGATCGAGGTAGCCGGGGGTGTGCACGCGCCCGGACATCTGGGCGAGTTGACCCAGATCATCGACTTCGACCTGGTCGACGCGGTGCTGGAAGAAACCGGGACACGCGAGAAGCGGCTGCGGCTGCTGCCGTCTCGGGTCGTGGTGTACTTCGTCCTCGCACTCGCCCTGCTCGACCGCTGTTCCTACCGAGCGACGTGGGGGAAGCTGACCGCGGCCCTGGCCGGCTTGTGCCTGACGCGGCCGAGTATCTCCTCACTGTCACGCGCTCGCCGCCGGGTCGGAGTAGCGCCGCTACGGCGCCTGTTCGAGACCCTGGCCGGTGCCGTCGGTCTGCTCGGCCAGCCCGGCGTGTTCTACCGGGGCCTGCGTACCGTGGCCATCGACGGCACCCACCTGCACGTGCCCGACGAGGAACGGGTCACCTGGCGCTACCCCAAACGCGTAGGAGACAAGCTGGAGTTCGGCTACCCGCTGCTACGGCTGCTCGTGGTGATCGAGTGTGGGACCCGCGCCCTGCTCGCCGCGGCCTTCGGCCCCGAAACAGAAGGCGAACTGGCTTACGCGCGGCGGCTTCTGGGCGTCCTGGACCGCACGATGCTGCTGCTGGCCGACGCCGGCTTCGACGCCGCGGAATTCCTGCGCGACGTCGGCGCCACCGGCGCGCAGTTCCTGGTCCGCTCATCCGCCCGCCGCTGCCCGACCATCCAGCGTCGCCTACCCGACGGCTCCTACCTGGCCCGCATCGGCTACGGCAGCCTACCCGCTCTCATCCTGGTGCGGGTCATCGAAGCGCAGGTCACCGTCACACTGGCCGACGGCAGCCTGCGGCGCGAGCAGTGGCGGCTGATCACCAGCCTGACAGACCACACCCGCTACCCCGCCCACGAACTCGTGGACCTCTACCACGAACGCTGGCAGGCCGAAACCACGTATTTCTCGATCAAAGCGACCATGCTCGACGGCCGCGTCCTGCGCTCCCGCAGCATCCCCGGGATCGAGCAGGAGGTGTACGCCCTGCTCACCGCCTACCAGGCCCTCATCCGCGCGGCAGCAGACGCCACCTGCACCCAGCCCGGCCTGGACATGGACCGGATCAGCTTCACCATCCTCATCGACGCCGCCGCCGACACGATCACCACCGCCAGCGGAATCCTTCCCGGCAGCTCAACCGACCTCCTCGGCACGATAGGCCACGCCGCGCTGGCCGACCTCCTACCCGCCTGGCGCCGCCCTCGAATCAAGGCCCGCTCCCGCAAGAACCCGACCAGCAAGTACAGCCCGAACGCCGGACAGCACCCCGCAACCACGCAGACCTACACCTTCCACGCCGACATCACAATCTTCGAAAAGGGGCTTGCCTCCCGCTCACGGCGCTAAACGCAACGGTGTTGTGATTGACGTGTTGGCCGTGCACGCGGACCGCCTGGACGAGTCGTTGCCGGCGCAGCGCCGGTCGAGCCTGGTCGCGGCGTTGAGTGCGGTGCCGGACCGGCGAGATCCCCGCGGTGTCGTCCATGCGTTGCCTGGGGTCCTGGCCACGGCGGTCGCGGCGGTGCTGACCGGTGCCCGTTCCGCAGCGGCGGTCGCGGAGTGGGCCGCTGACGCGCCGCAGCAGGTCCTTGCTGAACTGGGCGTGTTCCGGGATCCGTTCACCGGGCTGTATCGGGCTCCGGACGAGTCCACGTTCCGGCGGGTCCTGGCCGGTGTCGATGCTGACGCCCTGGACGACACGGTCGGCCGGTGGGTCCTCGCGTGCCGGCCGGCGGCGGACACCGAGCGGCGGGTGTACAGCGTGGACGGCAAGACCTTGCGAGGCAGCGGCCCGGCCGGCGCCCAGGTGCATCTGCTCGCGGTGCTGGACCAGCACACCGGGACGGTCCTGGGTCAGGTCGACGTCGACGGCAAGACAAACGAGTTGACCCGCTTCCGGCCGCTGCTGGGCCCGCTTGACCTGACCGCGGTGGTCATCACCGCCGACGCCATGCACACCCAACGCGAGCATGCCCGCTGGCTGATCGACGACAAGAAGGCCGCCTACGTCTTCACCGTGAAGAAGAACCAGCCGCGCCTGTATCGCCAGCTCAAGACCCTGCCCTGGGCGAAGGTCCCGATCCAGGACGAGACCAGCACCCGCGGGCACGGTCGCTACGACATCCGCCGCCTGCAGGCAGTCACCTGCACCGGGCCACTCGCCCTGGACTTCCCGCACGCCACCCAAGCACTACGGATCCGTCGCCGACGACTGAGCCTGACCACCGGCCGCTGGTCCACCGTCACCGTCTACGCGATCACCAACCTGAGCGCCGCCCAGGCCGGTCCCGCCGACCTAGCCGACTGGCTGCGTGGGCACTGGGCCATCGAAACTCTGCACCACATCCGCGACACCACCTACGCCGAGGACGCCAGCCGCCTGCGCACCGGCAACTCACCCCGCGTCATGGCCACTTTGCGCAACACCGCGATCAGTCTGCTCCGACTGGCTGGCGTCACCGCCATCGCCGCAGCCCTACGCCACAACAGCCGAAACCCGCACCGGCCACTCCAACTACTCGGGATCACCTGAAACGGTCATATAGCTACCTTGCCCGAGCCCTGCCGAGCTGGCCGAGGGTGGGGCCGAGGCTCGGCGTGGCCTCGGTCCGCAGGATCCGGCCGTCCCTGTCGAGGACGTTCAGCTTGGTGACCTGACGGGGATCCACGCGCACCCCGCTCACCCCGGCCTCCAGGCTTCCACTGGCGATCGCCCGTCCCTTACCGTCGAGCAACTCGGCGCGGGCCGCCGACTCCGGCCCGAGGACCAGCACCCCGCGTGTCTCGCCTGGCACGGAGACGGCTACCAGGTGGGGGCGCCCCGATGGCGGTCTGGTGGTTGACCGATGTCCGGGGACCGTCTGCCGCGGTGGATCGGGAGAGGCGTCGGTCGCGAGTAATGCGGCGCAGCCGCGTCGGGCGAGCAGGAGTTCACCAGGACGGCCACCGGCGTGCCGTGACCCGGTCAGCAGGTACGTCGTCCGCAGTAGATCCCCGTAGCGGAGCTCGACGAACTCGCGGAAGCCGTCATCCGTCACGTACACCCTCCAGCCCCGTCTGGGCATCAATCGACGAGAGGATTGACCCTGGGCGGGCGGAAGGGTTGACCGACGGCGGAAACGACCGGCGGGTCGGTGCGCGGCAGGGGCCGGCCGGTGCTGAGGCGATCAAGAGCTTTGCGTCAGATCGGAGATCGACTCCGACGCAAAGCTCTTGATCACGGGTCGGGGTCGGCGCGCCGGCGCGGGTCGGGGTCGGCGCCCCGGCGCGGGGCGGGGTCGGTCCTCTCTGGACCGCTGGTTCATGGAACGGTGAGTGCCTCCGGCCGGCGGGCCGGCCCCGCGGAAGATCGGTGAACCGATTGACATTCGATAGGTGCCAAGCGATAGTCGATACATGGTCGCAGAGCATCGGGCGGTTGCGCCGCTCAGGGTCTTTCTCGTGTTGCTGTTCGGGGTCCTGGTCGTGTTCCAGACCTTCTCGCTCCCCGGGCAGTTCGCGCACATGGCGAAGGAGTCTCCGGACCTCGCGTACCTGAGGTGGCCGGCGACCGCCGTCTCCGTGTTCTTCGTCCTGTGCGTCCAGGCGGTGATCGTGTGCACCTGGAAGCTGCTCACCCTGGTCAAGGACGACCGCATCTTCACCCAGGCGTCCCTGGGATGGGTGGACGCGATCGTGTGGGCCGTCGCCGCCGCGTGGGTGGTCCTCCTGGGCGTGTTTCTGTACGTCGGCTTCCACGCGGACGACCCCGGGCTGCCGCTCCTGCTGTTCCTGATGTTGGTCGGTGTCGCTGTGCTGGGGCTGTTGATGGTGGTGATGCGGGCGCTGCTGCGGCAGGCCACCACGCTGCGCACCGACATGGAAGCGGTGATCTGATGCCCATCGTCGTCCGCATCGACGTCGAGCTGGCCAAACGCAAGATGAGCGTCGGCGAGTTCGCCGAGCGGGTCGGGCTGACGCCCGCGAACGTCGCGGTGCTGAAGAACGGTCGCGCCAAGGCCGTCCGCTTCAGCACGCTGGAGGCCATGTGCCGGGTGCTCGACTGCCAGCCCGGTGACCTGCTCGAGTGGGTCGAAGGCGAACCTCGCGGTGAGGAGAAACCCGAATGACGTACCTGCTCGCCGCCGCTTCCGAACTCTCCCGGCGGCAGCGTGGGCACCACGTGCGACGCGCCGGGTCCGCCCTGCGTAAGGAGTTGATCCGTCATGCGTCATCCGACTGACGACACGCTGCACCGGCTTCTGGACGAGCCGGCCGGCGTCGCCGACGCCGACCGCGAGCACGTAGCGGGTTGCCAGGTGTGCCTGTCCGGTCTGGCGGCCGCCCAGGAGGACACCAGGGTCGCCGTGGCCGGACCCCGGCGACGGCCCGGCCGCGCGCCCCGGTGGCACGCGGCGCTGCGCAGCCCGCTGGTCGCCGCCCTCGGCGTCGTCGCCCTGCTGAGCGGGGCCAGCGCCGCGGCCGCCGCCGACTGGCTGCAGGTCTTCCGCACCGAGCGGATCGCCCCGGTCACGGTCACCCGGGCCGACCTGGTCGCGTTGCCCGACCTCTCCGCGTACGGCACGATCGAGGTGACCCAGGAGCCCAACGTGCGCGAGGTCGCCGACGCCGCCACCGCGGCGAAGGTCACCGGTCTCACCGTCCCACGGGTGAGCGCGCTGCCCCGCGGCGTGACGGGCGAACCCACCTACCAGGCCGGCGGCGCGGTGAGCGCCGTGTTCACCTTCTCGGCGGAGAAGGCGGCAAAGGCCGCCGCGGCGTCCGGCAAGACCCTGCCCGCCCCGCCTACGGGCCTCGACGGCAGCCAGTTCCGGTTGAGCGCCGGCCCCGGGCTCGCCGCGGTCTGGTCGGAGGCCCGCGGCGTACCGGCCCTGGTCGTGGCCCGGGCGGTCGCGCCCACCGCGTACTCCTCGGGCGTACCGTTCGCGGCGGCGCGCGACTACCTGCTGTCGCTGCCCGGGCTGCCCGAGCACGTCGCGTCGCAGCTGCGCGACTTCTCGGGCGACGGGCGGACGCTGCCCCTGCCCGTGCGGGCGGAGCTGCTGACGAGCGCCCCCGCGGAGGTCGGCGGGGTGCCGGCCACGGTGCTCACCACCCGGGACGGCGCGATGGCCGGCGTGGTCTGGGTGGACGGCGGCGTCGTCACCGCGGTGGCCGGCTCGCTGAGCGCCGACGAGGTGCTGTCGGTGGCCCGCGGACTGCGGTGGGGCCGGTGACCAGCAGCCCCACCGCCCAGCAGGGCGGTTCCTCGCGCGACGCCGCGCAGCGGCTGCTCGCCGAGCTGCCCCCGTCCCCGGCGGTGTGGTGCTCGGGCCTGCGCAAGCGGTACCGGCGGCAGACCGCCGTCGACGAGGTCTCCTTCACCGTCGGCCGGGGCGAGGTGGTGGGCCTGCTCGGCCCGAACGGGGCCGGCAAGACCAGCGTCATCAAGATCCTGCTCGGCCTCGTCCGGCCAGACGAGGGAGAGGTGCTGCTGCTCGGGCGGCCCGCGCGGGATCCCCGCGCCCGGGCCCGCGTCGGCTACCTGCCAGAGCTCTTCCGGTACCAGCCGTGGCTCACCGCGGCCGAGGTGCTGGCCCTGCACGCCCGGCTCGCGGGCGCCGCGGTCCCGGCCGGGGAACGGCGCGAGTGCCTGGCCCTGGTCGGCCTCGCCGACCGGGCCGGGGACAGGGTCGGCGGCTTCTCCAAGGGGATGCAGCAGCGGCTCGGGTTGGCCGTCGCGCTGGTGGCCCGCCCGGAGTTCGTCGTTCTGGACGAGCCGACGAGCGCCCTGGACCCGATCGGCCGGGCCGACGTGCGGGACCTGCTGCTCTCCCTCAAGGAACGGCGGGTCGCCGTCCTGCTCAACTCGCACCTGATCGGCGAGGTCGAGCGGGTCTGCGACCGGGTCGTCATCCTCGACAAGGGCCGGGTCGCCGCCTCCGGCACCCTCCCGGAGCTGCTCGGGCGGCGCGAGCTGCGGCTGCGGCTCGACGGGGTGACGCCGGAGGCGGAGGCCCGACTGGCCGCCGCCGGTCAGTTCACCAGCAGCGGGGACTCGTTCACCGTCGCGCTGCCCGTCGACCCGGACCCGGCCACCGTGCCGGACCTCGTGGCCGACCTGGTCGGCCTCGGGGTGCGCGTACACGCCGTCGAGCCCGGGCGGATCAGCCTCGAGGAACGGCTGCTGGACATCCTGCGTACCGGATCGGAAGGTGACCGGCGATGACCGTCCGGACCGTACTCACCGTCGCCGCGCTCACCCTCCAGGAGGCCGCGCGCCGGCGGGTGCTGCGCGCGCTCGCCGTACTGACGGTCGTGCTGCTGGCGCTCAGCGCCTGGGGTTTCTCCCGGATCGACGCCGAGTTCGGCGGGCTCACCAGCGGCGAGGCCCGCATCGCGTCCGCCACCGTGCTCAACCTCGTGATGTTCGGCCTGAGCCTGATCGCCGCGCTCGGCACGGCGTTCCTCGCCGGCCCCACGGTGGCCGGCGACATCGAGTCCGGGACGGCGCTGGCGATCCTGGCGCGCCCGGTCCGCCGCTGGGCGGTGCTGCTCGGCAAGTGGCTGGGGCTGGTGGCCTTCGGCGGCGGCTTCGTGGCCCTGGCCGGCCTCGCCCAGCTGCTCATCGTCCGGGTGACCGTGGGCTACTGGCCGCCGGCGCCGGCGACCGGCCTGGCGCTGCTCGCGGTGCAGGCCATGGTCCTGCTCACCCTGGGCCTGCTGCTGTCCACCGCCATCTCGCCGATGGCGTCGGGCGTCGTGGCCGTCGGCCTCTTCGGCGCCACCTGGATCGCGGGCGTGGTCGGCTCGGTCGGCGAGGCCCTCGGCAACGAGAGCGTGGCCCGGGTGGGCACGATCTCCCGGATGCTGCTGCCGACGGACGGCCTGTGGCGCGGGGCGATGAACGCGTTCCAGGATCCGGGCCTGCTGGCGCAGCTCGGTCCCGGCTTACAGGCGCACCCGTTCCTGAACCATGCCTCGCTCACCGTCACCTACCTCGCCTGGGCCGCCCTCTGGCTCGCCGTGGTGCTCGGGCTCGCGGCCATGGCGTTCCACCGCCGAGACCTGTGACCCGCCGCCCCGCCGCAGCCACCGTGGCTGCGGCGGGGACAGATTCACGGAAGGGTGCCCTCGATGCACGGACGGGCACCCCTTCCGTGAATCTGCGCGGCGGCGGCGGACGCGGACAGGAAGGAGCGGCGGCTGGACCTGGTGGGCCGCCGCCCGCGCCGTCGTGTGATGCCATCAGGGCATCGTCGCCCCACGCAATGACGCTCATCCATGTAAAGTGTTCCGGTTTCCCCCGGGTCGGTACGTTTGTCCCCGGCGGCGGCGGGAACCGCAGCAGGCATGACGAAACCTCGTGTGGTGATCGTGGGGGCCGGGTTCGCCGGTTACCACGCGGCGAAGACCTTGAGCCGGATCGCCCGGGACCGGGCCGAGATCGTGCTGCTGAACTCGACCGACTACTTCCTCTACCTCCCGCTGCTGCCCGAGGTGGCCGCCGGAGTGGTCGAGCCCGGCCGGATCTCCGTGCCGCTCAGCGGCACCCTGAACGGCATCCGGGTCGTGGTCGGCGAGGCCGACCGGGTGGACCTGCAGAACCGCTGGGTGGGCTACACCAATCCCGAGGGCGACGCCGGCCGGCTCGCGTACGACCGGCTCGTGCTCTCCGTCGGCAGCGTCAACAAGCTGCTGCCCATCCCGGGCGTGACCGAGTACGCCCACGGGTTCCGCGGCCTGCCGGAGGCGCTCTACGTGCACGACCACGTGGTCCGCCAGATGGAGTTGGCCGAGCTGGCCGAGGACCCGGCCGAGCGGCGGGCGCGGACCACGTTCGTGGTGGTCGGCGCGGGCTACACGGGCACCGAGGTGGCCGCGCACGGGCAGTTGTTCACCGACCGGCTGGTCGCCCAGCGCCCCCACCTGGACGTCCGCCCGCGCTGGATGCTGCTCGACGTGGCGCACAGGGTGCTGCCCGAGATGGACCAGCGGATGTCGGACACGGCTGACCGGGTGCTGCGCCGGCGGGGCGTCGACGTGCGGATGGGCACGTCGGTGGCCGAGGCCACCCCGGACGGGGTGAAACTGACCGACGGGGAGTACGTGCCGACGTGCACCCTGGTCTGGTGCGTCGGCGTGCGCCCCGACCCGTTCGTCGCCCAGCTGGGCCTGCGTACCGAGAAGGGGCGCCTGGTGGTCGACGAGTACCTGACCGTCCCCGGCTACCCCGAGGTGTACGCCTGCGGCGACGCCGCCGCGGTGCCCGACCCGAACAATCCGGGGAGGATCTGCGCGATGACGGCGCAGCACGCACAGCGCCAGGGCAAGCTGGCCGCCCACAACATCGCCGCCTCGTACGGGCAGGGCCGGCGCAGGCCGTACCGGCACCGCGAACTGGGCTGGGTGGTCGACCTCGGCGGCAAGGACGCCGCCGCGAACCCGCTGAAGGTGTCGCTGTCCGGGCTGCCCGCCAAGGCCGTCACGCGCGGCTACCACCTGCTCGCCATGCCGTCGAACCGGGCCCGGATCGGCGCGGACTGGCTGCTCGACGCCGCCCTGTCCCGCCCGGCCGTGCAGCTCGGCCTGGTGCCCGCGAACGCCGTACCCCTGGAGAGCTCGTCGCCGGAGGTCGCCCGGTATTCCTGATGCCCGGCGACCTCCGGGGGCGGGCACTTGACGGCCGGGGGTCCCCGTCGCCGCCTCCCCGTCGCCGCCTCCCCGTCGCCGCCTCCCCGTCGGCGCCTTCCCGGCGCCGCCTTCCCGGCGCGGTCGGCGGGCCGCGAACTCGGCCGCCGCCGCCCGGGGCCCCACGTCCGCCGCCGCGCCGGAGCTCGGCGCCGAGTTCGGCCGTCGGCTGCCGCCGGTCAGCGGGATCCTCCGGTCTTCCTCCCGAGCCGGGAGCCCGTCTTCCCCCGGAACGGCAGACGGTCACGGAAGCGCCGTCGCGCGGCGTCGCGCGGCGTCGGGGGCGGCGGCCGACGGTCCGGCGGGAGGAACTCGCGCAGCAGTAGTTGGACGACGCCCGCGGCGGGGACGGCCAGCAGCGCGCCCAGCAGCCCGGCCAGCTCCGCGGCCAGCAGGATGCTCACCACGACGCTCAGCGGGCTGAGCTGGACCGCCCGGGACATGATCACCGGCCCCAGCAGGTGGTTCTCCACCTGCTGGTAGACCGCGAAGAAGACCAGCACGACGATCCCGGCGGTGGGGGAGTGCAGGAAGCCGGCGAGCACCGCGATGACCGCGCCGACGGTCGCCCCGACCAGCGGGATCAGGTCGGTGAGGGCCACCAGCAGGGCGATCACCCCGGCGAACGGCACCCCGGTCAGGGTCAGCACCACGAAGGTCAGCACCCCGACGATCACGCTGATCAGCAGGTTGCCGCCGAGGTAACCCGTGACGACCCGCGACACGCCCCGGCCGATGCGCCGCAACCGCTCCGCGTGCTGGTCGCCGGCCAGGCGCAACCCCGCGGTGGTGATCCGGGGCGCCTGCAACACCATCAGGTACGACACCACGATCACCGTCGCGACCCCGGCCCCGGTCTCCACCGCGCTGCGGAAGAAGCCGTACGCCGGCTCCCCGACCCGCCCGCCGAACTGGCTCAGCTGCGCCGAGTGAGCGGCCACGAACTGACGCAGCCGCAGCCGGTTCAGCAGCTCGCCGATCCGCCCCTGCCCGGTCCGGGCCTCCCGCAGCAGCTCCGGGGCGTGCGCGGCGAACCGGGTCACCTCGCCGACCAGTGGCAGGACGATCCCCGCGAGCGCCGCCGCCAGCAGGACGAACACGACGACGAACACCAGCAGGGTGGCCAGCGCGCGCCGCCGTACCAGCCGGCGCTGCACCGCGTCGACCAACGGCTTCAACGCGACGGCGAAGAACGCCGCGACGATGATCCAGCTCAACACGCGCTGGGTGGCCCAGACCAGGGCGAGCACCACGACGGTTGCCAGCACCACACCGATGACCACTGCCGCCCGGCGGGCCGTGATCCGGTCGTCGGCGTTCCTCATCCGGCGCGGCTACCCGGTGGCAGCCGCCGGAAACCGCCCCGTCGGCGCCGCCTCGCCGCCTCGCCGCTTCGCCGCTCCGTCCCTCCTCGCCTCCTCGCCGCCTCGCCGTCGCGCCGGCGGCGAGACGGGGATGAGAACCGGAGGCGTCAGGAGGGGGCCGTTCCTCGCGCCACGCCGAGGGAGGCGTCGGTGCCGGGCCGGGCGCCGGCGACGAACGCGTCGAGGGCCGCCCCGTGCAGCACCTGACCGGGAACCGGGTCCCGGGCCGCCCGCGCGGCGAGCCGGCCGACCGGCAGCCGGCCCGCCCGGTGGGCGGCGGCGAGCACCACGTTGCCGTAGCGGCGCCCACGCAGCATCCGGCGGTCGGCGACCAGGCAGACCTCGGCGAACATGGCCCGCAGGGTGGCCACCCGGGCGCGGGTGAACACCAGCGGCGGCAGGTCGGTGACGTTGACCAGGGCGATCCCGTCCGGGCGCAGCACCCGGGCCACCTCGGCGGCGAACTCGACGCTGGCGACGTGCCCCGGCATCCGGGCCGCCCGGTAGACGTCGGCCAGGACCAGGTCGTACCCGGCGGGCGGGGCGGCCGTCACCGCGTCCCGCGCGTCGGCGACCTCGACGCGTACGCCGGGCGGCGGCGGGGGCAACTCGCGACGCACCAGGTCGACCACGTCGGCGTCCCGCTCCACCACGAGCTGGGCCGAGCCGGGCCGGGTCGCCCCGACGTACCGGGGCAGCGTCAGCGCGCCCCCGCCGAGGTGCAGGGCGTCCACCGGGGCGCCGGGCGGCGCGGCGAGGTCGACCAGGGCGGCCATCCGGCGGACGTACTCGAAGTGCAGGTGCCGGGGGTCGGCCACGTCGACGTACGACTGGGCGACCCCGTCGGCGAGCAGCGTGCGCCCGCTCGGCCGGCCCGGGTCGCCCACGAGCTCCAACCCGTCGACGGAATGCATGCCGGGCACGCTACCGCGACTCCCCGACCCCACCCCTACCGCGATCTGACCGGTAAATGACCTGTACCACGACGGGTTTTGGGCGCGGTGGGCTGGCCCGGTGTTGATGGCCAGCCCGGGCGGGGTGGGGGTGTGGGGTCAGGTTGTCGGTTGCAGGGTGACGGTGTGGCCGAGGGCTTCGAGTTGCCGGACCAGGCTGTTGATCTTCCGGGTGGTGTTGATACGGCGTTCGTGGAAGTCGGCGCCGAGATCGTGGTAACGGGCGGTTGGGTCGTTGAGCAGGTGCCAGATGATCACGAGGATGGAGCGGGCGACGGCGACCTTGGCCTTGCCTTTGCCTCGACGTGTGACCAGACGCCGGTAGCGTTCGGACAGGAACGTTCCCTTGCCGCGGGCGACGGTGGCTGCGGCCATACCGAGGGCGCCTTTGAGGTACGGATTGCCTTTGCCTGTCTTGCCCGCGGTGAGGCTGGTACCGGACTGGATGGTGCGCGGACACAGCTTCGCCCAGGACACCAGGTGCGCCGCGGTGGGGAACCGTGTCATGTCCAGACCGATCTCGGCGATGATCAGTTGCGCGGACTCGGTGCTGATGCCCGGGATCTCGGCCAGGCGCCGCCGGGCGTCTGGCGCCGGGGTGTCGCCGTCGCCGCCGCCCGGCTGGGAGGGTGGGTCGATGTCGTCGAGTATCTGCCCGATCCGTGTGGTGAGTTTCGCGATCTCGGTGTCGAGGCGGTCGATCTGGTCGAGCAGGATCCGGGCCAACTCGCCGTGATGGTCGTCGAAGCGGCCGGTGAGTGCCTCGATGAGGGCGTTGCGTTTGCGGCGCAGCGCTCCGTGGGCCAGCGAGGCGAGGGTCGCCGGATCACGTTGACCGGCGATCAACGCCTCAACCATGTCCCGCGTCGACACCGTCCGCAGGGTGGAGGCCACCGACGACACCTTGATCAGGGCGTCTTCAAGCAGTTTCTCCAACCTCGACCAGTAGCGGGTCCGGTCCCGGACCAGATCCACCCGCATCCGGGTGTAGTCACGCAACACCCGCACCGGAGCCGCAGGCACGAACGAGGGCCGCAACAGGCCCTTCTCGGTGAGCTTGGCCAACCACACCGCGTCCAGCTTGTCGGTCTTCGGCCGCCCGGGCACGTTCTTGACGTCACGGGCGTTGACCAACTGCACGTCCAACCCGGCTGCCTCGAACAGGTAGAACCAGATCCGCCAGTAGTCCGACGTGCTTTCCACGGTGACCTTCTCCACCCCCGCCGCCACCAGATCGGCGGCAAGGTCACTGACCGCGTTCGTGGTCGCCGTCACCTGCCACACCCGGCTCACCCGCCGCCCACCCGCGGCGGGTAGCCGGGTACACACCATCCCCGACTCCTTGGCCACATCGACCGCACACACCCGCTCCCAGACCTTCTCGCTGTCAGCGTCCGGGATCTCTTCGGGTAACCCGCGCATCCGCCCGCGTCCCTCCTCACCGTGATCGACCAGTGGGTAGGTCGCCCGGGGGCCTCGGTCGGGAACCGAAAATCTGACCGGCGTGCTCGAAGCAACAGTGCGTGACCCACAAGAGTCCGGGCCCCGGCGCCAGACTTGCAGACGGCCTCAACTAGACCAAGATCGATCGGCGTCGGCGGGCGACCTGTCCACCATTTTCACGCCTGCGAGGCGTCCCGAAAAGACCGGGTGACTTGCAGTTTCGGCCCCGACAGATCCGACAAAAGCCGCGAACGAGGGGCGCAAAGTGCAAGATCGCGGGGGCTGGTGGGTCGGGTCAGCCGGCGAGCAGGTCGCGCAAGCCGTCCGGTACGTGCAGCGAGGCGATCAGGTCGCCGTCGCGGTCGGCCAGCGCGGCGAGCGTCGCCGCCGCCTGATACCGGGCCTGCTCCGGGGTACGGCCACAGAGCCGGGCCACCTCGGCGAGGAAGCCGGGCAGGTCCTGGTGGCGCTGGACGCCGTCGGCCGGGACCACGTCGTGGAGCTTGAACGGCACCGCCTCCAGCAGTCGCTGCCGCTCGGCCCGCTCCAGCGCCCAGGCGAGGGTGAGCACCGTGGCCTCGGCCGCCACCTTCGCGGTCCGGAAGTCGACCCCGGCGCGCCGGCCGACGTCGTCGACCAGCCCCCGGTAGCCCGTGTCCACCGTGCCCGGCGCGCCGCCGACCGAGCGGCCCGGGCGTGGCTGGGCCGGGCCGGGCTGCGTCACGGACGGCGTGGGGGGCGGCGGCGGCTTCGGCCCGCCCTCGACGGTGGCCGGCTTGTGCCGTCCGGCCGGCGGGGGCCCGCCCGCTTGCCCCGGTCCAGGTGGGCGAGTTGCTTGGTGGCGCTCAGGCTGGCGCCGGTCTCGCTGGCCCGCAGGCCGCGCTCGCGGGCCTGTCGGGCGAGGGCCCGGCGGCGTTGGTTGTCGCCCTCCATCTGCTTGCGCATCGGCACACCTCTTCCTTCTCCGATCCGCTGTCTCCCGTCGCCTTCCCGCCGCCGGCCGGGCGAAACGGGTGCCGCCCGGGCCGGCGGCGGCCATCGGGCGGATCTCGCCGGGCGGCGGCGACCCTCGGGCGGGGCCGGAGAGTCATCCGGGCGGGGTGAGGGGGCTCACCCCGCCCGGTCCCACGATCGAGCTGGACCGGAAGACTTCCGACGCACGCGGAAGGGAAGGTCGTCATGAAGAGGATCGTCGAGATCGTGCCCGCCCGACCCGGCTGGTACGCCCGCTGGCGGCTCGCGCCCGACGCGACCCGGTGCTACCCGGTGAGCCTCTGGGCGCTGACGGAGGAAGCCGACGGCACCGGCCGCGAGGTGATCGGGGTGGACTGCATCGGGCAGTGGCCCGGAGCGGACGACAACGAGGCGGGTGGAGAGTTCGTTCGTTACCTGTTCCAGACGCCCGATTCCGGACCGCCGGACGACGCCGAACCCCTGCCGGGCGCGGGTGACCTGCGTACCGCCGGTCCCCGCCTGCAACCGGTGACCGCCACCTAGGCCATCCTCCCCGGCCCCCGGCCCCTGGTCCCAGGGTCGGGGGCCACCCCCTCCCGCCGGGGGGCGTCAGGCGATGTCGCGCGCCTGGCGGCGCTGCTCGGCCACGCGGCCAGGTTCCAGCCCCGGCTGACCCGGGCCTCAGGCGGACGCCGTCGGCGGGTGCAGCCGGCGATCCGCCGCGGACGTTGCGTCGGGCAGGGGGCGGGTGATCAGCCGGGCGATGCCGGTCAGCGCGAGGATGCTGTCCAGGAACCGGGGGGTCGAGCGCAGCCGGACGGTGCTGCCGCACCGCTGCCCCTCGCGCCACGCGTGCACGATCATCGACAACCCGGTGCTGTCGATGAAATGCAGGCCGGCGAAGTCGAACACCAGCACCTGCGGGTGTTCCGCGAGCCGCCTGTCCACCTCCTCGCGCAGCGGCGCGGCGGTGGTGAAGGTCAGATCGCCACCGACCCGGATGACGGGCGCGCGCGGCTCGGCCAGGTCGACGGACAGGGTCAGCGGCGCCGCCTCGGGCTTCCTCCAATGAGGTACCACTGTCACGCCTTTCCGCAGGCTGCCGGTCGGGCAGGAGTCGTTCCGGATCGTAGCAACGCCGCCCCCGCTCCACCGGACAGGCGGGCCGGTCGGGACGGCGGAGAGGTGGCGGTGCCGGCGTACCGGCGTAGGGTGGGCGGAGAGACTGGGATCGCATGCGCCCTTCGGGTGGCCCGCGAAGGCGGGCGGGTGTCGACGAGGAGTGGGGCTCAGCTGGTGACTGTTGCCGACGTCGGGGGCTGGGACTACCCGGGCGACGGACGGATCTCCACGCCGAGTGTCGTACGAGCTCCGGCGTGCTCCGCCGACGCGCCCGGGCCCCCCGTGTCGCGGCCGCCGGCGCCCGACCGTGGCCCGTCCGACGTGGACTGGTCGGAGGTGGTCGGGCATTTTCGCGAGGGCCCTGCGACTGGCTCGCCCACGGCGACCACGACGACATCGCCGTGCTCGCGCTTCGCGCGGTTCCGCCGCACGGCCGGCCGCGCCGGCACCTGCACGCGGTGCCGGCGCCGGTCGGCGTCAACGACGGGACGGAGTGGCGGCCATGGGCGTGAGTCGAGGAACCTCCCGGGGCCGCCGGGTTCCTGGCCGAGGGGCACGCGGCGCTCGCCGAGCGGCCGGGTACCCCGCCCCGGCGACCGCGCCCGGTCCGGGCGCCATGTCTATACTTGCTCCACTGCAAGCGTCCGCCTGCGGTGGAGCGGGAGGGACCACGTTGACGTTCACCGTCACGTACGCCCAGCGCGCCGGCGTCGGGGCGTGCCTGCGGCTGGCCGGCGAGCTCGACATGAGCAGCGCTCCCGAGCTGAACGCCGCGCTCGACCGGCTCACCGACGAGGGGGAACGCCACCTGCTGGTCGACCTGAGCGAGCTGACCTTCTGCGACTCGACCGGCATCGCCGCGTTCGTCCGGGGCGACAACCGGGCGACGGCCCGGGGCGGCTGGCTGCGGGTCACCGGTGCCACCGGCCGGGTCGAGCGGGTGCTGCGGATCACCGGCCTGGCCGACGTGCTGGGCTACGAGCCCGACACGGGCCACCCGGCGTCGCAGGCCACCCCCTGATCCGTTAGATTCCCGCCCGGCGGGTGATCGTCAGGTCCCGTCCGCCCCGATCCGAGGTAGGTATTTCCCATGGGTGAAGGCATCCCCGGACCCGTTCGCATCCTCGTGGTGGACGACGACCCCGGCGACGTTCTCATGATCGAGGAGGCCCTCGCGGACTCCGACATCGACAAGGTCATCGACGTGGTCGGCGATGGCCAGGAGGCGATGGAGTTCCTGCGCCGCCGGGGCCGGCACACCGACGCCCAGCGCCCCGACGTGATCCTGCTCGACCTGAACATGCCCCGGATGGACGGCCGGCAGGTGCTCGGCGAGGTCAAGCAGGACGAGGAACTGCGCACCATCCCGATCGTGGTGCTGACCACCTCCAACGCCGACACCGACGTGGTGGGCAGCTACACCCTCCAGGCCAACGCGTACGTGACCAAGCCGATCGACCTGGACGACTTCAACGACGTGGTGCGGCGGATCGACGAGTTCTTCGGTCGCGTCGTGGTGCTGCCCAGGCGGGCCTGACGCCGGCCTCGCGCGCCGCGCCACCCGTCCCGGCGTACCCGGTGCGGGCGCGGCCGCGCGGATGCTGAACATTTTTCCCGAACCGCCTCGGCGGTCGCCGGCGCCGTCGAGGATCGGCGGTGGGGAAGGAAACATCGGCTGCCTGGGGGCGACAGTATGAGGTTCTCCGTCGTTGAGTTCGGCTACGACCGGGGGCAGGTCGACTCCTGCCTCGAGGAGCTGGGAGTCCGGTTGACGAGGCTCGCGGCGCGGGCGGAGAGCCTCGCCGGCGCCGGCCGGGCGTGGGATGAGATCCGGCAGGAGGCGACCCACCTCTGCGACGTGGTCGAGCTCCGGCGCGGCGCGGGCGAGCGGGCGGAGCTGGGCGAGATCGAGCGGGAGGCCGCCGAGATCCTGGCCCAGGCGCGGTTCGAGCTCGAGGCGGCCCGCGAGGAGGCCCGCCAGGTCCGCGAGCGGGTGTACGCCGAGGCGGTGCGGGCCCGCCGGGCCTTCGAGGCCGCCCTCGCGGCCCGCCGGCGCCGGGAGGACCGGGTGGACGAGATCCTCGCCGGGCCGGCGGGCGCGCCGGTGCCCGCCGACACCCCGACCGCCGCGGCGGCCGTACCGCCGGCCGGGTCCCGACGACCCGGGCCGCGGCGGGCGCCGCCGACGCCGAGCCGCCGAGCGAGCGGGGCACCCGGGTCGCCTGAGCCGGCGGGGGGACGGCTCAGGTCAGCGTCTCGACCACCGTGGTCGCCCGGTCCTCGTGCTGGGCGTAGGCGTCCGGGAACGCGGAGATCTGCACGGCCTGGGCCGCCTGGGTGACGCTCATGTCCTCCCAGCCGGGGACCTCGAGCAGCGCCTCGTAGAACACCCGCGCGGCGTACGTCGGGCGCATCAGGTCGCGGACGGTGCCCCAGCCGCTGCTGGGGCGCTGTTGGAACAGCCCGACGGAGTCGTGGTCCCAGCCGACGGCCTGGTGCGGGTAGCCCTGCGACTCGGGCAGCACGCCGCTGGCGTAGTTGAGCAGGGTGCTCTCCTGCATCGCGGTGGCGATCGCCACCACCAGCCCGCGGCGGGGCACCTTCATGCCCACCCCGACGTCCACGATGATCTTGGCGTTGTCCATCTGGAGCTGGTTCAGCCCGGCGACCGGCTTCGGCCGGCTCGGCTTGGGCTTCGGCCTGGGTTTCGGCTTCGGCTTCGCCGTGGCGCTGGGCGTCGCCGTCGGGCTGGGGGAGACGGTCACCGGTGCGGCCGGGGAGCGGTCCAGGGACCGGGAGGCCCGCTGCTCGGCCTCGGCGGCGGCCGCTGCCCGGTCGGCCAGGGCCTCGCGCATCGGCTGCCGGGGCTCGTCGGCCGGCCGCGTGCCGGCGAACGCGGCGACGCCGAGGCAGCAGCACACGCCGGTGGCGAGGGCGGCGCGTACCGGCGTCGACGCGAGCAGCGCCCGGCTGCGGCGGGGTGGATCGGCGCGGTGTCGCCCGGTCCCCCGTACGGCGGAGGTGGCATCGGTCGAACGGTCACCCGGTGTCGTGCCGGTCTGCTTCTGGTCAGCGGAGTCGTCGGGGCGCACCCGGCGAGGCTAGACAACCCTGGGCGACCTGCGGACGGGGTGGTTGGTGGCATGCGCCACATTTTGCGGGGTTCCACCCGGTCATTTCCGTCCCTCGGGCAGCATTGTCCCCTCCTTCGTGGATCCCCTATTCCCGTCATTTCTGTTTCGCCCGGCCAGAACCGGATCATCCGCCCGGTGGCGCTACGGTCGGCGCCCGTCATGATCGATTCATTCGTTCAGATGGTGATCGAATACCGGATCGGATGATGCGGTGTGGGCCGCCGGTCCGGGCGGCGCGACCCCGGCCGGATCACGGCGGCGTCAGCCGCTGCCCCGGATCCCCGGGGTCCACCCGCCGCCGGTCGGTACGATCGGCGGCGGTGACCAAGAGCACGACCGACGAGGCGGCCGGCAGCGCCCGCCTCCGTGGCCGGCGCGGCCTGCTGCTGACCGTGCTCGCGGTCCTGCTCGCCGCCGTGCTGGCCGGGCACCGGGCCGTGCCCAACCTGCGTGGCCTGGGCAGCCTGCTCGACAGCGTCACGCCGCTGCTCGGCCTGGCCGTGCCGGTCCTCGCGGTCGCCGGGCTGCTGCGCCGCTCGCGGCTGGCGCTGCTGGCCGTCCTGCTCCCGGCGACGGTGTGGGCGGTGCTCTACGGCCGGGCCCTGCTCCCGCCGGCCGGCGGCTCCGGCCCGGTCACGCTCCGGGTCGCCAGCCAGAACCTGCGCGCCGGCAACCCGGACCCGGCGGCGACGGTGGACAGCCTCGCGGCCGGGGGCGCCGACCTGATCGCGCTCCAGGAGGTCGACGGCGACGACCGGGTGGCCGGGGCCCTGCGCGAGCGGTACCCGCACCACGCCGCGGTCACCACCGTCGCGCTGTGGAGCCGGTACCCCGTGCGGGAGTACGCGGGCGTGGACACCGGGCTGGGCTGGACGCGTGCCCTCCGGGCCGTCGTCGCCACGCCCGACGGCGACCTGGTGGTCTACGTGGCGCACCTGGGGTCGGCCCGGGCCGGGCACACCGCCACCCGGGACGAGACGGTGCGGGAGCTCGCCGCGGCCGTACGGGCGGACGCCGCCCCGCGCCTGGTGGTGCTCGGCGACCTCAACACCGCCACCACCGACCGGGTCTTCGCGCCGCTGGCCCGGCTACTGCGCGACGCCCAGGCCGACGCCGGGCAGGGCTTCGGCTTCACCTGGCCGGCCGGGCTGCCGGTGACCCGCCCCGACCACGTGCTCTACCGGGGGCTCACCCCGACCTCGGCCGGGGTGGTACGCACCCCGGCCAGCGACCACCGGGCCGTGGTGGCGAGCTTCCGCTGGTGAGCGCCGCCCCGGCCGGCTCGGGCCGGCGCCGGCGGGGCCACGGGGCGCAGCGGCGACAGGCGGCGGCCCGGCCGTACGGTGCCGGGCGGCACGCGGCGGACCGCGGCCCCCGCGGTCAGCGGCGACCCACCTCGGCCGGCGTGACCGTGAGCCGGTGCCGGGTGTTGTCGCCGCTGGAGAACGGCCAGAGGCGGTCGGCGTGCTCGACCAGCTCCGCGAGCTGCTGCCGGGTCAGCCCGGCCGAGGAGATGGAGGCGTGCACGTCGGCCCGGTAGCGGCCGTCGTCGTCGCGGCCCAGCCGGGCCTCGGCCCGGACCTGGACGGTGTGCGCCTCGTCCGTGATCTCCCCGGCCGCCTCCACCGCCGCGTGGTGCAGGCAGGACGCGAACGCCGCGGCCAGCAGCTGCTCGGGCGTCAGGCCCGTGCAGTGCGGCGCCAGCGGGGACGCCAGGGCGGTCGACAGCCCCCCGTCGTCGGTACGGACGTGACCGCCCTCGGCCGTCGCGGTGGCCTCGTGCAGCCAGGAACTCGGATCCGGCATCGCGTTCCCCCCTCAGTCACCCGCCCGGCTACCCGACCCGGAGCCGGCGAAACCGCGGCCGTCCGGGGCCGGCCGGGAGGCGATCGGCCGGGTCCGCCACGCGGTCGGGCGGGGTGCCGGCGGCGTCAGGACGCCCGCCGCCGAGCCGGGTCGGCCGGGGCCTCGCCGGGCGCCGCCGCCTGCGTCGCCTCGGCCGCCGCCTGCGCGGTCCACGGGGACACCCGCTCGCGGCGTTGCCGGGGCGGCGCCACGGCCAGCATCGGCACGTACACCCGGGCGTCCACCGCCTCGGCCAGCAGCAGGGCGGCCATCAGGCTGGCGGGCCGGCGCGCCGGGTCGTCGGCCATCAGCTGCCGGCACAGCTGCGCGACCTCCGGCGGCAGGCCGTCGATGGTGGGCAGCGGCTCCGGCGGCTGCCGGCGGCGCGCCCCGAGCAGTTGGGTCGTGCTGTCCGCCGGGTACGGCAGCCGGCCGACCAGGCAGTAGTAGAGCAGCACGCCGAGGGCGTACATGTCGGCGGCCGGGGTCGCCGGCCGCCGCTCGAACTGCTCCGGAGCCAGGTACGCCGGGGTGCCCACCACCATGCCGTCCGGCATCCCGTCGTCGGCGCCGGCCGGGGTGGCGATGCCGAAGTCCAGCACCTTCACCCCGGTCGGGGTGAGCATCACGTTGGCCGGCTTCACGTCGCGGTGCACGATGCCGTGGGCGTGCGCGGCGGCCAGGGCCGCGGCGACCTCGGCGCACACCCGCACCGCGATCCGCCAGTCCAGCGGCCCGGAGCGCAGGTGCACGGCCAGCGTCTCGCCCTCGGCCAGCTCCATCACGATGAACGGCACCGCCTGCCCGGGCAGCGCCGCGGCGGTGCCGAAGTCGTGCACGCTGGCCACGTTCGGGTGCACCAGGCGGGCCGCCGAGCGGGCCTCGGCCCGGATCCGCTCCACCGAGCCGTCCTCGTCGCGGCCGGGGGTGATGAGCTTCACGGCGACGGGCCGGTCCAGCACCGTGTCGTGGGCCCGCCAGACCTCCGACGTCCCACCGACCCCGACGCGCTGTTCGAGCTCGTACCGCCCGTCCAGCGTCCTCATCGACCGCTCCTCGCCTCGCCTGCCGCCTTCCGCCCCGTACCCGGCCCCTCAACAGGGCAAACCGACCCGGTCCGCGCCCCCCGCCGGCCCGGCCCGTGCGGTAGCGTCCGTCGGAAGGGGGCGATCCCGGCCGACGGCGGGACGGAGGGGCGATGGCCGAGGTGACCGTACGCTTCGTCGGCGGACCGGCCCACGACCTGGTGCGGGAGGTGCCGGCCGGGCCGGACGGGGCGCCGCCGTCGCGGTGGGTGCTGCGCCACCCGGCCGGCTCCGCGGCGCCGGCCGGCGCCCAGGCCGACCATCTCTACGAGCGTGACCGGCGGGACGCCAGCGGCACCTGGACGATGCGCTTCCTCCGCACCGATCCGCTCGGCATGACCGAGTGACCCGCCCGGCCGGGCCCGACCCCGCGCGCACAGCTGGTACACAGGGTCTGCCGAGGTGGCGCACAGGCCGCCGTCCCACGATGGGGGCATGGTCATGGAGGGACAGGCCGCGCAGGGCCGCATCGAGCTGCGGCGACCGGACGGCGAGCCGGTCCGGGTGCTGGTGGTCGACGACGAGCCGACGCTGGCCGACCTGCTCTCGATGGCCCTGCGCTACGAGGGCTGGCAGGTCCGCACGGCGGGCACCGGGACGACGGCCCTCAACACCGCCCGGCAGTTCCAGCCCGACGCCGTGGTGCTCGACGTGATGCTGCCCGACCTGGACGGCTTCCAGGTGCTGCGCCGGCTGCGCGAGCACAGCCCCACCGTGCCCGTGCTCTTCCTCACCGCCCGTGACGCGGTGGAGGAGCGGATCGCCGGGCTCACCGTGGGCGGCGACGACTACGTCACCAAGCCGTTCAGCCTGGAGGAGGTCATCGCCCGGCTGCGGGCGCTGCTGCGCCGCTCCGGGTTCGCGGTCGCCGCCCGCGAGGAGGCGGTGCTTACGGTCGGTGACCTCCGCCTGGACGAGGACAGCCACGAGGTGCGCCGGGGCGGGCAGTCGATCACCCTCACCGCGACCGAGTTCGAGCTGCTGCGCTACCTGATGCGCAATCCCCGGCGGGTGCTGAGCAAGGCCCAGATCCTCGACCACGTCTGGAACTACGACTTCGGCGGGCAGGCCAACGTCGTCGAGCTGTACATCTCGTACCTGCGCAAGAAGATCGACGTGGGGCGGCCGCCGATGATCCACACGTTGCGGGGCGCGGGGTATGTCCTCAAGCCGGCGGACTGACCGGCTGCGTCGCTGGCTGGCCGGCCGCTCGCTGCGTACCCGGCTGGTGGCCGCCGTGGTGGCGCTGCTCGCGCTGGTCACCGTCGCGATCGGCGGGCTGACCACCGTGGCCCTGCGGCACTTCCTGGTCGGCCGGGTCGACGCACAGCTCACCGCCGGCGACCGGCTCGATCGCTGGCGCGGCGACCGGCCGCGCGGCGCGCCCCTGCCGTCCCGCGACATCGAGCCGCCGCCCGGATACCCGCCCGGGTCGATCGCCGTGCGGCTGGTCGACGGCCGGGTCGACGAGGCGCGGATCCGCACCTCGACCGGCCCGACCGAGGCCCTCGCGACCGACACCGCCGCCCCGCTGGCCCGGCTGCCCGCGGACGGCCAGCCCCGCACGGTGGACCTCGACGCGCAGGGCGACTACCGGGCCGTGGCCCGTCCGGCGGCCGACGGCGCGGTGCTGGTCTTCGCGCTGCCGCTGAACGAGGTGGAGGAGACCCTCTGGGCGGTGGTGCTCGCCCAGGCCGGGGTCGCCGGCGCCGGCCTGCTCGTCGCCGGCGCCCTGGGCGCGCTGATCATCCAGGCCACGCTGCGCCCGCTGCGCCGCGTCGCCGCCACCGCCACCCGGGTCACCGAGCTGCCCCTGGACCGGGGCGAGGTGGCCCTGTCGGTGCGGGTGCCGGCCGCCGACACCGACCCGCGCACCGAGGTCGGCCAGGTCGGCGGCGCGCTCAACCGGATGCTCGGGCACGTCGCCGCCGCGCTCGCCGCCCGCCAGGCCAGCGAGACCCGGGTACGCCAGTTCGTCGCCGACGCCAGCCACGAGCTGCGTACGCCGCTGGCCGCGATCCGCGGGTACGCCGAGGTGGCCCGGCGCGGCCGCGACCGGGTCCCGCCCGACGTGGCGCACGCGCTGCGCCGGGTGGAGTCGGAGAGCACCCGGATGACCAGCCTCGTCGACGACCTGCTGCTGCTCGCCCGGCTGGACTCCGGCCGCCCCCTCGCCGTGGAGCCGGTGGACCTGACCGCCCTCGTCGTCGACGCGGTCAGCGACGCGCACGTCGCCGGCCCCGAGCACCGCTGGCAGCTCGACCTGCCCGAGGCGGAACTGGTCGTGCCGGGCGACGCCGCCCGGCTGCACCAGGTGGTGGCGAACCTGCTGGCCAACGCGCGGGTGCACACCCCGCCGGGGACGACGGTCACCACCCGGCTCGCGGCCGTGCCCGGCGGGGTCGCGCTCAGCGTCGCCGACGGCGGCCCCGGCATCCCCGCCGAGCTGCAGGGCGAGGTCTTCGAGCGGTTCGCCCGCGGGGACAGCTCCCGCTCGCGGGCGCACGGCAGTACGGGCCTCGGGCTGGCCATCGTGGCGGCCGTGGTGGAGGCGCACCACGGCCGGGTCGAGGTGACGAGCCGGCCGGCCGGACGGTGTTCACGGTGCGGCTGCCGGCGGCCACGGAGCCCACAGGTACCCGGTGATCATGGGGTTGGCGGCGGTACCGCGCCTCGCGGCGGCCGTCAACTCCATGATCGTCGGGGGCGCCGCGTTCGGGGGCGCCGCGTTCGGGGCGCCGCGTTCGGGGCCGCGGGGGCAGGGGGCGCCGAGCTCGGGGCGGGGCAGGGTGGGGCCGTGTACCGGGAGTGGGCCAGCCGCGCGGTCGGCGGGCGGTCGGGTGGGAGAGCGTCAGCGCCGGCGCCGGGCCCGTCCGGGTGCTGCCCGACGGGTGCGTCGACCTGCTCTGGTCGAGCCGGCATGGGCTGCTCGTCGCTGGCCCGGACCGCACGGCGCACCTGTCGACGAGCGTGCCGGGCGAGCGCTGGGTGGGCCTGCGGCTGCCGCCCGGCACCGGGCCGGCCGTGCTCGGGGTGCCCGCGCACGAGCTGCGCGACCTGCGGGTACCGCTGGCCGACCTGTGGGGGCCGGCGGCCGCCGCGCCGGCCGAGCGGATCGGCGACGGCCGGGTCGCCGACGTCCTGGAGTCGCTGGCGCGGGACCGGCTGCGCGCGGTCGGCGGAGCCGACCCGCTCGGCGCGCGTGTGACCGCCCGGCTGGCGGCCGGGGCGCCGGTCGGCCCCTGCCCCGCCCGGCCCGGAGTGCCCCCTGGGGGCGGTCGATCAAGAGCTTTCTGTCTGCCGGGCGCCCGATCCTGACGCAAACCTCTTGATCGACGGCGTCGGCGGCCGGGCGGGGCGGGGCGCGGGCGGGGCGGGGCGCGGGCGGGGGCGGGGTGGGCGCGGGGATGGGGACGGGGCGGGGCGGGGGCGGGGCGGGCGGTCAGGTGGCGGGTAGCGGGGCGAACAGGTCCACGCCGTTGCCCTCCGGATCGTGCAGGACCGCGTACCGCTGGCCCCAGAACGCGTCCCACGGCGCGCGGTGGCCGTGGAACCCGGCATCTGTGAGCTCGGCCCAGCGGCGGTCCACCTCCGCCGGATCGGCGCAGCGGAAGGCCAGGTTGACCCGGGGGCTGCCGGTGGGCGGGGCCCAGCCCGGGTCGAAGGTGCGGACCGTTTCGACCGTGTCCCAGGCCAGTCGTACGCCCCCGTCGAGGGTGACCTCCACGTGCTGTTCGGCCTCGGCGCCCGCTGGGATGTCCAGGCCGAGCCGCCGGTAGCAGTCGAGGGTGCGGGCCAGGTCGACGACCGCCATGCCGATCAGGTCGAAGCGAGGTGTCATGCCCGGACCGTACGGCGGGGCCCGCCGGGGCGTCTTGAACGAAACGGACGCGGACCGGGTGATCCGTGTGGCCCACGCGGGAGGGCCGGGCGGCGTACGGTGGCAAAGAGACAAGTCCGGCGTTCCTGTGCGAAACGCCCCAGCGTGACGCGCCCGGGTGGCCGGTCCCACACGACGGCGAGGGGAAGGAAACGGCCGTGATGCACCTGGCCTACCTGGACGCGGGATCCGGCAGCCTGATCGTGCAGGCGGTGGTCGGCGGGGCGGCCGGCGCGGCGGTGGCCGCCAAGCTCTACTGGCGCCGGCTGACGGCCCGGTTCCGCCGGCAGCCCACCGACCGGCCCTGACCGGGCGCGCCGGATGACCGTCCCCGACATTGACGTCCGGGTCGAACCGGGCTCGTTCCGCGACCCCGACAACCGGGTCTTCTACACCGATGGCGAGGTGCTGCGGGGCCTGCGCGCCCGGGCGGCCGAGCAGTGGCAGGCGTTGGCCGCCAGCGCCTTCTTCCCGCCCCTGCTCGCCACGGGTAAGGTGTGCGGCACCGAGCCGGTCGAGCCGGCCGCGTTTCCCGCCCCGGACGGCACGCTGTGGGCGGCCGTGCTGCGCCACGAACGTATCCCGTTCGTCTCCCACCCGTACGAGTGGTCGTTCGGCATGCTGCGGGACGCGGCGCTGCTGCACCTGGAGATCCTGCGCGCGGCGCTGCCGGCCGGCTTCACCACCAAGGACGGGTCGGCCTACAACCTGCAGTGGCGCGGCGCCCGGCCGGTGTTCATCGACGTCGGCTCGTTCGAGCCCGCCCGCGACGGCGAGCCGTGGGCCGGGTACCGGCAGTTCTGCCAGACGATGCTCTATCCGCTGCTGCTCACCGCGCACCTGGGCGTGGACTTCCAGCCCCTGCTGCGTGCCCAGGTCGACGGCATCCCGCCCGAGCAGATGCGCCGGCTGTTCGGCGGTGCCCGCCGGCTGCTGCCCGGTGTGCCCACCCACGTGCACCTGCACGGGGCGATGCAGCGGCGGCACGCCGCCGCGACCGCCAGCGACGTCCGGGCCCAGTTGCGCACGGCCGGGTACTCCCGGGAGCTGACCCTGGCCGCCGTGCGCCGCATCGAGCGGCTGGTCCGTCGGCTGCGGCCCCGCGCCGCCCGCACCCACTGGGCCGACTACCAGCGCACCTGCACCTACTCCGGCCGCGACCGGGCGACCAAGGAACGGTTCGTCGAGGCGGCGCTGACCGCCGGCCCGCGTCCCGGCCTGGTGCTCGACCTCGGCGCCAACGACGGCTGGTACGCCCGGATGGCCGCCCGGCACGCCCGCTACGTCGTCGCCGTCGAGCAGGACCCGGCCGTGGTCGACGAGTTGTACGCGACGCTTCGCGGCACGCACGAGCGGCGGGTGTTGCCACTGGTGATGGACCTGGCCGACCCGTCGCCCGGCGGCGGCTGGCGCGGGGTCGAGCGGGCCGGCTTCGCCGCCCGGGCGCGCGCCGACCTGGTGCTGGCCCTGGCGGTGGTCCACCACCTGGCGATCGGGCGCAACGTGCCGCTGGCCGAGGTGGTCGACCAGTTCGCCACCGCCTGCGCGCCGGGCGGCCGGCTGGTGGTCGAGTTCGTCCACCCCGACGATCCGATGGCCCAGCGCCTGCTGGCCAACAAGCCGGCCGGTCTCTTCGGCGACTACCGCCCGGAGGAGTTCGCGCGGCTGCTCGCCGCCCGGTGCCGGATCGAGCGGCGGGTCGAGCTGCCCTGCGGCACCCGGACGCTGTACCAGGCGGTGGTGGGTGGCTGAGCTGACCCTCGCGCCCCCGGCGCCGCCGGCCGCCGGGTCCGCCCCGGCCCGCCCTGGTGGCGGGCCGAGCTGCCCCGGCTGCTGGAGATCGTCGCGCTGGTCGGGCTGGTCGTCACCCAGCCGGTGCTCGACGTGCTCGGCCGCAGCCCCGACTTCTTCCTGTTCCACCGGGCCACCCAGGCCGAGATCCTGGCGCTGGTGGCGCTGGTCGCCCTGGCGCCGACCCTGCCGCTCGCCCTGCTCGGCGCGGCGAGTCGGCTGGCCGGGCGGGTCGTCCGGGCGGCGGTGCACACCGGGTTGGTGGGCCTGCTGTTCGCCGCCCTCGCCGTCCAGGCGGGGCGCCAGGCGACGCCGCTGCGGGGCGTACCGCTGCTGGTGGCGGCGGGGGTGGTCGGGGCGGTCGGCGCGGCGGCGCATCGTCGGTGGCGCGGGCCGGGCCGGGTGCTGCGGGTGGCCGCGGCCGGGCCGCTGGTCTTCGTGGCGTTGTTCCTGTTCGCCTCCCCGGCATCGGCGGTGGTGCTGCCGCGCGGGGACGCCGGCGCGGGCGGGGTGGCGGGGCCGGGGGAGCACCCGCCGGTGGTCATGCTGATCCTCGACGAGCTGCCGCTGGTCTCCCTCCTCGGCCCGGACGGCCGGATCGACGCGACCCGTTACCCGCACTTCGCGGAGCTGGCCGCGGGCTCCACCTGGTACCGCAACGCGACCGGGGTCAGCGGCTGGACGCCGTACGCGCTGCCGGCCATGCTCACCGGCCGGTACCCCGCGCGGCCCGTCGCGCCGCACTACTCGCAGTACCCCGACAACCTGTTCACCGCCCTCGGCGGCCTGTACGACGTCCACGCCGAGGAGAGCATCACCCGGCTCTGCCCGCCCAGCCGCTGCGACCAGCCGGCCAGTCCGGCGCAGGGGCTCGGCACCCTGGTCCGGGAGAGCGGCAGGCTGCTGCGCCAGCTCGCCGCCCCGGTGGACAGCCGGATCGACCCGGAGGAGTCCTACCGCGAGCTGACCGCCGCCGAGGCCGGCCTGGACGCCGCCGAGCCGACGCCGGCCGACCCGAAGTTCCGCTGGGCCAACCTGAACGACAACCAGCCGGCCCGGTTCACCACGTTCCTCGCCGGGCTGCGCCCGAGCGACCGGCCCGCCCTGCACTTCCTGCACCTGCTGATGCCGCACCCGCCGTGGGCGTACCTGCCGTCCGGGGCCCGGTACGACGCCCCGCAGGACCTGCCGAACGACGGGGACGGCTGGGTGGAGCTGGCCCGGCAGCGGCACCTGGCGCAGCTCGCCTACACCGACCGGCTGATCGGCGAGACGCTGCGCACCATGCGCGCCACCGGCCTGTACGACAGGGCCCTGCTGGTGGTCACCGCCGACCACGGGGTCAGCTTCGCCAAGGGCTTCCAGGGTCGGGGGATGGACGCCATCCGGGCGGCGGCCGGGGAGGTGGCCTGGGTGCCGATGTTCGTCAAGGAACCGGGCCAACGGGCCGGCCGGGTCGACGACCGCAACTGGGAGCACGTCGACCTGCTGCCCACCGTCGCCGACGCCGCCGGGGTGCGCATTCCCTGGCACGTCGACGGGCGCTCCGCCCGGCAGCCCCCGCGTGAGCGCGCCGACAAGCGGTTCTACGACCGCCCCGGCGAGCCGGTCGCCTTCCCGGGCGGGGTGCCCGCCCCGCCGCCGGCGCCGCGGCCGCCCGCGCTGGTCGGCGCGGCCGTGGGGGAGCGGCCGGGCGGCGGCACCGCCCGGGTGGCCGACCTCGCCGCGTTCCGCGCCGTCGATCCGGCGAGCGGCGAGCTGCCCGCCCTGGTCTGGGGCACGGTCCCGCCGGACGTCCCCGACGGCACGCTGCTCGCCGTGGCGGTCAACGGCCGGGTCGGGGCCGTCGTGCCGGTGGTGCCGCGCGACCCCGGCGGCCGCCGCTTCGCCGCGCTGCTGACCGACGACTCCCTGTTCCGTGCCGGTGACAACCGGCTGGACGTCTACCGGGTCGCCGCCGGCGGCGAGCTGCGCCACCTGAGTCTTTCCTGAGAGTTTCGGCTGGTGGTGGGCTGCTGACGCCTCGTACGCGACCCGGAACCCTTTGTAGTGGTTCGCCCCGTTTCCTCGCCTCGTCCGGCCGGCGTGGTTTCCCCAGGTGCTGGTCGGGAATCGGGTGACGCATACCTCACCGCCGAACCACGGCGGGCGGTGTCCCCGCAACCGTGTTTACGGTGAAGCGAAGGCAATTTCAAAGTAGATCTGCCGGCGAAGCGAGGAACCACATGACGGAAGTCAAGCTCGATCACCCCGGTGGGCAGCTTTCGATGCCGGTGCAGGCGGCGGTCGAGGGCCCCGGCGGGATCGTGGTGGGCAAGCTGCTGAAGGAAACCGGGATGACCACGTACGACCCCGGTTTCGTCAACACCGCGGCCTGCTCGTCCGGGATCACCTACATCGACGGTGACGCGGGCATCCTGCGGTACCGGGGTTACCCGATCGAGCAACTGGCGGAGAAGTCCTCCTTCCTGGAGGTCTCCTACCTGCTGATCTACGGCGAGCTGCCGAGCCAGCAGCAGCTGACCGAGTTCAGCGAGCGGATCCGGCGGCACTCGCTGCTGCACGAGGAGATGCGCCGCTTCTTCGACGGCTTCCCCCGCGACGCCCACCCGATGGCCGTGCTCTCCTCGGCCGTCAGCGCCATCTCCACCTTCTACCAGGACAGCCTGGACCCGTTCGACTCGGAGCACGTCGAGATGTCGACGGTCCGCCTCATGGCGAAGGTGCCGACCATCGCGTCGTACGCCTACAAGAAGTCGATCGGCCAGCCGCTGCTGTACCCGGACAACTCCCTCGGGTACGTCGAGAACTTCCTGCGGATGACGTTCGGCGTGCCGGCGGAGCCGTACGAGGTCGACCCGGTGATGGCCCGGGTGCTGGACATGCTGTTCATCCTGCACGCCGACCACGAGCAGAACTGCTCCACGTCCACCGTGCGGCTGGTCGGCTCCAGCAACGCCAACCTCTTCGCCTCGGTGTCGGCCGGCGTCAACGCGCTGTTCGGGCCGCTGCACGGCGGCGCCAACCAGGCCGTGCTGGAGATGCTGGAGCGCATCCAGGCCGACGGCGGCGACGTCCGCGCCTTCGTCCAGAAGGTGAAGGACCGGCAGGAGGGCGTGAAGCTGATGGGCTTCGGCCACCGGGTCTACAAGAACTACGACCCGCGCGCCGCCATCGTCAAGCAGGCCGCCCAGGACGTGCTCGGCCGGATGGCCAAGCCCGACCCGCTGCTGGACCTCGCGACGCAGCTCGAGGAGATCGCCCTGGCGGACGACTTCTTCGTCTCCCGCCGGCTCTACCCGAACGTGGACTTCTACACCGGCCTGATCTACAAGGCCATGGGCTTCCCGACGAAGATGTTCACCGTGCTCTTCGCCCTCGGCCGGTTGCCCGGCTGGATCGCCCAGTGGCGCGAGATGCTCAACGACCCGGAGACCAAGATCGGCCGCCCGCGGCAGGTCTACACCGGGTCCCCCGAGCGGGCGTACGTTCCGGCCGCCGAGCGCTGACCGCAGCTTCCACGACGACGGCGGGCCGCCCACCCCGTGCGGGGTGGGCGGCCCGTTCGCGTGTCCCGCCCGGTCGGCCCTTCCTCACCGCAGGCCCGCGGCGGCCAGCAGGTTGCCCTCGGCGATCCGCGGCGCGGCGTGGCCGTCGGCCATCCGCCGGGCGGCCCGCTCGGCGGTGAACGCCGGCGTCGTCGCGATCGCCGCCGCGTACCCCGCTGCGGTGCGCTGCGCGATCGACGCCCAGCCGTACCGCTGGTGCACCAGCGCGCGGGCCCGCCGGGCCAGCGCGCGGGCGCGGTCGGTGTCCGACAGCAGCGCGTGCACCGCCTCGGCCAGCCCGTCCGGGTCCTGCGGCGCGAACGTCATCCCGGTGACGCCCGGCTCCACGATCTCGGCGAGCCCGCCGGTGGCGGCGACGGCCAGGGGCGCGCCGGCCGCCGCGCCCTCCAGGGCCACCATGCCGAACGGCTCGTAGATGCTCGGCACCGCGAAGCAGTCCGAGGCGGCCATCACCGCGGGCAGGTCGGTGCCGCCGAGGAAACCCGGCATGCTGACCGCGCCGCCGAGGCCGAGCCGGCGCACGTCGGCCTCCAGCTCCGGCTTGTACGGCCCGTCGCCGACGATCACCGCGCGCAGCCCCGGGTGCCGCTCGCGCAGCCGGGGCAGCCCGGCGAGCAGGTGCTGCACCCCCTTCTCGTAGACCAGCCGGCCGGCGAACGTGACGAGGGGACCGTCGCCGGCGAACCGGGCCCGGGCGGAGGTCACCGCCGCGGCCGGGACGCGCCAGCGTTGCGACTCCACGCCGTTGGGCACCACGTCGACCCGTGCCGTCGGCACGCCGAACAGCGCCGTCACCTCGTCGCGCATGTAGCCGGAGCAGACGATCACCCGGTTGGACTCGGTGCTGAGCCAGTGTTCGACGCCGTGGATGGTGCGGTTCATCTCGTCGGGGAGCCAGCCCTGGTGTCGGCCGGCTTCGGTGGCGTGGATGGTGGTGACGAGGGGGAGGTCGAGGTGGTCGCGCAGGGTGATGGCGGTGTGGGCGACGAGCCAGTCGTGGGCGTGGATGACGTCGTAGGTGTCGGCTTCGGTGGCGCGGAGGGCGGTGCGGGTGAGGGTGTGGTTGAAGGCCATGGTCCAGGCGAGGAGGCTGGGGGTGGCGAGGGGGAAGGCGACGGGGTCTTCGGGGGCGCGGAGGATGCGGACGCCGTCGGCGTATTCCTCGAGGGGTGCGCCGGGGCGTGGCGGGTGATGACGGTGACGTGGTGGCCGGCGGCGGCGAGGGCGACGGAGAGGGCGTGGACGTGGCGGCCGAGGCCGCCGACGAGCACCGGCGGGTACTCCCAGGACAGCATCAGGATGCGCTGGGGCCCCGGCGCCGGGCCGGAGCCGGCGGGCTGCGGGATCGAGGGCCGCGAGGTGGGTACCGGCCGGCAGGCCCGGTCGGTGGCGGTGGCGGTGGGCTCGCCGGACCGCGGGGTGCTCACATCAAACTCCGTCCATGCAGGGTGGGGCGCGCCGACAGCAGCGGCGGCGGTAACGGGAAACGGTGGGGACGACCGAGGGCCGGGTGGGCCGGGCGCGGACGCCCGCATCAAGGAAAGGGCATCCGGGGCGGAAACGCATCTCGAGGGAGCCGCCCGTGGCCGAAGACACCCGAACATCCGATCGGGGTCAGGTGGGCGGATCTGGTGATGGTCCGAACGGGTGGATTGGGCCGACGGTCGGCTGGGCAATAGCGGCGTGCGCGCCGGCGGCCCCCGTCCGGGCGCTCCTCATCGCGCGAAGGAGCAACATGCAGGTCTGGCCGGGCGAGCGGTATCCCCTCGGGGCGACCTACGACGGGATGGGCACCAACTTCGCGATCTTCTCACAGGTGGCCGAGCGGGTCGAGCTGTGCCTGTTCGACGGCGGGGACGCCGCCGCCGAGCGCCGGATCGAGCTGCGCGAGGTCGACGCCTACGTCTGGCACGCGTACCTGCCGGGCGTCGAGCCGGGGCAGCGGTACGGCTACCGCGTGCACGGCCCGTACGCCCCGGCCGAGGGGCTGCGCTGCAACCCGCACAAGCTGCTGCTCGACCCGTACGCGAAGGCGGTCGACGGGGACGTCGAGTGGCATCCGGCCGTCTACGACTACGACCTGGGCGACCCGGACCGGATGTCGGAGATCGACTCGGCCCCGTACGTGCCGAGGTCCGTCGTGGTGAACCCGTACTTCGACTGGGGCAACGACCGGCCGCCGCGCACCCCGTACCACCACTCGGTGATCTACGAGGCGCACGTGCGCGGCCTGACCATGCGCCACCCCGGCATCCCCGAGGAGTTGCGCGGCACGTACGCGGCCATCGCCTCGCCGCCGATGATCGAGCACCTGACCCGGCTCGGGGTCACCGCGATCGAGCTGATGCCGGTGCACCAGTTCGTGCACGACCACCGGCTGGCCGACCTGGGGCTGCGCAACTACTGGGGCTACAACTCGATCGGCTTCTTCGCCCCGCACCACGGCTACTCCGCCACCGGCCGCCTCGGCCAGCAGGTGCAGGAGTTCCGCGGCATGGTACGGGCGCTGCACGCCGCCGGCATCGAGGTCATCCTCGACGTGGTCTACAACCACACCGCCGAGGGCAACCACCTCGGCCCGACGCTCAGCTTCAAGGGGGTCGACAACCCCAGCTACTACCGGCTCTCCGAGGACGACCGGCGCTGCTTCGTCGACTACACCGGCACCGGCAACAGCCTCAACGTGCGCAGCCCGCACTCGCTTCAGCTGATCATGGACTCGCTGCGCTACTGGGTGCAGGAGATGCACGTCGACGGGTTCCGCTTCGACCTCGCCGCGACCCTGGCCCGCGAGTTCTACGAGGTCGACCGCCTCTCCACGTTCTTCGAGGTGGTCCAGCAGGACCCGGTGGTCAGCCAGGTGAAGCTGATCGCCGAGCCGTGGGACGTCGGGCCCGGCGGCTACCAGGTGGGCAACTTCCCGCCGATGTGGACCGAGTGGAACGGCAAGTACCGCGACACCGTGCGGGACTTCTGGCGCGGCGAGCCCGCCACCCTCGCCGAGTTCGCCTCCCGGATCTCCGGCTCCGCCGACCTCTACCAGGACGACGGCCGCCGCCCCTTCCACAGCATCAACTTCGTCACCTGCCACGACGGCTTCACGCTGACCGACCTGGTGTCGTACGACGACAAGCACAACGAGGCCAACGGCGAGGAGAACCGGGACGGCGAGAGCCACAACCGGTCGTGGAACTGCGGCGTCGAGGGGGAGACCGACGACCCCGGCGTGCTGGCCCTGCGGGCGCGGCAGCGGCGCAACTTCCTGGCCACCCTGCTGCTGTCCCAGGGCGTGCCGATGATCGGCCACGGCGACGAGTTGGGCCGCACCCAGCGCGGCAACAACAACGCCTACTGCCAGGACAGCGAGCTGGCCTGGGTCGACTGGGCGCGGACCGACGAGTCGCTGCTGGAGTTCGTCCGGCGGCTGGTCGCGTTCCGCAGCCGGCACCAGGTGTTCCGCCGCCGCCGGTTCTTCACCGGCCTGCCGGTGGGCGGCCGGGCGGCCGGCTCGGGCCTGCCCGACCTGGCCTGGTACACCCCGGACGGCCGGGAGATGACCGGCGAGGACTGGGGCAACGACTTCGGCCGTTCGGTGGCGCTGTTCGTCAACGGCGACGGCATCCGCGAGCGCGGCCCGTACGGCCAGCGCCACCGGGACGACTCGTTCCTGCTCTGCTTCAACGCCCACGACGCGGCGCTGGAGTTCACCCTGCCCGGGGAGGAGTTCGGCCGGCGGTGGGAGCTGGTGATCAGCACCGCCGATCCCGACCCGGAGAAACCGACCCTCGTCGAGGCGGGCGGCAGCATCCACGTCCCGGACCGCTCCCTGGTGGTCCTGGAGAGGACGGCCTGACCATGCCCTCCGGCGCCCGCCCCGCCGAGCCGGCCCCGCCGGTCGGCGCCACGTACCGCGTGCAGGTCCGCCCCGGGTTCGACCTGGCCGCCTCCGCCGACCTGGCCGGCTACCTCGCCGACCTCGGCGTCACCCACCTCTACAGCGCGCCGCTGCTCACCGCCGCCCCCGGCTCCGAGCACGGCTACGACGTGGTCGACCACCGGGCGGTCAACCCCGAGCTGGGCGGCGAGCCCGGCCGCCGCCGGCTGGTCGCCGCGCTGCGCGCCGCCGGCCTCGGCCTGGTCGTCGACATCGTGCCCAACCACGCCGGCGTCGCCCGGCCGGCCGCCAACCCCGCCTGGTGGGACGTGCTGCGCCGGGGCCGCGCCTCGGCGCACGCGGGCTGGTTCGACATCGACTGGGACCGGGGCCGGCTGCTGCTGCCCGTGCTCGCCGACACCCCGGACGCCCTCGACGACCTCACGATCGTCGACGGGGAGCTGCGCTACCACGAGCACCGCTTCCCGATCGCCGACGGCACCGGCGACGGCGGCCCCCGCGAGGTGCACGACCGGCAGCACTACGAGCTGGTCTCCTGGCGGCGCGGCGACCGCGAGCTGACGTACCGCCGGTTCTTCGCCATCTCCGACCTGGCCGGGCTGCGGGTGGAGGACCCGCAGGTCTTCGCCGCCACCCACGCGGAGGTGCTGCGCTGGGCGGCGGCCGGCGAGGTCGACGGCATCCGCGTCGACCACCCCGACGGGCTGCGCGACCCCGCCGGCTACCTGGCCCGGCTGCGCGCGGCCGCCCCCGGCGCCTGGCTCGTCGTCGAGAAGATCCTGGAGTACGGCGAGGACCTACCGGACTGGCCGGTGGACGGCACCACCGGCTACGAGGCCCTCGCCGCGGTGAGCGGGCTCTTCGTCGACCCCAACGCGGAGGCGGACTTCACCGCGCTGGACGCGACGCTGACCGGGCGGCGCACCTCCTGGCCGGACCTCACCCACGACACCAAGCTGGCGGCGGCCACCCGGCTGCTCGCCGCCGAGCTGACCCGGCTGGCCGCCCTCGCCCCCGAGGTGGACCCGGCCGCGGCCCGCGCCGCGCTCGCCGAGCTGGCCGCCTGCTTCCCCGTCTACCGGAGCTACCCGCCGCACGAGGACGGTCACCTCGCCGCCGCCCGCGCCGAGGCCGGCCGGCGCCGCCCCGACCTGGCCGCCGCCCTCGACGCCCTCACCCGGCGGCTGCGCGACCCGCGCGACGAGCTGGCCTGGCGGTTTCCGCAGCTGTCCGGCGCGGTGATGGCCAAGGGCGTCGAGGACACCGCCTACTACCGGTGGAGCCGGTTCGTGGCGCTCAACGAGGTCGGCGGCAGCCCCGCCCACTTCGGCACCCCGCCGGCCGAGTTCCACCGGTTCGCCGCCACCCGGGCGGCCCGCTGGCCGGCGGCGATGACCACCCTGTCCACCCACGACACCAAGCGCGGCGAGGACGTGCGGGCCCGGCTCGCCGTCCTGGCCGAGCTGCCGCGGCGTTGGGCGGAGCTGGTGGCCCGGTGGACGGCGGCGGCGCCGCTGCCCGACCCGGCCTTCGCCCACCTGCTCTGGCAGACCGCCGTCGGCGCCTGGCCGATCGAACGCGAGCGGCTGCACGCGTACGTCGAGAAGGCCGCCCGCGAGGCGTCCGTTGCCACGAGCTGGGTCGACCCCGACCCCGGCTTCGAGGGGGCGCTGCACGCCGTGGTCGACCGCCTGTACGACGACGCCGCGCTGCACGCCGAGCTGACCGCGTTCGCCGCCGAGATCACCCCGCCCGGCTGGTCCAACTCCCTCAGCCAGAAGCTCGTCCAGCTCGCCATGCCCGGGGTGCCCGACACCTACCAGGGCACCGAGCTGTGGGACAACTCCCTGGTCGACCCGGACAACCGCCGCCCGGTCGACTTCGCCGTACGCCGGGACCTGCTGGCCCGGCTCGACGCCGGCTGGCGGCCGTCGGTGGACGCCACGGGCGCGGCGAAGCTGCTCGTGGTCTCCCGCACCCTGCGGCTGCGGCGGACCCGCCCGGAGCTGTTCGCCGGCTACCGGCCGGTGCCGGCGCGGGGGCCGGCCGCCCCGCACGCCGTCGCCTTCGACCGGGGCGGGGCGCTCGCCGTGGCCACCCGGCTGCCGCTGGGGCTGGCCCGCGCCGGCGGCTGGCGCGACACCGTCCTGTCACTTCCCGGCAACGAGGTTGCTGACGTGTTCACCGGACGGGTCTACAGTGGCGGTGAGCTGCTGCTTTCCGACCTCCTGGCCACCTTCCCCGTCGCGCTGCTGGCGCCCGCCGAGTCCGTGGAGGCACGATGACCGAGTTCACGGTGTGGGCGCCCGAAGCCGCCCGCGTCCGGCTGCGCCTGCCCGGCGGGCGCGACCGCGAGATGATCTCCGTGCCGGGCGGCTGGTGGCGGGCGGAGGTGCCCGGCGCGGGCCCCGGCACCGACTACGCCTTCGTCCTCGACGACTCCGACCGGGCGCTGCCCGATCCCCGTTCGGCCTGGCAGCCGGCGGGGGTGCACGGCCCGAGCCGGCTCTACGACCACGGCGCCTTCGACTGGACCGACGCCGCCTGGACCGGCCGCCAGCTGCCCGGCAGCGTCCTGTACGAGCTGCACGTCGGCACGTTCACCCCGGAGGGCACCTTCGACGCGGCGATCGACCGCCTCGACCACCTCGTCGACCTCGGCGTCGACATGGTCGAGCTGCTGCCGGTCAACGCCTTCAACGGCGAGCACAACTGGGGCTACGACGGCGTCTGCTGGTACGCCCCGCACGAGCCGTACGGCGGGCCCGACGGGCTGAAGCGCCTCGTCGACGCGGCCCACGCCAAGGGCCTGGGGGTGATCCTCGACGTCGTCTACAACCATTTCGGGCCCTCCGGGGCCTACGCGCCGACGTTCGGCCCCTACCTCAGCGAGCGGAGCAACCCCTGGGGCCGGGCGGTCAACCTCGACGGCCCGCAGTCGGACGAGGTGCGCCGCTACGTCGTCGACAGCGTGCGGATGTGGCTGCGCGACTACCACGTCGACGGCCTGCGGCTGGACGCCGTCCACGCGATGCCGGACACTCGGGCCACCCACCTGCTGGAGGAGCTGGCGATCGAGGTGGAGTCGCTGTCGACCCACCTGGGCCGGCCGCTGTCGCTGATCGCCGAGTCCGACCTCAACGACCCCCGGCTGATCACCCCCCGCGAGGCCGGCGGGTACGGCCTGCACGCCCAGTGGAACGACGACGCCCACCACGCCCTGCACACCCTGCTCACCGGGGAGCGGCAGGGCTACTACGGCGACTTCGGCTCGCTGGAGAGCCTGGCCGACGTGCTCACCGGCGGCTACTTCCACGCCGGCACCTGGTCCAGCTTCCGCAACCGCAGCCACGGCCGCCCGGTCGACCGGCAGCGGGTGCCGGGGCACCGCTTCGTGGCGTACCTGCAGAACCACGACCAGGTCGGCAACCGGGCCGCCGGCGACCGGCTCTCCGCCACGCTGTCCCCGGGGCTGCTGCGGGTGGGGGCGACGCTGCTGCTCACCGCCCCGTTCACGCCGATGCTGTTCATGGGCGAGGAGTGGGCGGCCAGCACCCCCTGGCAGTTCTTCACCAGCCACCCCGAGCCGGAGCTGGCGACGGCGGTGGCCGCCGGCCGGCGGCGTGAGTTCGCCGCCCACGGCTGGCCGGCGGGGAAGGTGCCGGACCCGCAGGACCGGCAGACGTTCCTGCGTTCCCGGCTCGACTGGGCCGAGCTGGACAAGCCCGAACACCGCCGGACGTACGACTTCTACCGGCGGCTGATCGCGCTGCGCAAGAGCCGGCCGGACCTGTCCGACCCCCGGCTGCACGCCGTCGACGTCCGCCACGGCGACCAGTTCCTGCTCGTGCGGCGGGGCGAGTGCCTCGTGGTGGCGAACCTCGCCGGCAAGCCCCAGCGGGTCAACCTGCCCGGGGTGGTGCGCAGCGTGCTGCTGACCACCGGCACCGGGGTCACGGTGATGCGCGACGGACTGGAGTTGCCGGCGGAGACGGCCGCCGTCGTCGCCCTCTGACGGGGGCGGCGTCCCCCCCGTCCGCCTGTTCGGGGTCATCCGCCCCGTGGTGTCGCCGGTGTGCGCGTACGGTGACCCTGTCGACACGCTTCCGCTGGGAGCGTTTCACGGAGGGAACCACGGGGATGACGTTCTCTGTCCGGCGCCGCGCCGCCTCGGCCTGCGCCGCCCTGGCGCTCGCCGCGCCCGCCGCCTGCACGTCCACCGACACCCCGACCCCGTCGGCTCCCGCGCCACCGGCCTCCACCGCCGACGCGTCCGGGGGCCCGGCCGCGACGGGCTCGCCGGACCCGGGCTTCGGCCGCCTGGAGGCCCGCTTCGGCGCCCGGCTCGGCGTGTACGCCGTGGACACGGGATCGGGCCGCACCGTCGCGTACCGCCCCGACGAGCGCTTCGCCTACGCCTCCACGATCAAGGCCCTCGCCGCCGCGGCCGTGCTGGACGAGACGTCGTCGGCGCAGCTCGACGAGGTCGTGCGCTACAAGATGAGCGACCTGGTGCCGTACTCGCCGGTCACCGGCAAGCACGTCGCGGACGGCATGACGCTGCGCGCGCTGGCCGACGCGGCGGTGCGGTACAGCGACAACACCGCCGGCAACCTGCTGCTGGCCCGGCTCGGCGGGCCGGAGGGGCTGGAGCGGGCGCTGCGCGGCATCGGCGACCGGGTCACCGAGGTCGCGCGTGTCGAGCCCGACCTCAACGCGGCCACCCCGGGCGACGTCCGGGACACCAGCACGGCGCGGGCCCTGGCGACGGACCTGCGGGCGTACGCGCTCGGCGACGCCCTCTCCGCGGAGGACCGCGCCGTGCTGGTGGACTGGCTCAAGGGCAACGCGACCGGGGCGACGTTGATCCGGGCCGGGGTGCCCGCCGGGTGGGAGGTCGCCGACAAGAGCGGCACCGGGGGGTACGGCACCCGCAACGACATCGCCGTCGTGTGGCCGACCGGCGGCGACCCGATCGTGCTCGCCGTGCTGTCCCGGCGGGACGACAAGGACGCCTCGTACGACGACGCGCTGATCGCGCAGGCGGCGAAGGTGGCGGTCGCCGAGTTGCGCGGCGAGCGGGTCTCCTAGCTAGTGGTGCCGTGGCGGACGTAGTCGTGGGTCACCCGGCCCGGGACACCGGGCATCATCGGCAGCATCGGCGCGGTCCGATCCGGGGCCTGGATCTGCGACTTCTCGTCCACGGCGAGGACCATGGCGGCCTCCGGCGGGTCCAGGTACAACCCGACGATGTCGCGGACCTTGTCGATGAACAGCGGGTCGGTCGACTGCTTCCAACTCTGAACCTGGTGCGGTTTGAGGCCGAACGCCCGCCAGATCCGCGACACCGCGGTCTGGTTCAGCCCCACCGCCGCGGCCATCGACCGGGTCGACCAATGACTGTCCTGATTGGGTGGCGGCTCTTCGAGGGTCTTCGTGATCACCGCCTCGACCTGGGCGTCGCCGATCTTCCGTGGCGCGCGCCCGGACGCGGTTCGTCGCGCAGCCCGTCCACCCGATCGGCCACGAACCGCTTACGCCACTTGCCGACCGTCGGTAGCGACACAGCAAGCCGACGCGACACCTCGCTGTTGGACAGGCCCTCCGCGCAGGCGAGAACGATCCGCGCCCGCACCGCCAACGCCTGCGCCGTCTTCGGCCGCCGCGCCAGCCCCCGTAGCGCCTCCCGTTCCTCGGCGGTCAACTCCAGCGGCGCCAGCTTCGGACCACGGCCATCATCCATACTTACAATCTGATCGGCATCGCCGTGATCATGTACACGCCGCGGCAATAATCGCATTTTTCGGCATGGGCGCCGGTCGGCGTGCTCCCGCCGCGGGCCATGCTGACAGCGCTGGCACGGCCCGCTCACGTGCGCTTCGACGGGCTAGCTCTTTGGCTTACGAGGCCTGAGCGCCAGCGTGCCGTACAGCTTGGGCCCCGACGTGGACGGCGGTGGTAACGACGTCAGGCAGTGGGATGCCTCGTGCCAGGTCGAGGGCGAGGGAGCCGAGGAAGGCGTCACCGGCTCCGGTGGTGTCGACCACCGATACGGCCGGTGCCGGCACTGACCCGGCCCCGTGGGAGTCGATGTAGGCGGCGCCGTGCCCTCCGGCGGTGACCACGACGGTACTGGGTCCGAGTTGCCGTAGCTCGGCGGCTGCGGTGAGCGGGTCGTCGGTGGTTGTGTTTAGGATGGCAGCGGCCTCGTGTTGGTTGACCACCAGAACGTCGAGGTGCCGCAGCAGGGCGTTGTCGAGCTCCCGGTGGGGTACGAGGTTGCCGATGATGATCGGGGCGGGCCGTCGGTTTAGCAGCGCGGTGACCGGTTGGGGTGGCAGGTCGAGCTGAACAACTACGGCTTGTGCATCGAGGCCGTCGGTGGCGCGCCGGATGTCGTCGGTGGTGAGTTCCGTCGCGGGTGATAGGGCAAGCGTGATGTAGCTTTCGCCGTCGGGCGTGACTTCGATGATCGCCGCCCCGGTGGTCGTCTGTGGGAGGAGCGTGACGTGGCGGGTGTCGACGCCCGCGCCGGTCAGCGCCGCCGCGACCTGGTGACCCCAGCTGTCGTCGCCGACGTTGGCGATGAGACAGGAGCGTCCTCCGCGGCGGGCTGCGGCGATGGCTTGGTTGAGGCTCTTGCCGCCGGGACTGGCCGTTAAGGACGAGGCGAAGCTAGTGCGTCCCGGGCTGGCTCGACGGGGGACTTGGACGGTCAGGTCGATGTTGGCCCGCCCGACGAAGGCGACGTCAACGACGCCGTTGGGATCTCTCTGGTTGGTCATGTTGGCTGCGGGGACGCGGCGAGCGCGGCGCGCAGGTCCGCCACGCCGGACTCCGTGGGGAACACGGCCGTGAGCTGGCTGCCGACGGCAGTGACTTCACGCGTAGTGCGCGCCGACCGGGTGAGGCGGCCCAGTTCGAGAGCTGCGAGGGCAGCGGCAGCGGCGCGCCCGGGCTCACCAGCAGCGGCGTACGCGGCAGCAGTTCGTGCCAGGTACAAGCCCCGCTCCCGCCGGTAGGAATCCGGCCACGCGTCGAGAGCCCGGTTGAAGCACCCGACAGCGGCGCGTGGGCGCCCCAGCCGGTGCCACCCGTCGCCTTCCTGCGCCCATACGTATGCAGTGGTGCAGAAAGAGCCGAGGCTGCCGCCGTCATCGACGGCACCCGCGACAAGGTGATGCGCGTCGTCGACCGCAGCTTGGAATCCGGCGGTGTTACCCGCGATGGCGTGGCCGTGCGCGCTTTGCAGCGCCACGAACGCCCGGACCTGGCCCCGGCCGTTGCCGCTGCACCCGGCCGCGCGGGCGAGTCCGAGCACCCGGTCCCGGTCGGTGGCCTCGGCCGCGCGTTGCGCCATACGGGCGAACACGTAAGTGGTGAACTCCGCGTCGCCAGCTTCCTGCGCCATGGTCAGCGCCTGCGCGAGCCACCAGTCACCAGCGACGCGGTCACCCAGGTCGTCGCTGAGCCAGCCAGCGAACTCTGCCCACCGTTCCTCGGTGCGCAGGAACGCGTCGTGCAGGTCGCCCCGGGCGGCTGCACGGAAACCAGCGATGTGGCCGATTTGCTGCCGAGCCGTCGGCAGGATCGCCGCAGCGCCAACACGGTTGTCAGATTCGACGAGAACGGACCGCAGCATCGCAAAGTGCTCGACGAGCGCAGGATCGACGTAAGCCGTGTCCGCCCCGAGCGCAGCATCCACACCAACAAACGGCGCCACCAGGCTGCCAGACACCGCCTGCAATAGCGCGCGGCGGCCGAGCCGAACCTGCCGCGCTCGTCCCTCGATCACCACCGTCACGATAGTCGTGTCGTCAGCTGCGGCTTCAGGCAACCAAGCAGCCCGGTCATGGGCCACGTCGCTTGACGTAGCCCCCCGCCCCGAAACTAACGCATGGTCAGCTGAGTCTGCCGGTGCATGCGACAGCGTTTCGCTTTCCGCCACCGAGGTGAGAGCACCGTTCCGTCGGGGGCTGTAGAGGCCGAGCCTTTCATCGCTTTCGACGCCGAAGACCCTACGTAAGGCAGCTCGGCGCTGCGCACTCGGCCAGCGGTGTTCCCCTCGTTCCAGCTTGCCCACCCACCGGAAGTCAACGTAATGCGCAGCGACGTCGCGGCCAGGGAAGGCTCGCGCCAACTCGGCGTTGACCGCATCTGCCAGCTCGGCGCGGGACAAGGACTGCCCCGGCCTGTTAGGCGACGGCGTGCGAGCGCGGGCATTTCTCAGCTGGGCGTTCGGCGTGATCACCGTTTCCGCGTGGCGAGCCACGCAATCCTCCTCTTTGCAAGAATGCCATCACATGTTGGGTTGCGATCTGTAGGTTGTGCGTTCAGCATGGCCTTGACGCTGGCAAGCCGCCACCCTTCTTTTGGTTGCCGGAGCGGCTGGACATCGCATAGCTGTACCCGACCCGAGCGGCGGGTGAGGCAGCAGCGCGGTAGGTCCGAGCCGACGGCGAAGCATTGTTGGTGGCCGTTGCTCACGATGTCTCCTGGCGGTAGGTGAGGCCAGAATCCTGATGCTCTACGAGCTGGCGCGATTACTGTGGGCTCGCGACACTTCGGGGGAGGGCGCTCGGTGGTGGAACTTCGCGTCGAGCCGGCGGTGCTGGCCAGGGCAGCACGGTTGCCAATGAACTGCGCGACGAGCTGCGAAAGAGTGCGGCCGACCTGGTAGGCGAGACCGATGCCGCAGCGGCGGAACTTGGTGGATGGCAGACGCGGTCGGCGCTCGAGCAGTTTCGATGGTCATGGTCGGAAGGCCTGGCGGGGTGGACGGGCCGTGCGTGTCGTGTAGCGGATGTGTGACGACGGCGACCCCGCCCGTTCGGGGTCGCCGTCTGGTCACCGCCTACCCGGGGGACTGGGTGAGGTCGATGGTCCGGGTCAGGTCGAGCGGACGGGCGGTGACGGTCAGCGGGGCGGCCGGGTCGGTCCGGACCGGGCCGCCGTGGCGTTGGAAGCTGGCCGTCCACCGCTGGAAGCCCCGACCGCCGGACCGCATGACGTCCTTCGCCGGCACCGGCTCGCCGTCGCGGCCGGTGGCGGTGATGACCACCGTGTCGATGCCGGGGTCCTTCCATGCCCCTTCCTGGAGGGCCCCGGTCTGCTCTTCGTCGATCACCTCGACCACCAGCGACAGCCCATTCGGCCCGTCGACCACACCCCAGTGCAGCAGGGCGATGCCGGCGACCCGGCCGAGCAGGGCCGGCGGGGCGAGCAGCCGCGGTGTGGGAATCTGCATGGCGGTCACCCTATCCATCCACCGGCCCTGGCCTGGTCACATCGAGCAGGACAGCACCGGCTCGTAGGTGCCCACCGCCCCGCCGATGTAGACGCCTCGGGCGTAGACGTCGACGGTGTTGCGGTACTTACGGCGGTCAAGGTTGTCGCAGCCGAGACCGCCGTAGGCCGACGCCACCCGTTGGCTGCGCCAACCGGAGTCGATGGACCCCTCCTCCTGGAAGACGACGCACCACCAGTCGGAGCAGGTCGACTCCAGCGTGACGATGATCCGATGCGGCCAGTCCCGGTAGTTGTCGCAGGTCTGCTCGCCGCCGAAGTCCAGCGTCCAGGTCGAGATCATGCGCGGCCCGGTGAAGTTGCCGGTGCAGTACGAGATCGGGTAGGCCAAGGTGCCGGCCCCGCCGGGCTTCTGGGCCTGCTGTACCTGCCAGCGGCCGTCCTCGTTGACGATCAGTTTCAGGCCGGCCTTCTGCGCCTCCGGGCTGGTAGTGGCCGTGTAGGTCACCTTCGGCTGGGTGCCCTGGTCGGCGGGGACGGCGGGTTCGGGCGTGGCGGCCTGCGCGGGGGCCGCGACGACGAGGCTGGCGCCGGCCAGGACGACGGCTGCGGCGAGCCGGAGGAGAAGCGGGGTGCGCACGTGTGGTGCCTCCTTCTTCAGGGATGGGTTGGCTCTCGAGCGGCCGGGTGTGCCGTACGAAGCCTCACCGAGTACGCCTTACACGCTCACTTATCGTGAACAAGGGAGGAATACCGACTTGCGGTCCGACTTCGCTGTCGCCCCGTGTCGCATCCCGCCACGGATGCCTGGCAGGTGGATGATCTAGTAGTGCTTTGTTAGGTTGTGTCGTCGAATGGGCGGTTGCAGGTGTGGCAAGCGCCGGCCATGACGACGAGCAGTTGTTGTAGCTCGCGTACTACGGCGTAGAGGGTCAGGCCGGCGCATCCGCTTCTGGGTCCAGGCGTAGCAGGGTGCAGAAGGCTTGGGCGAGCACGGTGAGGGTGACGTGGCGATGCCAGCCGGTGAAGCTGCGGCCTTCGAAGTGGTCGATGCCCAGGCCTGCCTTGAGTTCGCGGTAGTCGTGTTCGACCCGCCAGCGGATCTTTCCGAGTCGGACCAGTGTCTTGAGTGATGTGCGTGGCTGCATGTTGGACAGCCAGTACTTGACTGGCTCGTCGGCGCCGGGTGGCCATTCGGCGATCAACCAGTATTCGGGCAGGCTGCCGTCGCCGCCGCGGGGGATGTCCCGGTTCGCGGGGCGGATGCGTAGCCGTAGGAAGTGCGAACGCATCGCCGCGGTCGGGTTCGTTGTGCTGCGCCGGCTGCCGCGCCGCCAGGTGACCTGCCGTGCGGTGCCGCGGCCCGCGGCCAGGACCAGGTCCTTGAGGGTGACCGGCGGGTCGGGGTAGGCCGGGCGGGGTGGGCGGCCCCGTCCGGAGTAGGCCGCGGTGACCGGGACCGCGTCGGCGGGGTGGGCGGTGGCGGTCGGGTCGACCTGGACCACGTAGCGCAGGCCACGTTCGGCCAGGCCGAGCCGGAACAGGGTGCAGTCGCCGTAGCCGGAGTCCGCGGCCACCGGCAGTCTCGGCAGCCCCCACAGGTCGATCATCTGGTCGAGCATGTCCAGCGCGAGGCGCCATTTCTCCCGGTGCCGCACATCGTCGGGCAGGCGGGCCCGGCCCCGCCGAGCCCGCACCGCCGCGGCCCGGTCGGGATCGGCGACCATGGTGTCGTCCCACGATCGCGGACAGAACAACCGCCAGTTCGCGGCCACCGACGCGGTGTCGGTGACCGCCTGGACGCTTACCCCGATCTGACAGTTGCCGGTCTTGCCCAGGGTGCCCGAGTACTGGCGGGCCACACACGGCGAGGCGGTGCCGTCCTTCGGGAAGCCCGAGTCGTCGATCACGTACGCGGCCGGGTCGATCGCGTCGACCGCCCACCGTGCCACGTTCGCCCGCACCGCCGTGTAGTCCCACGTCGAGGACGTGATGAACTGCTGCAACTGCTGATGATCGACGCCGAGGCGTTCCGCCATCGGCTGCATCGACTTCCGCGCCCCATCGGTGAGCAGGCCACGCATGTACAACTCGCCCTTGACCCGCTGATCCGAACGCCGAACCGCACCATCCAACATCGCCGCGGTGAACTCGACCAGCCGCGGACGCACCTTCTCGACCTGCTCCGGAGTCACACCACCAAGCCAAACACCAACCACAATCGGCAGCTACGCGACACGCCGCGAACGTAACAAAGCACTACTAGGAACGCTTTTGGAGTGCGTCTATGGGCTGGTGGACATGCACCCTTCGTTCGCCTGTCTGTGGAGATGCCCCGCCTGCGCGCTTCCTGCCTGGTTGACCCGGACCGTCGGCTGTGCCCGTCAGGGGATCGGCCACTCGTGCACGGGGCGGTTGCTGTGCATGAGGGCGACGTAGTGCCGCACCACCTCGCGCAGCGCCTCGGGCCGGTCCAGGTGGTCGGCCGACTCCAGCCGGTGCAGGGTCTCCACCTGCCAGGTCGCGCCGTTGCGGCCGGTCAGGCAGCGGTGCTCGACGATGCCGAGCAGTCGGTCCCGCTCGGCCGGGTCCAGGCCCCAACGGTCCAGTCCGTGGTGGGCCAGCGGCAGCAGCCGGCGCAGCACCAGTTCGGTGACCGGCAGGTATCCCAGGCCCGGCCAGAACACCTGGGCGTCGATGCCGTACCGGGCGCAGCTGGTGAAGTTCTCCTCGGCGGCGCTGAACGACATCTGCGACCACAGCGGCCGGTCCGACTCGGCCAGGGCCCGGACCAGCCCGAAGTAGAAGGCGCCGTTGGCGATCGTGTCGAGCACCGTCGGGCCGGCGGGCAGCACCCGGTTCTCCACCCGCAGGTGCGGGCGGCCCTCAGCACGTCGTACACCGGGCGGTTCCAGCGGTAGACGGTGCCGTTGTGCAGCCGCAGCTCGGCGAGCTTCGGCACGTCCCCGCGGGCCAGGGCCTCCGCCGGGTCCTCCGGGTCGCAGACCGGCAGCAGCGCCGGGAAGTACCGGACGTTCTCCTCGAACAGGTCGAACACGGTGGTGATCCACCGCTCCCCGAACCAGACCCGGGGGCGTACGCCCTGGGCCTTGATCTCCTCCGGCCGGGTGTCGGTGGCCTGCTGGAACAGCGGTATCCGCGTCTCCCGCCACAGCTCGCGGCCGAAGAACAGCGGCGAGTTGGCGCCCAGGGCGACCTGGACGCCGGCGATCGCCTGGGCGGCGTTCCAGTAGTCGGCGAACTGGGCGGGACTGACCTGGAGGTGGAACTGCGTGCTGGTGCAGGCCGCCTCCGGGGTGATGGTGTCGGCGGTGACGGCCAGCCGCTCGACGCCGCTGATCGAGATTCGCAGGTCCTCGCCCCGGGCGGCGAAGATCTGCTCGTTGAGCAGCTCGTAGCGGGGGTTGGCCGACAGGGCGGCGGCGGTCAGGTGCTCCGGGCGCAGGGTCGGCAGGATGCCGATCATCACCATGTGCGCGCCGACGTCCTGGGCCTTCGCCTCCGCGGCGTTCAGGCTGGCCCGGACGTGCTCCTCGAACTCGGCCGTGCCGGTGCCGGCCAGCCGGCGCGGCGTTACGTTGATCTCGACGTTGAACTGCCCCAGCTCGGTCTGGAAGCTCGGGTCGGCGATCGCGGTCAGCACGTCGGCGTTGCGCATCGCCGGCATCGAGTCCTCGTCGACGAGGTTCAGCTCGATCTCCAGCCCGGTCATCGGGCGTTCGACGTCGAAGCGGGACTCCCGCAGCATCTCGGCGAAGACGTCCAGGCACCGTCGAACCTTCTCCCGGTACCGGGCCCGATCCTCGCGACTGAAGGTCCGCACGCCGACGTCCTGGCCCATGGTCACCACCCTGTCACCGTTGGTATCTCTAACCTCGCACGCCGGGGCTGGTCAAGGAAGACCCGAAGACGTCTCTACGTACCCGGATACGGCCCAGGTGATCCCTGTCGCGGCCCCGTCCGTACGCGCCCGGCGTGCCGGACCCGGCGGATAGCATGGCCGGGCGACCGGTGGGGGAGTGGCATGCGGGAAAAGTTGACCAAGCTGTTCGTCGCGGCGGCGATCGCCGAGGCGGGATCGTGGCTGGCGCTGCTGGCCGGCATGGCGGTCAAGTACGGCCCGCCGGCCAACGAGATCGGCGTGAAGATCTTCGGGCCGATCCACGGCGGGCTGTTCGTCGCGTACGTCGCCCTGGTGCTCGTGGTCGCCCGGCTGCACCGGTGGCGCCCGCTGCCCGTGCTCGGGGCGCTGGTCTGCGCCGTCCCGCCGTTCGCCACCCTGTTCTTCGAGCGCTGGGCCCGGCGCCGGGGGATGCTGCGGACGGCGCCGGAGCCGGCCCGCCCGCTGACCCCGGTGGGCTGAGCTCAGGCGGCCAGGAACGCCGCCAGCACGGCGGCGAGCTGCTCCGGGGCCTCCTCGGCCATGTGGTGCCCGGAGTCGATCGACGCGGTCCGCACGTCGTCGGCCCAGTCCCGCCAGATCGCCGCCGGGTCGCCGTACAAGTCGACCATGTCGTCCCGCTCCGACCAGCAGAACAGCACCGGGCAGCCGATCCGCCGCCCCGCGGCCCGGTCGGCGTCGTCCGCCGCCCGGTCCGGGCCCAGCCCGGCGCGGTAGTCCTCGCACATCGCGTGCACGGTGGCCGGGTCGTGGATCGCCCGGCGGTAGTCGGCGTACGCCTCCTCGCCCATCCCGGCCGGCGACCCGCCGTACCAGGCGTCGGGATCGACGTTGATCACCCGCTCCGCGGGCTTGTCGGACTGGCCGAGGAAGAACCAGTGCCACCAGCGCGCGGCGAACCGGGCGTCGGCGCGGGCCAGGGCCTCGCCGATCGGCACCCCGTCGAGCACCCCGAGCCGGCTCACCCGGTCCGGGTGGTCCAGCGCCGTCCGCATCGCCGCGTAGCAGCCCCGGTCGTGGCCGACCACCGCCGCCCGGTCGTGCCCCAGCGCGTCGAGCAGGCCGACCGCGTCGCGGGCCATCGCCCGTTTCGCGTACGTGGTGTGCCCGGGGTCGCCCGGCGGCTTCGACGAGCCGCCGTAGCCGCGCAGGTCGGGGCAGATGACCGTGTGCTCCCGCGCCAGCAGTGGCGCGACCCGGTGCCAGGTCGCGTGGGTACGCGGGTGCCCGTGCAGCAGCACCACCGGCGGCCCGGACCCGCCGTGGCGTACCCGCAGCCGGACCTCGCCGACGTCGATCTCCTCCAGCGCGAACCCGTCGAACACGCCTCCCACGATGCCCGCCGCCGCCGCGTCGGAAACCCCGCCGCCCGCCGACGGGGAGTCAGGCGAGCACGATCAGCGCGGCGGCCGCGAGGGTCAGCAGCGCGCCCAGCGTGGCCTGGATGAGCAGGGGCGGGCCGAGGTGGCTCCACAGGGTGATGTGGCGCGGCCGCAGCAGCTGCCCGGTGGTCAGGTTGACGATCCGCTCGACGCGGGGCGGCAGGTCCGGGTCCTGCGGCCGGAGCGTGACCTGCACCCAGTCGGACGGGTGCAGCGCACTCTGCGGCAGGTGCCCGTGCAGCTCGACCTCGCAGAGCCGGTTGTCGGAGTCGCGCAGCCGCATCGGCGTCACCAGGAACTCGGGCCCCTTGCGCAGCTCCTTCCAGCTGCGCCGGGCACCGGCCCCGCCGGTGGGCAGCAGGGCGCGCGCCGCCAGCAGCAGCAGCCCCATCACGGCGGCCGCGGTCACCACGGCCACCAGCACCGGCTGGCCGATCCGCAGCTCGCGCGGGTAGCCGTCGAGGAGCCGGACCACCCGGCCGGTGACGATCCGCTGCGTCGGGTGGGCGATCCACCGGTAGTCGAGGTCGCCGTCCATGTTCACCACCAGAGTCCGGTTCCGTGCACCGATGAGAGCCGCACCGACGATTGAACCACATAAATGAAATCCCGTCACGTTCGCGGCCCGCCAGGTGACAAGCCCCCGGCGCGGGTAAGCGGGGGGCCGAGCTGGAAAGGGGTCGAGCATGCAGCTGTCCTTCCTGCGCCCGCTCTACGACCGTCCCGGGCCGTGGTGCTCGGTCTACCTCGACGCGTCCCGGGACACCCAGGACTCCCGACCGGGAGTGGACCTACGCTGGCGGGCACTCAAGGGCGACCTGCTCAACCAGGGCGCCGACGCGGCGACCGTGGACGCCGTCGAGCAGGTCGTCCGACGGCACGACCCGCTGCCGGGCGACTACGGCATCGCCGTCTTCGCCACCCGGGGCCGGCCCGTGTTCACCGAGTACCTGTCGGCGCCGCCGCTGCGCGACCTGGCGTCCTGGTCCGAGCTGCCGCACACGATGCCGCTGCTCGCCCAGCGCGGCGAGCAGGTCGCCTGGGTGCGCGTCCTGGCCGACCGGAGCGGCGCCGACGCCGTCGCGGTCAGCGCCGGCGGCGTGCCCCGCAAGGCGCACGTCAAGGGCCGGGAGGACTTCCAGCTGCGCCGGGTCAACCCGGGCGGCTGGTCGCAGTCGCGCTACCAGCGGGCCGCCATGGAGGCGTGGCACCACAACGCGGGCGACGCCGCGGCGGCCACCGTCGAACTGGCCGAGCAGGTCGGCGCGGAGGTGCTGGTGGTGGCCGGCGACGTCCGGGCCACCGGGATGATCGCCGCCCAGCTTCCCGAGCGCTGGCAGGACGTGGTGGTCCGCACCGACGCCGGGTCGCGAACCGACGGCGCCGACCCGATGCGGATGGACGACGTCACCGTGCAGACCATCGCCGAGGTGGCCGACCAGCGGATCAACAGCGCGCTGGACCGCTTCGGGATGCAGGAGGACGTCGGCGCGGGGCTGGACGCCGTCGTCTCGGCGCTGCGGCGCAACCAGGTCGACACGATGCTCATCGTCGACGACCCGTCCTCGACGGAGCAGCTGTGGATCGGGCCGGAGCCGACCCACATCGCCACCGACCCCGCCCAGCTGGCCGCGATGTCGGTGCTCGACCCGCACCGGGTGCGCGCCGACGCCGCCCTGGTCCGGGCGCTGGTCGGCACCCACGCGGAGCTGGCCGTGCTGGGACCCGACGAGGCCCCGGACCTGACCGACGGGGTGGGCGCCGTGCTGCGCTACGTCGACGCCTCCACCCCCGGCCGGGGCCACGACACCCGCGACGCCTGACTCCGCCCGTCCCGATCCTGCGCGCGATCTTGCACTTGCGGCCCCTGCTTTGGGTGTTTCACACCCTTTGCCGGGGCCGCAAGTGCAAGATCGACGATTGTGGGGCGGCGGGGAATGCTCCCCGGGGGTGGCGGATGCCCCGTTTAGACCCCATCGGGACGGGAAGCCGGGCCGCGTGGTGAGCGAACGAGGTTGGCGGGGACCGGCGCACACGGTGCGCGGGGAGCGCGCGGCGGACCGGGGCGGGCTGGCCGGCGACCGCGTGGTGGCCCCGGGCAGCATCGCCCGGGTGCTGGTCGCCGCCGCGGCCCGGGCGCTGCGCGGCGAGGACTGCGCCGACCTCGGGCACCCCGGCACGCTGGCCCGGTTCGCCGGCGCGCCCGAGCCCGTCCGCCGGGCCGCCGCCGCGCGGGCCGCCGGGAGGCTGGCGCTCAACCCCGACCAGGCGAGCGAGCTCGACGCGGCCGGGGTGGCCCGGTGGCTCGTCGACCAGTACCCGCGCCGCCGCTACCCGGGCGCCGTGCTGGGCTCCCCGCACGGCGCGGCCATGCACCTGGCGGTGGCCCTCGGCGTGCCCTGGCTGCCCGCCGCGTTCGAGACGATCATGCACTGGGTCCGGGGAACGGTGGATCGCCCCGCGGCCGCCCTGGAGCACGGCGCCGCGCTGGCCCCCCGGCTGCTTGCCGGCAACCCGGACGTGCACGTCCGCCAGGTGCACTGCCCGGCCAGCCGCGGCGCACTGGCCGGCGCCACCGTCTCGCTCGCGGTGCGCTGGCGGTCGCTGCCGGCGGCGTACGCCCGGTTCCTCGCCGAGCGGCTCGACCCGGGCGCCCCGGTGCTGCTGCTGCGCGACGCCCGCACCTGGCCGGTGTACGACGCCGCCCCGGGGTACAGCTTCCAGGCCGGCTCCCCGGCCAGCGGCCTCGACCCGGTGGACTTCCACCCCGACTCGCACGCCCTGCGCCAGGTGCTCCGCTCCGCCGGCGGGGACGGCGCCCGGTGGGAACCGCCGCGCGTCTCCGGACCGCAGGACCACGCCGAGCACGCCGTGGAGCCCGGCTTCGAGACCTCCCTGCGGGACTGGGCCGTCCGGCGCGGGCACCCGCTGCACCGGGTGCTGTTTCCCCGGCCGGAGTCGCTCAGCGCCGTGATCGCCGACCTGTACCGGGGCTGGCTGCGCCGGGCCGGCAAGAGCGGGGACCGGCTGGTGGTCGAGTGCGGCCGGCTGCTGGACCCGTGGCAGGTGGTGCGGGCGGGGCTGGTGCCGTACTGGTGCGAGAACGCCACCCGGCGCTGCGTCGACGCCGTCGAGTGGTGGCTCGCCGGCAGCGAGCCGTTCAGCTCCGTGGACGTGCTGCCGGAGTCGCCGGGGCTGCGCTCGCCCGCCCTGGCGGGGCTGCCGCAGTGGCTGGCCGTGGCCGCGTTCGGCCGCCGCCGCCGGGCGGTGGACCGCGCGGCCGCCCGGGGCTACCCGGTGGCGTCCGTGCCCACCCGCCGGGCCACCGAGGTGCTCCGGTCCCAGCCATACGACCTGCCGGCCCCGCCGCCGCTGCCCACCGCGACCGCCGTGGCGGCGCTGCGGGCCGGTGCCGCCCACCAGGGACTCGTGGTGTGCTGAGCGCCTGACCCGCGCGGCCCGGTACGCCGCGCCGCGGCCGGCGCCACCAGCCGGCCGAAACATCCTCGCGAACCCGTGGTCGCGTGATTGAGTACCTACGGAGCGGGAACACCGCTGGCTCGACGGCCCGGCCAGGCCGCGCGGCCCGCGGTAGCCGCCCGTTGACGTTCCCGTCACCACCCACCTTTCCGGCCCGGTGCGTGGCTCGACCACGCGCACGACCGGTTTCCGAACCGGGCGGGGGACCTTCCTGAGGGAGGCGCGGATGTTCGGACAGACCACCACGACCACACCACCACCCACCGACCGGGGCCTGGAGGACCTCGACGCGGCGGCGCTGGCGTACGCGGCGCGGATCGAGGGCCTGCCCCCGGAACGGCGGCAGGAGGCGCGCGACGACCTGGTGCGCTTCGCGCTGCCGTTCGCCGGCCGGCTCGCCCGCCGGTACCGGGGGCGGGGTGAGCCGTTGGAGGATCTGGAGCAGGTGGCCCGCCTCGGCCTGGTCAACGCCGTCGACCGGTACGACCCGGAACGCGGCTCGTTCACCGCGTACGCGGCCATCACCATCGTCGGGGAGATCAAGCGGCACTTCCGCGACCGGACCTGGGGCGTGCACGTGCCCCGCCGGCTGCGCGACCTGATCCTGGAGGTCGGGCAGGCCACCGCGGCGCTGACCAGCGAGCTGTCCCGGGCCCCCACGGTCGCCGAGTTGGCCGAGCGGCTGGAGACGCCGGAGGAGGAGATCCTCGCGGCGCTGGAGTCCGCCGCCGGGTACAGCCCGGCGTCGCTGAACGCGCCGGTCGGCGGGGAGAGCTCGGCGGAGTTCGGCGACCTGGTCGGGGAGTCCGACAACGCCCTGGAGTCGGTCGACGACCGGGTGACCGTCAGCGGGCTGCTGCACCGGCTGCCCTGGCGGGAGCGGCGCATCCTGGCGATGCGCTTCTACGGCAACCAGACGCAGGCGGAGATAGCCGCCCGCTTCGGCATCTCCCAGATGCACGTCTCCCGGCTGCTGTCCCGGGCGTTGACCTGGCTGCGCCAGGCGATGCTGGCCGACGCCCCGCCGCCGTGGCAGAACGGCGCCGCCGAGGGAGAGCCGACGAGGACGCGAACGCGCCGGCGGCCGAGCCGGTCCGCCGCGACTGAGGTGTGAGGAAGGGCCCCTGGTAACGCCTGAGGTGGAGAAGGGTTCCCCTCTCACCTCGCCCGGCGTGACGAGGGGCCTCGTCGCGGCCTCGCGGGGTGGCCGGGCCGCCTCACGCCGCCGGCAGCAGGGCCCACACGACCTTCCCGTCGCCCAGCGGGGCAATGCCCCAGCGGCGGGCCAACTCCCGTACCAGCAGCAGTCCCCGGCCGCCCTCGGCGCGCACATCGGGCGCCGGCACGGGCCGGATGTCCCGCCGGCTGCCGTCGGTGACGGCCACCTGCAGGTACGGCCGGCGCAGCGTGAGGGTCACCTGCATCGGCGTCCCGGCGTGCCGGACGACGTTGCCGACCAGTTCGGTGAGCACGACCGAGGCCGGGGCGACCAACTCCGGCAGGTGCCACCGCGCACAGGCGTCGGAGACCAGCTCGCGGGCCCGCCGGCAGGCGCCGGTCACGGGCTCCAGCCGGGCCCGTAGGCGGGGCGCGGCGGCGCCCCGGCCGTGCGGGCGGCCTCGGCGACGTCGCGCCGGACGGGCACCGCACGGCCGGCGGTTGACTCGGCCAGCCAACTCGCCGCCTCCGGCGGCGGGGCGCAGAGCACGAACGGCACGGCCGGCCAGCCGGCCGCCCGGCGGGCGGCCGCGGCGAACACCGACAGCGCCAGCCGATCCCGGACCGTGACGTCGCCCAGGTCGACCACCAGCGCGTCCGGCTGGGCGACGAGGCACCGGTCCAGGGCGCGGTGCACCGACCGCATGCTGCTCAGGTCGAGGCCGCCGTGCAGCCGTACGACGGTCACGGGCGAGCCCTCGCGGACCTCGCACGTCATCCGGCTCATGCCGGTACCTCGCTCCGCTCGGCGCCATCATGACCGGTGGCACCGAGCGGGCTGGTTCGCTCGCTGTGCTCGCCCATTGCCTGGTCCTCGTCTCCTCCTCCGGGTGACCCGGAGGTACCCGGCGGACCGCGGGGCGAAACGGAGCGGCCCGCGGCCGCGGGGCGAAACGGAGCGGCCGGCCGCCGCGGGGCGAAACGGAGGGCCGGCCGCCGCGGGGCGAAACGGAGGGGCCGGCCGCCGCGGGGCGAAACAGAGGGGCCGGCCGCCGCGGGGCGAAACGGAGGGGCCGGCGGGCCGGGCACGGCTCAGCGGCGGCCGCGGGTGGTGGCCACCCCGAGGGCGATCATCCCGACGCCGAGGCCGAGGTGCAGCCAGTTGTCGGCGCTGTTGACCGGGATGAAGTTGGCCGCCGTCTTGTGGTCGATGGCCAGGCCGTAGAGCCACAGCACGAGGTAGATCGCGCCGCCGCCGACGAGGAACGTCCGGGCGCCGTGCACGGTGCGCGACAGCACCAGGCCGGCGACGCCGAAGGCCAGGTGCACGATGTTGTGCAGGATCGAGACCTGGAACACCCCGAGCAGCTTCGCCTCGGAGGTGTGCCCGGCGAAGTACAGGTCGTCGTACCGGGTGGTGATGCCGGGGATGAAGCCGAGGATCCCGACCACCAGGAACACCACGCCGACGACGGCGGCGGTCCGCTGCACGAGGGCGCGGCCGTCCGCGGGGTTGCGGCGGGCCCGGGAGTGGGCCATCGATCCGGTCACCTCGATCTCCTCACTGTGCGGGCGAAGCTCCGACGGCGGCGGCTACCCGCCCCCGGCCCGTCGAAACCCGCGCCGGCAGGCAGGTTGCGGTTCGCCGGCATCGTCGCCCCGCCGCCGGCCGGGCGGATGTTCGCCCGGACCCACCCGCCGCGGGGCGGCCCTGCCCACGCCGGCCGGGGCGGTCCTGCCCGCGTCAGGCGGCCTGCGGGTGGCGGGCGGCGGCGAGCCGGCGGACCGCGTCGTACAGGCCGACGTAGTGCTCGGCCATCACCGCCGGGGTGAACCGCGCCGCGGCCTCGCGCCGGCACTCGGCGGCGTCCAGCAGGCCGGCGGCCAGCACCAGGTCGGCCAGCTCCTCCTCGGCGTCGGCGAGCAGCCCGGTGCGGCCGTGCTCGACCAGCTCCGGCAGGCAGCCCCGGGCGGTGGCCACCACCGGGGTGCCCAGGGCCAGCGCCTCCACCACGGCCGTGCCGCCGGGTTCCTCCCAGCGCAGCGGGAACAGCGCGGCGCGGGCGCCCGCCACCAGGTCGTCGCGCTCCCGCCCGGCGACCGTGCCGACCCAGCGCACCAGGTCGCCGTCGATGTGCGGGGCCACCTCGTCGTAGAAGAACCGCACGTCCGGGTTCTGCCGGGCCTCCTCGCCCGCCGCGGCCAGGTCCTCCGGCCGGTGGTACGGCCCGACCGGCCCGGCGAGCACCAGCGGCACGCCGACCGTCCGGGCGATGCGGGCGGCCAGGTCCTGGCCCTTGCCGGGATAGATCCGGCCGAGCGTCACGAGGTGGTCGCCCTTGCCCACCGGGCGGCGGCCGGCCGCCCCGACCGCCAGCGGGGTGGCCAGGTACACGTGGCCGACCGAGTGCTCGCGCAGCGCCCGCGGGGCACGCGCCAGCTGGGCGGCGGACACCCCGTTGACCCGGAGCCGGTCGCCGCCGTCGAGGTTGCCGTACAGCTCGGGGTGCTTGGCCAGGTCCCAGTGCAGGGTGTGCAGCACCGGCGGGGCGTCCGGGCCCATGGCGGCGAGGGTGGCCAGGCCGACGGCCTCGACGTGGTCGTGCACCAGGTCGATGTCGTCGCGGGTACGCAGCAGCCGCGCCACCCCGCCGAGGTGCGCCTGGGAGACGCCGCAGACCTGGTTGTACGGCCGTTGCAGGGCGGGGAACTGCCCGTCGTCGAAGACGTGGAAGCGCTCGTCCGCCGGCAGGGTGCTGGCGGCCACCGAGGCGAGCACCACCCGTACGCCGAGCCGCCGCAGCTCCGGCACGAGGGTGGCGATGACGTTCTCGATCCCGCCGTAGCCGGGCGGCGGCACGGACAGCCACGGGCCGGCGTTCATCAGCACGGTCAGGCTCATGCCTGGCTCCCCTCTCTCGGCGGGCCCCGGCGGGCACGCGCCTCACGCCGCGGCGACCCGCCGGCGGGGTATCCGGTGGCGCAGCTGCGCCAGCGGCGGACGCTCCTCCACGGAGACGTCGCTGACCACGATCTCCCGCTCCAGGGCGGGCAGCGCGTCGGAGCCGCCCCGCCGGAACTGGGTGAGCAGGGCCGCCGGCGCGGTGCCCGGACTGGCCCACCCGCGCCGCTGCAACCGCGACCACGCGGTCAGCATGATCTGCGCCGACATCCGGCCCAGCGCGGCGGTGTCCTGGTGGCGGTGCGTGCGCTCGCCGAGATCCACCTGGGCCAACGCGTCCAGGCCGACCAGGTCGAGCAGGTCGATCAGCATCGCCGTCTCCACCCCGTACCCGGAGACGAACGGGACCTGTTCCAGCACGTCACGCCGGCCCGCGTACTCGCCGGCGAGGGGCTGGACGAACCCGGCCAGCTCCGGCCAGAACAGGTTGAGCAGCGGGCGGGCCATCAGCTCGGTCACCCGCCCGCCGCCGTCGGCCTCCACGCTGGCCGCGCCGACCAGCGGCCGGTGGTAGAAGCCCTTCACGAAGTCCACCGAGGGGTCGGTCAGCAGCGGCCCGAGCAGGCCCACCACGAAGTGCGACCGGAAGTCGCGCAGGTCGGCGTCGACGAACGCGACCACGTCCCCCTCGGCCGCCGCCAGGCCCGCCCACAGCGCGTCGCCCTTGCCGGTCAGCCGGGGCAGCCCACTGGTCATCTCGTCCTGGCTGACCACCTCCGCGCCGGCCGCCCGGGCCACCCGCGCCGTCTGGTCGGTCGACCGCGAGTCCACCACGATCAGCTCGTCGACCAGGGCCACCCGGTCCATCAGGTGCTGGCGGATCGTCGACACGATCGCCCCGACCGTCGCCTCCTCGTTGCGGGCCGGCAGCACCACGCTGACCCGGCTGTCACCCTTGGCGCGCAGCAGCCGACCCGGCGCCCAATCGGCCGCCGAGCTGGTCCGGTACGTCGCCCATGCCTCCACCACCGGAGTCACGCCCGCCTCTGTCTTCCGCACTGAGACACCCCCAGATCGTGGCGGAAACCGGGACCGTGTTTCCCCGGCCCCCACCGCACGCTAACCCGATCATCCCCAACAGCCTGATCACGAGCCCGGTGCCGCCCCGTTCGCGCCGCGACGTTTGGCCGTCCCCACGACGGGGAGTGGTCGTGGGTCGGCGACCGCGACGGAGAGGTCTGGTTCATGCGCGCGTGCCGGGTGGGACTGGTGGGGGCCGGCGGGGTGGCGCAGCGCCACGCCCGGGTGTTGGACGGCTTCGCCGACGTGGAGATCCTCGGCGTCACCGACGTGACGCGGGACGCGGCGGCCGAGCTGGCCGACGCGTACGGTGCGCGGGCCTTCCTCGACGTGGACGAGCTGCTGGCGGCCGGGCCCGACGCCGTCTACGTGTGCGTGCCGCCGTTCGCGCACGGGCCGGTGGAGGAGGCGGTGGTGGCCGCCGGGGTGCCGATGTTCGTGGAGAAGCCGGTCGCGCTGGACCTGGACACCGCCGAGCGGATCGCCGACCTGGTGGCCCGGCGCGGGCTGCTCACCGGCGTCGGGCACCACTGGCGGTACCTGCACGTGGTGGAGCAGGCCCGGGAACTGCTCGCCGACCGGCCGGTGCGCATGGTCGGCGGCTCCTGGCTGGACCGGGTGCCCCCGGTGGCCTGGTGGGCCCGGCGGGACCGCTCCGGCGGCCCGGTGGTCGAGCAGGCCGCGCACGTGCTGGACCTGATGCGCCTGCTGGTCGGCGAGGTGGCCGAGGTCAGCGCGTACGGCGACGGCACCCCGCCGCCGGTCGAGGGAGCCGACGTCGACTCGGTCACCACCGCCGCGCTGCGCTTCGCCGAGGGGGCGGTGGGCACCCTCGCCGCGGCCTGCGTGCTCGGCTGGAAGCACCGGGCGGGCCTGGAGATCGTGGCCGACGGGCTGGCCCTGTCGCTGGCCGAGGACGGGCTGACAATCTGCGCCGAGGACGGCGAGCGGTACCTGCCCGCCGACCCCGACGGCGCCCGGGTGGCCGTCGACCGGGCCTTCGTCGACGCGGTCCGCGGGGTGGGCGACGACGTCCGTGTCCCGTACGCCGAGGCGCTCGGCACCCAGCGGCTGGCCCTCGCGGTGGCCGAGTCGGCCCGCACCGGCCGCCCCGTGTCGCTGCCCACCGGGCCGGCGGGGTTGCCGCGGGTCGCCGTCACCGGGCCGGCGCCGTCCGGGGTGGGCTTCGATGCGTGACCGGGTCGTGGTGGTCGGCGGCCCGGGGCGGGTGGAGGTGGTCGAGCAGGACGCCGACGAGCTGCGCGACGGCACGTTCCGGGTGGAGACGCTGCACAGCGGGGTCTCCAGCGGCACCGAGCTGAGCTACGTCAAGGGCACCAACCCGTACCTCGCCGCCGCCTGGGACGCCGACCTGGGGCTGTTCCAGCCGGGTCCGGCCAGCAGCCCGTACCCGGTGACCCGGCTCGGCTACATGCAGGTCGGCCGGGTCGTGGAGAGCCGCAGCCCCGCCGTCGCCGTCGGTACCGTCGCGGCCATGGCCTACGGCCACCGCACCGGGTACGTCGCCGACCCCGTCGCCGAGCGGTTCGTCCCGCTCCCCGCAGACCTGGACCCGCTGCTCGGCGTCTACGTCGCGCACATGGGCCCGATCTGCGCCAACGGGCTGCTGCACGCCGCCGCCGACCTGTGCGGCACGGACGTCCGGTCGCTGGGCGACGGGGTGCGCGGCCGGCGGGTGGCCGTCGTCGGCTCCGGGGTGGTGGCTCTGCTCACCGCCCTGTTCGCCCAGCGGCACGGCGCCGCGTCGGTGGTGGTGCTCGACCCCACGCCGCGGCGCCGGGCGGTCGCCGAGGCGCTCGGCCTGGAGACCCTCGACCCGGGCGCCGACGACGCGGCCGTGGTGCTGAAGACCCGGTGGAACCACGCCGCGGGCGACCGGGGCGCCGACGTCGTCTTCCAGTGCCGGGGGCAGGCGTGGGCGCTCCACCTGGCGCTGCGCCTGCTGCGACCCCAGGGCACCGTGATCGACCTGGCCTTCTACCAGGCGGGCGCGGACGAGGTCCGGTTCGGCGAGGAGTTCCACCACAACGGGCTGTCGCTGCGCTGCGCCCAGATCGGGCGCGTCCCGCGGGGGCTCGCCCCGATCTGGGACCGGGAGCGGCTGTCGGCCGAGACGATCGAGCTGCTGCGGGCGCACGGCGGGGCGATCCGGAAGCACCTGGTGTCCGCCGTCGTACCGTTCGAGCAGGCCCCGGCCCTGCTGACCGATCTGGCCGCGCGTCGCCGCCAGGAGCTCCAGGTGGTGTTGACGGCCTGAGCCGGCCCGCCGCGGCCGGCCGGGGGGAGCAAAAGTCGGCCCGAGTCGCGTACCGTTGCGGCTCATGGGTGTGTCGCAACGGTTGAAGAGCAGGTTCCGGCGGTTCCTCCAGCGGCCCGGCACCACGGTCGACCTGGCCCCGCTGGAGAAGCTGCTGCCGGCCATCGAGGCGCGCGAGGAGGAGCTGTCGGCGCTGACCGACGCCGAGCTCACCGAGGCCGCCGGCGCAGCCTCGGGATACGAGGAGATCTGCGCCCTCGGCCGGGAGGCCGCCCGTCGCGGGCTGGACCAGCGGCCGTACGACGTGCAGCTGCTCGGCGCCATGTCCCTGCTGTCGGGCAAGGTCGCCGAGATGGCCACCGGTGAGGGCAAGACCCTGACCGCCACGATCGCCGCGTACGGGCACGTCCGGCTGGGCAACGGGCCGGTGCACGTGCTCACCGTCAACGACTACCTGGCCCGCCGGGACGCCCAGTGGATGGAGCCGATCTACACCCTGCTGGGGCTGACCGTCGGCTGGGTCAACGAGGCGTCCACGCCGCAGGAGCGGCGCGAGGCGTACGCCTGCGACGTCACCTACGTCTCCGTCAGCGAGGCCGGCTTCGACTACCTGCGCGACCAGCTCGTCACCGACCTCGCCGACCGGGTCCAGCCAAAGCTGAAGACCGCGATCGTCGACGAGGCCGACTCGATCCTCATCGACGAGGCCCGGGTGCCGATGGTGCTCGCGGGCGCGATCTCCGACGAGCAGGACCCGGTGCACGCCGCCGCCGCGCTGGTCCGCGGCCTGCGCAAGGGCAAGCACTACACGGTGGCCGAGGACGGCCGCAGCGTCGCGTTCACCTCCGCCGGCCTGGCTGCCGTCGAGGCCAAGCTCGGCGGCATCGACCTGTACGACGAGGAGCACGTCGGGCAGCTCTCCGCGGTCAACGTGGCGCTGCACGCGCACGCCCTGCTGCACCGCGACGTCGACTACATCGTCCGCGACGACAGCGTGGAGCTGATCGACGAGATGCGCGGCCGGGTGGCCCAGCGCCGCCGCTGGCCCGACGGCCTCCAGGCGGCCGTCGAGGCCAAGGAGGGGCTGGACGCCACCGCCGAGGGCGAGGTGCTCGGCACCATCGCCGTGCAGGCGTACATCGCCCTGTACCCGACGGTCTGCGGCATGACCGCGACCGCCGTGCTGGTCGGCGACCAGCTGCGCGAGTTCTTCGGCCTCGAGGTCGCGGTGATCCCGCCGAACACCCCCTGCGTCCGGGAGGACGAGCCGGACCGGATCTACGCCACCCGCGCCGAGAAGGACGAGGCGCTGGTCGACGAGATCCGGCGCTGCCACTCCGCGGGCCGCCCCGTGCTGGTCGGCACCCTCGACGTCAAGGAGTCCGAGCAGCTCGCCACCGGCCTGAACGCCGCCGGGGTGCCCTGCGTGGTGCTCAACGCCAAGAACGACGACGAGGAGGCGGCGATCATCGCCGAGGCCGGCAAGTTCGGCGCGGTGACCGTCTCCACCCAGATGGCCGGCCGGGGCGTCGACATCCGGCTCGGCGGCAGCGACCAGACCGACCGGGACCGGGTCGCCGAACTGGGCGGCCTGTACGTCATCGGCAGCGGCCGGCACGACAGCCGCCGCGTCGACGACCAGCTGCGCGGCCGGGCCGGGCGGCAGGGCGACCCGGGCGGCTCGGTGTTCTTCGTCAGCCTGGAGGACGACCTGGTGGTCCGGCACGCCGGCGACGCCGTCCCCGCGTCGCCGCGGATGAACGCCGACGGCCTGGTCACGGACCCGCAGGTGGACTACGCGGTGGAGCACGCCCAGCGGGTCGCCGAGGGCGTCAACCACGAGATCCACCGCAACACCTGGCGCTACAGCGTGGTGATCGAGCAGCAGCGCAAGGCGCTCGCCGAGCGGCGGGAGCGGCTGCTGACCAGCGACGTCGCCGCGATCATGCTGTTGGAGCGGGTGCCGGACAAGGCCGGCGAGATGGACGAGGACCTGCTCGCGCGGGTCGCCCGGTCGATCGCCCTGTACCACCTCGACCGGCTCTGGGCCGCGCACCTGGCCGAGCTGTCCGAGGTGCGCGAGGGCGTGCACCTGCGGGCGCTGGGGCGCCTCGACCCGCTCGACGAGTTCCACCGGGCGGCCGTGCCGGCGTTCAACGCGCTGGTCCCCGAGATCGAGACGCGCACCATCGACACGTTCACGGAGACCGAATTCGACGAGGACTGGGAGCCGGACGCCTCGAAGCTGGTGCGGCCCAGCGCCACCTGGACGTACCTGGTGCACGACAACCCGTTCGGCTCCGAGCTGGACCGCCTGATCGCCTCGGTCGGCCGCCGGCTCAGCTCCGCCTCGCGCTGACCGCGGGCGCCGGCCGCGACATGCCGCGGCCGGCGCCCGCGCGACCCGCCCTTTCTGGCCGCTGACCAGGAACGCCAGGCTGTTTTCGGTCGTTTCGACCCTTGTTGGCCGGGGTAGTAGGCCGGGGCCGATGAACCGGGAGAGAACTGACGATGAGACACCCGAAGGCCGGCGCGTCGCCGTGCGCGCCGGCCTCTGCGACGGCGGGGGCAGTGGCCCGGTGAACCTGGAGACGCAGGCGCCCGGCACCGGGACCCTGAGTGTGCTGGAGACCGCGGCGCTGCTGCGGGAGCTGACCGCCGGCCTGATCGCCGTGACCGATTTCGACGAGGCGCTGGTCCACCTGGTGCGGATCGCCCGGGAGGCCGTGGCCGGCGTCGCGTGGTGCGGCTTCACCGCCCTGCGGGCCGGGGAACCGGCCGGGGCGGCCGCGTCCGACCCCGCCCTCGCGGGCCTGGACGACCTGAGCCACGGTCCCGACTCGCCGGCGATGAGCGCGATCCACCGCCGGGAGATGGTTCTCTCGGAGGACCTGCGGCGGGAGGAGCGCTGGCCGGCCTGGACGGCCCGGGCCCGCGAGCTGGGGGTGCGGGGGGTGATCTCCGCGCCGGTGGACGTCGACGAGCAGGTCATCGGGGCGATCAACCTGTACGCCTCGGCGGCCGAGCCGTTGACCACCCGGCACCAGCTCACCGCGATGCTGCTCGCCGAGCACGCCGGGCTGCTGCTCGCCGCCGTGCGGGGACGGGAGCGGCAGGCGGCCCGGGCCGACGAGCTGGACGCGGCGCTGCTCGGCGAGGGGGTGGTGGGTCAGGCCATCGGCGTGATCATGACCCAGCGCGGCTGCCCGGCGCCCGAGGCGCTGCAGGTGCTGCGCAGCGCCGCCGCGTCGCTGGACATCCCGCTGCGCGAGGTGGCCGAGCGGCTGGTCGTGACCGTGTCCCGTCCCCGGGACAGCTGATCCCTGCGCGACGGGCGGTGTCCGATGTCCGTCGCCTCCCGTTCGGCCCGTCGTTTCCCATCCGGTACCCGCGGGTAGCACCCTGGACTGGGAAGCTGACGCGAGCAGGGGAGGCGCCATGGAGAGCCGGCTGCGGGTGCAGGGGCAACCGATCCAACCGATGCTGGTGACGTTCCCGTACGGGCTCTTCGTCTGCGCCACGATCTTCGACCTGGCCGACGTCGTCGGCGGGCCGGCCTTCCTCGGCGAGGTCGGCTACTGGACGTGCGTCGCCGCCCTGGTGGCGGCGGGGCTGTCCACGGTGGCCGGCATGGTCGACCTGTGGGACGCCACGGGCGGCCGGACGCGGCGCACGAAGATCACGTTCAACCTGGTCAACGCCGCGATGGCCGGGCTGTTCCTGCTGACCTGCCTGGGCCGGGCACAGTCGCCGCAGCGCGGCGCGTCCGGCATCGTGCTCGCGATCGAGCTGGTCGCCCTCGGCGTCGGCGGGGTCGGCGTGTGGCTGGGCTCCCGGCTGTTGCGCCAGTTCGAGGCGGGTCGCGCCGACGCGAGCAGCATCGGGGCGCTGGCCGACGTCGCCGGCTCCACCCGGGCGGGTTGATCCACACCCGTGTCGCCGACATGGGGGTGTCCGAGCCGGGCGGATGCCGCCATGTCGGCGACATGGCGCACGCCACCGAGGCGTGGCCGCCCAACGTCGAGGTGGCCCGGCGGACGCTGCGCCCGCTGGGCGCGACCGTGCTGTGGGTCGCCGAGAACGCGGCCCTGCCGCTGCGGGACGCCTCGCTCGACCTCGTCGTCAGCCGCCATCCCGTGCACACCCCGTGGGACGAGATCGCCCGGGTGCTGCGGCCGGGCGGCACGTACCTGTCCCAGCAGATCCGCGGCGGCACCGTACGGGAGCTGAGCGAGGCCCTGCTCGGCCCCCTGCCGCCGCCCACCCGGCAACTGCCCGAGCAGGCCGCGGCCGCCGCGCGGGCGGCCGGCCTGACGGTGGTCGACCTGCGCGAGGCCACGCTGCGCACCGTCTTCCACGACATCGCCGCGGTGGTCTACTTCCTCCGCAAGGTGGTGTGGACCGTCCCCGGTTTCACCGTCGAGCGGTACCGCCCACAGCTCGCCCGCCTGCACGCCCGGATGGTCGCCGAGGGCCCGTTCGTCGCCCACGCCCGGCGGTTTTTGATCGAGGCGGTCAAGCCGGCCTGAGGCGGGCCGCGCCGGGCAGGTCAGCCGTGCGCGTCGGCGTGGTGCTCGGCCAGCACGTCCGCGCCGAAGTCGCTGGCCGGCCGGCGCAGCACGGTGTGCGCGTGGTTGCCGTCGTCGGTGGTGTTGTCGTACTCGATCAGCAGGTCGTCGCCCTGCACCCGGTAGTAGTGGCGCTGGCCCGGCCGGGTCGGGCCAGCCCAGGCGAAGTGCAGCGGCCCGCCGGCGACCCGGCGGGCCTCGCGCGCGGCCAGCTCCGGCGGGAGCCGGTCGAGGTAGAGCGCGACGAGCTGGTCCAGCAGCGCCCGGCCGGTGGGGCCGAGGCGGTCGCCCGGCACCCCGAGCGGCGCGATCGGCCCGGGCACCCGGGCCCGGGTGGCGCTGACGATGTCCCCCGGTGCCTCGTCCGCGACGATCGCGGCAGCGCGGCCGGCCTGCCCCATCGCGTCCAGCAGCGCCCGGGCCAGGTCCTCCTCGGGGCCGAGCGGTCGGGACACCGGATGGCCGGCGTGCCGCACGGTGGCCGGGTTGGCGCCGAGGAAGATCGGCGCGGGGGAGACCTGGTCGTCGACGACGGTCATGCTCACCGACAGGTGGTGGCCCTCGAACCGCCAGGCCCACCGGTCGTCGCGGCCCGGGTCGCCGAAGACGGCCACCCAGTAGTCGCCGCTGTGCCGGCCCCGGTGCCAGCCCTCGGCCCGGTCCAGCACCTCCTCCAGCGCGACGACCGCCATGGCCTGGGCGTACGCCGCCGGGCTGAGCGCCGTGGCCAGCAGCCGGTGCGCGGCCTTGCGGCCGGCCCGGTCCAGGTCGGCCAGGCAGGCGCCGGGTCGGGGGCGCGGCCGGTACTCCAGCCACCGCCGGGCCGCGTCGTCGTCGAACGGGTACGCCGCGCGGGCCCGCGCCGGCTCGTCGAGCGCGCCCAGCAGCGCGGTGGCCGCCGCGCGCATCTGCTCCGGTAGGGGATCCTCCACCGCCCCTGTATACCGTGGCCCCGCCCCGGACGGGGTCAACCCTCGGCTGGCGGCACCGGCTGGTAGCTTGCCGAGCCGGTGCGCGGGGAGGGGCGATGGACGACAGCGTGTACGTGGGCAAGGCCGGGCCGGACGGTGCGGCCGAGGGCGGCTGGCTGCTCGGGCACTTCCGGCTGCCCGGCGACCCCCGGCACAGCACGGACGTCGAGGTGAAGTGGGGCGTGCACCCGCCGGGGGAGGCCCGCTCGCGGTGGGCGACCGGCGAGCGGCGTACGGCGCTGCTGGTGCTGGTCAGCGGCAGGTTCCGCGTCGAGTTGCCGGACCGCACGGTGGTGCTGTCCGAGCCGGGCGACTACGTGGTGTGGGGCCGGGACGTGGACCACTCCTGGTACGCCGAGCGCGAGTCCGTGGTGCTGACCGTGCGCTGGCCGTCGGTGCCCGGCTACCGGGTGGCGCCGCCGGTCCGCCGCTGAGCCGGGCCGGCGCCACGTCCGGTGCCGCCCCCGGCCGGACCCGACACCCGGGGGAACGGGGCCCGTCCCAGCATCTGGTATTACCTACTAAACCTATAGGCTTTCCCTCCTATAGTGGTGGTGCCCGCGCCGCCCGATCCCCGCGAGGTCCGCCGATGCACACCAGCCGCCGCCCCGAGGCCGACCTGCTCGCCGTCGCCGCCCGGTACGCCGCCGACCCCACCGGCTGGCCGGTGCCGGTGCGCTTCGACCCCGAGCAGCGGTGGTACGCGCGCCTGGCCACCGGCCCCGACCACGAGGTGTGGGCGCTGAGCTGGCTGCCCGGCCAGGGCACCGACCTGCACGACCACGGCGGCGCCTCCGGGGCGTTCCTGGTCGTCGCAGGCGTCCTCACCGAGGAGACGGTCGGCGGCGGCCGGCTGCGCCCGCGCCGGCTCGTCACCGGTGCCGGCCGGCGGTTCGGCCCCGCCCACGTGCACGTGGTGACCAACCGCGACGACCAGCCCGCGGTCAGCGTGCACGTCTACCGGCCCGCCCTGCGCCGGATGACCCGCTACCAGCTCGAGGACGGGCTGCTGCGGGCCGCCGAGGTGGCCGAGGCCGGCGTCGCCTGGTGACACGAAGAACCGACCCCGCCCGGGCGGGCACGACCGCCCGGGCGTTCCCGGAAGGACACCGAGAAATGCCGCACCTTTCCGCTCCCACCCAGGCGTGTCCCGCGCCGGTGCCGCCGCCCGGCTCCCGCGGGATCGACGAGATCCTCGCCGCGGCCCGGTCCCGGCTGCGCCGGCTCGATCCGGAGGAGGCGCACCTGGCGTACCGCGGCGGCGCGCTGCTGGTCGACATCCGGCCGGCCGCGCAGCGTGCCGCGCACGGCACGGTGCCCGGCGCCCTCGCCGTCGAGCGCAACGTGCTGGAGTGGCGGTTCGACCCGCGCTGCCCGTCCCGCCTCCCGGAGGCCGTCGACTACGACCTGCGGGTGGTGATCCTCTGCCAGGAGGGCTACACCTCCTCCCTCGCCGCCGCGGCGCTACAGGACCTCGGGCTGCACCACGCCACCGACGTGGTCGGCGGCTTCGCCGCCTGGCGCATCACCGGCCTGCCCACCCTCGGCCCCACGCCCCCGCTGCGACCCTCGCCTGTCGCGCCGCCGGTGACCGCCGGCTCGGCGCGCCACTGACCGCCGCGCCCCGCCAAACGCGGCGGGCGGCACCGCCATCCCAGGAGGCACCATGTCCGTCGTCGCCATCTCTCCCCGTCCCGAGCCGGCAGGCCGGGCCGAGCGTTCCCCGCAGGGCCGCCCCGACCGCGCGCCGGTGTGCCGCGCCGACCGCGTCCCGCCGCGTCACCCCCGGTCCGCGCCGACGCTGACCGTCACCGTCGAGCTCACGCCCGGCGCTCTGACACCCCGGCTCGCCCGGCTCGTCGAGCTGCTGCGGGAACTCGCCGAGTCGGGGGAGGGTCGGCTGCTGACCGGCCCGGCGGAACCGCAGAGCCCGGGTGGGTCGTGGCCCGGCCCCGCCGAGGGGCCGCCGGGCGCGGCGGTAGGGGTGGTCGGGTCGCCCGTCGGGGCGGCTCCGGCAGCGCCCCGGCCCCTCGCCGTCGTCCCGCCGCCGGAGGACCCGAGCGAGGTACGCATCCTGGCCGCGTCCCGGGTGGTCCGGCAGGGCCGCCGCGTGATCCCGCTGACCCGCATCGAGTTCGACCTGCTGCTCTTCCTGGCGCAGCACCCCCGGCGGGTGTTCACCCGGGTCCAACTGCTCTCCAACGTGTGGGGCTACGAGCACGCGGTGGCCCGCACCGTGGACGTACACGTGCGCCGGCTGCGGGCCAAGCTCGACGCCACGCCGGTGGTCACCACCGTGTACGGCATCGGCTACCGGCTCGCCGACGAGGCCCGGATCAGCGTGGACCCGGACCGCTGAGCCCGTCCTGCGGCGACCGCGCGGCGCACCCCACCCCGGGGTGCGCCGCGCGCGCGTACCGGGGGCCGCCCGGCGGGCCGGGCCGGACAATGCGCTCCGCCCGGGTACGTACCCCCCCGTATCCGGCCGGCCCGGCGGCTCTGCTGTAATCATCAAACGTCGTACGCAGAGCGAGCATGCGGCTCCGATGTGTTCGCCAAGTGTCACGTGCAGGCAACGCTGCCGCCCCTTGACCCTCCTCAGGGCCGCCGGGACGCGTCGACCAGCGGCGTCCCGGGCCGTGGGGGAACCGGACCAACCAAGGAGGACCATGTCGGTCAGCCCCGCCTCGTCGCGCGCCGGATGGCATACGTCCCAGCCTTCGGTCCCCGGTCGTCCCCCGGGTGGCCAGCGCCGCCCCACCAACAGCCCGGCCCCCGTGCTCACCGTGACGCTCACCATCCCGTTGGCCGGCGAGGAGCCGTTGACACCCGCCGCGCGCCGGCTGCTCGACGCGGCCCGGGAGATGCTGGAGCGGGGCGAGGGCGAGGGCGTCGTGTCGACCGGCACGCAGGTGCCCGCCGGGCGCACCCCGCCCCGGCCGGTGGCCCCGCCGGTGCCCACGCTGCACATCCTCGCGTCGTCCCGGTCGGTGCTGCGCGACGGCGAGCCGCTGCCGCTGACCCGGCTGGAGTTCGACCTCCTGCTGCACCTCGTCGCCCACCCCCGGCGGGTGTTCACCCGGCTGCAACTGCTCAACGCCGTCTGGGGGTACGAGCACGCCGGGGTGCGCACCGTCGACGTGCACGTACGCCGGCTGCGCGGCAAGGTCGGGGTGGAGGTCCCCCTGGTCACCACGGTGTACGGCGTCGGCTACCGGCTCGCCGACGAAGCCCGGGTGACCATCGACCGCAGCGGCTGACCGGGCACCATGGTCGGGTGCGCGTACGACCCATCTCGCCCGACCGACTCGTCACCGAACTGGCCGACCGGCTGGCCGTCACCCGCACCCCGGGGCGGCTGCGGGTGGCGGTCGACGGCGCGCCCGCCGCCGCCCCCGACGCGCTGGCCGACGCGCTGGTCGCCCCGCTGCGGGCGCTGGGCCGGCCCGTGCTGCACGTGCGGGCCGAGGACTTCCTGCGGCCGGCATCGGTCCGCCTGGAGCGCGGCCGGACCAACCCCGACGCCTACTACGAGGGCTGGGTCGACGAGCCGGGACTGCGCCGGGAGGTGCTCGACCCGGCCGGGCCGGGCGGCTCGGGGCGGCTGCTGCCGACCCTGTGGGACGCGCGCACCGACCGGGCCAGCCGGGCGGAGTACGTCACCCTCCCGCCCGAGGGCGTCGTGCTCGTCAGCGGGCCGCTGCTGCTCGGCGCCGGGCTGCCCTTCGACGTCGCCGTGCACCTGGACCTCTCCGCGGCCGCCCTGGCCCGGCGCACCGACCCCGGCCTGCGCTGGACCCTGCCGGCCTTCGCCCGGTACGCCGACGAGGTGGCCCCCGCGGCCTTCGCCGACGTCGTGGTACGCGCCGACGACCCGCGCCACCCGGCGCTGGTGGAGCCGGACGGCCCGGGCTGAGCGCCGAGCCGGCGACCGGCCCCCGCGGGACCGGGAGGCCGGCGGCGCATCGACGGAGCGCCCGGTGATTTCGCCGGTTTGACGCGCACGGGCGCCGGGTAATCGCCCGGCTCACAGAGCGCGGGTGAGATCACCCGCGCGCGTCTCATCGTCCGGAACCGGGGCCCGCCCCCGGCGTTACCAGGCCCACGAAAGGCAGGCAGCGATGCTCGTCCACGACACGGTTGACACCGGCCGATCGCAGGCGGAGACCGACCAGATCCGGTCGGCCCTGCGGGCGCGCTACGACGAGCTCACCGCGGAGTACGAGCAGGCGGTGCTGCAGAGCCAGGTGCTGCGGCTGGTCGAGGTCGGCGACACCGCCGGCGACGACCAGGCAGACAGCGGCACCAAGACCGCCGAGCGGGACACCGCGCAGTCCCTGCTGCGCACCATCCTCGACCGCCGGGCCCAGTTCGAGCACGCCCTGACCCGGCTGGAGGAGGGCACCTACGGCTACTGCGAGGGCTGCTCGGGGCCGATCCCGGTGGAGCGGCTGGAGATCTTTCCATCCGCCACGTCCTGTGTGTCCTGCAAGCAGAACCGGGAGCGGCGGGCGGCCTGAGACGTACGGATCGTCGGTCGGGCGGGACGCGGTGGACGCCAGTCATGGGTGAGATCAAGGTGGGCACCGCGTCCTGGACCGACCGGACCCTGCTGGACTCCGGCTGGTATCCGCCGACCGCGGACACGCCGGAGCAGCGACTGTCCTGGTACGCCCGGCAGTTCCCGCTGGTCGAGGTGGACGCCACCTACTACTCGCCGCCCGCCGAGCGCACCGCCCGGCTGTGGGTGGACCGCACACCGCCCGGATTCACCTTCAACGTCAAGGCGTTCAGCCTGCTCACCGGCCACCCCACGCGGGTGGCCGCGCTGTACAAGGACCTGCGGCCGGACACCGACAAGCGCAACGTCTACCCCGACGACCTACCCGCGCAGGCGTACGAGGAGGTGTGGACGCGTTTCCTCTCGGCGCTGGACCCGCTGGTCGAGGCGGGCCGGCTCGGCGCCCTGCTGTTCCAGTTCCCGCCCTGGTTCACCATCCGGCGCGACAACAAGCAGTACCTGCTCGAGGTCGCCGGGCGCTGCGCGCCGCTGCGGCCGGCCTTCGAGTTCCGGCACGCCTCCTGGTTCGACGGGGCCAACCGGGAGGAGACCCTGGACTTCCTGCGCCGCCACGAACTGGCGTACGTCTGCGTGGACATGCCCCAGGGCCATCGCTCGTCCGTGCCGCCCGTGCTGGAGGCCACCGCCGACCTCGCGGTGGTCCGCTTCCACGGGCACAGCGACAGGTGGACGAGCCGGGACATCCACGAGAAGTTCGGCTACGACTACTCGGAGCGGGAGCTGGCCGACTGGGCGCCGAAGCTGCGCGAGCTGGCCGACCGGGCCGGCCGGACCCACGTCCTCATGAACAACTGCTACCGCGACTACGCCCAGCGCAACGGGCAGCGCCTCCAGTCCCTCCTCGGTGAGGAAGTCACCCGCACCGGGTGAGGCCCGCTCACCCCGGCGCCGCGCAGCATGGGCGTGTGCGTGGTCCGCCGTGGCCGCGACGCCGACAGTCAGGGGGTGCGCAGATGACGGTTCGGGACGTACCGGATCGCCGGCGCGGCAGGGTGCTGCACGTCGTCGGATCGGCCGGCGCCCGCCGCGGGGCGCGGCCCGGCCGGGTCAGCCCGACCCGGCAGTGGCGGGGCCCGGCGGGGCCGCCGCCGCGCGACGACGACCGACGGTGGCATACCGACCTACGGGGGTGGGCAGATGGCTGAGCAGCTGGAATCCGCGGTGGAGTCCTCGATCCAGAAGACGAACCTGATCCTCAAGGACATCGAGGCCGCCTACGGCTGGCCCAAGTCGCAACGCAACCAGTCCTACTGCGCGCTGCGCACGGTGCTGCACCTGCTGCGGGACCGGATGCCGGTGCAGGAGAGCGTGGAGTTCGCCGCGCAGCTGCCGGTGCTGGTGCGGGGGATCTACTTCGACGGCTGGCAGCCGATGGACGTGCCGGTCAAGCTGAACCGGGACGACTTCCTGTTCGAGGTGCGGCAGCGCTTTCCGTACGACGTCGAGGGTGGCACCGAGCGCGTCGTGCAGGTGGTGCTGGACGCCCTGAGCCGGCACGTCACCCCGGGCCAGATGAACGACGTGAAGGACAACATGCCCCGGGACCTGGCGAAGATCTTTCCCTGACCGCAGACCCGACCGGCCCGCCCACGACCCGTGGAGCGGGCCGTCCGCGTCAGCCGCGCGCCGGTTCACCCGGCGTACGGCTGACCGGCCGTCCCGCCCGGCGGGCCAGGTCGCCGTCCGCCACAGCGGGGCGATCGGGCGGCTGCCCCGGTCGGCCCAGACCAGCGCGGCCCGGCGCCGCTCCAGCACCCGCCGGGTGGCGTCGGTCCACCAGCTCGGGTGCCGGGGCTCGACCGCGACCCGCACGCCCGGCGGAAAGAGCCGCAGCGTCGCGTCGAGCGCCTCGGCGTCGGCCGGCAGGTTCGGGGGCAGCTGCACCAGAACCGGACCGAGCCGGTCGCCCGTGGGGAACCGGCCGTATGGTCCGGTCCGGGCGTCTACCGTGTGGTTAGAGAAGATCGTGCGTGGGGTACCACCCGCTCCACGACGAACCCCCGCCGCCCGGTCGGGCGGCACGTGGCGAGGGAGCACCGGATGGCACTCAACGACGACGACATGCAGACGACCGGCGGCGCGAGCGCGGAGGGACCGGCCGACGGCGGTGCCACCGTCGGCCAGCGCGACGGTGGCGCCGACGGCGGCGCGGACCGCGGCGCGGAGCGCGGGGCCGACCGCGGGCCGACCAGGGCGCCGAGGCCCGGCCGACGGCGGCGCGACCCCGGGCCAGCACGACGGCGGCGCGGACGGCAGCGCGGAGGGCCCGGCCGACGGCGGCGCCAGCCCCGGGCAGCGCGACGGCGGCGCCGACGGCAACGCCCGCTGACCGAGCGCCGTGACGAGCACCCAGCCGCCGGGCGGCCCCGTCCGCCCGGCGGTGTCGTCCGCCGCCACGGAGGCCCTCGCACGCTGCGTCGCGGTCGAGCCCGCGAAGTTCGCCGCCGCCCACTGGGGACGCACCCCGCTGCTGTCCCGCGCCGCGGAACTGCCCAACCCCGCCGGCTTCACCGACCTGTTCAGCCCCGCCGACGCCGACGAGCTGCTCAGCCGCCGCGGCCTGCGTACCCCGTTCCTGCGGGTGGCCCAGGACGGCCAGCTCGTGCCGGCGGCGCGGTACACCGGCGGTGGCGGTGCCGGCGCCGAGATCGCCGACCAGGTCCTCGACGAGCGGGTCCTGGAGCTGTACGCCTCCGGCGCCACCCTCGTGCTGCAGGGACTGCACCGCACCTGGCCCGCCCTGGTCGACCTCGCCCGGGACCTCGGCGCCGCCCTCGCGCAGCCCGTTCAGGTCAACGCCTACCTGACCCCGGCCGGCAACCAGGGCTTCGCCACCCACTACGACACCCACGACGTCTTCGTGCTCCAGGTCGACGGCCGCAAGCACTGGCGCATCCACCCCCCGGTGCTGCCCGACCCCCTGGAACGGCAGCCCTGGGGCGGGCTGGCCGACGAGGTCTCCGCCACCGCCGACGGACCGGCCGCGCTCGACGTCGTCCTCGAACCGGGCGACGCCCTCTACCTGCCGCGGGGCTGGCTGCACAGCGCCCAGGCCCAGGAGTCCAGCTCGCTGCACCTGACCGTCGGCGTCCGCGCGCTGACCCGGTACGCCATCGTCGAGGAACTGCTGGCCCTCGCCGCCGGGGACCCGCGGCTGCGCGCCGGGCTGCCGTTCGGCACCGACGTCGCCGACCCCGACGCGATCGAGCCGGAGCTGACCGAAACCGTGGAGGCGCTGCGTGACTGGCTGCTGCGCGCCGACCCCGCCGCGGTCGCCGCGCGGCTGCGGGCCCGGGCCTGGCCGGCGGCCCGGCCCGCGCCGATCCGGCCCCTCGCGCAGGCCGCCGCCCTGTCCACCCTCGACGTCGACACCCGGCTCACCGCCCGCCCCGGGCTGCGCTGGCGGCTCGAACCGCAGGGGCCCGACCGGGTCGCGCTGCGCCTGTTCGACCGTACGATCACCCTGCCCACCCGGTGCGGGCCGGCGGTACGCGCGCTGCTGACCGGCGCGGTCACCCGGGTCGGCGACCTGCCCGGCCTCGACGACGACGCCGACCGGGTGGTGCTGGCCCGCCGCCTGCTCCGCGAGGCCGTCGCCGTTCCCGCCGAGGGCTAGGCGGTCGCGCCGGTCAGCGGGCGACGACCAGCAGCAGCACGGTGGTGACCAGGCCCGCCGCCAGCACGACCGTGACCGGGCGGGGCGCCAGCACCGCATGCTGGCGGTCGGCCAGCCGCTTGGCCAGGGCCAGCCCGATCAGCGGGCCGAGCAGCGTCACGACCAGCGCCAGCACGGGCAGCCCCACCGCCAGGTCGCCGCCGTAGCGGGCGCCGGCCGCCCGGGCGCCCGCGCCGACGGCGAACATCACCGCCGCGCCCACGATCCCGCAGAGCGCCAGGAGCGGATTGGCGGACGCCGGCAGCTCGCCCGGCTGCTTCGCCCGGTCCAGCAGCCCGCGTACCCCGTGCAGCAGCAGCAGGGGGTCGCCGGCGCCGTCCCGTCCCGGGCCGGGCGGGTTGCCCAGCCGGCGGGCGCCGGAGCCCAGCCGTGCCCGCAACTGCTGCCACAGGTGGGCCGCCTCGGCGTCCACCCGCTCCACCAGCTCGCGCGCCGCCACGACCTCCTGCTCGGCGTACCGGAGGTGCTCCTCGGCCTCGGCCACCGCCCGGTCGGCGGCCGCGCACTGCTGCGCGTGCCAGGTGTGGGCCTCGGCGCGCTGGACGCGCACCTGCTCGGTCAGCTCCGCCAACCGGCGCAGCTGCGCCGCGTACGTCTCGCTGGTCACCGGCTCGTTCACCGCGTCGATCCGTAGGGGATGATCACCTGGCCGGTGCGGTGCACCGCCCGGTCGAAGAAGAGCCCGCGCCACGGGCGTGGGTACCAGTCCGGGCCGCCCGTGCCCGGGTAGAGCGACGAGCCCAGCTCGGCGCCCTGCACGTCCAGCGCCACCCACGCCCCGATCTGGTCGGTGCGGGCGGCCGGCCCGCCGAGGTCCACGCGCATCCGGGCCACGCCCCGCCACCAGGCCAGCACGTGCGTACGCCGCTCCGGCCCGTCGTGCAGGATCCGCCGCAGGTGCTCCAGCCCGGTACGCGCACCGGCGCGCGCCGCCAGCCGGCCGGCCGCCGCGTCGACGGCGTACAGCAGCAGGTAGTGCGGGACGCCCGAGGCGCCGGGGCGGTCCAGTCCCGCCGCGGTCTCGGCCATCAGCTCGCCGACCGTCTCCTCGTCGTACCACGCCGCGTCGTCGGCGAGGTCGGCGTAGAGCTCCCGGGCGGCCGGATCGGCGTCCGGGTCGAGGCAGGCGAGGGAGAACCGGGCGGTGCCGGGCGGGTGCTGGCGGGCCAGGGACCGGGCGGCGGCGTCCAGCACGGCGCACGCCTCGTCGACGCGGGTGCCGAGCACGGCCAGGTTCCGCCCGGGCGCCCGGGGCAGCCGCAGCGCCGCCGAGCGGGCCTGCACGTCGATGATCTCCCCGAGCAGCGCCACCGGGCTGCGCGGCGGCCCGCCGCCGTCGGGCGGGGTCAGCGCCCGGAAATCCGGGGCGTCGGCCAGCCGGGGGATGGCGTCGCCGTCGAAGAGGCGGGCCGGCTTCGCGTCCTGCGGGCGCATCCGCCACAGCCGGTGCTGCAGCTCGCTCCAGGCCTCCCAGTCGCTGGCCGACGGAATCCGGGCCACCTGGTTGCCCTCGACGAGGCCGGACTCGGCGTTGACCACCGCGTGGTGGCGCGGCAGCGACTGGGCCGCGTCGTTGCGCTCGGCGAGGATGCGCAGCGCCTTGGGCAGCGCGATCCGCAGGGTGAACTGGGCGACCAGGGCGGGCCGCCCCCACAGCGCCTCGATGCCGCGGACGTCCTGCGACGCCAGCACCAGGTGGATGCCCTGCGAGCGGCCCCGCCGCGCCAGGTCCTCCAGCAGGTCGGCGGCCTCCCGGGCCACCACGTCCCGGCCCGCCAGCAGGGCCTGGAACTCGTCCACCACGGCGACGATCCGCGGCCAGTGCCCGGTCGGGTCGACCGCCCGCAGCTCGGCGAGCTTGGTCACCTCGTGCTTCTTCGCCGCGTCGGCCCGTCGGCGCAGCTCCTCGGCGAGGAAGCGCAGCAGGGCCAGGCCGAACTCCCGGTCGGTGTTGACGTTGATGCCGACCAGCCGCATGTGCGGCAGCCAGCTCGGGTCCCGCCGGCCCTGCGCGAACCGGGCGAAGGAGACCCCCTCCTTGAAGTCGAGCAGGTAGAACTCCAGCTCCGCCGGGGAGTAGCGGGAGGCCAGCGCGCCGATCCAGGCGAAGATCAGGTTGGTCTTGCCGGTGCCGGACGGGCCGCCGATCAGCGCGTGCGGCGGGTAGTCGCCCAGGGTGAGCAGGACGGGCCGGCCGTGCGGGCCCTCGCCGATCGGCGCGGTCAGGCCGCCGGACGAGTCCTCCCGCCACATCAGCTCCGGCGGGGGGAGCAGATCCGTGAACGGTGCCGGCGGAGGTCCGGCGTTGACCCGGGCGGCGAGCTGCCGGCACGTCTCGGTGACCAGCGCGGGCGGGGGCGGCGGGTCCAGGGCCACCGGCAGGCCGGACGGGCCGCCGACACGGGCCCCGTCGGGCTCCACCGCGATCCGGGTCACCGTCGGGTCGTCGGGCACGGGCACGCCGCGTACGACCAGGTGCACGCCGCACGCCGCGCCCGTGCGTACCACCCGGTCGAGTTGGCCGCGTTCGTGGCGGGACAGCTCGTCGCCGCCGAGCAGCACGGCCACCCGCCACGGCTCGGGGCGGCGGCCCGTGGCGGCGGCCAGTTCCCGCAGGGAGCGGTACTCGCCGGCGAGGACCGTCTCGTTGATCCGGCGGATCTGCTCCACCAGGTCGTCCAGCAGCCGGCCCAGCCCGCCCGGCCCCACGAAGGTCAGCAGCCCGGCCGTGCCGAGCGGCGCGAACCCGGCCAGCCCGCCGCCGAGGTGCTCCGGGTCGTACCCGAACAGCCGCACGGTGCCCGCGTCGGCCCGGCCGAGGCTGCGCAGCAGCAGGGCCGGCACCAGCGCGGCGCCGCCGTCGGCCTCGGCCCCGGACAGGTGCACGTGGCCGGCGTCGAGCAGGGGCACGAGCGCCGGCACCGGCTCCGCGCCGGGAACGCGGACCATGCCGACCCGTACGGCTCCGGGCGGCTCGCCCCGACCGGCCGGCGCGGCCCGCCACTCCGCCCAGTCCGCCGACGCCGCGCCGGGCGCCTCCCGGCGGGCCGCCTCGACGGCCCGGCGGGCCAGCTCGGCGATCCGGCTGGCGTGCCGGGCGTCGATCTCGGCCAGCCGCCGGTCCCGCTCGGCCCCCACCCGCTCCGGTACGGCCGCCGCCGCCCGGCGGACGCGGGCCAGCCGGTCCCGTGCGGCGGCCGACTCGGCCTCGGCGTCGGCCAGCCGGCTCCGGGTGGCGCCCATCGCGTCGGAGAGCATTCCCCGCACCCGGGTCACCAGTTGGGCGCGCCGGTCAGCCATCGGAACCCCGGCGCGTGGAGCCGTGGGGAGCGGGCCGGCCGCCCGTCGGCGCGGCCGACCCGCCGCCGTCGCCCACAGGACGGTCCGTGCCGGGGCGACCGCCGTCGGCGGGGGGCTTCCCGGCGGCGGGCTCCTCGGTGTCGCGGGGCAGATTCCTGCCGAGCCGGGCCAGCAGCACGCCGGTCACCACGCCGGCGGTCACCGCCGGATCGGCGGCGTGCGGCTGCTCCCCGGAGCGCTGCGGCGGGGGCATCCGGCACACCCTGGTCAGCAGAGTGTCCAGCACCGGCGCGGGCAGGCCGGGCAGCAGGTCCCGGACCCGGCCGTCCAGCTCCCGCCGGAGCCGGGCCAGATCGTCGGCGCGGGGCGGGTGGCCGAGCAGCTCCCCGGCCAGCTCGCGCAGCAGCGGCGGCGCGATCGCGGCCAGCCCCAGACCGACGTCGGCGTGCGCGGCGCGCAGCTCGCGGTGCAGCCGGTCCCGGTCGCCGGCGCGGACCCCGTCGGCCACCCGGCGCAGCAGCTCCCGGGAGTCGCCGACCTGCTCGTCCGGCTCGTCCGGGCCGCCCTCCCGGCCGCCGGTCAGCTCCGCCACCCGGACCGCCCACCAGCGGCGCAGCACCGGGTTGTCGTCCCCGGCGGCCGGCGGCGGCGCGGCGCCGGGCGGGGCGTCGCGGGGCGCGTCGTGCGCCGGCCGCCGGTCGCCGGACGGCCGCGGGGCGGGCGCGCCGTCGGGGGCCAGCCCGATCGCGGCCAGGTACGCCGACAGCTGCTCCTGGGCGACCCGCAGCGCGTGCCCAGCGGACTCGGCGTGCTCGGTCGCGGCGGACAGCTCGGGCACCCCCAGCGGGTTCGCCGACTCCTGTCGCACCCAGCGCAGCCGCTCGGTGGCCTGGCCGAACTTCTCCAGCGCCAGGGCGAGCTGGGCCAGCGGCAGTTCCTCGGACGCGGCCCGCAGCCGTGCCCCGATGTCCTCGACGATGGACATGCGCGCCCCTACAGCGTGGAGATGTAGAGCTGCGCCTGCTCCACCGCGACCAGGGTGGCCGCGAGGCACTCCTCCAACTCCTGGCTGGCCTGTGTCAGCGCGGCCTGCGCCGCCTCGACCGTCTCGTGGCCGCTGCCCTCCAGCGCCCCGGCCAGGGTCTGCTGTGCCTCGGCCAGCTTCTCGCCGGCCGCCTGTACGGCTGTCTGTCCCTCGCCGATCTGTTGGAGGGCGACATCGATGGCTGCCTTCAGCTCGGCGACGCTCGCCACTGGACCTCCTGGGGGCGGGGAGATCTCCATTACAACCCATCCCCGTCGGGGAGAGAACATCCGCCCTGTGGGTCTTGCTGCCCCGGTGTCCGGTTGCGGCCCTGACGTGCGCGAAGTCTGTTCCCGGGCGCGGGGGCGGTCTCGTCGAGGGGCCACCCGGTTTCGTCGGCGGGACCCGATCCCGGCGCCGACCCCGCCATGCCGCCGACATCGCGGGGGGTCGGTTGGGTTGGGTCGGGTTGATCCCGCCATGTCGCCGGCATGGTGGGGTCTGGTTGGTGTTGACTCCGCTATGTCGCCGATACTGCGGGATCTGGTTGGCGTCGGCTCCGCCGGTCACCCGGCATGGCAGGCGGTTCGGTTGGCGTTGACTCCGCCGTGTCGCCGGCATCGCTCGGTCGGTGATCCCCGCCGTGTCGGCGATACCGGGCCGGGCCCGTGCCTTACGCCTCGCCCCGCAGCCAACGGGGGCCGTACACCTCGGCGCCCAGCGCGCCTACCCGCTCGCGCAGCTCCCGGTCGGCCGTGACCACCAGCCGGCGACGATCCGGTGCCGCCTCGACCAACTCGACCACGGTGTCGTCGCCGGATCCCCGCGCGGCCACCACCCGCACGCCCGGCGCACCTGGCACACTCCGGGCGGCCCCCTCGACGACGAGCACGACCTCGGTGGGTCCGGTCAGCCGCGGCGGCACCCCGTGTTCGGCCACCGGCGCGAGGGCGTCGCGGAGCCGGGCCGCCGCCCCGGCCCGGTCCCGCCACCAGCCGTCGGGGCGGGAACCGACGACGTTGGCGGCGTCCACGATCAGCAGCGGCCTCGGGTCCATGCCCTCAGCCTGCCACCTGGGCCCCGACGCGCCGTGTACCCGCCCCCCGCCCCGTGCCCGCGTGTCCGCCCGTACCCCGCGCCCATGTGCCCCGGTCTCCGCCTGCCCCCGTGTCCGCCTGGCGTCCCGGGCCCGCGTGCGCGCCTGGCGTCCCGGGCCCGCGTGCGCGCCTGGCGTCCCGGGCCCGCGTGCGCGCCTGGCGTCCCGGGCCCGCGTGCGCGCCTGGCGTCCCGGGCCTGCCTGCCCGCGCGCTCCCGTGCCCGCCCGGCGCCCCGTGCCCGTGCGCCCCCGCCGCGTCCGGCGGCGGGGCGGCGGCGGTGGGCGGGCGTTTGTCGCTCCCACCGTCGGGTAGCCACGGCCGACCGTGCCGGCCCGACGGTACGGCGAGCGCGCCGACCCGACCGCGGAGGGCAGAGATGATGGGACCCGGTGACTTCGGCTCCGACCCGTGGGACGAATTCCTGGCCCGGTACTTCGGCCGGGGCGAGGGTGGACGCCGGCCGGCGCACCGGGTCGACATCACCCGGCTGATGACGGCCGACGCGCGGGAGATGCTCGCCGACGCCGCCCGCCGGGCGGCGCAGCGGCGCAGCAACGATCTGGACACCGACCACCTGCTGTGGGCGGCGCTGCAGCGGGAGCCGCTGCGCGACCTGATCCGCCGGGCCGGTGCGGACCCGGACGCCCTGCTCAACGCGCTCGGCGGGCGCGGCGACGGCGCGCCGCGCGGCGAGGTGCCGCCGAACCTGTCGCTCACCCCGGCGGCGAAGCGGGCGCTGCTCGACGCCCACCAGTTGTCCCGGGCCATGGGCGCCAACTACATCGGTCCCGAGCACATTCTCATGGCCCTGCCGCTGAACCCGGAGTCGCCGGCCGGCCGGATGCTCGCCGCCGGCCGGATCCAGCCCGAGTCGTTGCAGGCGGCCAGCGCCGAGCGGGGCCCGATGACCGGCCCGCGGCCCGACCGGGGGACGCCCACCCTCGACCAGTACGGCCAGGATCTCACCGACCTCGCCCGCAACGACCAGATCGATCCGGTGATCGGGCGGGCGGACGAGATCGAGCAGGCCGTGGAGATCCTCTCCCGGCGGACCAAGAACAACCCGGTGCTGATCGGCGAGGCGGGCGTCGGCAAGACCGCCATCGTGGAGGGGCTCGCCGAGCGGATCTGCGACGGCGACGTGCCGGAAACCCTGCTCGGCAAGCGGGTGGTGCAGCTCGACCTGGCCGGCCTGGTCGCCGGGACCCGCTACCGGGGCGACTTCGAGGAGCGGCTGAAGAAGGTCATCGACGAGATCCGCGCCCACCGGGACGAGCTGATCATCTTCCTCGACGAGATCCACACCCTGGTCGGCGCCGGCGGGGCGGGCAGCGAGGGTGGCATGGACGCGTCCAACATGCTCAAGCCGGCGCTGGCCCGCGGCGAGCTGCGGGTGATCGGCGCGACCACCCTGGACGAGCACCGCCGCAGCATCGAGAAGGACGCCGCGCTGGCCCGTCGGTTCCAGCCGGTGCTGGTGCCCGAGCCCAGCGTCGACGACACCGTCGCCATCCTGCGCGGCCTGCGCGACCGCTACGAGGCGCACCACCAGGTGCGGTTCACCGACGAGGCGCTGGTCGCGGCCGCCGAGCTGTCCGACCGCTACATCACCGACCGGTACCTGCCGGACAAGGCCATCGACCTGATCGACCAGGCCGGCGCCCGGGTTCGGTTGCGCACCCGCACCCCCGCCGCCGACGTGCGGGACCTGGAGCGCCAGCTCGACGAGATGCGCCGGGACAAGGAGCAGGCCGTCGCCGACGAGCAGTACGAGCGGGCCTCCGCCCTGCGGGACCGGCTCGGCGAACTGGAGGAGCAGGTACGCCGGGCCCGCGGCGAGGAGGACGGCGAGACCCGGGTGCCCTCGGTCGGGCCGCACGAGATCGCCGAGGTGGTCTCCCGGGCGACCGGCATTCCCGTCGCGCAGCTCACCGAGGAGGAGCGGGACCGGTTGCTGCGCCTGGAGGGGTACCTGCACGAGCGGGTGATCGGCCAGGACGACGCGGTCGGCGCGGTGGCCGAGGCGGTGCGGCGGTCCCGGACGGGACTGGCCGACCCGAACCGCCCGATGGGCAGCTTTCTCTTCCTCGGCCCGACCGGCGTCGGCAAGACGGAGCTGGCCCGGGCCCTCGCGGAGGCGCTGTTCGGCGAGTCGGACCGGATGATCCGGCTGGACATGAGCGAGTTCCAGGAGCGTCACACCGTCGCCCGGCTCGTCGGCGCGCCGCCCGGCTACGTCGGGTACGAGGAGGCCGGCCAGCTCACCGAGGCGGTGCGCCGCCGCCCGTACGCGGTGGTGCTGCTCGACGAGATCGAGAAGGCCCATCCCGACGTGTTCAACATCCTGCTCCAGGTGCTGGACGACGGCCGGCTCACCGACAGCCAGGGCCGGACGGTGAACTTCAAGAACACCGTCCTGATCATGACCAGCAACCTGGGCTCGGAACTGATCAGCGGCAGCCAGCGGACGGTCGGGTTCGCCGGCGGTGCCCCGGGCACCCAGCAGGAGAGCGACGAGCTGCGCGAGCGGTTGAACCGCCGGCTCCAGGAGAACTTCCGGCCCGAGTTCCTCAACCGCATCGACGAGGTGATCATCTTCCGGCGGCTGGAACAGCAGCAGTTGCGCCAGATCACCGAGCTGCTGCTGGAGGAGACCCGCCGGCGGCTGCACGCCCAGGACATCGAGGTGGACTTCACGGCGGCCAGCATCGACTGGATCGCCGAGCACGGCTACCAGCCGGAGTTCGGTGCCCGGCCGCTGCGCCGCGTGATCCAGCGCGAGGTCGACAACCGGCTGTCCCGGATGCTGCTGGAACACGGGATCTCGCCGGGGCAGAGGATCACGGTGGACGCCCGCGACGGCAACCTGGCCTTCGACGTGGCCGCCGGCGGCCGGGCACACACCCCCGCCGCCACGTCCCACCCGCGATGAGCGAGCGGAGGGCGGAGATGACCGAGCCCGAGGAGAGCCGCGAGGAGACCGAACCCGAGTCGGAACGATCCGCGCCCATCGTGACGCCGCCGACGGCCAACCCAGGCCGGGTGCGGGTGCCGCCGGAGGGCGTGGGTCCCCAGCACGGCGGCGAGCCGGAGCGACCCGGCCCGCCGTCCGGAGAGGAGGCGTGATGGCACGAGAGCAGCGGATCGACCCGGAGGTCGACGTGCTCTGGGACGACTTCCACGCCGAGGTGAACGTCCCCTCGGAGCAACTGCGGCGCTGGCTGCTCACCCGCGGCTCCGGAGAGGAGGCGTTCGGGCCGGACCCGGACCTGGGCCTGCCCGAACCGGGCCGGCAGATCCTGCACGTGCTGGGCAAGCGCAAGGTCGACCTGACCCGGGAGGACGTCGAGGTGATGCGGGAGACGGTCGACCGCATCCGGGCCCTGACGGCCGAGCGGCCCGAGCGCGGCAACGCCGACGACGAGTGGCGGCGCGCCCTGCTCGACCTCGGCCACGACGTGCTCATCGAGCGCTGAACACGTCCTCAGTGACGCCGAGCCGGGCCTGGACCGGCGGCACCCGGGCCGCGTCCCGGGTGCCGGCCGCGTTGCCGGCAGCTATTCGGACTCCCTACTGGGCAGTTGCAGCCCGGCCGCGTCGGCGGCGGCCTGCCGGTCGGCGCGGGCCAGCTCCTCCCGGCTGAGCAGGTTGGCGTACTCGGTGATGTCGGCCGGGTTGGGCACCTCCGGCAGCCGGCGCAGAAAGGTCTCCACGTCGTCGGAGGCGGCGGTATGCGCGGCGGCTGCCTGACGTAGCAGCTCGCGCTCGTCCGCGGCGGGGTGCAGATCAGTCATGTCGCCCGGATACCCGCACTCGGACGATCTGCACCTGACTGCCGGATTGCGGATCCCCCGAGGAGGACAAGCGTCGGTGCGCTGCTGGGTGATATGTCAGCCTTTGTGGTCTTATGGCGTGGCGGTCCACCCGATCAAGGGTCGCCGTGCTAACTTCTTGTCGTTGTCCAACGGGGTGTAGTGAGGAAGGGTAACCGTCCACTCCCTTCGGGCCTCGATTCGGTCGTGGCTGGGAGTGGCTTTCATCTTTTTGGCACCTCTCGGCTTGATTCTCGATCGGCTCTCTGTGTCTGGCTGTTGACTAAGAAACGACATTGACAACCATCAATATATTGCATAGAGTTTCCTTGGCTCCCAAAAGTGGAGACCGAGGAGAGGGGCTATTTTGGAGAAAAAGAGAGCGGCTGGCGTGACGGCCCTGATGGTCGCCCTGTTCGTCGGGGGTATGGCCAGTGCCGCCTACGCCCGCAGTGGCAGCGGACCCATTTAGGTCGGTAACACCTATGCCCACATCGACGGCAATGTCTACTGGTACCCGAACGGCAACAACCACGGCGGGATGCGGGTCTACGGTAACCTGTACGACGACGAGGCCGACAGCAACAGCGTCAAGGTGAACGGCAGGGTCGCTGGATACAGCTACACCACGTTGTGGACCAACAGTAACGGCAACGGGAGTTACGTATACGGCGCAAGGTCGTATACGACCCGCAGGCGACCATCGTTTATAGCGGCGACGTCCAGACCTGCCGCTATAACAGCCTTGGCGCCGACCAGTGCACCTCCGAGTACATGTCAAGGTGAGAGTGAGCTGATCTCAGCGACGCGAATGTGTTGATTGGTGCGACACGGATGAAGGCACTCAGGCCGGACAGTGCTGGAAGTGGACGTGAGGTCCTCGGTAGGTAGTTCTCACCACAAGATCACCCACACGGTGAGGACCCCACGTGATCGCATATCGTGCCATGGTCGACGTCCCGAGGGAACTCGTGCGGTACCTCAGCCGGCTGCTTGCCGCGGAACGCCGAGCCAAGGGGACACGGCGCGGCACCCGCGCGTTGACCTGCTTCTACCAGGCACTGCTGGTGCTGGTCTGGTTCCGCAAGGCCGAGGACGTGACCCTGCTCGGCGCCGGGTTCGGCATCTCCCGGGCGACCGCGTACCGCTACCGCGACGAGGGCATCGCCGTGCTCGCCGCGCAGGCGCAGGATCTGCACACCGCGCTGCGCCGAGTCGCCGACGACGGCTGGTCCCACGTGATCCTCGACGGCAAGCTGTTCGACTGCGACCGGCTCACCGAGACCACCCTGTCGGTCAAGGGCGAGATCATCGACGCCTGGTACTCCGGAAAGCACCGCGACTTCGGCGCGAACATCCAAGCGATCATCCGCCCGGACGGACTGCCGATCTGGACATCGGCGGCGATGCCCGGGCACCTGCACGACACCAGCTGCGCCCGCGAACTCGGGGTGACCGCCGCGCTGAACTGGTCCGCCGCCGAACTGGACCTACCCGCACTGGCCGACTCCGGCTACGAAAGCGCAGGCCACGGCATCAAGACCCCAGTCAAGCAGCCTACTGACGGCAGCCGGCTCGCACCCGACAACCGCGCCTACAACCGGCTGCTGCGCGGGCTGCGCTGGCAAGGCGAACGCGGCTTCGCCATCCTGATCGGACGCTGGAAAACGCTACGCCATACCACCGCCAGCCCACGCCGGATCGGCGACGTCGTCGCCGCCGCGCTGCATCTGACTCATTTCGAGTACAAGTACCTACCCGAATCTTGTTGAGATCACTTCAGTGACCCGAACTTATGCTGAACGCGATTGACGTCCGGTATTCGTTCGGTCAGACGGTGGCGCTCGCTGACGCGAGCGCCACCGTCGCGCCGGGCGAAAAAGTCGCCCTGGTTGGGCCCAGCGGATCCGGTAAGACCACTTTCCTCTATTGTCTCGCCGGATTACTCAGGCCCGGCCGCGGGCAGGTGCTATTCAATGGCAAGGACTTGGCGAAAATGTCGGACGAGGAGCGGTCGGACCTTCGACTTCGCTCTTTCGGGTTCGTCTTCCAGTTTGCGGAACTTGTGCCGGAACTGACGATTCGCGAGAATGTCGCGCTTCCGTTGGACCTCGCCGGCGTTGATCGCGCGGAACGGGCCGAGCGGGTCGCACTGTTGCTCGACCGGCTTGGCCTCACCAGTGAGGCGGGTCGGCGGCCCGCGCAGGTCTCCGGCGGGCAGGCGCAGCGTGCGGCGGTTGCGCGGGCGATCGTGCACCGGCCGTCCGTCGTCTTCGCCGACGAACCGACCGGATCGCTGGACACCGCCAACGGCGAGGCGGTCATCGACCTGCTGTTCGGCCTGTCCGAAGAACAGGGATCCGCGGTGGTTCTGGTCACCCACGACCCGAAGATCGCCTGCCGCGCAGACCGCGTGCTGGAGCTGCGAGACGGTCGCCTGCTGGCGGAGGTACCGTCCCCGTGACCAACGATCTGCGCCTTGCGGTACGGCTGATTCGGGGCGGCGGCGCCGGCGGCTATGTCCGACTTGCTCTCATGGCCATCGGCTACGGCCTTGGCGCTGTGGTGGTGCTGCTGTTGGCGGCCCTGCCCGCAGTGCTTCGCGAGCGGGGTGACATCACGGCAGCCAGGCAGCCGATATCCGCGGAGGACTCGGTCTCCTTCCGGTCGAACTTCAACTTCGGCTCCTGGCGCGGGGTTCGGTTCACCCGGGTGCTCATCGCGGATGCGGCGCCGAACGCTCCGCTGCCTGCCGGTGTCGCCGCGCTGCCAGAGCCGGGCGAGACCGTGCTGTCGCCAGCAGCGGCCCGGCTCGCTCGCCACGACGCCAACTTCGGGGCTCTGCTCCCGGGGCGTCAAGTGGGGCGCATCGACGAGTCCGGGCTACTCGGACCAGACGAGCTCTACGCGTATGTGGGCGTCACCATCGATGAGATGCCCAGCGGTTCGCCGAGCCGCGGTTGGGGTGGATTCGCCACCGACGAGGAGATGCGCGACCAGTTCTCCACAGTGCCGCTGCAACTGTTGCTCATCGTCTCCGCGCCGGCGGTGCTTTACTTCGCGGTCTGTTCCCGCCTCTCCGCCGCGAGTAGACGGCGCCGGTACGCCGCGCTCCGATTGGTCGGCATGAACAGGCGGAGGGTTTTGCGGCTGGCTGCAATCGAGGCGGCTGCGGCCGGGCTGGCCGGCGGCCTGCTGGGGCTCGCGGCCTACGCCGCGCTCAACCGGGTGATCGGCCCCTCCGGCATTCTCGGATTCACCTGGTACCCCGAGGCCTCCGCGTTCTCGCTCGTCGGGGGTGTGGCGATGGTGCTGGTCCTCGGCCTCCTAGCGGGGGCGGTCGGCGGCGCCAGCAGCGCCCGTGCGCTGTTTCGGCCCGTCGAGGCGCGCTTCGACGCGGCCGACCGCCCGCCTCGGTGGTGGCAGGTCGCACCCCTGGTCTTCGGTTTGGGTCTGATCGTCTATCCGCTGCTCCTGGACAACCGTCCGCCAGGCCAGGCAATGGACCAGACGAGCGGCATTCTGCTGCTGCTCGGCGTGGTCCTGTCTGCGCTGGGTCTGCTCATCTCACTGCGGACCGTCCTGGTGGCGATCGCCCGCACCGTTGCCAACAACCGCGCGCCGCTGGTTCTCCGCCTGGCTGCTCGCCGGGTAGAGTACGAGTCGGTCGGGACGGCCCGGCACCTGGCCGGGTTGTGCAGCCTTGTTCTGGTCGCGACCGTCGGTGCGGGAGTGCTGCGCCAGACGGAACTCTCCGCGACCCCGGTTGCCGAACGGTTGATCGTCAAGGTCAACGGCCAGGACGTGCCGGTGGCCGCGCGGGAACGGATGGCGGAACTTCCGGCCCAGGGCCACTGGGTCCAGCAGCGTAGCGTCACGTCGCCCCCACCACTGGGCGCGATGCCCTCCACACCGGAGGACTTCATACGCTTTCAGGGCGTGGAACTCGTCGTCGCCACCTGTCAGTCGCTCCGACGCAACACTCGGCAGCCTCTCGAGGGATGCCGGGACGGCGCCGCCTACCGCATCCAGCAGGGCGGTCCGTCAGCGCTGTCGCTGTCGCCGGGACTCGACGTGACGTTCCAGAATGCCCAGAAGCAGCCGGTGACCATCAAGACGCCTGAGCAGACGATCGACCTTGGCGCGGGGGAGGGACTTCCCCGCGGGATGGCTATCCTTGTCACGGGCGACTCGTCTCCGCTCGGCCTGACCGAGGAGAGCTTTCTCTTCTACCAACTCTCGGCCGAGGTGGCAGAGGTCGATCGCTTCGTAACTGGTATTGGCACGGCCGCGCCAGCGGCCACCCTGACCGTGTTCGGCCTGGACCTGCCGGCACTGGAGACATACCGTGTGCATCGGGGTGTCGTGGGTGTGGGCCTTCTGCTGGCCTTTTTGGGGTCTACTGCCGTTCTCGTGGGTCGGGTTCATGATCGTCCGGGTAGTGGTGGGCAGAGGCCGCCGCGGCGGAGGTTGGCCATGGTGATCAACGCTTTGGCGCTGTGGTAGCCGTAGGCCTGGCGGGTCAGCACGCGCAGGTGGACGTTGTTGGCCTCGATGCGGGCGTTGGACAGTCCGCTGTCGAGCATGTTGTGGATCGCGGGCAGGTGACGGCGGATCGTCTTGGCCAGCTTGACGAACGGGGCCAGCTTCGACCGGCTCGCCCAGCGTAGCCACGCCTGTAGCAGGAGCCTGCCGTCGGCGCCCTTGACCGCGATGATCTCCCGGAACTGTTCCTTGAGTAGGTACGCCCGGTACAGCGGCCGGTTGGTGGCCTGGATCGTGGCCAGGGTCGCCTTCTGCTTGTCGGTCAGGTTCGGCGGGTTCTTCCACAGCGCCCACCGGGCGTCTTTGAGGGTCTTGGACGCCTCGGTGCGGCCGCCTTTGCCGCCACGGGCGGTGTTCCACACCGCCCGGCGTACCTCGTCGAGGGCGTCGGTGACCCAGGCGACCAGGTGATAGGGGTCAAGGCAGCGGACCGCCTGCGGCGCCCGCTCGGCCACCACGTCACCGATCCAGGCGGCGGCGTCGGCCGACACGTGGGTCAGCGCCGCGGCCCGCTGCGCGCCCAGCTCGTCGAAGAACGCGGCGACGGTGGCCTTGTCCCGCCCGTCGGCGGCCCACACCAGGCGGCCGGTGTCGTGATCGACGACCAGGGTCAGGTAGCGCTGGCCCTTGCGGTAGGCGACCTCGTCGATACCGATCCGTTTGAGTCCGGCCAGTCGATCGGTGCCGGCGGCGGCAGCGTCGACGACCCGGCCGACGATAGCGACCACGCTGCGCCAGGCGATGCGCAGCAGCCCGGTCACCGCCGACGCGGACGTGCGCGCGGCCAGCCACGCCGCGGTGTCCTCGAACGCCGTGGTGAACCGGGCACCGTGACGCGCCCACGGCACCGCGATCACCGTCGGCCCGTGCTCGGCACAGTCGACCCGAGGCACGGCGGCCTCGATGACCACCCGCAGCGTGCCGAAGTCCAGGTGCCGCCACCGCCGCCTGCCCCAGCCGCGGTCGTACCACGGCGCGCGAGCCCGGCAGCGCCCGCAGCGACGCGCCGCGCCCTTGCGCGGCCGGGCAGAGATCACCAAGACCTCACCGTCGGTGTCGTCATCGAGGCGCACGCCCTCGACGACGGCCCGTTCCAGCCCTGCCTGTCGATGCAATACCCTGGTCAAACGCACGCCGTTTCCCGATCTTCAGTTTCTGACCTTCGACAAGCCAGAAACCTAGACGGGACACGGCGTGCCCTGTCGATCAGGGCGTCAACCCACCCACGAGAACATCACAAGAGCCCCTTTTTGCTCGGAATCGGTGCGTTTCTCATCAGCTCGGTGGTCCGGGTCGTGGACCGGCGGCGTGACGTGGTCGCTCTGGTGGTCGTCGGGGCGCGGCGGCGAACACTGCGACTGGTCCAGCTCGCACAGACGCTCGGCCCACTGTCGATTGCCCTGACGGTCTCCATGGTCGTCGGTCATCTGGGAGGAAACGCTCTGCTCCGACTGCAGGGCAAGCAGGTGGGTTGGTACGACGGGACGCTGCAGGCCGCGTGGCCGATGGTCTTGGTTGCCGTCCTGGCCGCGTGCGCGGTGGGTGTGATCGTGGTGGGTCTCCGGCCCAAAACAGAGGATCTTCGACGACAATGAGGTCAGGAGCGAGCATGCCGGTGACTGGCGTTACCAGCACGAGGCGGTCGAACCGTTACGTTTGGATCTTAGGACTGATCGCCTTGGCGGCGGGTCTGGGTGTCCTGATCCCCCAGTACAGCACCCACGTCGTCGGCACGCCGGTGATGGGACCGGCCATCCATGCGGGTGAGCGAGTCGTGCTGCGAGACGGGGGCGAGGTCCGCCGGAATTCGATCGTGGCGATTCGGGCCTGGGACGACCTCACCTTCACGGTGCGGGTCGTCGCGGTGGGCGGCGACGAGGTGGTGTGTTGCGGAGATAGCGGCAGGCTGCAGGTCAACGGTAAGGAGGTCGTCGAACCGTACGCGCATGGGAATACGGCCGCTTTCGGGGCCTTCTCTGTGCAGGTGCCGCCGGGCCGGGTCTTCGTCCTGGGTGACTCGCGCGACGTTTCCGTGGACTCTCGCTCCCACCTGAACGACAACGGCGGGACGTTGCCGGCGGACCAGATTCAAGGTGCCGCAGTGGCGGTCTCCTCACCCCCGTGGCGCGCCCGGTTGCTTACCGGCGTCTCCGAGGCGCCATTACTGATTCTCGGTCTCGTGCTGACCGGTGCCGGGCTGGTGGCACTGGTGGTGATCGGGCGGCCGGTGCTGTTCCGGGCGGTTGCTGGGCTCCGGCGCAGGGGGAAGCCCTCTCTCGAGGTCGACGAACAGTTGGTGTGACGAGCTGCCGCACCGGCACAGTCCCGCGCAGGGGCGTCCCCAGCATGTCCCGGCGCGGGAACGCCGTATTGTCACTTGTTGATCACTGTACGCCGAAGTCCGGGTTGTGCAGCAGCCAGGCCAGGTAGTCCGGGTGCGCGGCCAGCGAGTCCCGGTACCCCGCTACCGCCGCCTCCAGCACCCCGTCGGCGAAGTCCGCCCCGACCGAGTCCGGGTGCCAGCCGAGCAGCAGCCGCCAGCGCAGAGGCGCCCCGGCCAGGCGGCGGGTGACCAGCCCGGGCACCGGGCGGAACGTGGCCTGGCACAGCCCCACCGCCACGCCCGCGTCCACCAGGTCCACGCAGCCGCGTACGTCGGCCTCGTACATCTTCCGGGGGGTGAAGCCGGCGCGGGCGCACGCGGCGGCGAAGCAGTCGCCGAAGCAACCGTCGCCCGGGGCGACGGCCCACTGCTCCCGGCGCAGGTCCGCCAGCCGCACCTCGACCCGGTCGGCCAGCGGATGTCGCTCCGGCAGCAGCACCTGCACCGGTTCGAGGGCCACCTCCTGCCAGGTCAGTCCGTACCCGGCCGGGGGGACCGCGTCGCCGCACACGCCGATCAGCGCGTAGTCCAGCCGGCCCCCGCCGACCTGCTGCGCCAGTTCGTCGGCCGACCAGGAGGCGTACGTGGTGATCTGGGCCTGGGGGTGCTCGGCGGCGAGCCGGCGCACCAGCGGGCCCAGGATCGGGCTGTTCACCCCGCCGAAGCGGTACCGGGCGGGCGTGGGCCAGCGCCGGCCAGCCGGGCCGCCTCGTCCTGCAGTCCCTGCATGGCCGGCAGCAGCACCCGGGCCCGGGCCAGCACCAGCTCGCCGAGGGCGGTGGGTCGGGCACCCCGCCGGTCCCGCTCGAACAGCGGGCCGCCCAGCGCCCGCTCGATGCGTTGGAGCTGGGCCGTGAGCGCCGGCTGGGCCAGGCCGAGCGTGGACGCCGCCTTGGTCACGCTCCCCGTCTCCGCGATGGCGCAGACCGCCCGCAGGTGTCGCAGCTCCAGATTCATACGGTGACCGTAGGGCCACGCGGGGATCCATGGAAGGGTCGAAATTGATCGGGCTCGACCGATATCTCTGGCTGTCCGGCCGGTGCCGCCTCAGGCCGGGGGCTGCTCCAGGTCCGACAGGTAGGTCGGCCGGCCCGTCACCGCGTCGCGGACCTTGTCCACCACGCCCACCGCCGGTTCGACGATCCGGTTCCACGGAGGGGTGGCCGGCGTGCCCGGGTGCGGCCGGGTGGGCGCGGCCTCCTCGGCGATCTCCCACCGGTTGCCCAGCCGGATCAGCTCGGCCTCGGTGGCCACCCCGCGCAGCGCCGCGAGCACGGCGGCGGTGCCGTCGACGTGCCGGCGTACCCGGTCGGCGACCTCGGCCAGCGCGGGGTCGGCGGGGCCGCTGAGGGCCTTGAGGGCGGTCAGCAGGCCGGCGTCCGCGCCGATCTCCCGGTTCACCTGGTCCGCCCACTCGGGCAGCGCCGCCCGGGCGGCGGGGAACAGGTACTGCTCCTCCGCAGACAGGTGCCGGGACAGCGCGGCGATCAGCACCTCGACCGCCTCGCGCAGCCGCTCCGGTGCGATCCCCGGGTCGGTGACCCGGTACGACAGCTCGCGCAGCTGCCGGTGTTCGCGCTCGACGATGTCGACGAGACTGCGTCCGCCGGGCCGGTAGCCCTCCTCGGGCACGGGCGGCAGCGGGGGCAGGGGGACGGTCATGTGCCCTCCTCGGCTGGCGGGCGGGGCGCCCGGGAACGGGGGAGCGGGGGCGCCCGGCGGGGGTGTCGGACGGCAGCGGCGGTACCCGCCGCGCGCCCGCGCGAAACGGGGGCGCCGGCCGGGCGACCTGCCGGGGCCTCCCGGCTGGTATGAAGAACCGTTGACATCCTCCCCGTCCTAATGGGCGAGGGTTCCCGTGGTCGCCCTTGGGTTTTCCTGCTTCATCGCCGGTCGCCCCGTCCGGGAGGACTCCCGTCGAGGTCTTACACCAGCTCCACAGGCAGACACCGCCAGCCCGGCGGCCAAAATGTTGCGGGCCGCATTGACGTCGCGGTCGTGGGCGGCGCCGCACCGGCACGTCCACGACCTTACGTTCAGCGGCAGCTTCTCGGCCAGCTTCCCGCAGGCCGAGCACAGCTTGGAGGACGGAAACCAGCGGTCGACGGTGATCAGGTCGCGTCCGTACCAGTTGGTTTTGTACTCCAGCATGGTGCGGAACTGCCGCCACGCCGCATCCGAGATGGCACGGGCCAACGTATGGTTGGTGACCATGTTGCGGACGGTCAGGTCTTCGATCACGATCGTTTGGTTGTCACGAACGAGTCGAGTGGTCAGCTTGTGCAGGTGATCCCGGCGCCGGTCAGTGATCCGGGCGTAGACGCGGGCGACCTTCAGCCGCGCCTTGGCCCGGTTGTGGGAGTCCTTCTCCTTACGAGCCAGCGCCCGCTGGGCGCGGGCCAGCCGCGCCCGGTCGGCGCGTTCATACCGCGGGTTGACGACCTTCTCCCCGGTGGAGAGGGTGAGCAGGCTGTCGAGCCCGACGTCGATCCCGACCGCGCCGGACGTGGGGGCAACGTTGACCCGGTCGTCGCACAGGAGGGACACGAACCAGCGTCCGGCCGAATCCTGCGACACGGTCACCGTCGACGGTGTCGCCCCGTCGGGCAGCGGCCGGGACCACACGATGTCCAACGGTGCGGTCATCTTCGCCAACGTCAATCGGCCGTCACGGTAGCGGAACGCGCTGGTGGTGTACTCCGCCGACTTCCGGGATTTCTTCCGGCTCTTGAACCGGGGGTAGCGGGCCCGGCCGGCGAAGAAACTCGTGAACCCCGTCTGGAGGTGCCGCAGCGCCTGCTGCAGCGGTACCGACGACACGTCGTTGAGGAACGCCAGTTCGTCGGTCTTCTTCCATTCGGTCAGCATCGCCGAGGTGGTGTTGTAGTTGATCCGCTCCTGGCGCAACGTCCACGCCTCGGTGCGGGCGGCCAGCGCCAGGTTGTAGACCTTTCGGACGCAGCCGAACGTGCGCACCAGCTCAGCGGCCTGCCCGCCGGTCGGGTAGAAGCGGTACTCGAACGCCCGCTTCACGGCCTTGATCACGCCTCACAAACTAGCAAGCCAACCAGTGAACGTAACGTTGGCGCGCCGGTCCGCCTGGGCGGCGCATCGGCTGCCCCTGCCCTGCTCCGCAGGGTTCGGTTTCCTTCCCGGCCTGAAGGTCGGGTATCCACGGAAGGTGATCTGATGACGAGCGACGCCGCCCCCGCCCGACCCGATCCCACCGACGAGGTCGTCGACCTCTGCCGCGACCTGCTGCGCATCGACACCACGAACACCGGGGACAACGACACCAGCGCCGGGGAACGCGCCGCGGCCGAGTACGTCGCGGAGAGGCTGGCCGAGGTCGGCGTCGACGCGCAGCTCATCGAGTCCGCCCCGGGCCGGGCCAACCTCGTCGCCCGCATCCCCGGCACCGACCCGGGCCGGGACGCGCTGCTGGTCCACGGCCACCTCGACGTGGTGCCCGCCGACGCCGACGAGTGGTCCGTGCACCCGTTCTCCGGGGAGATCCGCGACGGCTACCTGTGGGGCCGGGGCGCGATCGACATGAAGGACTTCGACGCCATGGTGCTGGCCGTGGTGCGGCACTGGCAGCGCGCCGGCGTCCGCCCGGCCCGCGACATCGTGCTGGCCTTCACCGCGGACGAGGAGGCCGGCAGCGACTACGGGGCGCACTTCCTCGTCCAGCGCCACCGCGGCCTGTTCGACGGCTGCACCGAGGCGGTCGGCGAGGTCGGCGGCTTCTCGTACTCGATCGACCAGCAGCAGCGGCTCTACCTGATCGAGACGGCCGAGAAGGGCATCGACTGGCTGCGGCTGCACGCCAAGGGCCGGCCCGGCCACGGCTCGTTCGTCCACGACGACAACGCCGTGACCGCGCTCGCCGAGGCGGTCGCCCGTATCGGCCGGCACCGCTTCCCGGTCACCGTCACCCCGACCGTGCGGGCCTTCCTCGAGGAGGTCTCCGAGGCGCTCGGCGTGGAGGTGGACCCGAACGACCCGGAGACCGCGATCGCCAAACTCGGCCCGATCGCCAACATCATCGGCGCGACCATCCGCAGCACCGCCAACCCGACCCGCCTCGCCGCCGGCTACAAGGACAACGTCATCCCCGGCCGGGCCACCGCCACCATCGACTGCCGCAGCCTGCCCGGGCAGTCGGAGATGCTGGAGGCGCAGCTGCGCGAGCTGGTCGGCCCCGACATCGACATCGAGTACATCCAGCGCCAGCCCGCCCTGGAGACCACCTTCGACGGCGCGCTCGTCGAGGCCATGTCGGCGGCGCTGCGGGCGGAGGACCCGGGCGCCCGGCCCGTGCCGTACATGCTCTCCGGCGGCACCGACGCCAAGGCCTTCGCGCAGCTGGGCATCCGCTGCTTCGGGTTCGCGCCGCTGCGGCTGCCCCCGGACCTCAACTTCTCCGGCCTGTTCCATGGCATCGACGAGCGGGTTCCGGTGGACGGACTACAGTTCGGCGTGCGAGTTCTCGACCGGTTCCTCCGGTCCTGCTGACCGTGTCCGCCGCCCGGCCGCCCGGCGCGGATCATCCCCCATCGAAGGGAACGCACATGACCGACCAGCACGGAGAGCTGGACGCTGCCCTGGAGCGGGTGATCGACGCCGCCCGCCGCCACCTGGCCGCCGTCCGGGCCGCCGAGGGGCGCATCGACGACGACGCCGTCTGGCAGGCGTACGTCGCCCTGAACAACGCCTCGTTCGCGTACGACGAGCTGCTGCTCGACGCGTTCGGCGAGGTCACACCCTGGGACGTGGAGTCCATCGACCCCGACGAGATCGACGAGCGCCTCGCCGGGGGGCCGGAGGGCGTCGAGCCGACCGACCCGCACCCGCGGGTCATCTCGGTGCGCCAGCGCCGCGACTACCGGGTCCCCAGCGTCGCCGCGCTGCTGCGCGTCGCCGAGGCGGCCCGCCGCGAGGGCACCCCCGAGGAGGAGGAGCCCGCGCCCGTGGAGGGCGTCGGCGAGGCCGTGCTGGAGCTGCTGCAGAGCGGTGACGGTTCGCTCAGCGCGCTGGACGTCCCGGAGTTGGAGCCGCTCGACGGGGTGGTGATGGTCAGCGAGGTCGCCAGCCCGGTCGACCTGGAGTCGTTCGACGACGACGACCCGGTGGGCCCGTTCCAGCCGGGCGCCGACGACCGGCTCGTCGGCCGCCTCGACGAGCACCCCTTCCTCGGCCTCGGCGACGAGGAGCACGACCACGCGGGGCACCGCCACTAGGCCGCGAACGCCCCGGCGCCCGACCACCGGCCGGGCGCCGGGGCCTCCCCGCGCGCCGGCCGCCCGGGGCGATCCGACCTCAGTACGACAGGCCGGGCTGGGGCTGGTTGACCCGGCGACGACGCAGCACCACCTGCCGCGTGCCGTCCCGGTACAGCCGGACCCGGGCCAGCTCCCATCCGGAGAACTCCGCCTGGATCGCCAACTGCGCCGCGGCGGTCAACCGGTCGACGTTCGAGGGCAACCGCAGCGGCGCGTATTCGTAGTCCATGGGTTCCATGCTGCCCAAGCCGGGTGGCCCTCCGCCACCCCCGCCGCCGGTCGGCGACAGCCGCCGCGCGCGCCGCCCGGATCAGCCGTCCCGTTCCGGGTAGCCGACCGGCACCGCCGACACGTCGTCCAGCGCCACGATGATCTCCTCGGGCAGGGTCATCCGCTCCACCTGCAGCGCCCCGAGCAGCTGCCCGACCGTCCGGGCGCCCAGGATCGGCGCGGTCACCCCCGGCCGGTCCCGGATCCAGGCCAGCGCCACCTCGAGCGGCGACACCCCCAGCCCGCCGGCCGCCGTGGCCACCGCCTCCACGATGCTCGAGCAGCGCGGCTCCAGGTACGTCGCCACGAACCGCTCGAAGTGCGGCGACGCCGCCCGCGAGTCGGCCGGCCGGCCGTGCCGGTACTTGCCGGTGAGCACCCCCCGGCCGAGCGGCGACCAGGGCAGCACGCCGAGGCCCAGCGCGGCGCAGGCGGGCAGGACCTCCCGCTCCACCCCCGCTCCAGCAGCGAGTACTCCACCTGGGCGGCCACCACGGGGGCCCGCCCCGGCCAGGCGGCCTGCCACGCCGCCGCCCGCGCGGTCTGCCAGCCCGAGAAGTTGGACACCCCCACGTAGCGGACCCGGCCGCTGGCCACCGCATGGTCCAGCGCCGCCAGGGTCTCCTCCAGCGGGGTGTCCGGGTCGTACCCGTGGACCTGCCACAGGTCGACGTGGTCCGTGCCGAGGCGGCGCAGCGAGGCGTCCAGCGTACGCAGCAGGTGGCCCCGGGAGTTGTCCCGGCGCCGGCCGCTGCCGGGCCGCAGCCCCGCCTTGGTGGCGATGAGCACCTCGTCGCGGGGGACCAGGCTGCCCAGCAGCGACCCGATCACCGACTCCGCGTCCCCGTCGCCGTACACGTCGGCGGTGTCCACCAGGTTGCCGCCCGCGTCGAGGTAACTCTTCAGCTGGGCGGCTGCGTCGTCGGCGTCGGTGTCCCGGCCCCAGGTCATGGTGCCGAGCGCGAGCCGGGAAACCGCCAGCCCGCTTCGGCCGAGCGGTCGCTGTTGCATGGTTGAACCTTATTCCGAACCCGCCGCCACCGAATATCCTCGCCTCCGTCGAGTTCCTGCTCGCCCTACCGGCTGGGGCCGTTGCCCGGTCGGTTCCGGCCCGTCCCCGGTGCGGACGTTCGGGGTGAGCCGGTGATCGGCTCCGCCGTCGGCATTGCGTAACCTGGTGCGACCTGTGGTGCGGGATGGGGAGGACCAGTGCGACTCGGGCTCAGCCTCGGATATCAGACAGCGTGGAGCACACCGGCCGACCACCTGGCGCTCGCCCAGGAGGCGGACCGGCTCGGCTACTCGGTGGTGTGGGCGGCGGAGGCCTACGGCTCGGACTCGCCCAGCATGCTGGCCTGGATCGCGGGCCAGACCGAGCGGATCGACGTGGGCAGCGCCGTGATGCAGATACCCGCCCGCACGCCGGCGACGACCGCGATGACGGCCGCGACGATCGACACGCTCTCCGGCGGCCGGTTCCGGCTCGGCCTGGGCGTCTCCGGCCCCCAGGTCTCCGAGGGCTGGCACGGGGTGCGGTTCGCCAAGCCCCTCGCACGCACGCGCGAGTACGTCGACGTCGTCCGGCTCGCCATGGCGCGCAAGGAGGTCGCGTACGACGGCGAGTTCCACACGCTGCCGCTGCCCGACGGCCCGGGCAAGGCGCTGCGGCTGGGCTTCCACCCGACGCGCGAGCGGATCCCGATCTACCTCGCCGCCGTCGGCCCGAGGAACCTCGAACTGGCCGGCGAGATCGCCGACGGCTGGCTGGCGGTCTTCTACGCCCCCGACTTCGCCGACGAGCAGCTCGCGGCCGTCCGCGCCGGACGGGCGAAGGCCGGCAAGGAACTGGCCGGCTTCGACGTGGTGCCGTCGGTGCCGGTGGTGGTCGGCGACGACGTCGCCTCCTGCGCGGAGCTGGTCCGCTGGTACGCCGCGCTCTACGTGGGCGGCATGGGCAGCCGGCAGCAGAACTTCTACAACCAGCTCGCCACCCGGATGGGCTACGGCGACGCGGCCCGCGAGGTCCAGGACCTCTACCTGGCCAAGCGGCAGCGCGACGCGGCCGCCGCGGTGCCGCTGGAGTTCATCGACCGCACCTCGCTGCTCGGGCCCAGGGAGCGCATCGCCGAGCGGATGCGGGAGTACGCCGACGCCGGGGTCACCACCCTGTCGGTGACCCTCTTCGTCGCCGACCGGGACAGCGGCGTGCAGACCCTGCGTACGGTCGCCGAGGCGCTCGACCTCTCCGGGGTGGGCGAGTGACCTGGGTAGAGGCAATCGTCCTGGGCGTCGTCCAGGGCCTGACCGAGTTCCTGCCGGTCAGCTCGTCGGGGCACCTGCGGATCACCTCCGCCCTCTTCTTCGACCGTGACGCCGGGGCGTCCTTCACGGCGGTCACCCAGCTCGGCACCGAGGCCGCCGTGCTGATCTACTTCGCCAAGGACATCTGGCGTATTGCCCGTACCTGGCTGGTCGGCATCGTCGACCGCTCGGTCCGCAGCAGCCTCGACTACCGGATGGGCTGGTACGTCATCATCGGCTCCATCCCGATCGGTCTGTTCGGTTTCCTGTTCAAGGACGCGATCCGGGAGACGGCGCGCAACCTGTGGGTGGTGGCCACCACCTTGATCGTCTTCGCGTTCGTGCTGGCCTTCGCGGAGTACTGGGGCCGGCAGTCCCGCACCCTGGAGCACTTCCGGATGCGCGACGGCGTGGTCATGGGCTTCGCCCAGGCGATGGCCCTGGTCCCCGGCGTGTCCCGCTCCGGCGGCACCCTGACGGCCGGCCTGCTGCTCAACCTCACCCGCGAGGCGGCGGCCCGGTACTCGTTCCTGCTCGCCATCCCGGCCGTGGTGATGTCCGGCGTGTTCAGCATTCCCGACGTGTTCGAGCCGGCCGCGACCGGCACGGCCGCGCCGAGCGGGGCGCAGATGGTGGTGGCGACCCTGATCGCCTTCGTCATCGGCTACGCCGCCATCGCCTGGCTGCTGCGCTACGTCGCGCATCACACCCTGTACGTCTTCGTGCTGTACCGGGTCGCGCTGGGCACCCTGGTCCTCGCCCTCCTGATGACCGGCACCATCGCCGCCACCTGACCCGATACGCCGCTGGCCGGCACCCCGTGGTGTGGGGTGCCGGCCAGCGGCTGTTCGTTGTGTGCGGGTGTCAGCTGTTCCAGTGCTGGGCGACCAGGTCGGCGGCCTGCTGCTCCCACTGGGCGTACGCGTCCGGGTAGGCCGACACCTGCACCGTCTGCGCGGCCTGGGTCAGGGGCATGTCCTGCCACCCGTCGACCTGCCGCAGACCCTTCAGGAACGCGGTCGTCGAGTACTCGGGGTCGGTGATCTGCTCCGGGGTGCCCCAACCCGAGGACGGGCGCTGCTGGAACAGGCCCAGCGAGTCGTGGTCGTTGGCGTCGCCCAGGTGCCCCAGGTTCTCCAGCTTCGACTCCTGCAGGCTGGTGGCGATCGAGATCACCGCGGCCCGCTCGGGCAGACCGGCCTTCTTCGTCGCCGCGATGATCGCCTTCGCGTTGGCCGTCTGCTCGTCGTTCAGGTCGATGTGCGACTGCTGGCCCTGCACACCGTGCGGGATCAGCTTGGTGTTGTCGGGCTTGTCGGCCTGCACCGTCACCGCGACCGGCTTGCCCTGCACCGGGGTCTCGGCGTGGGCGGCGGTGGCGTGCAGCGGACCAGCGGCCAGGCCACCGGCGAACGCCAGACCAGCGATACCGAGAACGCTCTTACGCAGCAGCATCGTGTTCATCAGAGAAGCTCCATTCGGGGGTCGGCGCACACCAAAGGGGGGACGGCGTGCGCAAGCACCGTCAGGCGCTCGAAAGCTCGAAGGGGGAAGTCTTCTGCCCGGTGCGACCGCGGGGCAGGGATGCCTCGTCGCGGCGGGGTGCCTCGTCGGGGCGGGGGCCTCGTCGCGGCGTCGGGAACCATGTCCAACGACCGGCGGCCCACCATCATTCCGGGCCCAGCCACCCCGCCTCACCCGAGCGGGCGGCCCTCCTCCGGTCGCGCACCGGTGTTCAACGCCCCCACCCCGCCCCCGATTCCGCCTCCACGATGCCGCCGGTCACACCCCAGCACCCGGCCAGACCGGACATTCGGCGCACGACGCGCCACCGGGGCGGACTGATCCACCCCCATGTCGCCGACATGGCGGCATCCCGCAGGCTCGGACACCCCCATGTCGCCGACATCGAGTCGGATGACGCAGGCGGCGCATCCGGGCGGTGTCGGGGCGCGACGGACTCACCCCGGGAGAAACCATCCACAGGGGGAACCACCTAGGGTGGGCAGGGTGGCGACACTTCTCCTGCTGCGACACGGCCGTACCACCGCCAACGCCGACGGCGGCCTCGCCGGCCGGCAGCCCGTGGAGCTGGACGACACCGGCCGGGCCCAGGCCGCGGCGGTGGGCGAGCGGCTGCGCGGCCTGCCGCTCGCGGCGGTGGTGAGCAGCCCGCTGGTCCGCTGCCGGCAGACCCTGGAGCTGGCGCTGCCCCAGGCCACGCCGGTCCTCGACGAGGGCCTGATCGAGTGCGGGTACGGCAGTTGGGAGGGGCAGCCGCTGAAGAAGCTGGCGAAGGAGCCGCTCTGGCCCGTCGTGCAGCAGCACCCGAGCGCCGCCGTCTTTCCCGAGGGCGAGTCGATGGCCGCGATGTCGGCTCGCGCGGTGGCGGCGGTACGCACCTGGGACGCCCGGGTCACCGCCGAGCACGGCTCGGAGGCGGTGTGGCTGGCGTGCAGCCACGGCGATGTGATCAAGGCCATCGTGGCGGACGCGCTGGGCGTACACCTCGATCTCTTCCAGCGCATCGTGGCGGACCCGGCGTCGGTGACGGCGATCCGGTACACGCCGCTGCGGCCGTTCGTGCTCCGGCTCAACGACACCGGCGGCGACCTGGCCGCGCTCGTGCCCCCGCCCCGCAAGCGGCGCCGCCGGCCGGCGAAGCCGGCGGACTCCGACGCCGCGGTCGGCGGGGAGCGGGGCGGGGCGGTGAGGCCCCCTGGCGCGCGCGACCACGCCGGCCCGGGGCGGCGGGTACGACGGGCGCGGCCCGTGGGCGCGATTCGGTGTCGGTGGGGTGCGCGACGGTGTGACGGGCCGGATAGGGTCGTGGGTATGACCCACCAGGTGCACGCCTTCGAGCCGCCGGAGCGGTTCGTCGCCGGGACCGTCGGGCCGCCGGGGGAGCGCACGTTCTTCCTCCAGGCGCGCGGCGGCGGCCGGCTGGTCAGCGTCGCGCTGGAGAAGGTCCAGGTGGCGTTGCTCGCGGAGAAGCTGGAGGAGTTGCTCACCGAGGCCCAGCGCCGCTTCGGGGTGCAGCTGCCCGAGGCGCCGACCGCGGTGGGCGACAACGACCCGCTGGACACCCCGGTCGACGAGGAGTTCCGGGTCGGCACCCTCGGGTTGGCCTTCGACGTGGACTCGGCGACGGTGGTGATCGAGGCGATCGCGGCCGGCGAGACGGAGGCCGAGGTCGAGCTGGGCGACGACGCCGACGACGAGGACTCCGAGGACGAGGAGCCGGACGACGACCTCGACCGGCTGCGCGTCCGGCTGACCCCGGAGGCGACCCGCGAGTTCATCGAACGGGCCCGCCGTGTCGTCAACGCCGGTCGTCCGCCCTGCCCGCTCTGCGGCCAGCCGCTGGACCCCGCCGGGCACCTCTGCCCGCGGCACAACGGTTACCATCGGTGACCTCGTCGGAGTTGCGACCCCTGCACGACGGCGCGGCGGCGCTGCGGCTGCTGCGCGACGGTGAGCTGTCCGTCGAGGGGCGGCTGGTGGACGCCTCCAACACCACGCTGCTCGGCACGCTCACCCTGGGCGGGGCCAGCGCCCGCTGCGTCTACAAGCCGGTGCGGGGCGAGCGGCCGCTCTGGGACTTCCCGGACGGGACGCTCGCCGGCCGGGAGGTGTCGGCGTACCTGGTCTCCCGGGCCACGGACTGGGACCTGATCCCGCCGACGGTGCTGCGGGACGGCCCGTTCGGGCCCGGTTCCTGCCAGTTGTGGATCGAGGAGCCGGCCGACGCCGAGCCGCTGGTCGGGTTCGTGCCGGCCGCCGAGCTGCCGCCGCGCTGGTTCCCGATCGCCGCGGCCCGTGACGACGACGGCACGCCGTACGCCCTCGCCCACGCCGACGACCCCCGGCTGGCCCGGCTCGCCGTCCTCGACGCGGTGATCAACAACGCCGACCGCAAGGGCGGCCACGTGCTCGTCGGCCCGGACGACCGGATCTACGGCGTCGACCACGGGGTGAGCTTCCACGTCGAGGTGAAGCTGCGTACGGTCCTGTGGGGCTGGGCGGGCCGGGAGCTGCCGCCGGACGCGCTCGAGATGCTCGCCGGCCTCGCCGGCCGGCTCGGCGGGGCGCTGGGCGAGGAGCTGGCCGAGCACCTGACGATCGGCGAGCTGGCGGCGCTGGCCGCCAGGGTGGACCGGCTGCGCGAGACGGGCCGGTTCCCGCAGCCGTCGGAGGACTGGCCCGCGGTGCCCTGGCCGCCCATGTGACCCGATCGGGCCCGACGGGCGCGCGGTGTCGTGTTGATCACTACGGGGCCGGCTCCGGGGCCTGGGGCGGCTGGTTAGGCTGGCGGTCATGGAGTCTTGGCTGGGGCACGAGGTGCCGCGGCTGCCCGGCAGGGGCGGCCCGCTGACGTTGTTCGACTCGGCGCGGCGCGGTGTCCATCCCAGTTCACCCGACGGCACGGCGACCATGTACGTCTGCGGCATCACCCCGTACGACGCCACCCACCTCGGCCACGCCGCCACCATGATCAGTTTTGATCTCGTCCAGCGGATGTGGCGGGACGCCGGGCTGGGCGTCCGGTACGTGCAGAACGTCACCGACATCGACGACCCGCTGCTGGAGCGGGCCGAACGCGACGGTGAGGACTGGAAGGTCCTGGCGATGCGGGAGACCGCGCTGTTCCGCGAGGACATGGAGGCGCTGCGGATCATCCCGCCGGAGCACTACGTCGGCGCGGTGGAGTCGATCCCGGACATCGCCGAGAAGGTCCTGGTCCTGCTCAAGGACGGCGCCGCGTACCGGCTCGACGACGGCAGCGGCGACGTGTACTTCGACATCAGCGCCGCGCCGGCGTTCGGCTACGAGTCGAACCTGTCGCGCGCGGAGATGCTGGAAATCTTCCCGGAGCGCGGCGGCGACCCGGACCGCGCCGGCAAGCGTGACCCGCTGGACCCGCTGCTGTGGCGGGGCGCCCGGGCGGGCGAGCCGTCGTGGCCCGGCGGCGACCTCGGCCCTGGCCGGCCCGGCTGGCACATCGAGTGCGCCGTGATCGCGCTGAACCTGCTCGGCGAGACGATCGACGTGCAGGGCGGCGGGAACGACCTGCTCTTCCCGCACCACGAGTGCTCCGCGGCGCACGCCGAGCGGCTCACCGGGCGGGCGCCGTTCGCCAGCCACTACATGCACGCGGGCATGATCGGCCTGGACGGCGAGAAGATGTCGAAGTCCAAGGGGAACCTGGTCTTCGTCTCCCGGCTGCGCGCCGACCGGGTCGACCCGATGGCCGTCCGGCTCGGGCTGATGGCCGGCCACTACCGCGCCGACCGCACCTGGACCGATGACGTGCTGACCGCGGCGCAGGACCGGCTGGCCCGCTGGCGCCGGGCGGTCGCGGCCCCGGCGGGGCCGTCGGGGGCCGAGCTGCTGGCCGCGGTACGCGATCGCCTCGCCGACGACCTCGACACCCCGGGCGCCCTCGCGGCCGTGGACGACTGGGCCGCGCGGGCCGTCGCGGGCACCGGGGACGACGCCGGCGCCCCGGCCGTCGTCGCCGACACCGTCGACGCCCTCCTCGGCGTCCGCCTCTGACGGGGGCGGGCGCGGTCGTCCCGGCCGGGCCGGGTTCAGCCCAGGACGAGGCCCGGGTCGGGGTCCGGCTCCGGCGCCGGGGCGGGGACCCGGTACTCCTCGGTGAGCGTGGTGACCGGCCCGGGCCAGGTGGCCTGGGCCACCTCGATCGGCTTGCGCTGGGCGTCGTACGCGACGTGCAGCAGGTGCAGCACGGGGGTGTCGGGCCGGATCTGGAGGGTCTCCGCCTCCTCCCGGCTGGGCTGCCGCGCGGTGATGGTGTCGGTCGCGGTGACGTACCGCCGGCCGGTGGCCTCCTCGGCCTCCTGGTACAGCGGCCGGCCGAACGCCTCGGCCCGCTCCAGCGACGTGCCGGCGGTGTCCGCCGGGAGGAACCAGGAGGCGCCGACCTCGACCGGGGAGTCCTCGGTGCGGACGAGGTGCCGCCGGCACAGCAGCTCGGTGCCGTCGGCGACGCCGAACGCGTCGGCCACCTCCGGCGGGGCGGGGGCCCGCCCGACGGAGACGAGCTGCTGCCGGTACCGGGCGGCCAGGTCGGTGTGGTAGCCGCGGAAGCCGCCGTACCGGCCGCGCGAGAGGCGGTTGAGCCGCCGCCGGGTGCCCCGCACGTACGTACCGGAACCGGGCTTGGTGATCAGGATGCCCTCGACCCGTAGCTGGTCGACGGCGCGCTGCACGGTCTGCTTCGCCACGCCGAACATCTCGGCGATGGCGGGGATGGACGGCAGGCGCTCGCCCGGCCCCCAGTCGCCGCGGCGTACCTGCGCCTTGAGCTGCGCGGCGATCTGCCGGTGGGGGAACTCGGCCGCGCCCGGGTTGATCTGCATGCCCGACCTCCTGGCTGGCAGCTAGGTTCCTAGGATGCCCCAGCCGGGGTGATCGCGCCACCCCGGCACGCGAAAAGGGCCCCGGACATCCCGGGGCCCTCCGCGCGGGCGGCCCGACCGCCCGGGCGGCGACCGCCTACCAGGAACCGGCGGTGGGGCCGGCCGAGCCGCCGCGCCGGCGCAGGTACTTCTCGAACTCCTGGGCGATCTCGTCACCGGTCAGCGGGGTGATGCCCGCGTCGCCGACGCGCTCCTCCAGCTCGCGGACGTACTCGCCCAGCTCGGCGTCCTGCTCGGCGGCGCTGCGGACCCGCCGCTCCCACTCGGCGGCCTCCTCGGCCAGGTCGGCCATCGGCACCGGCAGGTCCAGCACCTCCTCCACCCGGTGCAGCAGCGCCAGGGTGGCCTTGGGGCAGGGCGGGTTGTTGGCGTAGTGCGGCACGTGCACCCAGAACGACACGGCGTCGACCTCGGCCCGGGCGCAGGCGTCGTGCAGCACCCCGACGATGCCCGTCGGGCCGTCGTACCGGGTCGGGGTGAGCTGGTAGCGCTTGGCCGCGTCGGCGTCCGAGGCGCTGCCGCTGATCGGCAGCGGCCGGGTGTACGGCACGTCGGCGAGCAGCGCGCCGAGCAGCACCACCCGCTCCACCTCCAGGCTGTGGCAGATCTCCAGCACCTGCTCACAGAAGGTGCGCCAGCGCATGCTCGGCTCGATGCCCCGGATCAGCACGACGTCCCGCTCGGTGCCAGCCGGGCTGGCCACCATGAACCGGGTGGTGGGCCACTCGACCCGCCGGGTCTCGCCGTCGGCCATCGTGATCGTGGGCCGGCTGACCTGGAAGTCGTAGAAGTCCTCCGGGTCCAGTTCCGTCACCTGCCTCGCCTCCCAGACCTGCTCCAGGTGCTCGACGGCCGCGGTCGAGGCGTCCGCGGCGTCGTTCCAGCCCTCGAAGGCGGCGATGGCCACGGGGGACCGCAGCACCGGCAGTCCGTCGAACTCGGTCACGCCGTCACCTCACCCTGCTCGTCCGGGGCGGTCCCGGGCCCCGGCCCGGCCGTCCGCCCGCCGTGCACGGTGGCGTCCCTGTTGTCCTTCACGTCCGCCAGCCTACGTGCCGGGGCCGGACCCGGCCCGTCGGCCGCGCCGGTCCGGCCCATGGTACGGCCGGCTGCGGTCGTCATCCGGGTGGCACAATGTGGGAGGGCCAACTGGGGTCATCCGCCGGGCCCGGGCGCGCACTACCCTGAATCCGTGCGGACTTCGTTTCTGGATGTGCTGTCAGACCGGATTCTCGTCGCCGACGGCGCGATGGGGACGATGCTCCAGGCTGCCGACCTGACATTGGACGACTTCGACGGGCACGAGGGCTGCAACGAGGTCCTCAACGCCACCCGCCCGGACGTGGTCCGTGGGGTGCACGACGCGTACCTGGCCGCCGGAGCGGACTGCGTCGAGACGAACACGTTCGGGGCGAATCTGCCGAACCTCGCCGAGTACGGCATCGCGGCCCGGATCCGTGAGCTCTCCGAGGCGGGGGCCCGGCTGGCTCGCGAGGCTGCGGACGCGTACGCCACGCCCGAGCAGCCCCGCTACGTCCTTGGCTCGATGGGGCCGGGCACGAAGCTGCCCACGCTGGGGCACGCGGCGTACGCGTCGCTGCGGGACGCGTACCTGCAGAACGCCGCCGGCCTGATCGAGGGCGGGGCGGACGCGCTGATCATCGAGACCTGTCAGGACCTGCTCCAGGTCAAGGCCGCGGTCGTCGGGTCGAAGCGGGCGATGGCCGAGCTGGGGCGGGACGTGCCGATCATCTGCCACGTCGCCGTCGAGACCACCGGCACCATGCTCCTGGGCAGTGAGATCGGGGCGGCGCTGACCGCGATCGAGCCGCTCGGGGTCGACCTGATCGGCCTGAACTGCTCGACCGGCCCGGCGGAGATGGGCGAGCACCTGCGCTACCTGTCGCAGTACTCCCGGATCCCGCTGTCCGTGATGCCGAACGCGGGGCTGCCCGTGCTGACCGCGGACGGGGCGTACTTCCCGCTGACCCCGGAGGAGATGGCCGACGCCCTGGACCGGTTCGTCACCGAGTACGGCGTCTCGCTGGTGGGCGGCTGCTGCGGCAGCACCCCCGAGCACATCCGGGTGCTCGTGCAGCGCCTGCGGGGCCGGACGCCGGTCGCCCGGGAGCCGCGTTCCGAGGCGGGCGTCGCCTCGATCTACCACCACGTCCCGTTCGCGCAGGAGGCGAGCGTGCTGATGGTGGGCGAGCGCACCAACGCCAACGGGTCCAAGGCGTTCCGGGACGCCATGCTCGCCGCCGACTGGCAGGCCTGTGTGGACATCGCCCGTGGTCAGGCCCGTGACGGTTCGCACCTGCTGGACCTGTGCGTCGACTACGTCGGGCGGGACGGCACGGTCGACATGCGGGAGCTGGCCGGGCGCTTCGCCACCGCCAGCACGCTGCCGATCATGCTGGACTCCACGGAGCCGGCGGTGATCGAGGCCGGGCTGGAGATGCTCGGCGGGCGCTGCGTGGTCAACTCGGTCAACTTCGAGGACGGCGACGGCCCGGACTCCCGCTACGCCCGGGTGATGCCGGTCGTCAAGGAGCACGGCGCGGCGGTGGTGGCGCTGCTCATCGACGAGGAGGGGCAGGCCCGCACGAAGGACTGGAAGGTGCGGGTCGCGGCCCGGCTGATCGAGGACCTGACCGGCAGGTGGGGGCTGCGCCGGGAGGACATCCTGATCGACGCGCTGACCTTCCCGATCGCCACCGGGCAGGAGGAGACGCGCCGCGACGGCATCGAGACCATCGAGGCGATCCGGGAGATCACCCGCCGCTACCCGGGGGTGAACTTCACCCTCGGCATCTCGAACGTGTCGTTCGGCCTCAACCCCGCGGCGCGGCAGGTGCTCAACTCGGTGTTCCTGCACGAGTGCGGGCAGGCCGGGTTGACCTCGGCGATCGTGCACGCGAGCAAGATCCTGCCGATGGCGAAGATCCCCGAGGAGCAGCGCGAGGTCGCCCTGGACCTGGTCTACGACCGGCGCCGCGAGGGGTACGACCCGGTGCAGCGGTTCATCGAGATCTTCGAGGGCGTGGACGCGGCGTCGGCGCGGGCCTCCCGGGCCGAGGAGTTGGCGGCGCTGCCGCTGGACGAGCGGCTCAGGCGGCGGATCGTCGACGGCGAGCGCAAGGGCCTGGAGGCCGACCTGGACGCGGCGATGGCCGGTGGCCGGTCCGCGCTGTCGATCATCAACGACCTGCTGCTGGACGGCATGAAGGTGGTCGGTGAGCTGTTCGGCTCGGGCCAGATGCAGCTGCCGTTCGTGCTCCAGTCGGCCGAGGTGATGAAGACCGCGGTGGCCTACCTGGAGCCGCACATGGAGAAGACCGACGACGACGGCAAGGGCCGGATCGTGCTGGCGACCGTGAAGGGCGACGTGCACGACATCGGCAAGAACCTGGTGGACATCATCCTGTCCAACAACGGCTACGAGGTCGTCAACATCGGCATCAAGCAGCCGATCAACGCGATCCTGGAGGCGGCCGAGGAGCACCGGGCCGACGCCATCGGGATGTCCGGGCTGCTGGTCAAGAGCACGGTCATCATGAAGGAGAACCTGGCCGAGATGGCCGCGCGGGGCGTCGCCGAGCGCTGGCCGGTGCTGCTCGGCGGGGCGGCGCTGACCCGCGCGTACGTGGAGGACGACCTGCGGGCGCTGTTCCCCGGTCAGGTGCACTACGCGCGGGACGCGTTCGAGGGGCTGACCCTGATGGACCGGGTGATGGTGGCCAAGCGGGGTGGGGCCCCGGTGGTGGACCCGGAGCGGGAGGCGGCCCTGGCGGCGCGGCGGGAGCGCCGGGAGCGGCAGCGGGCGGTCGTCCGGGAGGCGCTGCCGGAGCTGGACGACGCGTCGGTGCGCTCGGACGTGGCCGTCGATGTGGAGGTGCCCACTCCGCCGTTCTTCGGCACCCGGGTGGTGAAGGGCGTGCCGTTGGCGGAGTACGCGGCGCTGCTGGACGAGCGGGCGACGTTCCTGGGCCAGTGGGGGCTGCGCGGGGCGCGGGGCGGCAAGGGCCCGTCGTACGAGGAGCTGGTGGAGACGGAGGGGCGGCCTCGGCTGCGGTACTGGCTGGACCGGCTGACCGCCGACAAGGTGCTCGAGGCGGCGGTGGTCTACGGATACTTCCCGGCGTACTCGGAGGGCAACGACCTGGTGGTGCTGGACGAGAACGGGAGCGCGGAGCGGGCCCGGTTCTCGTTCCCGCGGCAGCGGCAGGAGCGGCGGCTGTGCCTGGCCGACTACTTCCGGCCGCGGGGTGACGCGCTGGACGTGGTGGCGTTGCAGCTGGTCACGGTCGGGCAGCCGATCAGCGAGTACACGGCGAAGATGTTCGCCGGCAACGAGTACCGCGACTACCTGGAGGTGCATGGCCTGTCGGTGCAGCTCACGGAGGCCCTGGCGGAGTACTGGCACCGGCGGATCCGGTCGGAGCTGACGCTGCCGGGCGACCGTACGGTGGCCGACGAAGACCCGGCGGACGTGGCGGGTCTGCTGCGTACGGACTACCGGGGCTGCCGGTACGCGTTCGGCTACCCGGCGTGCCCCGACCTGGAGGACCGGGCGAAGATCGTGGGGCTGCTGGGCGCGGAGCGGATCGGGGTGCAGCTGTCGGAGGAGTTCCAGCTGGTGCCGGAGCAGGCCACGGACGCGATCGTGGTGCACCACCCGGAGGCGAACTACTTCAACGCCAGGTGACGCCGCCACCCTTCTTGACCGGTGGTGGGCCGGCAGCCGGCCGGGCTGCGCGGCCACGAGCCCGCGCGGCGTAGGGAAGCGTGTGCTGCTCGTCGGCCTGGGCCTCAACAGCCTGTTCGGCTGGTCATGGGCCGATCCGCTGGCCGCGCTGGTCATCGCCGCCGTGGCGATCAGAGAGGGCCGAGAGGCATGGCGCGGCGACACCTGCTGCGCAGTACCCGTCAGCGGTGCCAACCCACTGACCGTCCAGGTTGAGGATGCCGACGCCTGCGGATGCAAGCCCGGCTGCTCCTGCTGCACAAGCCCGGAACGCCTGGGCGCTCTACCAGCGGAACGGCTTCCGTGACACGGGTGAACTCGGCGACCTCATGCCCGACGGGGTGCGCCGCGAGCACATCATGACCAAGAGTCTCGTGGCCTAGTGCGGTGTGGCGGTCCGAAATGGGTGGCTGCGGGACGGCAACCGGGCGATGATCGCGGTCGTGTCAGTCCCGCAGCGGCAGATCCGCGCCGTGTACACCGCCGAGACGATCACCGTGTACCAGGCGTACGCGCCGGAGATCGCGCTGCCGGCGCTGGCCGCCGGCCGGTTCGTCGCGCCGTTCAGGCGGGAACGGATGACGTGGATCAAGCCGTCGTTCCGGTGGATGATGTACCGCTGCGGCTGGGGCACCAAGCCCGGCCAGGAGCGCGTGCTGGCGATCGAGATCACCCGCGCCGGGTTCGAGTGGGCCCTCCTGCGCGCGTGCCTGAGCCACTATGACGCGCACCACCACGCGAGCCGGCAGGCCTGGAGCGCGCAGTTGAGGGCCAGCCCGGTCCGGGTGCAGTGGGACCCGGAACGCTCCCTGCGCCTGCGGCCGTTGTCCCACCGGTCGCTACAGGTGGGGCTGAGCAGCGAGGCCGTCGACCGGTACGTCGACGACTGGACGGTCCGCATCACCGACGTCACCCCGACCGCGCGCGCCATCAGCGCCCTGCTGCGCGACGGGGACGACGGCGCGGCCGCCGCGATGCTGCCGCCGGAGCGGCCCTACCCGCTGCCGGAGCAGGTCGCGGCCGTCGTCGGCGCCGGCATCGGGCGGGTCGACGCCGATGAGTGATTCCGGCCGGGCGGCCGACACGGGCGCGACGGATCAGCTCCGGGGGATCGTGGGGCTGGTCGGCGACGTGCTGGGCGAGGCGGTGGTCGGCGCGTACCTCCACGGTTCCGCCGTGCTCGGCGGGCTCAGGCCGGCCAGCGATGTGGACGTCCTCGTCGTGTCGCGCCGGAGCATGGACGACACCGAGCGGCGGGCGCTCCTCGACGGGCTGTACCGGGTCTCCGGCTCCCGGGTCGGGGCCCGCCCGGTCGAGCTCACCGTGGTGGTGCGGTCCGAGGTGCGCCCGTGGCGGTTCCCGCCGACCGGCGACTTCCTGTACGGCGAGTGGCTGCGCGCCGAGTTCGAGGCCGGCGTGACGCCTCGGCCGGAGCCGATGCCGGACCTGGCGCTGCTGGTCACGATGGTGCTGGCCGGTGACCGCCCCCTGGCCGGCCCGCCGCCTGCCCGGGTGCTGGCCGCCGTCCCGCGCGCGGATCTGCTCCGGGCGAGTGTGGCGGGGATCCCCGGCCTGCTCGGCGACCTCGACGGCGACACCCGCAACGTCCTGCTGACGCTCGCCCGCGTCTGGTCGACCCTCGCGACCGGCGAGATCAGGCCCAAGGACGCCGCCGCCGACTGGGTCCTCGCCCGGCTGCCGCCGGAGCACCGCCCGGTCCTGCGGCACGCGCGGGAGCTGTATCTGACCCGCGGGTACGCCGACGAGACGTGGAGCGACGAGTTGACGGCCCGGGTGCGGCCGCACGTGGACCGGGTGCTGGCCGAGATCGGCCGGCTGTCGCAGCGCTGAGGCGGGGGGACGTACCGGACTCGGGGTGGCACGAGGCGCCCGGTCCGGCGCGGCGGCGGAGGCGACCGCCGCGGTGCCGCCGGGGGACCGTTCCGGCGGCACCGCAGCGGGCTGCCGAGGGCTCAGCCGGGCGCGGCGCCGGCCTCCAGCAGCGGCCCGCGTACCGATCGGCCGATGCGGCGGGCCTCGGCGAGGATGTGGGCGCGCCAGCGGCGCCACAGCGGGGCCAGCCGGGAGGTGACCAGTACGACGTCGACGGCGTCGGCGGGCAGGACGGTGCGGATGCCGACGGCGTGGTGCGTCGGGTACGCCGGGTCGGCGGGCAGCCGCCGCAGCAGGTCGTCGTCCCCCACAGCACCTCCAGCACCGGCTCCGGGTGCTTGTGCAGGAACGTCAGGACGTTGCTGCGGTTGTCGCCGGGGTCCGGGGTCGAACTGCGCGGGTGCGGGGTGTCGACCGCCCAGCCGTCCCGGGTGGCCTCGAACTCCAGGCGGTGCCGGAACAGGCGGAATCCCAGTTCCGTGTCCTCACTGCCCCAGGCTCGGAAGTCCTCGTCGAATCCGCCGACGGCCCAGAATTCCTTCGCCGGGACGGAACAGTTGCACGACCAGAACAACTGCCAGGGCAGCGCCGTCTGCCGGGTGTCGTCGGTGGAGCCGTCGTCGGCGACGACGACCTCGAACATGTCCGCCGGTGTCCGTTGCCGCCAGCGCTGTCAGTGTGCCGCGCAGCAGGCGTGACCGGTTGTAGGTGGGGATGATGACGGAGACGAGTGGCGTTGCGGCGCCAGGATTCATCGTGGTGACTCCGGTGGTCGGGTATGACAACCTATCCGCCACCGGAGTCGCGGCTACGACTTTCCGAGGTCCATTCGTCTTTCTTCGCGCGATGCGGGAAGGCACTGTCCGACCGCCCCGGACGCTCTCCTCCCATCGTCCGGCGTGATTGGCGCAGGGGCACGTGCCCGCATCGCCGGCTCATCCGGGCGGAGCCGGCATCGGGGTCCGGCCGTCCCAGATCGTGGGCGATGATCGCGATTTCTGGCAGGGTTGACGGCATGGCTGCCCTGCTCCGCTCCCGCGTGACCGACTGGACCGTCGTCGTACCCCTGCTCGCCGTGCTGGTGTTGGCACTGACGTGGGGTCGGGAACTGCCCCCGGTGCTCGTGGCGGTCGTGGCGGCGTTCCTCGCGGGGGCGGTGCTGGCGGCGGTCCACCACGCGGAGGTGGTCGCCCACAAGGTGGGCGAGCCGTTCGGGTCGCTGGTGCTGGCCGTCGCGGTGACGGTGATCGAGGTCGCCCTGATCGTCACCCTCATGATCAGCGGCGGGGACAAGGCGCAGGCGCTGGCCCGGGACACCGTCTTCGCCGCGGTGATGATCACCTGCAACGGCATCCTCGGGCTGTCCCTGCTGCTGGGCGCGCTGCGCCGCCGGGTGGCCGTGTTCAACCCGGAGGGCACCGGCGGGGCCCTGGCCACCGTCACCACCCTGGCCACCCTCAGCCTCGTGGTGCCGACCTTCACCACCAGCCGGCCCGGGCCGCAGTTCACCCCGGCCCAGCTCGCCTTCGCCGCCGTCGCCTCCCTGGCCCTGTACGGGCTGTTCGTGCTGGTGCAGACCGGCCGGCACCGGGACTACTTCCTCCCGGTGACCGCCGACGGGACGGTGGTCGACGCCGACGGCGACGGGCACGCCGACCCGCCGTCCACCAAGGCGGCCCTGGCCAGCCTGGCGTTGCTGCTGGTCGCGCTGGTCGCCGTGGTCGGCGACGCGAAGTCGGTGTCCCCGGCGATCGAGGCCGGGGTGTCCGCCGCGAACCTGCCGCAGGCGTTCGTCGGCGTGGTCATCGCCCTGCTGGTGCTGCTGCCCGAGACCCTGGCCGCGGCGCGCGCCGCCCGCCGGGACCGGGTGCAGATCAGCCTCAACCTGGCCCTCGGCTCGGCGATGGCCAGCATCGGGCTGACGATCCCCGCGATCGCCCTGGCGTCGATCTGGCTCGACGGGCCGCTGCTGCTCGGCCTCGGCGGCACCCAGCTGGCCCTGCTGGCGCTGACCGTCGTCACCGGGGTGCTGACCGTGGTGCCGGGCCGGGCCACCCTGCTGCAGGGCGGCGTGCACCTGGTGCTGCTCGCCGCGTTCGTCTTCCTCGCCGCGAGCCCCTGACCCGCGCCCGTCCACCCGCCTGCCCGCCGGTCGCCGGCGGCGGACGACCGGGCCGATCGGACGCTCGCCCGCGACGCCCGCGACGGGCATGATCGACCCGAGGCCGGGGTACCGCACCGGCAGGAACGATCCGTGGAGGCAACCGTGACGGCACGCTGCGTTCAGCCGGGACGAGTCGTCGGCGCGGCGGAACGTCGGCCCTGGGCCTCGCTGGCCGGCCTGCTGGCCGCGCTCGTGCTGACCGGCGGGTGCGTCGTCGGCGGGGCGGACCAGGACCAGCCGGGGCAGTCCCGCCCCGAGCGGCCCCGGCAGAGCGCCCCGTCCGGCGCCGACGGCACCCGCGCCGACGGCAGCACCAGCGTCGCCGAGTTCACCAAGGACTTCGAGGTCGCGGTGGACAAGGCGGAGCTGTACTGGACCGCCCAGTTCCGGGCCTCGGGCCGGCGGTTCCAGCCGATCCGGCGGATCGTCCCGTACCAGCGCGAGGGCGAGGTCGCGTGCGGCGGGCAGGCGCTGCCCCGCAACAACGCGGTCTACTGCTCGGACGGCGACTTCATCGCGTACGACGTCAGGTGGTCGGTGGCGGCGTTCCGGCAGGTCGGCGACGCGTTCCTGTACTACCTGCTCGGCCACGAGTACGCCCACGGCGTGCAGGTGCGCCTCGGCATCCGCTACGACTTCACCATCCAGCAGGAGTTGCAGGCCGACTGCATGGCCGGGGCGTACCTGGGCGGCTCGATCCAGGCCCGGCAGTTGGAGCTGGAGGACGGCGACCTCGACGAGTTCCGGGAGGGCCTCCTCGCCGTCGGCGACGACCCCGACCAGCCGTGGTTCGCCGAGGGCGCGCACGGCACCGCCGAGCAGCGCACCGACTACTTCTTCCGGGGGTACGAGTCCGGCCTGTCCGCCTGCGGCCTGAGCTGAGCCCGACGGCGGGCGGGGCCGGCCTGCCCGGGCCGCCGCCGGCGGCGGTGTCGAGAGGCCGGCCGTGGGTAAGCGCCCGGCATGGAGCGCCCGGACATCGGGTTCACCCGAGACGCGGGGCGCGGGGACGCCCCGGCGTGGCCGGGGCGGGACGGGAGGAACGACGATGGCCGACGACGCGCCAGTCAGGGTCCCGCGGGCCACGACCACGATCGTCGGCGTGCCCGCCGACCCCGCTCCCGTGGAGCCGCCGAGCAGCCTGGACCTGTGGGCGCGGGGGCAGGAGCTGCACCGCTGCTTCGGCGACGACGACGGCGAGCCGCACATCCTGCGCGGCCTCGACTGAGGCGGGGCCGGGCCCGGCCGCTGGGCCCGCCGATGCCGTAGGTCACCCTCGCCGGGCACGGCTGACGGCCGCCGGGAGGAGGCTGGAAGGATCGGCGGGTACGCCCACCGGAGGAGGCCCGCCCTGAGCAGCAAGCACCCCGCCGCCGTGCTCTTCGACATGGACGGCACCCTGGTCGACAGCGAGAAGCTGTGGGACGTCGCGTTGCAGGAGCTGGCGGCGGTGTACGGGGGCACGCTGTCCGGCGCCGCGCGCAAGGCGATGATCGGGACCAGCATGGCCGACTCGATGCGGTTGCTGCACGAGGACCTGGGCCAGCCGCACCGGGACCCGCGGGCCAGCGCCGACTGGATCCACGAGCGGATCATGGACCTGTTCCGCAGCGGTCTGCGGTGGCGGCCCGGCGCGCTGGCCCTACTGGGGGCGGTCCGCGCGGCCGGCGTCCCGACCGCCCTGGTCACCTCCAGCGTCCGGCCGCTGGTCGAGGTCGCACTGGACACCCTGGGGCGGGACAGCTTCGACGTCGTGGTGTGCGGCGACGAGGTCGACGAGGCCAAGCCGCACCCCGAGCCGTACCTGACGGCCGCCCGGCTGCTCGGGGTGCCGATCGCCCGCTGCGTGGCGATCGAGGACTCCCCGGCGGGGGTGGCCAGCGCGCTCGCCGCCGGCGCGGCGGTGCTGGCCGTGCCGGTGGAGGTGCCGATCGCGCCGGCCGACGGCGTACGCCAGCTGGAGAGCCTGACCGGCGCGGACCTGGAGCTGCTCTGCGCGCTGCTCGGCGAGCCGCCGGCCTGACGGGCCGGGGTGTCGACCGGGCCCCCTGCCACGCCGTGGGCGCGGACAGGGGGCCCTCCGTGCACCTCAGTCGTGGGCGATCGCGCCCAGGACGTTGATCCGCGCCGCGCGGATCGCCGGCAGCGCCGCGGCGACGACCCCGACCAGCGCGGCCAGCCCGAGGAAGAGGCCCATCTGGTTCCAGGGCAGCACCAGGTCGGTGATTCCCTCGTCCTTGAGCGCCTCGACCACGGCGGCGCCGAGACCCGTGCCGACCGCGACGCCGAGCAGCGCGCCGAAGACCGAGATCACCACGGCCTCCACGGTGATCATCCGCATGGTCTGCGCCCGGCGCAGCCCGATCGCCCGCAGCAGGCCCAGCTCCCGGGTACGCTCCAGCACGGACAGCGCCAGGGTGTTGACGATGCCGAGGACGGCGATCACGATCGCCAGCGCCAGCAGGATCTGAATCATCGTGAGCAGCGTGTCGAAGCCGCTGGTCTGCTGCTCGATGTAGCTGGCGCGGTCGACCACCGACACCTCGGGGCTGTCGGCGACCAGCGCCTCCAGCTGCGGCTGCACCTGCGACACCGGGGTGCCCGGGGTCAGCTGCACCAGCGCCGAGAACGGCTGCGGGTTGGTGAAGGCGACGGCGGCCTCCTTCGGCAGCAGGATCGACCCGATCGTCCGGTCGTCCGGCAGGATCGCCGTCACCGTGTACGCCTGCTGCCCCTCCCCGCGGGCGAACTGGACGGTCAGCCGGTCACCCACGGACTTGCGCAGCTTCTCGGCGCCGGAGACGCTCAGCGCCACCTGGTCCGGGCGCAGGGGCGCCACCGTTCCGGACTGCGGGGTGGTGTGGTAGATCTTCGCCATCGCCGCCAGGTCGGTCACCGCGTTGACGTACGTCAGGTCGCCGTCGACGTACGCCAGGTCGTTGTAGGCGCCCACCGCCGCGTTCACGCCGGGCAGCGCGGCGGCCCGGTCGACCACGGCCGGGTCGAACGTCGGCAGCCGCGGCCCCGTCTGCGCCCCGGAGACCACCAGCTGCGCGTCGACGGTGTCCTCCGCCTGGGCGGCGATGCTGGACTTGGCGGAGCCGAGGATCACCGTCACTCCGGTGACGAGGGCGATGCCGACCATCAGGGCGGCGGCGGTGATCGCCGTGCGGCGCGGGTTGCGCCCGGAGTTGAGCCGACCCAGCCTGCCCGGCACCGACCAGGCGAACAGGGCGCCCAGCAGGGACACCACCGGACGGCTGATCAGCGGGGTCAGCAGCGCCATGCCGACGAACGACAGCAGCACCCCGCCGAGGATCACCGACAGCGCGTTGCCGCCCGCGTTGCCGGTCAGGCCGAGGGCCAGCAGCCCACCGCCGGCGGCGGTGACCACCGCGCCGGACACGGTGATCTTGGTCAGCGGGCGGTCGGGGGCGGCCACGTCCTGCATGGCGGCGATCGGCGGGATGCGGGCGGCCCGCAGCGCCGGCAGCAGCGCGGCCACCACCGTGATCACCATGCCGACGGCGAACGCGCTGACGACCGCGACCGGCGGCACGCCGACGCCGGCCAGGGGCAGCCCACCGGCGAACCTGCCGAAGAGGAACGCCAGCAGCGCGCCCACCCCGACGCCCGCGCCGAGGCCGAGGACCGCGGCGACCAGTCCGACGGCGAGCGCCTCCAACACCACCGAGCCGATGATCTGCCGCCCGCTGGCCCCGATCGCCCGCATCAGCGCCAACTCCCGGGTCCGCTGCGCCACGATGATCGAGAAGGTGTTGAGGATCAGGAAGGTGCCGACGAGCAGCGCCACGGCGGCGAAGCCGAGCAGGATCTTGTTGAAGAAGGCCAGGCCCTCCTTCAGGCCGGCCGACGAGTCGGCGGACAGCTGCTCGCCGGTCTTGACCTCGTACTCGGGGCCGAGCGCGCCGGCCACCTGGTCGCGCAGCGCCTCCGGCCGGACCCCGTCGGCGGCGCGCACGACGACGCTGTTGAAGGTGTCGGGCTTGTCGAGCATCAGCCGCTGCGCCGCCGGGGTGGTGAACATGATCTCGTTCGCCCCGCCCATGGAGTCCCGGTCGCCGCTGTAACCGAAGACGCCGACCAGGGTGAAGTCGCGGCGCTTGGACTCGAACGCGGTCAGCGCCCCGACCCGGTCGCCCACCTTCACCTTGGCGGCCTCGGCCAGCGCCACGTTGACGACGATCTCGTCGTCGGCCCGCGGCGCGCGGCCCTGCCGCAGCTCCAGCAGCTCGCTCTCGCCGGTCCAGTTCTCCCCGAGCTGGGGCGGCCCGAACGAGGTGATCGCCTTGCCGTTGCTGCCGATGAGCCGGGCGCCGTCGGCGGCGATCACACCGGTGGCACTGGCCACCCCGGGAACGGCGCGGACCCGATCCACCACCGAGGCGGGGAAGGCGGGTGCCACCTGCTCGCCCTCGGCCTCGTTCACCGCGATCTTCGGCTTCCCGGCGACGTTCACGTCGACCTCGGCGTACGCGTCGGCGAACACCGCGTCGAAGGAGCGGCCGAGGGTGTCGGTGAGCACGAAGGCGCCGGAGACGAACATGACGCCGAGCACGACGGCGAGGCCGGAGAGGATCAGGCGCACCTTGCGCGCCAGCAGGCTCTTGAGGGTCGCCCGGAACATCAGTTGCCCACCTCGGTGGGCGTGTCGAGCTTCTTCATCGTGTCCAGCACCGTGTCGGCGGTCGGCTCGATCAGCTCGGAGACGATCTGCCCGTCGGCGAGGAAGACCACCCGGTCGGCGTACGCGGCGGCGGTCGGGTCGTGGGTGACCATGACGATGGTCTGGCCGTGCTCGCGGACGGAGTTGCGCAGGAAGTTCAGCACCTCGGCGCCGGAGCGGGAGTCGAGGTTGCCGGTCGGCTCGTCGGCGAAGATCACCTCGGGGCGGGCGACCAGCGCCCGGGCGCACGCGACCCGCTGCTGCTGGCCACCGGACAGCTGCGCCGGCCGGTGGTCCAGCCGGTCGCGCAGCCCGACCGTGTCGATCACCGTGTCGTACCAGGCCGGGTCCGGCCTGCGGCCGGCGATCGACATCGGCAGCAGGATGTTCTCCTTCGCGGTGAGCGTGGGCAGCAGGTTGAACTGCTGGAAGATGAAGCCCACCTGGTCCCGGCGCAGCTTCGTCAGCCCGGAGTCGCCCAGCCCCGTCACGGTGGTGTCGCCGATCGACACCGTGCCCCGGGTGACCGAGTCCAGCCCGGCCAGGCAGTGCATCAGGGTCGACTTGCCCGACCCGGACGGGCCCATGATCGCGGTGAACCGCCCCCGCTCGAACTCGGCGCTCACCCCCCGCAGCGCGACGACCTGCGCCTCGCCGCTGCCGTACACCTTCCACACGTCGCTCGCCCGGGCCGCGTGCGCCTGCCGGCCTACCGTCGCGGTCAAAGTCATCTACCTCTTCCGTCTGGCTGATCGCGCGCACCGGCCCCCGCTGGCCCGGTGCGCCATGTCCTCATCCTCGACGCCGCGGGGGCCCGATCCGTCCGACTCCGGGCGGAGCGGGCGCGGATTTCCCGCTGAGGGTGGCCCCCCACGCCGGCTCAGGGTTGCCCCTGACCGCTACGGCGGCGCCGCCGTGCGCGGGGGACGGTAGGACGTGACGCCACGCCAGGGTCAAACCGCGTCCGACCGCCGTTGGTCACGGCAGGTGACGACGGGGTCGCGGGCGCGGCCCGCCGGCGGCCCCCGCCGTACGCGCGGCGCGGCAGCCCCGCCGGGGGCGGCTACGCCTTCGGGCGCACCAGGCCCGACTCGTACGCCAGCACGACGGCCTGCACCCGGTCGCGCAGCCCCAGCTTCGTCAGCACGTGCCCGACGTGGGTCTTGATGGTGGTCTCGCTGACCGACAGCGCCTGGGCGATCTCGGCGTTGGACAACCCCCGGGCCACCTGGACGAGGACCTCCCGCTCGCGCTCGGTGAGCGCGCCGAGCGCCTTCGGCGGGGTGGCCGCCGGGTCGGGCAGCACGTCGGCGAAGCGGTCCAGCAGCCGCTTCAGGATCCGCGGGGCGACCACGGCCTCGCCGGCGGCGACCGTGCGGATCGCGGTGACCAGGTCCTCCGCCGGCACGTCCTTGGCCAGGAAGCCGCTGGCCCCGGCGCGCAGCGCGCCCACCACGTACTCGTCGAGGTCGAAGGTGGTCAGGATCAGCACCCGCACCGGCAGCCGGGCGTCGACGATCGCCCGGGTCGCCGCCACCCCGTCCATGCGGGGCATGCGGATGTCCATCAACACCACGTCGGGCAGCAGCCGGCGGGACAGCTCCACCGCCTCCAGCCCGTCCCCGGCCTCGGCGACGATGTCCAGGTCGTCCTCCGAGCCCAGCACCATCCGGAAGCCGGTACGCAGCAGCGGCTGGTCGTCGGCGAGCAGGATCCGCACCGGCCGCGCCGTTTTCGCGTCCTCGGTCAACGCCTGTCCTCCCGTCGCGTCCGCCCCGCCCGGGGCCGGCTGGTCGTGGCGCGGGCCGGTCACGCCGGCACCGCCCCGAGCTGCTCCACCGGGATCCTCGCGTACACGCGGTAGCCGCCGCCCGGGCGGGCCCCGGTGCGCAGCGTCCCGCCGTAGAGGCCGACCCGCTCGCGCATGCCCACCAGGCCGTGCCCGATCCGGTCCCGGCCCGGCACCGGCCCCCGGCCCGTGTCGGTGACCTCCACGGCGAGGAACGCCGCGCCGAAGCTGAGCCGGACGACGGCGGTGGCCGCCCCGGCGTGCTTGAGCGCGTTGGTCAGCGCCTCCTGCACGATCCGGTAGACCGTCAACGCCACGCCCTCCTCCAGCGGCCCGGGCCCGCCCTCGACGGTCAGGGTCACCGGCAGGCCCGCCTCGCGCACCTGCTCGACGAGGGTCTCGATGGCGGCCAGGCCGGGCTGCGGGGCGAGCTCCGCGGCCGGTTCCGCCTCGGTGCGCAGCACGTCGAGCAGCCGGCGCATCTCCCGCAGGGTGGCGCGACTGGTGTCCTCGATCGTGGCGATCGCCTCGTCGGCGGCGTCCGGGTCCCGGCGCAGCACCCGCCGGGCGCCGGTCGCGAGGACCCCCATCACGCTCACGTGGTGGGCCACCACGTCGTGCAGCTCCCGGGCGATGCGCCGCCGCTCGTCCGCCACCGCCCGCTCGGCCAGGGAGCGCTGGCTCTGCTCCGCCACCCGGGCCCGCTCGCGCAACGCCTCGGTGGTGGCGCGGCGGGCGTGCACCGCCCGACCCACCGCGTACGCGACCACGGCGGTGAGCAGGTTGTTCAACACCAGGTACGCCGGGCTGACCGACAGGAACTCGTTCTCGATCGGGGCGACGACGTTGACCGCCGCGACCGGCGTCCACAGCAGCGCCGCGGCCAGCGCCGCCGGCCGGACCGGCCGGTGCGCGGCCATCGTGTAGGTCAGCACCACGAAGGCGAGGCTCTGCGTGGCCGGGCCGTGGTCCAGTAGCGCCGGCAGCGCCAGCGTGGCGACGGCCGCGGCCACCGCCACCCAGGGCGCGAACCGGCGCAGCGCCACGGGGGCGGCGCACAGCACGCTCCAGCCGAGCGCGGCGGGCAGCGGGCCGGGCCGGAACTCCTCGGGGGTGAGCAGGACGAAAACGATCTCCAGTAACACGAGGGCGGCGGCGAAGAGCGCGTCGGAGGCGAGCGGGTGTCGGCGCAGCAGCTGCCTCGGGCCTCCGGTCATGCTCAAACGCTAGCCGCCGCCCGGGGCGACCCGTCGTCGCCGACGGTGAACACCGTCTCCTCCTCAGGGAGGAGGCTCACTCGTCCGCCCCGGGGGCCGCGGGCCGTGACCGGGCGTCGACCAGCGGGTCCGCCGCGCCCGCGTCGGCGGGGAACGGCGGCGGTGTGCCGCCGAAGCTGGGGCACAGCGCCCGGTGGTTGCACCAGTCGCAGAGCCGGCTCGGGCGGGGCCGGAAGTCCTGCCGCCGCGTGGCCGCCTCGATCGCCTGCCACAGCGCCACCACCGTGCGCTCGAAGCGCCGCAACTCCTCGGCGTCCGGGGTGTAGTCGCACACCTCGGCGTCCTTCAGGTAGAGCAGCCGCAGCACCCGGGGCACCACCCCGCGGGTGCGCCACAGCACCAGCGCGTAGAACTTCAGCTGGAACAGCGCGCGGGCCTCGAACGCCTCCCGGGGCGCGCCGCCGGTCTTGTAGTCGACCACCCGCAGCGCGCCGTCCGGGGCCACGTCGAGGCGGTCCAGGTAGCCGCGGATCAGCAGCTCGTCGTCGACCACGGCGGAGATCAGCGCCTCCCGTTCCGCCGGCTCCAGCCGGCGCGGGTCCTCCACCGTGAAGTAGCCCCGCAGCAGCCCGGCCGCCGAGCGCAGGAACTCCGCGGCGCCCGCGGCGTCATCGGCGTCGAACAGGCCGGCCAGCTCCGGCTGCTCGGCGACCAGCCGGTCCCACTGCGGGGCGACCAGGTCGCCGGCCGCCTCGGGCGTGCGGGCGGTGGCCGGCAGGTCGAACAGCCGCTCCAGCACGGCGTGCACCAGCGTGCCCCGGGCCTGCTCCACGCTGGGCCGCTCCGGCAGCCGGTCGATGCTGCGGAACCGGTAGAGCAGCGGGCAGGTCTTGAAGTCCGCCGCCCGCGACGGCGACAGCGACGCCCGGACCGTCGCCGGCACCTCCGCCGTGGCCCGCGCCTGCTGCTGGTCGATCACCGGTTCCGCCGTCATGCCCGGAAGGTTAGGCCACCGGTCCGACACCGGCCGCCCCGCCGCTCCGACCGGCGGCGCCCGCCGGGCGGTCCGTAGCATCGGGGCGATGGAGCAGCAGACGACCCGGCCGTCGCGCCGACCCCAGCGGCGCCTCGGGCTCACGGTCGGCCGGGTGTTCGGGGTGCCGCTGCACCTCGACGCCTCCACGCTGCTGCTGACCCTGCTGGTCAGCGTCCTGTACGCCGGGTTCGCCCGCCGCCAGCTCGAGCTGTCCCAGCTCGGCGGCTACCTGATCGGCCTCGGGTTCGTCGTCGCGCTGCTCGGCTCGGTGCTGCTGCACGAGCTCGGTCACGCGCTCACCGCCCGCCGGTTCGGCATCGGTGTGCGCGGGATCACCCTGGAGCTGCTCGGCGGGTACACGGAGATGGACCGGGACGCCCCCACCCCCCGGGTGGACCTGCTGGTCTCACTGGCCGGGCCGGCGGTGTCGGCGGTGCTCGGCGCGGCCGCGGTCGCCGCGACCCTGGCCCTGCCCGACCGCACCGTGGCCGACCAGTTGGCCTTCCAACTCGCGGCGAGCAACGTCATCGTCGCGGCGTTCAACATCCTGCCCGGGCTGCCGCTCGACGGCGGCCGGGCGCTGCGCGCGGCCGTGTGGGCGCTCACCCGCGACCGGCACGCCGGCACCGAGGTGGCCGGTTGGATCGGCCGGGTCGTCGCGCTCGGCACGGCCGCCGGCGTCGTCGTCCTCACCGTCGAGCGGGTGCTGGCGCCGCTGGCGCTGCCGCTGATGCTGCTGGTCGCGGTGACCCTGTGGCGCGGCGCCGGGCAGTCCATCCGGTTCGCCCGGATCAGCCGCCGGTTCCCGCTGATCGACCTGGCCCGGCTGGCCCGCCCGCTGCTGCCGGTGCCCACCGGCACGCCGCTGGCCGAGGCGCAGCGCCGGCGCGCCGAGAGCGGGCGGCCCGACGCGGCGCTCGCCGTCGCCGACGGTTCCGGGCGGCCGGTCGCCCTGGTCGACCCGGCCGCCGCCGACGCCGTACCCACGGCTCGCCGGCCCTGGATCGCGGTGGACGCGGTGGCCCGCTCCCTGGCCGGCCTGCCCGCCCTGCCGGTCGGCCTCGACGGCGAGCGGGTGATGGAGGCCGTGCAGACCCACCCGGGCGCACAGTACGTCGTGACGGCAGGCGAAGATGTCGTCGGCGTTCTGCACATCGCGGACCTGGCGCAGCTCCTGGAACCCAGACGGAAGATGAACACGTGACCGCACATCCCCCGCCCTCCCGGCCGACCCCGGCATCCCGGCGCCCGCCGACACCCCGGCGCCGCCGCCGGTGCGTCGCGGGCCGTTCCGCCCCGGCGACCGGGTGCAGCTGACCGACCCGAAGGGGAGGATGCACACGATCACCCTGGAGCCGGGCAAGGCGTTTCACACCCACCGGGGCATCCTGGAGCACGAGGCGCTGATCGGGCAGCCCGACGGCAGTGTCGTCACCACCTCCGGGGGCGGCACGGCGTTCCTCGCGCTGCGTCCGCTGCTGGCCGACTACGTGCTGTCCATGCCGCGCGGCGCGCAGGTGATCTACCCGAAGGACTCGGCGCAGATCGTGGCCATGGGCGACATCTTCCCCGGCGCGAAGGTGCTGGAGGCCGGCGCCGGCTCCGGCGCGCTGAGCTGTTCCCTGCTGCGGGCCGTCGGCACCAGCGGCGAGCTGCACTCGTACGAGCTGCGCGAGGACTTCGCGCACATCGCCCGGCGCAACGTCGAGGCGTTCTTCGACGGGCCCCACCCGGCGTGGCGGCTGCACGTCGGCGACGTGGCCGACTGCCGCGAGACCGGCTTCGACCGGATCATCCTGGACATGCTCACCCCTTGGGAGATGCTCGACATGGTCGAGCGGGCGCTGCTGCCCGGCGGGGTGCTCATCGGGTACGTCGCCACCACCCCGCAGCTGTCCGAGCTGGTCGAGGCGCTGCGCGAGCACGGCGGCTGGACCGAGCCGCGGGCCTGGGAGTCGCTGGTGCGCGACTGGCACGCCGAGGGCCTGGCGGTGCGTCCCGACCACCGGATGATCGCGCACACCGCGTTCCTCGTCTCGGCCCGCAAGCTCGCCCCCGGGGTCACCGCCCCGCCGCGGCGGCGCAAGCCGAGCAAGGGCGCCGAGGCGTACGCGCAGCGACGGCAGGCGTGGCGGGAGGCCGAGGCGGCCCGGCAGGCGGCCGGCGGGGCACCGTCGGAGACGGAGCCGCGGGAGGCACCGTGAGCGCGAGGAGCGAGCCGGGTCTGCGGGTCCCGCGGCCGCGAACCGGGGCCGCGCCGTGCGCGTGAGAAGTGAGTGCGGGGTGGAAGCCCCGCGGTCGCGAAGCGAGGAGACACCGTGATCGGCAAGCTCAGTGCCACAGCTCATGACGGCGCCGGGCGCAGCGAGGTGACGGCAGTGAGCGAGCGCAGCGAGCGAATCGTCGGGCACAGTGCCGTGGTGGCTCATGCCGGCACCGGGCGCGGCGAGGTGCCGGCATGAGTAGCCAGCCGGGCTACGGCGGCCAGGACGTGCCGGCGGTGTTTCCGGACTGGTCGCCGTACCAGGACCTGGAGTCGGCGGCGCGGGCCTACCTGCGGGACCCGGACATCGCGCTGGAGGCCCTCGGCGGAGTGCTGCGCGGCGCGTCGGTGCTGGGCTTCACCCTGGAACGCTTCGTCAACGAGGTCAACGGGGTGTGGCAGGAGGTGGTGGTCTGCGACGGCAGCCGCCTCGTGCTCTGGCACGGCGAGGACGTGCCGCCGGGGGAGGGGCCACCGGGGTCGATGACGTCGTCGCTGCGGGTGGTGCCCGTCTCCACCGTGACCGAGGTCGGCTGCCGGCGGCGGCTCACCCGGGCCGACGACGGCGGGATCCGCGTCGACAGCATCGACGTGTACCTGCTGCTGACGTCGCTGGACGAGGCGCCGCCGGGCGACGAGGCCGTCGACGCGCCCCGGCATGACGCGCTGCGCTTCGGCAAGACGCTCGACGACGGCGGGGCGGGACAGATCGCCCGGCTGGAGGAGTTCGCCCGGCTGGTCGCCTCGGTGGTCGGCCGGCCCGTGCTCTGACGGGCGCCGCCCTGACGCGGGTCGCCCCCGCCGCCTCGGGGGCGGCGGGGGCGACTGGCGCGTCCTCGGCGGCGCCGGTGTGGCTCTGCCGGCGGCCCGGTGCGGCCCGGGATCAGTCCTCGGCGGCCGGGCCGGCCACCTCGACGCCGTCGCTGGCGCGCACGACGTGGATGCACTCGCCCGGGCACTCCCGCGCCGAGTCGACGACCTCGAGGCGCAGGTGCTCGGGCACGTCGACCCGGCTGCCGGGGGCCAGCCGCAGCTCGCCGTCGGGGCCCTTGACGTAGGCCAGGCCGTCGACGTCGAACTCGAAGACCTCCGGCGCGTACTGCACGCACAGTCCGTCGCCCGTGCACAGGTCCTGATCCACCCAGACCTGCAGCTCGTCCGTCGCGACCTCGGCCACCGGCGCACCCCCCATGTTCTCCCGTCCCACGCCCTGACGGTACCCGAACGCCCGGACCAGGCCCTCCGGCCACCCTGGCGATCAAGGTTCCGCGACGAGGGCGTTGCGTGGGACCGAATCGGCCTCACAGCGGCTAGTGTTAGGGCAGAACGTTCAAGCCCCCGGGGAGGTGGGACGTGGCACGCAGCGACGACGCGGACTCGCGCGCCGCACGGTGGGAGAAGGAGGCCCACGATCTCTCCACGCAGGTCGCGTTCCTGCAAGAGGAACTCGCTCTGGTGCGGCGCAAGTTGACCGAAAGCCCCCGACACGTCCGGCAGCTCGAGGAGCGGCTGGCGGCCACCCAGGCACAGTTGGCGCGGCTGACCGAGAACAACGAACGGCTCGTGAGCACCCTCAAGGAGGCGCGGGCGCAGATCGTGACGCTCAAGGAGGAGATCGACCGCCTCGCGCAACCGCCGAGCGGCTACGGGGTCTTCCTGGCGCGGCACGACGACGGCACGGTGGACATCTTCACCGGCGGCCGCAAGTTGCGCGTGGCCGTCTCGCCCTCACTCGACGCGACCGAGCTGAAGCGTGGGCAGGAGGTCCTGCTCAACGACGCGCTCAACATCGTCGACGCGTTCGGCTACGAACGGGTCGGCGAGGTCGTGATGCTCAAGGAGGTGCTCGCCGGCCCCGGCGGCGCTCCGGGTGACCGGGCGCTCGTGGTGTCCCACTCCGACGAGGAGCGGATCGTGCACCTCGCCGACTCCCTGATCGGCTCGCCGATCAGGGCGGGCGACTCGCTCATGATCGAGCCCCGCTCGGCGTACGCGTACGAGCGGATCCCCAAGAGCGAGGTCGAGGAGCTGGTCCTGGAGGAGGTGCCCGACGTCGACTACACCGACATCGGCGGCCTCCACGCGCAGATCGAGCAGATCCGCGACGCGGTGGAACTGCCCTTCCTGCACGCCGACCTGTTCCGCGAGCACCAGCTCCGGCCGCCCAAGGGCATCCTGCTCTACGGGCCGCCCGGCTGCGGCAAGACCCTGATCGCCAAGGCGGTGGCCAACTCCCTGGCCAAGAAGATCGCCGAGAAGCGGGGCGAGGAGAAGCACACCAGCTTCTTCCTCAACATCAAGGGCCCCGAGCTGCTCAACAAGTACGTCGGCGAGACCGAGCGGCACATTCGGTTGATCTTCCAACGGGCCCGGGAGAAGGCCGGCGAGGGCACGCCGGTCATCGTGTTCTTCGACGAGATGGACTCGGTGTTCCGCACCCGCGGCTCCGGTGTCTCCTCCGACGTGGAGAACACGATCGTCCCGCAGCTGCTCAGCGAGATCGACGGCGTGGAGGGGTTGGAGAACGTCATCGTCATCGGCGCCTCCAACCGGGAGGACATGATCGACCCGGCCATCCTGCGCCCGGGGCGGCTCGACGTGAAGATCAAGATCGAGCGGCCGGACGCCGAGGCGGCCAAGGACATCTTCTCCAAGTACATCCTGTCCGGCCTGCCGCTGCACGCGGACGACCTGGCCGAACACGGCGGTGACCCCAACGCCACCGTCGCCGCCATGATCGACGCCGTGGTGCTGCGGATGTACTCCGAAACCGAGGAGAACCGCTTCCTCGAGGTCACCTACGCCAACGGCGACAAGGAAGTCCTCTACTTCAAGGACTTCAACTCCGGCGCCATGATCCAGAACATCGTGGACCGGGGCAAGAAGATGGCCATCAAGGAGTTCCTCACCTCCGGCCGCAAGGGGCTGCGCCTGCAGCACCTGCTCGACGCCTGCGTCGACGAGTTCCGCGAGAACGAGGACCTGCCCAACACCACCAACCCCGACGACTGGGCCCGCATCTCCGGCAAGAAGGGCGAGCGGATCGTCTACATCCGCACGCTCGTCTCCGGTGGCAAGGGCGCCGAGGCCGGCCGGTCGATCGAGACCGCCAGCAACACCGGCCAGTACCTGTAGGACAGCGCCACGCCCGGGGCCCGCGACCACCCGTCGCGGGCCCCGTCGCGTCTCCGCCCGCCGGCGACACCCGATCGCCGGCATGCCCGCCGTGCCCCCACACCGCGTGGCGCCGACTACGCTCGACGTGACGGGGGACCGGGTCGGGCGAGTGGAGCGGTAGGTCGATGAGCGTTAGACGGATCATGGGCACCGAGGTCGAGTACGGCATCTCCGTGCCCGGCCAGGCCGGGGCCAACCCGATGGTCACCTCCTCGCAGGTGGTCAACGCGTACGGGGCGCGCCCCGAACTCAACCGCGGCGGCCGGGCCCGCTGGGACTACGAGGAGGAGTCGCCGCTGCGCGACGCCCGCGGCTTCACCTACTCCGGCGCCGCGTACGACCCGGCCGAGGCCCTCGCCGACGAGGACCTGGGCCTGGCCAACGTCATACTCACCAACGGCGCCCGGCTCTACGTCGACCACGCCCACCCCGAGTACTCCACCCCCGAGGTCACCAACCCCCTCGACGTGGTGCGGTGGGACAAGGCGGGCGAGCGGGTGATGGCCGAGGCGGCCCGGCGGGCGGCCACCATCCCGGGCACCCAGCCCATCCACCTCTACAAGAACAACACCGACAACAAGGGCGCCAGCTACGGCGCGCACGAGAACTACCTGATGCGCCGGCAGACGCCGTTCGCCGACATCGTGGCGTACCTGACGCCGTTCTTCGTCACCCGGCAGATCGTCGCCGGCGCGGGCCGGGTCGGCATCGGCCAGGACGGCGGCCAGAGCGGCTTCCAGATCTCCCAGCGCGCCGACTTCTTCGAGGTCGAGGTGGGGCTGGAGACCACCCTCAAGCGGCCCATCATCAACACCCGCGACGAGCCGCACGCCGACGCCGACAAGTACCGGCGGCTGCACGTGATCATCGGCGACGCCAACCTGTCGGAGATCTCCACGTACCTGAAGGTCGGCACCACCGCGCTGATCCTCACCATGATCGAGGAGAAGGCGCTCGGGCCGGACCTCGGCATCGCCGACCCGGTCTCGGAGCTGCGCGCGGTCAGCCACGACCCGTCGCTGAAGCACCTGATGCGCCTGCGCGACGGGCGCCGCCTGACGGCCCTGGACGTGCAGTGGGCGTACTTCGAACGGGCGAAGTCCTTCGTGGACGACCGGTACGGCGCCGACGCCGACGAGCAGACGGTGGACGTGCTCGCCCGCTGGGAGAGCGTGCTGGACCGGCTCGGCCGCGACGCCTTCCTGTGCGCCGACGAGCTGGACTGGGTGGCGAAGCTGCGGCTGCTGGAGGGCTACCGAAAGCGGGAGAAGCTGGGCTGGGGCGCGTACAAGCTCCAACTGGTCGACCTGCAGTACTCCGACGTCCGGCCGGAGAAGGGGCTCTACCACCGGCTGGTGTCCCGGGGGGCGATGAAGACGCTGCTGGCCGACGAGCAGACCCGGACCGCGATGACGGAGCCGCCGGAGGACACCCGGGCCTACTTCCGGGGCCGCTGCCTGGCGCAGTACGCCTCGGAGGTGGTCGCCGCGAGCTGGGATTCGGTCATCTTCGACGTGGGCCGGGAGTCGCTGGTGCGGGTGCCGATGATGGAACCCGAGCGGGGCACCCGCAGGCACGTCGGCGCGCTGTTCGACCGGTGCGTCAGCGCCAAGGACCTGCTGGAGACGCTGACGGGCGGCTGAGCCGTCGCCGACGCGGGCCCGCCGCGCGCCGGAAGCCGGCGCGGGGCGGGCTTTTCGTCGTCTCCGCGAGGTAAGTTCATCGGAGACGATCGTGGAGGAGGCAGCAATGGCCACTCGTGACAGCGGCGGGCAGTCGCAGTCGGGCAGGTCCCGGCAGGGCGAGGAGATCGAGGACGTCACCACCGAGGCGAACCCGGAGGTCGCCGAGCGGCACGCCGAGATCACCGAGGACGTCGACGACATGATCGACGAGATCGACTCCGTCCTGGAGGAAAACGCAGAAGAATTTGTCCGCGGATACGTGCAAAAAGGGGGTGAGTAGGGCATGTAAATATAAATCGGACATGGCTCGCTCTTTGGATGATGCCGACGGAAAGCGGCGGTGCCGTGACTGTGGCGAGTGGAAGCCGTTAGACGCGTTTTGCTCCAACAGCAGGCGCCCTGACGGTCGCGGCAGCTATTGCAAACCGTGCTTCAACACGCGGTCAAAAGCCAGTTACGCCAAACGGGTGAAAGAGCAGCAGGGTCGGGAAGTTCGGCCGACCCTGTCTGTGTCGGATGGCCACCGGCGCTGCCCGGCGTGCGGTGAGACGAAGGTGCTGGAGAACTTTCCGCGTAACCGCTCTGGCCGGTCGGGCCACGGCCGGTACTGCAAGCCCTGTCATAACGAGAAGGGCAAGGAGAGCAAGCTCCGCTTGCATGGCGGGTTCCGCGAGTACCACCTGCGGCGGCGCTACGGGATCGGGGAGAAGGAGGTCCAGGAACTCCTCGCCGAGCAGGGCGGCGTCTGCGCGGTCTGCGGCGACCCCGATCCGGAACATGTGGACCACGATCATCGCACCGGCTGGGTGCGCGGGATACTCTGCTTCAACTGCAACGGTGGTCTTGGCCAGTTCCGTGACAGTCCTACGAGGCTGGCCAGGGCGATCACGTACCTGAGAGGAACCACGTGGCAGCGGGTTTTGATCCATCCGGGCGTCTACCAGATGTGTTCACCAACGCGGGGACGTCCTCCTTCACAGCGTTCCTGAGCAAGGTGGCCCCCGAGATGCTGCCCGGCCGCCGGCCGCTGCCGCCGGGCATGGCCGCCGACCTGGCGCCGCACGCGACCACCATCGTGGCCATCTCGGCCGCCGGGGGCGTGGTGATGGCCGGCGACCGCCGGGCCACCATGGGCAACCTGATCGCCCAGCGGGACATCGAGAAGGTGCACCCGGCGGACGCGTACTCGCTGGTCGGCATCGCCGGCACGGCGGGCATCGGCATCGAGCTGATGCGACTGTTCCAGGTGGAGCTGGAGCACTACGAGAAGATCGAGGGCGCGATGCTCTCGCTCGACGGCAAGGCCAACCGGCTGGCCTCGATGATCCGCGGCAATCTCGGCGCGGCGATGCAGGGCCTCGCGGTCGTCCCGCTCTTCGCCGGCTTCGACCTGGCCGCCAGCGACCCGGCGAAGGCCGGCCGGATCTTCAGCTTCGACGTCACCGGCGGCCCGTACGAGGAGACCGGCTACGACGCGGTCGGCTCCGGCTCGCTGTTCGCCAAGTCGGCGCTGAAGAAGCGGTTCCGCGCCGGGCTGTCGGTCGACGACGCGGCGCGGCTCGCGGTCGAGGCGCTCTACGACGCGGCCGACGACGACACGGCGACCGGTGGCCCGGACCTGATCCGCCGGATCTACCCGGTGGTCATGACGGCGACGGCGGAGGGCACCCACCGACTCACCGACGCCGAGACGGCCGCGATCGCCGAGGCCGTGGTCTCCGGCCGGACGGAGAACCCGGGCGGCTGAGCCGTCCCGCACGCACCCTGTCAGCAGTCGTCAGCACAGCTCCCTAAGGAGAACCGCCGCCGTGGCCATGCAGTTCTACGCCTCGCCGAGCAGATCATGCGCGACCGCTCCGAGCTGGCCCGCAAGGGCATCGCCCGGGGGCGCAGCGCGGTGGTCCTGAGCTACGAGGGCGGGGTGCTCTTCGTCGCGGAGAACCTGTCCAGCACCCTGCACAAGGTCAGCGAGATCTACGACCGGATCGGCTTCGCGGCCGTCGGCCGGTACAACGAGTTCGAGAACATGCGCCGCGCCGGCGTCCGGATGGCCGACCTGAACGGCCTGAGCTACGACCGGCGGGACGTCACCGGCCTGGCGCTGGCAAACGCGTACGCGCAGACCCTCGGCGCGATCTTCACCGAGCAGTCGAAGCCGTTCGAGGTGGAGATCTGTGTGGCCGAGGTGGGCGCGACGCCGGAGCAGGACGCGCTGTACCGGCTGACGTACGACGGGTCGGTCAACGACGAGCCGGGCCGGATGGCGATGGGTGGGCAGGCCGACGCGATTTCCGGGGTGCTCAAGTCGGAGCACCGGGCGGACATGTCGCTCGGCGAGGCGGTCAAGGTGGCCGTCAAGGCGCTGAGCAGCGTCGGCGGCGAGGGCGGCGCGGCCCGCACCATCGCCGCGAACCAGCTCGAGGTGGCGGTCCTGGACCGGCGCCGGGTGGGGCGCACGTTCCGGCGGATCACCGGGGCGGCGCTGGCCGCGCTGCTGGACGGCGACTCCGCGCCGGAGGCGGCGCAGGAGCGCCCGGAGGCCCCGTCGACGCCGACGGAGGAGGCGAAGAAGCCGACCACCTCGGCCGGCTCGGCGGATCTGGAGGGCCAGGCCGAGTAGCGACCGCGTCGCCCTGGTCGGGCACGATCCGCCCCTTGACCGTCTGACGGGTGGGGAGGGCACGTCGCGGCGTGCCCTCCCCACCTCAGGCGATCAGGGGGCGCCGTCTTTCCGTCACGCGGATCGGCCCGGCCCGTGACGGGCGGTTGTCGCACGGTGTGGTCAGCGCTGCCCAACTGGGGCCTCGGAGGGCTAATGTCACATCATGGAGCGGCGAATCTTCGGCCTCGAGACCGAGTACGGCGTCACCTGTACCTACCGCGGGCAGCGGCGGCTGTCCCCTGACGAGGTTGCCCGGTACCTGTTCCGCCGCGTGGTGTCGTGGGGCCGGTCGAGCAACGTGTTCCTGCGCAACGGCGCCCGGCTCTACCTGGACGTCGGCTCGCATCCGGAGTACGCGACGCCGGAGTGCGACTCGGTGGTCGACCTGGTGGCGCACGACCGGGCGGGGGAGCGGATCCTGGAGGGGCTGCTCGTCGACGCGGAGAAGCGGCTGCACGACGAGGGCATTGCCGGAGATATCTACCTGTTCAAGAACAACACCGACTCGGCCGGCAACTCGTACGGCTGCCACGAGAACTACCTGGTCTCCCGGCACGGGGAGTTCGGCCGGCTGGCCGACGTGCTGATCCCGTTCCTGGTCACCCGCCAGTTGATCTGTGGGGCGGGCAAGGTGCTGCAGACCCCGCGTGGGGCGGTGTACTGCCTGTCGCAGCGGGCCGAGCACATCTGGGAGGGCGTGTCGTCGGCGACCACCCGGAGCCGGCCGATCATCAACACCCGGGACGAGCCGCACGCGGACGCGGAGCGGTACCGGCGGCTGCACGTCATCGTCGGCGACTCGAACATGAACGAGGTCACCACGCTGCTGAAGGTCGGCTCCGCCGACATCGTGCTGCGGATGATCGAGGCCGGGGTGGTGATGCGGGACCTGACGCTGGAGAATCCGATCCGGGCGATCCGCGAGGTGTCGCACGACATCACGGGCCGGCGCAAGGTGCGGCTGGCCTCCGGCAAGGAGGTCAACGCCCTGGAGATCCAGCAGGAATACCTGGCCAAGGCGACGGAGTTCGTGGAGCGCCGCGGCGGCGACCAGACCGCCAAGCGGGTGGTGGAGTTGTGGGGCCGGGTGCTGCGCGCGGTGGAGACCGGTGACCTGGAGCCGGTGGGCCGGGAGATCGACTGGGTGAGCAAGCTGCGGCTGATCGAGCGGTACCAGCGCAAGCACGACCTGCCGCTGTCGCACCCGCGGGTGGCGCAGATGGACCTGGCGTACCACGACCTGCGGCGCGGCCGGGGCCTGTACGGGCTGCTGGAGCGGCGCGGCGAGGTGGACCGGGTGGCGACCGATCCGGAGATCTTCGAGGCCAAGGAGACGCCGCCGCAGACGACGCGGGCCCGGCTGCGCGGCGAGTTCATCCGGCACGCGCAGGAGAAGCGGCGCGACTTCACGGTGGACTGGGTGCACCTGAAGCTCAACGACCAGGCGCAGCGCACCGTGCTGTGCAAGGACCCGTTCCGGGCGTACGACGAGCGGGTGGAGCGGTTGATCGCGAGTATGTGACCGTGCGCCCCCGCCCGCCGTGCTGGGCGCGGCGGGCGGGGGCCGCCCGGGTACGCTGGCGCTGCCATGACGACGCCTGAACATCCCGGCCGCGACCGGAACACCGAGAAGCTGAGCTGGGTCGAGCGCCGCCGTGAGAAGATCCGTGCCGAGGTCGAGCGGAACCGGCGCGGCGAGTACACGGTGCCGACCTGGGTGCTGGCGGTCGCGCTGGTGCTGATCGTCGGTGCCTGGCTGGCGTTGATCTTCCTGGTCTGACGGCCCGCGCCGCCTCGCCGGCGGCCCTGCGCCGGCGTCCGCCGGGCGCCGACCTACGTGGCCCTCCGCGCGGCGCGGATTGCGCAATCTCGAAGTGGCGCCCGGCGGCAGCCGCTGGCAGGGTTGCCCAGGACGGACGCTGACCGGCGCGCCGCCGGGCTGGCGGCGGGTCCCGGCGAAAGGGTGACCGCATGGCGCACATCGATCTCGGCCTGGACGAGAAGGCGCATCCGGGCATCAACGGCCCGATGCGCTACCGTCCGGAGACGGCGAAGCCCCTCAACGAGCTGGCCGAGGCGCTGCTGCGCGCCCCGCACCCGACGCTGTCGCCGGGGGAGCGGGAGCTGATCGCCGCGTACGTGTCGGGGCTGAACGAGTGCCGGTTCTGCTGCGCCTCGCACTCGGCGTTCGCGGCGGCGCAGTTGCCCGCCGGGACGGCGCTGGTGGACCAGGTCCACGCGGACCCGGCCGGCGCGCCGATCTCGGGGAAGCTGCGGGCTTTGCTGCGGGTCGCCGCCGCCGTGCGGGAGGACGGCCGGAAGGTGACAGGGGAGCTGGTGGAGGCGGCCCGCGCCGAGGGTGCGACGGACCTGGAGCTGCACGACACGGTGCTGATCGCCGCCGCGTTCTGCATGTACAACCGGTACGTCGACGGGCTGGCGACGTTCGCCCCGGACGACCCGCAGGGGTACGCGCTGGCGGCGGAGCGCATCGTGCGCCACGGCTACGGGGCGAGCTGACCCCCGCCGGCCCGGCCCGCCGATCCGCGGCGGCCGCCCGCCCGCAGGGTCGCCGGCCCGGCGCCGATCAGGTCGTCAGGCGGTCAGCCGATCAGGGCGGCGGCGTGCCGGTCAGGTCGTCAGGCGGTCAGCCGATCAGGGCGGCGGCGTGCCGGCCGGCGGCGGCGGCGGCCAGGAAGTAGGCGTGGTCGGCGTCGAGCCCCCGGCCCATGGTGGACAGCGGCACGGCGCTGGCGCGCAGCGCGGCGTCGAGCCCGTCCGTGGGCACCCGGACGAGCCGGTGCCGGGCGGCGAGCGGGGCGAGGGCGGCGTCCACGTCGCGGGCCAGCGCCGGGTCCAGTCCGTCGGGCACCACGAGGTCCGCCGGGGCGAGGGCCACCCGGCCGTACGCGGTCAGGCTGTGGTGGGACACGCCGCGGTGCCGGGGGCGGGGGTCGGCGGCGGAGATGCGCAGCGAGCCGACGGGCCGGCCGCCGAGGGTGGCGACGGCGTTGACGGCCTCGCCGACGGCGACGCCGGAGTATCCCCAGCGGGTGCCGGTGCCGAGGTTGCCGGGGCCCTGGGCGAGGATCACCACGTCGGCGGCGAGCACGTGCCGGGCGGCCAGCAGGCCGCTGTGCACGGTGGTGGCCTCCAGGTCCCCGCCGAACGCCTGCCCGACGCTGACGGTGCCGACGAGCTGGTCGCGCAGCCCGGCGAGGGTGCGGGAGAACCAGGCGGGCAGGGCCCCGCCGTCGGTGAGCAGGTACGCGACCCGGGCGTCGGGGGCGTCGGCGCGGATCCCGGCGAGGACGGCGGGGAGGGCGGAGTGCAGGTCGGCGGTGACCACGGGCAGGCCGGCGAGATCCTCGGCGGCGGCGAGGACGTCCCGGTGCGGGCTGGCCTCCTCGTCGACGCCGAGCAGGATCGGCTGCAACGGGGTGTAGCGGGCCTTGACGAGGTGCCCGGCGTCGCGGGTGTCGCCGGCCTGCGGCGGGTCGGGGGGCAGCCGGTCGGGCAGCGCCACGACGAGGGCGTACCCGCCGGTGCCGAGGCCCATCAGCAGCGCGCCGGCGTTGAGCAGGACGCGGTCGCCGGGCTCGGGCGAGCCGACCAGCTCCGGGTACGCCAGGGCCCGCATCGTCGCGCCGTCGGCGAGCCGGACGTCCAGCTCGACCGCCCCGGTCCACGCCCGCCGCAGGGCCGTCACGGTTCCGGACCGCCATCGCACCATGCCCGGCACGGTAGCTGTCGGCGGGCGGCGGGTCAGGCGGAGGGGTCCTCCTGGGTGTGGCGGGTGTGGCGGGCTCGGGTGCCGGGGCGCGACGGGGTGGGGTCGAGGAAGACGTACGCGATCTCGGGGTAGCGCTCGGTGAGGCGGCGCTCGGCCTCGTCGGCGGCGGTCTCGATGTCCGCGCCGGTGACGTCGTCGTGGAAGTCGACCTTGGCGGCGACGAGGATGTCCTCGGGGCCGAGCTGCATGGTGAGCAGGGTGTCGATGCGGTCGACGGTGGGTAGCGCGGCGAGTTCCTGCTCGACCTCGTGGCGCAGCCGTTCGGGGATCGACCGGCCGACCAGCAGCGAGATGTTGGCCTTGGCCAGGACGATCGCCAGGACCAGCAGCAGCAGGCCGATCGCGATGGAGGCGAGGCCGTCGTAGAGCTCGTCGCCGGTGAGCTGGGACAGGGCCACGCCGATCCCGGCCAGCAGGATGCCGATCAGGGCGGCGGTGTCCTCCAGGAAGACGGCCTTGACGGTGGTGTCGGGGGTGAGCCGCAGGAAGCGGCGGGCGGTGGTGCGCCAGCGGCGGGCCTCGCGGCGGATCTGGCGTACCGCCCTGCCGAGGGAGACCGTCTCGATCAGGAAGGAGACGGCCAGCACGACGTAGGAGACGAAATAGTGACCGCTGTGCTGGTGCACGAGGATGGTGGTCACGCCGTGGGTGATGGCGAAGCCGGCCCCGGCGACGAAGGTGAACAGGGCGGCGAGGAATGCCCAGACGTAGCTCTCCTTGCCGTACCCGAAGGGGTGGCGCACGTCGGCGGGCCGCGCGCCGCGGCGCAGCGCGAGGTAGAGCAGGACCTCGGTGGTGGTGTCGGCGACGGAGTGCGCGGCCTCGGAGAGCATCGCCGCGGAGCCGGAGATCAGCCCGGCGACCAGCTTGGCCAGGGCGATGGCGAGGTTCGCCGCGCCGGCCACCATGACGGTGCCGACGCTCTCGGACCTGGCTTCCGCTTCCGACATGGGGCCACCATATGGCCGTGCGGGGGCCGCCGCCGGGCGAGCGGTCGGTTCCGCCGTGTGCGCCCGTGGGCGGCGGCCGGCCGCGCGGAATCGGCCGTTCGGGTGCGTTCGCGCGCCGCGCCCGCGTGGGTGCACGCGTGGCCCGCGTGGGCTGCTAGCGTGCAGACGTGTCGCGGACCCGTACCGAACGCCTGGTCAACCTGGTGATCTGCCTGTTGTCGACGCGACGGTTCCTGACCGCCGCGCAGATCGCCGCGACCGTGCCCGGCTACGAGCACGATCCGGACGACACGAAGGACCACGAGGCGTTCCAACGCAAGTTCGAGCGGGACAAGGCCGAGCTGCGGGAGCTGGGGGTGCCGCTGGAGACGGGGACGGCCAGCGTCTTCGACGCCGAGCCCGGCTACCGGATCGCCCCTCGGGAGTACGCGCTGCCGGACATCCCCCTCGAGCCGGACGAGGCCGCCGCGGTCGGCATCGCGGCGCGGCTGTGGCAGCACGCCGGGCTCGCCGCCGCGGCGTCGTCGGGGCTGGCGAAACTGCGCGCCGCCGGGGTGGACGTGGACCCGCAGGCCACGCTCGGTCTGGAGCCGATGGTGACGGTCGACCCGGCGTTCGCGCCGCTGACGGCCGCCGCGCGGGACCGCCGGGAGGTGAGCTTCGACTACCGGGTGCCCGACCGGGACGCCCCGGGCCGCCGCCGCCTGCAGCCGTGGGGGGTGGTGTGCTGGCGTGGCCGGTGGTATGTGGTGGGCCACGACCTCGACCGGGAGGCCGCGCGGTGCTTCCGGCTGTCGCGGGTGGTGGGCGCGGTGCGGGTCACCGGCGAGCCGGGCGGCTACGAGCCGCCGGCGGGGGTGGATCTGATCAGCCACGTCGCCCGCTGGTCGGGGCCGGTGGAGCGGACGGGGCGGGCCACCGTCCTGGTCGCGCCAGGCCGGGCGGCCGGGCTGCGCCGCTGGGCGGTGGGCGCCACGCCGGGGCCGGACGGGGACCGGCTGGTCCTGCCGTACGCGGACCCGGAGGTTCTCGCCGGCCAGCTGGTGGGGTACGGCCCGGACGTGCGGGTGCTGGGCCCGCCGGAGGTGCGCGAGGCCGTCATCCAGCGGCTGAAGGAGATCGCCGCGCGGCACGAGGAGCTGACCGTGACCGGAGGTGCCCGATGACCCGCCCGGCCAACCGTCCGGCGGCCCGGTCGAGCGGGCCGCGCGGCACGGGCTCCGGCACCGGCCGCGCGTCGGCGGACCGGCTGGCCCGGTTGCTGAACCTGGTGCCGTACCTGCTGGCCCGGCCCGGGATCGAGATCGCCGAGGCGGCCGGCGACCTGGGCGTCACCGAGCGGCAGCTGCGGGAGGATCTGGAGCTGCTCTGGGTGTGCGGGCTGCCCGGTTACGGCCCGGGCGACCTGATCGACATGGCGTTCGACGGCGACCGGGTGACGATCACCTACGACGCGGGCATCGACCGGCCGTTGCGGCTCACGCCCGACGAGGCGCTCGCGCTGGTCGTGGCGCTGAGGATGCTCGCCGAGACGCCGGGGGTGGCCAACCGGGAGGCGGTGGAGCGGGCCCTCGCGAAGATCGAGAGCGCGGCGGGCGACCTGGTCGCCGCCCCGGTGGAGGTGCGCATCCCGGCGGACGGCCGGCGGGTGGAGCAGCTGAGCGCCGCGGTCGAACGGGGCCGGGCGCTGCGGATCACCTACTACACGGCGGCGCGGGACGAGACCACCGAGCGCACGATCGACCCGCTGCGGATGCTGATGGTCGCCGGCCGGGCGTACGTGGAGGCGTGGTGCCGCCGCGCGGAGGCGGTCCGGCTGTTCCGGGCCGACCGGATCGACGCGGTGACCGAGCTGGACGAGCCGGCGGTGGTGCCGCCGCAGGCCCGCCCGTACGACCTCACCGAGGGCGTGTTCCGCCCCTCGGCGGACCTGCCGCTGATCACGCTGCGGGTCGGCCGGGGCGAGCGGTGGATCACCGAGTACTACCCGTGCGAGCACGTCGGGGCCGGTGACGGCGACCAGTGGCTGGTGTCGCTGCGGGTGACGGACCTGGGCTGGGCGCGCCGGTTCGTGCTCGGGCTGGGCCCGGACGTGACGGTGGTCGCCCCGGCGGAGCTGGCCGAGCAGGTCCGCGGCGCGGCGGTGGCGGCGCTGGAGGCGTACGCCACGCCCGACGACGCTACGTCGGCCGATCCGGCGGTGCCCGCGCTGCGCCGGTAGGCTGGCCGCCGTGGTGACGTGGATCGTGGTCGCGGTGGTGCTGTTGGCGCTCGTGGTGCTGGCCCTGGCCGTGCGGCCGGTGGTGGCGCGGCTGCCGCAGCTGCGCCGGGCGGCCGTGCGTCTGCAACACCGCCAGACCGAGGCGGAGGCGCTGCGGGTCACGGCGGAGGCGCTGCAGGAGCGGGCCGAGGCCCTCCAGACCCGGGTCGAGGTCACCCAGCGGCGGCTCGCCGTGATCAAGGCGAAGCGCGGCCGGTGATCGACCCCGGTCGGTGCCGTGCGTGGAAGCTGCGCGTTCCGGGGCCGTAGCGCGCAGGATCGATCCGCCGCAGGTGGTTGACGGGACGCGCGGCGTTGGTCAAGACTTCACCGGCCGGCCGCGATCACCAGCGGCACGGCGGGTGGCAACGGCCCGTTACGCACGTACGATGGGCTGCGGTACACCCCTCACACGTAACAGATCGACGGGAGCTTCCCATGGGTGCCCTGAAGCCCTGGCACATCGCCGTACTCGTGGTCGTGCTGATCCTGCTCTTCGGCGCGAAGCGGCTCCCCGACGCGGCCCGCTCGCTCGGCCGGTCGCTGCGGATCATCAAGGCCGAGACCAAGAGCCTGCACGACGACGACCGTGACCTGGCCGAGAAGGCGGACGCGCAGACGGGCTACCAGCCGCTGCCGCCGAACGCCGCGCAGCAGCCCCAGCAGCCCCAGCAGCCGTACGCGCCGCAGCAGCAGCCGTACGCCCCGCCGCAGGCTCCGCAGCAGCCGGTCGTCGACCCGGTGCAGCGCGCCCGCGACAACTGACCGAGGGGCCCGATCACCGTGGCCTTCGCTCTCCGCAAGCGCGGCCCGAGCAATTTCGACCGGGCCGCCGACGGCTCGATGACGCTCATGGAGCACATCCGTGAGCTGCGCAACCGATTGTTCCGGGCGTCCCTGGCGATCGTGGCCGGCCTGATCGCCGGCATCTGGTTGGCCCAGCCGGCGTTCGATCTGCTGAAGCAGCCCTACTGCCGGCTCCCGGAGGCGACCGACGCGCTCGGGAAGTGCCAGCAGTTCCTGCAGCTGTCGCCGGCGGACGGCTTCATCCTCAAGCTGAAGCTGGCGCTGTGGATCGGCCTGATCATCGGGGCGCCCGTCTGGCTCTACCAGCTGTGGGCGTTCATCGCCCCCGGCCTGCACCGGCACGAGCGCAAGTGGGCGTACGTGTTCGTCTCCATCGCCGCGCCCCTGTTCGCCGCCGGCGCCGTGCTGGCGTACCTGGTGGTGGACAAGGGTCTGGCGTTCCTGATGGAGTCGGGCGTCACCGGCCTGTCCACGCAGTTGGAGGTCACCCGCTACATCTCCTTCGTCACCAACATGATCCTGCTGTTCGGGGTGGCGTTCGAGTTCCCGCTGGTCCTGCTGATGCTCAACTTCACCGGGGTGGCCACCGGGAGGCGGCTGCTGAGCTGGTGGCGCGTGGTGATCTTTATTTCGTTCGCGTTCGCCGCGGTGGCCACGCCGGATCCGGGTCCGTTCGGGATGACTCTGCTGGCCGCGGCGCTCTCCCTGCTCTATTTCATCGCGGTGGCCGTCGCGTTCGTCAACGACAGGCGGCGCGGGCGCGGCAAGGAGGTCTACGCCGGGGTCGCCGACGACGAGGTGTCGCCGCTGGAGTTGGACACCGAGCCGGTGGAGCCGGCGCAGCGGATCGAGGCGAGCACGCCGGTCGCCGCCCCGGCGCCGATCGACCGCCGCTACGACGACATGACCTGACCGGTCGACCCGTACGCCGAACGCGCCGTCCCCGACCCGGGGCGGCGCGTTCGTCCTCCGTGCGGACCGCCACCGGCATCGGCCGGCAGGACGATGATCGCGGCGGCGGCGGGGCGGTACCGTGCTCGCCGTGACCGCCGCCGATCACCCCGCCCCGGGTCCTGACCGCCCCGCGCCGCGGCCCGACGGGCCCGTGGCGGTGCTCGCGAACCCGACCGCCGGCCGGGGGCGGCACCGGGGGCTGCTGCCGCGCCTGCTCGACCGGCTCGCCGAGAGTGGCCGGCCGGTGCGGCTGCTGGAGGCGGGGACGGCCGCCGAGGCGGAGGTGGTCTGCCATCAGGCGGTGGCCGACGGCATCGCCGCGCTGGTGACCGTCGGCGGCGACGGCACCGTGCACCGGGGGTTGCAGGCGGTGGCCGGGACGGCGGTGCGGTTCGGCCCGGTCCCGGCCGGTACGGGCAACGACTTCGCCGCCGACACCGGCTTCCCCGCCGACCCGCTCGCCGCCGTCGAGGTGATCGCCGCGGCGCTTCGGGACGGGCGGAGCCGCCCGGTGGACCTGGCCCGCCTGACCGGTCCGGACGGTGCCACCCGGTGGTACGGGGCGGTGCTGGCCGCCGGGTTCGACGCGATCGTCAACGAGCGGGCCAACCGGATGCGCTTCCCGCGCGGCCCCCGCCGCTACGACCTGGCGATCCTGGTCGAGCTGGCCCGGCTGCGTCCCCGCCGGTACGCGCTGCGCCTCGACGGGCGGCCCCTGGACGTCGACGCGGCGCTCGTGGCGGTGGGCAACACGGCCAGCTACGGCGGGGGGATGCGGGTCTGCCCGGACGCCGACCCGACCGACGGACTGCTGGACGTGGTGATCGGGGGCCGGTTCGACCGGCGGACCCTGATCCGGGTGAAGCCGCGCATCTACCAGGGCGCCCACGTACGGCACCCGCTGGTGAGCACGCATCGGGCGCGGACGGTCGAGCTGAGCGCCGAGGGCATCACCACGTACGCCGACGGGGAGCGGGCGCTGGCCCTGCCGGTGACGGTGACCGCCGTCCCGGGCGCGGTCCGGCTGCTGCGCTGAGCGATCCGGCCCAGCCCGCTTCGGCTGGCGGCGCCACGGGACTGCGCGGCCCCCCGATCTTGGACAGTTGTCGTTCGGCCTGAACGGCAACTGTCCAAGAATCGGGGACGCCCGCGTCGTCGCGGCGCGGCTCAGGCCGCGCGCGATCATGGACGCTCAGGCGAGCGCGCCGCGGTGGGCGCGGATCAGCTCCGCGTAGCGGTGGCCGCTGGCCTTGGGCCTGGCGAGGGGAGCTCTCCTCAATGCCGCCGCACCCGCCGGACGGTGTCGCGGTACCACAGCGCGCTGCGCTTCGGGATGCGCCGCTGCGTGTCGTAGTCGACCCGGACGAGGCCGAACCGCTTGTCGTAGCCGTACGCCCACTCGAAGTTGTCGAGCAGCGACCAGGCGAAGTAGCCGCGCACGTCAGCCCCGGCCAGCCGGGCCCGGGCCGCCGCGCGCACGTGCTCGGCCAGGTACGCCACCCGGTCGTCGTCGGCCACGAAGCCGTCGGCGTCCGGCCGGTCCTCGAACGCCGCGCCGTTCTCGGTGACCACCATTGGCACCCCCGGGTAGTCCCGGCCGAGGCGCACCAGCAGCTCGGTCAGGCCCTCCGGGCGGATCTCCCAGCCCATCGCGGTCGTCGGCAGCCCTTGCGGCACCACCCGCCGCACCGGCCGGCCGTCCTCGTCGCGCTCCCGGCCGTCCTCGTCCACCCCCGAGAAGAGCTGGCCGAAGTAGTAGTTCACCCCGAGCACGTCGACCGGCGCCGAGATGACCTCCAGGTCGCCCGGCCGCACGGGGACGCGCACCCCCTCGGCGGCAAGGTCGGCCAGCACGTCCTCCGGGTACGCGCCGCGCAACAGCGGGTCCAGGTACAGCCGAGCGCCCTGGCCGTCGGCGGCCCGGGCCGCGTCGCGGTCCGCCGCGCTGTCGGTCGCCGGGGCCGCCGTGGACAGGTTGAGCGTGATCCCCAGCTCGACCGGGCCGGTCGCCGCCGCCCGCATCCGCCCGGTGGCCAGCCCGTGCCCGAGCAGCAGGTGGTGCGTGGCGGCGATCGCGTCGCCGAGGTCCTGTCGGCCCGGCGCGTGTTGGCCGTGGTAGTAGCCCAGCATCGCCGAGCACCACGGCTCGTTCAGCGTCGTCCACGTCCGCACCCGGTCGCCGAGGGCGTCGAAGACCAGCATCGCGTAGTCGGCGAACCGGTACGCCGTGTCGCGCGCCGGCCAGCCGCCGGCGTCCTCCAGCTCCTGCGGCAGGTCCCAGTGGTACAGCGTGACCCACGGGTCGACCCCGTGGCCGAGCAGTTCGTCGACCAGCCGGTCGTAGAAGGCCAGCCCCGCCGGGTTGGCCGGCCCCCTCCCGCCCGGCTGCACCCGGGGCCAGGCCACCGAGAACCGGTACGCGTCGACGCCCAGGCCGGCGATCAGCGCCACGTCCTGCGGCATCCGGTGGTAGTGGTCGCAGGCCACGTCCCCGGTGTCGCCGTCCGTCACCGCCCCCGGCACTCGGCAGAACGTGTCCCAGATGGACGGTGTCCGGCCGCCCTCGGCGACCGCGCCCTCGATCTGGTAGGACGAGGTGGCCACCCCCCACCGGAACGACGCCGGCAGGGTGTCGATCGGGTCGTCGGTGGCGGTCGTGGCGGCGCTGGGCTTCATGTCTCTCCTCGGGACGGGTCGAACGGGTCTGACAGGCCGGACGGGCGCGGACGGGGCGAACTGCTCCAGGTGCCGGCGCCGGTCACCGCCCGGCGCCCTCGGCCACCGGGTGCCGCCAGCAGGCGACCGCGCGCCGCCCGCCGGGCGGGTCCGCGGGCGGGCCCAGCGGCGGCAGCCGGGTGGCGCAGGGCTCGACGACCCGCGGGCAGCGCGGGTGGAAGGCGCACCCGGCCGGCATCGCCCGCAGGTCCGGCGGGGAGCCGGGGATCCCGGTCAGCTCGCGGCGCGGCCCGCGCAGCGCGGGGAAGGAGTGCAGCAGCCCGTCGGTGTACGGGTGCAGCGGCGCGGCGTACAGCTCGGCCGCCGGCGCCTGCTCGACGATCCGCCCGCCGTACATGATCGCGATGCGGTCGGAGAACTCCACCAGCAGCGACAGGTCGTGGGTGATGAACAGCACCGCGAAGCCCAGCCGCTCCCGCAGCTCGGCGAGCTGGGCCAGGATCTGTCGCTGCATCACCACGTCCAGGGCGGTGGTCGGCTCGTCCATGATGACCACCTGCGGCTCCAGCGCCAGCGCCATGCCGATCATCACCCGCTGCCGCATGCCCCCGGAGAGCTGGTGCGGGTAGGCGTCCAGCCGGTCGGCGGAGATGCCGACCAGGCGCAGCAGCTCCGCCGCACGGGCCCGCCGCGCCGGGGCGCTCATCCCCGGCTCGTGGGCCCTGATCACGTCGAGCAGCTGGGTGGAGATCCGGTGCACCGGGTTGAGCGAGTTCATCGCGCCCTGGAACACGATCGACGTCTCCGCCCACCGGTACGCGCGCAGCCGCGCGGGCGACAGCGACAGCACGTCGACCGGCGGCCCGTCGACGGGGTGGTGGATCACCTCGCCGCCGCTGACCACGCCCGGCGGCGGGAGCAGCCGGGTCAGCCCGTACGCGAGGGTGGACTTGCCGCTGCCGCTTTCCCCGGCCAGGCCCAGCACCTCGCCCCGGTGCAGGGTGAGGTCCACCTCCCGGACGGCGTGCACCGCCTCGTCGCCGAGCCCGTAGTCGACGCTCAGCTTCCGGATCTCCAGCACGGGTTCGCTCATCGTCCGCCGTCCTTCCTGCGCGGAGCGGCCGGCTCGGGCGGCCGCCGGGACGCCGGTGGGGCGGACGGCCCGGACGCCTCGGAGGCGGGTCGCGCGGCCGGCGGCGGGGCCGGTCGGAGCGCCAGCACCGGGGTGAACCCGACCCGCATCCGCACGGTCCGCCCGTCGGCGGTGCGGACCCGTCCCCGGCCGCCGGAACGCAGCCGGGGGCTGACGAACTCGTCGATGCCGAAGTTGATCAGCGCGAGGGCGGTGCCGAGCAGCGCGATGGCCAGCCCGGCCGGGACGAACCACCACCAGGCGCCCTGTGCGAGGGCCTGCTGGCTCTGCGCCCAGAACAGGATCGTGCCCCAGTTCCACGAGGACACCGACGAGATGCCGATGAAGGCCAGGGTGATCTCCGACAGCACCGCGAAGATGACCGTGCCGACGAAGCCGGAGGCGATGACGGCGGTGAGGTTCGGCAGGATCTCGAACACGATGATCCGCCAGGTGTGCTCGCCGGTGGCCCGGGCCGCCTCCACGTAGTCCCGCCGGCGCAGCGACAGCGTCTGCGCCCGCAGCACCCGCGCGCCCCACGCCCACGAGGTCAGGCCGATGACGACGGCGACGACCAGGTCACCGGCGTCGGTGATGGTGGAGGTGACGATGATGACCAGCGGCAGGGCGGGGATCACCAGGAACACGTTGGACAGCGCGGACAGCCCGTCGTCCCACAGGTCGCCCAGGTAGCCGGCGGTCACCCCGACCAGCACCGACAGCACGGTGGCCACCACCCCGGCGGCCAGGCCGACCAGCATCACCCCGCGGGTGCCGACCAGGACCTGGCTGAACACGTCCTGCCCGAGGTGGGTGGTGCCGAACCAGTGCCGCGCCGACGGCGGCTGGAGCAGGCCGGCGCTGCGCGCGTCCGGGTCGTACGGGGCGATCCACGGCCCGATCACCGCGAGCACGGCGTACCCGGCGACCACGGCCAGCCCGGTGGCGGCCTTGCCGTTGGCGACGAACCGGAACCGCCGCCGCAGGCCGGGCCGCGTGGCGGGCTGGGCCGTCGCGCCCTGCCCGGGCATGACCTGTTCGACGCTGGAGGTGGGGATGCTCATGCCTCAGCCCTCCCTGCGGGTGCGCGGGTCGAGAACCAGGTACGCCAGGTCGGCGAGCAGGTTGGCCACCAGCACCGACAGCGTGATGACCAGGAAGATGCCCTGCATCAGCGGGTAGTCCTTGGCGCTGACCGCCCGGAACAGCAGGAAACCGAGGCCGGGATAGGAGAAGACGATCTCCACGAGCAGCGTGCCGCCGACGATGAAGCCCAGCGACAGCGCGAACCCGGCGACGTTGGGCAGCAGCGCGTTGCGGGCCGCGTAGCTCATCGCCACCCGCCGTTCGGGCAGCCCCTTGGCGTGCGCCACCGTGATGTAGTCCTCGGCGGCGACGGTGACCATCATGTTGCGCATGCTGAGGATCCAGCCGCTCATCGAGGAGATCAGGATGGTCGCCGCCGGCAGCAGGCTGTGCCGCACCGCGCTGCCCAGGAAGATGGTGTCCCACGCGGGGACCAGGCCCGGCTCGTAGCCGCCCGAGGACGGGAAGAAGCTGCCGGGGCCGGCCAGCACGGCGATCGCCACCAAACCGAGCCAGAAGTACGGCACCGAGGACAGGAACGTGGTGACCGGCAGCAGGCCGTCGACCCACGACCCGCGCCGCCAGCCGGCCAGCACGCCCAGCCCGGTGCCGAGGGCGAAGCTGACCAGCGTGGTGATGCCGACCAGGGCCAGCGTCCAGGGCAGGGCGTCGCCGATCACCTCCGACACGGGCGCCGGGAAGGCCGTGAACGACAGCCCCAGGTCGCCGCGCAGCAGTTGCTGCCAGTAGTCGACGTACTGGGTCCAGATGCTGTCGTCCGAGTCGATGCCGAACAGCACGTACAGCGAGTTGATCGCGTCGGTGCTGAGCTGCCCCTGGTAGCGGGAGATCAGCGCCTTGACCGGGTCGCCGGGGATCATCCGGGGGATGAAGAAGTTGAGGGTCAGCGCGGCCCACGCGGTGAACAGGTAGAACGCGAGCCGCCGCAGCAGGAAGGTCACCGCGTGGCCTCCCGTCCGTCGTCGCCGACCAGCGCCAGTGCGGTCGGGCCGGCCTGCGCGTCGCGGGTCGCCGGGTCGTGCAGCCAGCAGGCCGCCCAGTGCCCGGGCCGGTCGCCCACCTGCAGCGGCGGCGGCAGATCCGCGCCGCAGCGGGGCATCGCGTACGGGCAGCGGGGGTGGAACCGGCAGCCGGGCGGGGGCCGCAGCAGGCTCGGCGGCTCCCCGTCGCCCCGCTCCGCCACGGCCGCCCGGCCGGCCCCGGTGATCCGGTCCGGGTCGGGCGCCGAGTCGATCAACAGCCGGGTGTACGGGTGCGCGGGGCGCTGGGTGACCGTCTCGCTGTCGCCACCCTCGACCAGCCGCCCGGCGTACATGACCAGGGTCTCGTCGGCGAAGTACCGGGCCGAGGCGATGTCGTGGGTGATGTAGAGGACGGCGAGCCGGAGCCGCTCCTTCAGGTCGCGCAGCAGGTTGAGCACGCCCAGCCGGATCGACACGTCGAGCATCGACACCGGCTCGTCGGCGAGCAGCACCTCCGGGTCGGCGCCCAGCGCGCGGGCGATGGCCACCCGCTGCCGCTGCCCGCCGGACAGCTCGTGCGGGAACTTGTCCAGGTAGCGATCCGGAGGGGTGAGCGTGACCCGCTCCAGCAGCGCGCGCAGCGCCGCGTCGAGGTCGGCGGCGGTGCGGCCGGCGTTGCCGTGCACCCGCAGCGCCCGGGTCAGGTGGTAGCGCACCGTGTGCACCGGGTTCAGCGAGGCGAACGGATCCTGGAAGATCATCTGCACGCGTCGGGCGTACGCCCGGAACGGCCGCCCACCGCGGACGGTGACCGGTTCGCCGTGCAGGCGGATCGTGCCCGCCGTGCGCGGGTACAGCTGGGCCAGCAGCCGTGCCACGGTCGACTTGCCGGAGCCGGACTCGCCGACGAGGGCGGTGACCCGGCCGCGGCGCAGGGTCAGCGTCACGTCGTCGACGGCGTGCACGCGCGGGGTGGCGCGGGAGAGGAGGTCACGCAGCCGCCCGCGGACGGGGAAGTGCTTGGTCAGGCCGATCGCCTCCAGCACCTCCTCGCGGACGGCCGGCGCGTCGGTGTCGGGCGACGTCATGCCGGATTCCTGTCTGCTCGGGGTGGTCGCGGCGCCGCCGGCCGGCGGCCCGGGCACGACGCCCCGGGCCGCCGGCGCGGCGGGTCAGGAGTTCGCCGGCCGCAGCCGCCGCACGACGTCCGCGGCGTTCGGCTGGGTGGGCTGCGCCGCGCCGTACGCGTCCGCCTCGTCCGGCCAGCCGACCCAGTTCCTCGTGCTGTAGGCCGCGCCGATGTTGTCCGCGCCCACCGGCACCATCGGCACCTGCTCCACGAAGATCTTCTGCAGCGTCGCCAGCGCCGCCGTCCGCGCGGCGTCGTCGGTGGCGTTCGCGTACGCGGTGAGCGCCGCGGTCGCCTCCGCGTTGTCGAACCGGCCGAAGTTGCCGGCGGGCGAGGCCTTGCCGACCGGCTTGAGCAGCCGCCCGTCCATCACCGTCTGGTAGATGTCGTACGGGGTGGCGCCGCCGTTGGTCCACCGGAAGGTCGCGTCGAACCGGCCCTCCTCCACGTTGCGGAACCACGCGTCCTGGTTCGCCTTCTCCACGGTGGCGGAGATGCCGATCTTCGACAGGTTGTCCTTCACGATCTCCAGGCTGGTCTGGTAGTCCGACCAGCCGGCCGGGTCGGTCAGGGTGAGGGTGACGGGCTTGCCGGACGGGTCCCGCAGGGTGCTGCCCGCGTACGTGAAGCCGGCGTCGGTCAGCACCTTCTTCGCCCCGTCGACGTCGACCTTCTGGTCCTGCCCCCGGTACTCCGGGGCGATGTACGCGTCGCCGGCCGGGCTGGGCAGCCCCGTCACGCTCTTCACCACCGGGTGGAAGTAGCCCGCCGAGGCCTGCTGGAAGATGTCCTCCCGGTTGATCACCATGCTCATGGCGCGGCGCAGCGCCGGGTTGTCGAACGGCTTCTTCGTGGTGTTGATGTACAGGCCGTGGATGCCGAGCACCGGCGGCGCCCACACCTTGTGGTGCGCGGGGTCCTTGGCGACGAAGACCGTCTGGACGTTCGGGATGAACACGAAGCTCCACTCCGACTCGCCGTTGGCGAGGGCCGTGGTCTGCGCGTTGTTGTCGGTGTACGACGTGTAGCGCAGCTCCTTGACCTTCGGCAGTTCCTGCCAGTAGCCGCTGGTGCGCACGGTCAGCGTGGTGGTCTGCGGCGTGAACGACTTCAGCGTGTACGCGCCGCTGCCCACCGGGTTCGGGTTGGTGCTCGTGGCCGGATCCTTGACGGCCGACCAGACGTGCTCCGGCACGATCGGCACCTGCGCGATGATCTTCTGCTGGTTGACGAACTGCGGGGACGCGAACGTCAGGGTGACCTGGTTGCCGTTCGCGGTCACCGACGCGTACGGGATGGCGTTGATGTTCAGCGCCTCGTTGTTCTTGAGCAGGTTGTAGGTGAAGGCGACGTCGGCGGCGGTGACCGGCTTGCCGTCCGACCAGGTGGCGTTGTCGCGGACGGTGACGGTGACGGACCGGTAGTCGGCGGTCCACTCGGCCTTCGTGGCCAGCCACGGTTTGAACGGCTCGGCGGGCCTGACGGGGTTCCACATCATCAGGGGCTCGTAGATCTGCCACCGGTACCCGAGCGACGCGGCCGAGGACGTGGTGAGGAAGGGGTTGTGGTTCTCCGTCTGCGGGCCGTTGGGCATCCCCACGTTGAGGACGGTGGCCGCGCCGCCTTTGCCCTCCCTGGCCCTGGTGTTCGCGGTCTCGCCGCAGGCGCCGGTGGTGGCGGCCACCGCGCCGGCCAGCGCGATGGCGACGAACTGCCGTCTTCTCATGGTGGTCTCCCTCGGTGCTCCCGCTGCCCGGGAGCGGGGTCGGTGGGCGGATGTGGGGTGTTGCGGCAGCGCGGCCGGTCAGCGGGTGCTGGTTGCGGCGCGCACGGTGAACGAGGTCGGTATGACGGTCGGCGGGGCGGCCAGGGGAATCCCGGCGCGACGGGACGGCCGGGCGCGGTCGCGCCCGCCCATCTCCCGCAGCGGCCGGCGCACCGAGGTCAGCGGCGGCTGGGTGCGCGCGGTGAGCGGGAGGAGGTCGAAGCTCCGCTCCTCGCCCGCGGAACGGTCGCGCGTCGCGGGCCGGTTCAACTCGCCGGTGCCGTTCAGCATCCGGGAGACCGGCCCGCCCGGCGTACGCCCGCACCGCGTTCGACGCCGGCGACGGTGAGCGGCACGAGCGGGGACTGGGAGCCGCCCCGGAACCGGTTACGGAAGCGGGTTTTTCGGATGCCCACGAGAACTCCTCGGTAACGCGGCCTAGAGAGCGCTCTCCGAGTGTCCGGTCGTTTGCCGACGCGTGTCAATGGATCGCTGCGGACAGCGCCCTTGTCGGGGGCGTCGCTCTGATGCCGCGACGCCCTGTTGGCGGGATCGGGAATGGGGGCGGAGGGACGCCGCTCGTGCTGGCTCGGGAGCCTGTGCCGAGTGGGGTCCAGAATCCGCCGGGGGTGGATTTGGCGGGGCGGAGCCGACCGGGTATGGTTCATCCCCGGCAGGGAAACGGGCGCCAAGCGGGAGACCGCAGCGGTCGGCCTGCCGAAACTCCACGAAGCGTGCGGCGGTTTCCGCGCGATGAGTGGTGCCCGTGATTCGGGTGGAAGCGGGTCAGATCGGGAGGTTCCGGTTTGACAGGGCGGAAACCGGCGGGTAACGTAGTAAAAGTGCCCGGCGCGGGAGCGGCGGGTGCGGGACGAGATGCCCCGGCTGGTGGTCCTCCTGATGGGGGGTTGTTGGTTGGTGTGTGGTTGTTCTTTGAGAACTCAACAGGGTGCTTGATAAGCCAGTGCCAATTATGATTTACCCCCGCGCTGGTCGAGCTTTGGTTCGGCTGGTGTGGATTCCTTTGGCAACATTTTTGTTGTCAGGATGATTTTCCAAGTTTTTGTTGGAGAGTTTGATCCTGGCTCAGGACGAACGCTGGCGGCGTGCTTAACACATGCAAGTCGAGCGGAAAGGCCCTTCGGGGTACTCGAGCGGCGAACGGGTGAGTAACACGTGAGCAACCTGCCCTAGGCTTTGGGATAACCCTCGGAAACGGGGGCTAATACCGAATATTACTGCTGGCCGCATGGCTGGTGGTGGAAAGTTTTTCGGCCTGGGATGGGCTCGCGGCCTATCAGCTTGTTGGTGGGGTGATGGCCTACCAAGGCGACGACGGGTAGCCGGCCTGAGAGGGCGACCGGCCACACTGGGACTGAGACACGGCCCAGACTCCTACGGGAGGCAGCAGTGGGGAATATTGCACAATGGGCGGAAGCCTGATGCAGCGACGCCGCGTGAGGGATGACGGCCTTCGGGTTGTAAACCTCTTTCAGCAGGGACGAAGCGCAAGTGACGGTACCTGCAGAAGAAGCGCCGGCCAACTACGTGCCAGCAGCCGCGGTAAGACGTAGGGCGCGAGCGTTGTCCGGATTTATTGGGCGTAAAGAGCTCGTAGGCGGCTTGTCGCGTCGACTGTGAAAACCCGCGGCTCAACTGCGGGCCTGCAGTCGATACGGGCAGGCTAGAGTTCGGTAGGGGAGACTGGAATTCCTGGTGTAGCGGTGAAATGCGCAGATATCAGGAGGAACACCGGTGGCGAAGGCGGGTCTCTGGGCCGATACTGACGCTGAGGAGCGAAAGCGTGGGGAGCGAACAGGATTAGATACCCTGGTAGTCCACGCTGTAAACGTTGGGCGCTAGGTGTGGGGGGCCTCTCCGGTTCCCTGTGCCGCAGCTAACGCATTAAGCGCCCCGCCTGGGGAGTACGGCCGCAAGGCTAAAACTCAAAGGAATTGACGGGGGCCCGCACAAGCGGCGGAGCATGCGGATTAATTCGATGCAACGCGAAGAACCTTACCTGGGTTTGACATCGCCGGAAATCCTCCAGAGATGGGGGGTCCTTCGGGGCCGGTGACAGGTGGTGCATGGCTGTCGTCAGCTCGTGTCGTGAGATGTTGGGTTAAGTCCCGCAACGAGCGCAACCCTCGTTCGATGTTGCCAGCGCGTTATGGCGGGGACTCATCGAAGACTGCCGGGGTCAACTCGGAGGAAGGTGGGGATGACGTCAAGTCATCATGCCCCTTATGTCCAGGGCTTCACGCATGCTACAATGGCCGGTACAATGGGCTGCGATACCGTGAGGTGGAGCGAATCCCAAAAAGCCGGTCTCAGTTCGGATCGGGGTCTGCAACTCGACCCCGTGAAGTCGGAGTCGCTAGTAATCGCAGATCAGCAACGCTGCGGTGAATACGTTCCCGGGCCTTGTACACACCGCCCGTCACGTCACGAAAGTCGGCAACACCCGAAGCCGGTGGCCCAACCCGTAAGGGAGGGAGCCGTCGAAGGTGGGGCTGGCGATTGGGACGAAGTCGTAACAAGGTAGCCGTACCGGAAGGTGCGGCTGGATCACCTCCTTTCTAAGGAGCACCATCCGTCGAAGGACGGTATGGAGCCCGCGACCTGCGAATGTCGGGTCGGGGTGCTCGATGGCGGAGACACTGGTGAGTTCGATCCTGGCAACGGCTACGACGCCTGGTACGGCCACTTCGGTGGTGTGGAACGGTTGGTTGTGGTGCGGCTGGGGAGGATGGATAGCACCCTGTTGGGTCCTGAAGGAACAACCGTGGGTTGTTTCTTTCGGAGCCTTGGCCAGGACGTGAGTTCTGGGGGCTGCCAGGCATGGCCTGGTCTCGCATACCGTCGACGTGTGTCGGGCTGGTGTGGGGCTGTGGGTTGTGGGTTGGTCGTTTGTTGAGAATTGCACAGTGGACGCGAGCATCTTTGTGGTCAAGTTGTCAAGGGCGAACGGTGGATGCCTTGGCACCAGGAGCCGATGAAGGACGTGGGAGGCCGCGATAGGCCTGGGGGAGCTGTCAACCGAGCTGTGATCCCAGGGTGTCCGAATGGGGAAACCTGGCATCAGTCATGTGATGTCACCTGCACCTGAACACATAGGGTGTATGGGGGGAACGCGGGGAAGTGAAACATCTCAGTACCCGTAGGAAGAGAAAACAACATGTGATTCCGTGAGTAGTGGCGAGCGAAAGCGGATGTAGGCTAAACCGGTTGCGTGTGATACCTGTCAGGGGTTGCGTGGTCGGGGTTGTGGGACCCTGCGAGGTGGGCTGACAACCACCTGAGGAGTTACAAAGCCAGTTGCTAGCCGAACAGTCTGGGAAGGCTGACCGTAGGCGGTGAGAGTCCGGTAGGTGAAAGTGGCTGGTCTTCTGTGGGTGTTCCCGAGTAGCGGCGGACTCCTGTAATCTGCCGTGAATCTGCCAGGACCACCTGGTAAGCCTAAATACTTCCTGGTGACCGATAGCGGACGAGTACCGTGAGGGAATGGTGAAAAGTACCCCGGGAGGGGAGTGAAATAGTACCTGAAACCGTTCGCCTACAATCCGTCGGAGCCTTGCGGGGTGACGGCGTGCCTTTTGAAGAATGAGCCTGCGAGTTAGTGGCATGTGGCGAGGTTAACCCGTGTGGGGGAGCCGTAGCGAAAGCGAGTCTGAATAGGGCGTTTGAGTCGCATGCTCTAGACCCGAAGCGGAGTGATCTAGCCATGGGCAGGCTGAAGCGCGGGTAAGACCGCGTGGAGGGCCGAACCCACCAACGTTGAAAAGTTGGGGGATGACCTGTGGTTAGGGGTGAAAGGCCAATCAAACTCCGTGATAGCTGGTTCTCCCCGAAATGCATTTAGGTGCAGCGTCGCGTGTTTCTTGCCGGAGGTAGAGCACTGGATGGTCTAGGGGGCCCACAAGCTTACCGAAATCAGCCAAACTCCGAATGCCGGTAAGTGAGAGCGCGGCAGTGAGACTGCGGGGGATAAGCTTCGTAGTCGAGAGGGAAACAGCCCAGATCACCAGCTAAGGCCCCTAAGCGTGTGCTAAGTGGAAAAGGATGTGGGGTCGCATAGACAACCAGGAGGTTGGCTTAGAAGCAGCCACCCTTTAAAGAGTGCGTAATAGCTCACTGGTCAAGTGGTTCCGCGCCGACAATGTAGCGGGGCTCAAGCACACCGCCGAAGCTGTGGCATTCACATTTTTACTTCGCCAGGTCTTGATATCTGGTGCAGGTGTGTGGATGGGTAGGGGAGCGTCGTGCCGGGGGTGAAGCGACGGGGTGACCTAGTCGTGGACGCGGCACGAGTGAGAATGCAGGCATGAGTAGCGAATGAAGGGTGAGAAACCCTTCCGCCGGATGACCAAGGGTTCCAGGGCCAGGCTAATCCGCCCTGGGTGAGTCGGGACCTAAGGCGAGGCCGAGAGGCGTAGTCGATGGACAACGGGTTGATATTCCCGTACCCGCGAAAGAGCGTCCCTGATGAACCTTGCTGTGCTAACCACCCAAGCCATCCAAGACCTTCGGGTTGAGGGTGGGGAGCGTGGGATCCTGGTGGGTAGTAGTCAAGCGATGGGGTGACGCAGGAAGGTAGCTGAGCCCGGCCGGTGGTTGTGCCGGGGTAAGCGTGTAGGCCGTGCTGTAGGCAAATCCGCAGCACATGTGGGCTGAGACGTGATGCCGAGCCGATTCAGGTGAAGTCAGTGATCCTATGCTGCCGAGAAAAGCCTCTAGCGAGTTCTGAGCGGCCCGTACCCCAAACCGACACAGGTGGTCAGGTAGAGAATACCGAGGCGATCGGGCGAACTGTGGTTAAGGAACTCGGCAAATTGCCCCCGTAACTTAGGGAGAAGGGGGGCCGGAGACGTGAAGCCCCTTGCGGGTGGAGCGTTGTATGGCCGCAGAGAGCAGGGGGAAGCGACTGTTTACTAAAAACACAGGTCCATGCGAAGAAGTAATTCGATGTATATGGACTGACGCCTGCCCGGTGCTGGAACGTTAAGGGGACCTGTTAGCTCCTTTGGGGGCGAAGCGGAGAACTTAAGCGCCAGTAAACGGCGGTGGTAACTATAACCATCCTAAGGTAGCGAAATTCCTTGTCGGGTAAGTTCCGACCTGCACGAATGGCGTAACGACTTCCCCACTGTCTCAACCACAGGCCCGGCGAAATTGCATTACGAGTAAAGATGCTCGTTACGCGCGGCAGGACGGAAAGACCCCGGGACCTTTACTATAGCTTGACATTGGTATCTGAATTAGCTTGTGTAGGATAGGTGGGAGCCGGTGAAGTCCATACGCCAGTATGGGTGGAGGCATTGTTGAAATACCACTCTGGTTGATTTGGGTATCTAACTTCGGACCGTTATCCGGTTCAGGGACAGTGTCTGGTGGGTAGTTTAACTGGGGCGGTTGCCTCCTAAAGGGTAACGGAGGCGCCCAAAGGTTCCCTCAGCCTGGTTGGCAATCAGGTGTTGAGTGCAAGTGCACAAGGGAGCTTGACTGTGAGACTGACGGGTCGAGCAGGGACGAAAGTCGGGACTAGTGATCCGGCACTGGCATGTGGAAGCGGTGTCGCTCAACGGATAAAAGGTACCCCGGGGATAACAGGCTGATCTTCCCCAAGAGTCCATATCGACGGGATGGTTTGGCACCTCGATGTCGGCTCGTCGCATCCTGGGGCTGTAGCAGGTCCCAAGGGTTGGGCTGTTCGCCCATTAAAGCGGTACGCGAGCTGGGTTTAGAACGTCGTGAGACAGTTCGGTCCCTATCCGCCGTGCGCGTAGGATACTTGAGAAGGGCTGTCCCTAGTACGAGAGGACCGGGACGGACGAACCTCTGGTGTGCCAGTTGTCCCGCCAGGGGCACGGCTGGTTGGCTACGTTCGGAAGGGATAACCGCTGAAAGCATCTAAGCGGGAAGCCTGCTTCAAGATGAGGTATCCCACCCCTCTTTGAGGGGGTAAGGCCCCCAGCTAGACGACTGGGTTGATAGGCCGGAGATGTAAGCTCGGTAACGGGTTGAGTTGACCGGTACTAATAGGCCGAGGACTTGATTATCAAAGGTGCTACGCGTCCACTGTGTGATTCCCGACAAGCGAACAGCAGACCATGTTTTTGGTGTTGTTTGATATGTCGATAGTGTTACGGCGGTCATGGCGGAGGGGAAACGCCCGGTTACATTCCGAACCCGGAAGCTAAGCCCTCCAGCGCCGATGGTACTGCACTCGGGAGGGTGTGGGAGAGTAGGACACCGCCGGACATTCTTTCGTTCAGGGCCACCCCATCCGGGGTGGCCCTGAACGCATTTCCACCCCATTTTCGGAGAGCGGAACGGGGCCGCCCGCCGCGGCGGCGGACGGCACCGGCTCGGTCAGGCGAAGCGGGACGGGTCGCCGGCGCCGACCCGGACGATCTCCGGCTCGCCCTCGGAGAAGTCGACCACGGTGGTCGGCTCGGTGCCACACTCGCCCGAGTCGACCACAGCGTCGATCGCGTGGTCGAGCCGTTCCTTGATCTCCCAGCCCTGCGTCATCGGTTCCTCGTCGCCCGGCAGGAGCAGGGTGCTCGACAGCAGTGGCTCGCCCAGCTCGGTGAGGATGGCCTGCGCGACAGGGTGCTCCGGGATGCGGACGCCGACCGTCTTCTTTTTGGGGTGCAGCAGCCGGCGGGGCACCTCCTTCGTCGCCGGCAGGATGAACGTGTAGCTGCCGGGGGTGGCGGCCTTGACGGCGCGGAACACGGCGTTGCTCAGTTGGACGAACTGACCGAGCTGCGCGAAGTCCCGGCACACGACGGTGAAGTGGTGGCCGCTGTCGAGGTTCCGGATCTCCCGGATCCGGTCCATGCCCTCCTTGTTCCCGAGGCGGCAGCCCAGGGCGAAGCACGAGTCGGTGGGGTATGCGATCAACCCGTCGCGGCGGATCAGGTCGACCACCTGACTGATGGTGCGGTGTTGCGGGTTGTCCGGGTGAACGTCGAGGTACTTCGCCATAGGCCGAAGCTTAGGCCGCCCCGCACTGTCGCGTTCCTGACACTGCCCCGGCCGCCGCAGGGGTCGACGCTCATCGTTGTCTTCATGGTCGGTCGGGATGGCGGTGGGTACGGTGCGGTCGTCCGGCATCCCCCGATGCCCGGGCCCGTGCTGCTCACGGCGGTCGTCTTCGTGGTCCTGGCGGTGCTCTTCGCCCTCGCAACCCTGCACCGGCTGGTGGACGACGACGGGTCGATCGGCGCGGCCGTGTTCTTCGCCGCCATGGCGGTCGCCTGCGCGGCGCCGGCGCTCGGGCTGTCCGGGCGTCGGCCGTGGGCTCCCGTCGCGGCGTACGTGCCGTCCGGGCTGCTCGCCACAGCCTCCCTCGGCACGTTCGGCGCGATCACGCTCGTCGGGCTCGGCCTGCTGGCCTGGGTGCTGTGGGCGCTGAACGCGCGGGCGTCTCGGGACTGGCTGGCCGGGCCGCGGCGGCCGCGCTGACGGGTGGTGACCGGTGGGCGGGGCGGCGGGGGGAGAGTCGCCGCCCCGCCCGGTCTCCGGTCAGCCCCGGGCGGGCGCCGGCCCCTCGACCGGCTCCGGCACCTCGTCCGGACGGGCGGCGGCCAGCAACGCCACCAGGTCGTCGAGGGTGTCCAGGGGACCGCCGGGGCCGTTCAGCTCCACCTCGACGCCGTACTCCAGTTCGATCGCGTCGACCAGGCGCAGCGCCTTCTCCTGGACGGCCGGGCTGAACCAGGCGTCCTGGCACCTGCTGACCCACGTGGTCGACGAGCCGGGCGGCGTCGGCGTCACGCTCACCGTCGACACCCGGCACGTCGCGTCCGACACGGTCGAGCCGTTCCTGCGGGGGCTGGAGGAGCTGCTGGTGGAGGCCGCCTTCGGCGACGTCCCGTGGCCGTGGTCGCCGCCCGGCGGCGCGCCCGCCCCCGTGGCGCCGGGCGCCGGGGAGGTGGCGTACGCGGAGTTCCACGGCGGGCGGGACGCCACCGGGCCGCTCACCTGGGGGCAGTGGGCGATGTGGCGGTCCGTCGAGGAGTTCACGTCCCCCGCCGCGTACCGGGTGCTGACCCTGCCCCGTACCCTGGCCGTCTCCGCGCGGGCGGACGTGACGGTGCCGCGGGCGCTGCGGGCGGTCGGCGGGCTGGTCGCCCGGCACGAGTCGCTGCGCACCCGGGTCCGGTGCCGGGACGGGGAACTGCGTCAGGAGGCCGCGGCGTCGGGGCGGCTGCCCGTCCTCGTCCACGCCGTGCCCCCGGCCGGCGGACGACCCGGACGGCCGGTCCGCGGCGGCGGACCTGGCCGCGCGGCTCGCCGGGCCGCGCTTCGACCACGCCGCCGAGTGGCCGGTGCGGGCCGCGCTGGTCACCGTCGAGGACCGGGTACGGCAGGTCGTGGTGGTGTTCAGTCACTGTCCCGGGCCAGGCGGGCGGCGCTGGACGCCTACCGGCACGCCTACTACGACCCGGCCGCGTTCGAGCGCGCCTTCACCGAGCTGGGTCACGACCACCGGAGCGTGCTGGCCCCGCTCTGCTACCTCAACGACGTCCGGCTGTCGCCGGACGTCGAGGCCGGCGGGGCGGGCCCGGACGAGGCCGCCCTGCGGGCGATGGCAGCCCACGGTGCGTTCCGCTGGCTGGACGGGTTGGACGGGTTCGCCTGGCGCTGCCGGATCCAGCTGCTCGACGCCCCCCGGGGCGGTCGAGCCGGTGGTCACGGCCGACACCCGGTACCTGCCGCCGGAGCGGGCCGAGCGGTTGCTGCGCGCCGTCGAGGCGCTGCTGGTCGAGGCGGCCTTCCGGGACGTGCCCTGGCCGTGGTCGCCGGCCCCGTCCGCGACGACCCCGGCCGAGGCCCCGGCTCCCGACCGTTCGCGGGTCGCGCGTCCATAGCGCCGGCGGTATGACCCAGAGGGGATGGCCATCAAATCCATCGATATCAATATAATGGCCGCAATCCTGAATCAGGTGCGCTCATGCGGCGCGCCGGTCGTGATGCGGAGGAACACATGGTTCGCTGGCGCAGACTCTCCGGCCTCCTGGCCGCCGCGCTGGCCGCGGTGACCGCGGGCAGCCTCACTCTCGCGGCGCCCGCTGCCGCGGCCGACGACTCCTTCACGCCGAACGTCGTCGGCGGCACCCGCGCCGCCCAGGGCGAGTTCCCCTGGATGGTGCGCCTCTCCATGGGCTGCGGCGGGGCGCTCTACAGCTCGCGCCTCGTGCTCACCGCCGCGCACTGCGTCGGCGCCACCGGCACCAACACCAGCATCACCGCGACGCTCGGCGTGGTGGACCTCCAGTCCGCCAGCCGCATCACCGTCAGGTCGAACTACGTCTACCGCGCCCCGGGCTACAACGGCGCGGGCAAGGACTGGGCGCTGATCCGGCTGGCCACCCCGGTCACCACCCTGCCCACCCTGAAGATCGCCAACACCACCGCGTACGACAACGGCACCTTCACCGTCGCCGGCTGGGGCGCGCCGTACGAGGGCGGGCCGCAGCAGCGGTACCTGCTCAAGGCCAACGTGCCGTTCGTCGACGACAACACCTGCAACGCCAGCTACAGCGGCGACCTCATCCCCGCCGAGGAGATCTGCGCCGGCTACACCAGTGGCGGCGTGGACACCTGCCAGGGCGACTCGGGCGGCCCGATGTTCCGCCGCGACGCCGCCGGCGCCTGGATCCAGGTCGGCATCGTCAGCTGGGGCTACGGCTGCGCCCGGCCCAACTTCCCGGGCGTCTACACCCAGGTGAGCTACTTCGCCTCGGCCATCGCCTCGGCCGCGGCGAGCCTCGGCGGCTGACCGTACGACCGATCGGGCGGCCCGGCTGGTCACCAGCCGGGCCGCCTCCACGTGCCTGCCCGCCCCCGCTCGCGGGCCGGTGCCGAGGCCGGTCGGAGCCGTTCGCGGCGCCGGACGGCCGGCGCGGCGGGAGAGGCTTGCCCGGTCCGAATAGGATCGGGTCCTGCCGTCACTTGGAGGTGTCGCATGGGTCGGGCGCTGCGGGTGGTTATTCCGGTCCTGCTCCTCCTGCTCGGCGTCGCCTGGTACGCCTCGTACGCCACCACCATCGCGGTGTGGGAGTTGCGCAAGCTCCTGCCCTGGCTGGTGGCGCCGGCCCTGGTGGCCGTGCTCGCCGGGGCGCCGGCGGCGGCGCGACTGCTCACCCGCCGGCTTCGCGGCCGTGGGGCCAGGCCGCCGGCGACCGGCGCCACCGTCGTCCTCGGCTGGCTGGGCGCCGCCGTCGGGCTGGCGCTCGGCGCGTTCTGGCTGGTCTACGGCGAGTACCTCCAGGACCGGGCGTACGCGACCACCATGCGGGTGGTGACCGACCCCGTGCCGGAGCTGACCCCACGCGCGCCGTACCTGGTCGGCAAGGCGCAGGCCGCGCCCAACCTGGGCGACGTCACCGGCGAGATCACCGACGTGAGCTACCTGCCCGACTCCGACCGGTTCGCCGTCCTGGTGGAGCGGCGCGGCTGGCTGACCGGCTACGAGGTCGGCCTGGTGCAGGAGGTGCCCCTCGGCGGCCACAGCCGGGCGCAACAGCGGTGCGCGTTCGACATGTCCGCCGCCGACGCGCGGATCGGGGGTTGGTTCACGCACAACCTGGGTCGGCAGATCTCCGCCGAGCGGCGCTGGGTCCGGTTCTCCGCCGACGACGCGTACGTCTACTGCCAGGGCGACACCCCTGTTGTGGTGGTGCCGCTCAAGCGCCAGACCGGCGTCCTGGTGGTGACCGAGCGGCCGGCCGGCGTGGCGCTGTACGACGGCCGGACCGGGAAGGTCACGATCGTCGACGACACGACGGAGGTGCCCGGACCGTCCTATCCGATCAGTCTGGCCGGCCGGGAGCGGGAGGGCACCGCCGCCGTCGGCGGGTTCGCCGACTGGTGGTTCGAGCGCAGCGGCTGGGACGCCTCCGAGGACGGCGCCAACGAGGGCAACGAGTCGGAGTTCACCCTGCGCTACCGCGACGGCGGTGGAGGCAGCGTGTACGTCACCCCGCTCACCCCGCAGGGCGAGGCCAGCTCCGTGGTGGCCGTGTCGACCGTGCCGACCCGGCACTCCGGCCGGGGGCTCGCCCCGCTGACCGTGCACCGGCTCAGCCCGACGTGGTCGTCGCCGCAGGCGATCGTCGCCCTGATCAAGGCGGAGTACCGGGACGTCTGCTGCTGGAACGACGACCAGGTGTTCGAGGTGGTGCCGACCGGGGGCAGCACGTGGACCGCCACGCTCGGCAGCGAGCAGAGCATCCGGTACCGGGTGGAGGGCCGGGGCCAGATCAACGGCCGGGAGGCGACCTGTCTGAAGAACGCCGACGGCAGCCTGGTCCGGTGCGCGTACGCCGCCCCCGGCTCGCCGGAGGAGCAGGAGCTGCGCCGCCGGGAGGAGCAGAAGCGGCAGGAGGAGGCGGCGAACGGCGGCGCGGTCCGGGGCGACCTGGCCGCGTACACCGACGAGCAGTTGGCCGAGCTGAACCGGCGCCTCACCGAGGAGGTCAACCGCCGCCTCAAGGAGCGGTAGGGCTCGCGGCCGTCCCGCGCGTCACCGATGTTTGTCTCTTTCGTCGGTCCTGGCTCCATCTGACGGTGACCGACCCCGCCGGCGGTATCTACGGCGCGGCGACGCACTCCTGAACATCGTCATCGCGTCGACCCGGTCCGCACTCGCGCCGGGTCGGCGGTCCCCCGTCGATGGGAGAAGCCTGTCATGGGCAACGTAGGGAGACGCGTCCGCCGCTCGGCGCTGGCCGTGCTCACGGGCGCGGCGCTGGCCGCCGTGCTGACGGTCACCGCGGCCGGCGCCGCGCCCGTCGTGGCGCAGCCGGACAAGGCCGCCCCGGCCGCCCGCACCGACGTCTACATCCGGGACGTCGCCGCCGACGTCGGCCTCCAGCCCCACGGGTTCAACCCGCTGTGGGCCAGCCCCGACATCAAGGTCTGCTGGACCACCATCGAGTGCGCCGTCAGCCAGAACCCCCGCGTCGGATTCACGAACTACATCTTCGTGAAGCTGCGCAACCCCGGCCCGTACGGCTCGGGCACCGACAGCGGCGTGCTGCGGGTCTACCGGACGACGCCGGGCGGCGGCGCCGTCTGGCCGACGCACTGGACCCAGATCGGCGCGGTCAACGTGGTCGTCCCCGCAGGTGTCACGACGGTGACGATCCCGTGGAACGGGGTGCCGGGGCCGGGGCACTTCTGCCTGCTGGCCCGGTGGGTGTCGCAGACCGACCCGATGAACTTCGAGGGCCCGGACATCAGCATCAACACCCGCTACAACAACAACATCGCCTGGCGCAACGTCGACTCGGTGCGGGTCATCCTGGGCGGCCCGGTGATCGTGCGGCCGTTCGCCATCGGCAACGCGCTGACCGTGCCGGCCAAGAGCGACCTGGTCTTCGCCCAGCCGGGCGTGCCGCTGCAGGAGGTGGGCGGCAGGGTTGTCGCCGACCTCGGCCAGACCCTGTTCGAGCGCTGGCGGGCCGGCGGCATGGTGGGCACGGGCGTGCGCCCGATCGGCGGCACCCAGGTGGAGATCGTGGACCCGGCCAAGGCCACCATCGGCAACCTGCTGCTGGAGCCCGGTGAGCGGGTCGAGTTCTCGCTCAACTTCACCGCCGCCGTCGCCTCCGACAAGGAGTTCGTGCTCGACGTGACCCAGTTCGGGCCGGACACGAGCGGCGCCGAGCGGGCCGACCTCGGTGGCGTGGAGTACCTGATCAGCGTCGGGGACAAGTAACCTCGCCGCCACCGCGGGGGCGCGGGCCGTCCGGCCCGCGCCCCCGTCGCCGTGCGCGCCCGCCGGATCAGCGCAGACAGACCCAGGTGGTGGCCACCGCGTACCCGTCGGTGCGGGCGCGCAACTGCACCGGGCCGGGCGGGGGAGCGCCCAGCGAGAAGAAGCCGACCGCGTCGACCGGCGCCTCGTCGTACGTGCCGGACGCCGTCTGCGCCCTGACCCGGCCGCCGCGCGGCGGGGAGAGCTGGCCGACGATCCCGGCGTCGCTCACCTCGATCTCCAGCACGACCGGCCCGCTGCGGAACGACAGCGTCCGCGTCGAGCCGGCCGACCGGGTCAGCCCCGCCGGCTCGGCGTCGCACGCCGAGTCGAACGTCAGCTCGGCCAGCACCAGTTCCGCGTCCACGTTCCGCCAGGTGAACGCCGCCCGCGCCGCCGTCAGGAACTCCTCCGGGACCGGTCCGGCGTCCCACAGCGCCGCGCCCAGCTCCGCGGTCAGGGCGTCGTCATCGACCGGCGGCCACTGCTCCATCGCGTTCACCCCCGTTCGTGCGGGTCGAAGCCGCCCCGAGGTACGGGGCGAGTGCCGGGCAGTCGCGCAGCCGGCGCAGGCAGCGGGCCTGGGTGGGCCCGATGCTGCCGACGGGCACGCCCAGCCGCTCGGCGATCTCCCGGTAGCTGGGCGGCGGGTCCGCCGTCAGCAGCGCCAGCAGCGCCTGGCAGCGCGGCGGCAGCTGCGCGAAGCCCTCCCGCAGCGCCTGCCGCCGCTCCGCGCGCAGCAGCTCCTCGTCCGGCGCGGCCACGTCCGCTTGGCGGGAGAAGCCGTGGTACGCGTCGAGCGCGTCGTCGTACGGGTCGAACGGCTGGGTGCGCCGGCCCAGGCGGGACAGCCGATAGCACTCCCGCCGCGCCGTGGTGGCCAGCCAGGCGGCCAGCGCCTCCGGATCCCGCACCCGGCCCAGGTGCTCGACCAGGCGCAGCCAGACCGTCTGGTTGACGTCCGCCGCGTCGGCGCGGCTCAGGTCGTACGACCGGACCACCGAGTACACCAGCGGGGTGTACCGGCGGACCAGCTCGTCCCACGCCGACTCGTCCCCGCCGGCGGCGGCGGAGACCAGGCTGCTCGCGCTGCGGTCGGTCACGACGGCACCCGCTCGCTCATCGCGCTGCGCCGAGGGTTCGCTCGCTGACCCTCGCTCACGGGACGAGCGCGCCGTAGTCGGGGTGCCAGCGGGGAGCCGCGAGCAGCGCCAGCCGTGCCGCGTCGGCGCTCAGGCCGCCGGCGGTCATCATGGCCGCGAGCCGGCCTGAGACGTACGCGGTGGCGAACGAGGTGCCCGCCCAGGCGGCGAAGCCGTGGAAGACCCGGGTCGGCAGGCCGGGCAGCGGCAGCTGCCCCTCGACGTACGTGCTGTCGCGCTCGCCGATCGCGCAGGCGTCGACCCAGGCCCCGAATCCGCTGTAGGCCGCCGGCACGAGGCCGCCGGAGGCCTGCGTGACGGCGGCGACCCCGACGACGCGGGACAGGGCCGCCGGCCAGATCGGCCGGCCGGTGCCGGCGTTGCCCGCCGCGGCGACCACGGCGCTCGTCGCGGGCAGCGCGGCCACGGCGTTGGCCAGGGGCAGCGAGGGCTGGTCGTCCTGGGTGAAGCCGCCCAGGGACAGGTTGATGATGGACACCTCCGGCACGAGCCGGCCCATGGCGGCCACCACGCTCGCCTCGTCGCCGACGCCGGTGGCGTTCAGCGCCTGCTCCGGGTCGACGCGTACGCCCGGCGCGGCCTGCCGGACCACCCCGGCGACGAAGGTGCCGTGCCCGCCCTGCGGGGCGAGCACGTCCGTGTGCACGTACAGCGGGTCCTCGTCGTCGGCCTGCGGCACGTACGCCCCGCCCAGCCACAGCGGGTGGAAGCCGCCGGCCTGCTGCCAGATGCCGGTGTCGCAGATCCCGACCGTGACGCCGGCGCCCTCGCCGAGCCGGCCGCTGTCCGGCGGCGGCAGCGCGGCGGCGGCCTGGGGCGGGCTGCCGGGGTTGCCCATGATGTTGCCCAGGCCCAGCAGCACGTGATGCGGCTGGACCTTCGGCACCGACTGGCCGGGCCACTGCTGGGGATCGCGCAGCCTGGCCACCACCCCGGGGACGTCGGTCTCCCGGTCGAACAGCAGCCGGGTGACGCCCGCGAAGCCGGCTCCCACGGTCACGACGTATCCGCGGGCGCGCAGCCAGGCGACGACCCGCTGGACGTCGGCGTTCGCGGCGAGCAGTTGCCGGGGCCGGTAGAGGAACTCCCGACCCGGCGTGGTGTACCGGCGGACGTTCTTGTCGGCGGCCAGCGCCTCGTCGAACACCCGCTGGTAGGCGAGGTCGTCCGCGCCGTCGGCCAGCGCGGGGACCGGGCGCGTCCCGGCGCCGAGCGGTACCGCGGCCGCGGCGAGCGCGGACGCCGCCAGCAGCCGGCGTCGGGACAGCCCGCCGGCAGGGCGCGGCGGGTTGGGGTGGTCAGGCGGCACGGGTCCTCCATGCGGTCGACAGGAGCGCCCGCCGGTGGCCGGCGCGGCCGAATTCCCCGGGGCATCGCCGATTCTTCCAAAGCATAGTCCAAAGTCAATGAGGTGATTCGGGGGCGCGGATTTCCGACAATTCCGCGCCGGTACCCGACATTGACGGCCCGCCGTCCGTCGTGGACGCTTTGGGGCATGCCCGACAGCACCGGTTCCGGTGCCGGGGCGGCCCAGGCGGCGCTCGACGCCGTCCAGCGCTATCCGCGCGAGGCGATCGCGATCGCCCAGCGGGTGCTCGCCGCCGGCCCGCCGTCGGCGACGACGAGCGCTCCACCGCCGAACGGGCCATCGGCCTGGCCCTGCGGGAGCTCAACGACCTGCCCGGCGCGCTCCATCACCTGCGGCGGGCGGTGCGGGCCGCCGGCACGCCCCGGGCCGGGCGCTGGCCCGGATGAGCCTGGGCTTCCTGTTGGCCAACGCCGGCCGCACCGGCGCGGCGCTGCGCGCCGTGACCGCCGCGCTGCCCCAGCTCACCGGCGCCGACGCGGGGCGGGCCCGGATGCAGCGGGGCGTGGTGCTGCACTACCGCGGACGCTACGACGAGGCGGTGCGTGACTACGGCCTGGCCATCGACATCGCTCAGCGTGAGGGCGACCTGCTGCTGGAGGCGCGGGCACGCAACAACCGCGGACTGCTCAACGCCCTCTGGGGCGCCGCTGGCGGCACGGAGGACGACCTCGCCCGGGCGGCGGCCATCTTCGGCCGGCTCGGGCTGGACCTGGCGGCGGCCGATGCCCGCTGGAACGGCGGGATCGCGGCCGGCCAGCGCGGCGACATCGCCGGCGCGCTGCGCTGCTTCGCCGCCGTGGAGGAGGAGTACCGGCGGCTCGCCGTGCCCCGGCCGGCGCTGCTGCTGGACCGGTTCGAGCTGCTGCTGTGGGTGCCGCTGGTCGACGAGGCGGTCGAGGTCGCGGCGGCGGCCGTGTGGGAACTGCGGCGCCGGGGCATGGCCTCCGACCTCGCCGAGGCGCTGCTGGCGCAGGCCCGGGCCGCGCTGCTCGCCGGTGACCTGGACACCGCGACCGGGGCCGCCGCCGCGGCCCGGGCCCGGTTCCGCCGCCAGGGCCGCCGCACCTGGGCCGCCTTCGCGCGCCACGTCGAGTTGCGCGCCGAGTACCGCCGGGGCACCCGCTCGACCGCGCTGCTCACCGCGATGCTGCGTACCGCCGAGCAGCTCGACGCCACCGGGTGGCCGGGCCCGGCCCTGGCCACCCGGATCGAGGCCGGCCGGCTGGCCGCCGCGCTCGGGCGACCGGGCCGGGCCCGGGACCTGCTGGCGGTGGCCGCCCGGGCCCGGCGCCGCGGCACCGCCGACCGGCGGGCGCAGGGCTGGTACGCCCAGGCGCTGGCGCGGCGGCTCGCCGGGGACGATTCCGGCGCGGCTCTGGCGCTGCGCCGGGGGCTGGCCGTCCTCGACCGGCACCGCGCGTCCCTCGGGGCCACGGAGCTGCGGGCCCACAGCGGGACGTACGGGCAGGAGCTGGCGGCCGAGGGCCTGGACATCGCGGTCCGGGCCGGCTCCCCGGCCGGGGTCCTGACGTGGGCGGAGCGGTGGCGGGCCAACTCGCTGCGGATGCGCGCGGCGCTGCCCCCCGACGACCCCGACCTCGTCGCGGCGCTCGCCGAGCTCCGGCTCGTCAGCGGGCTGATCGAGGACGAGGTGCTCGCCGGCCGCCCGGCGCAGGCCCTGCGCGGCCGGCAGGCCCGGCTGGAGCAGCGCATCCGGGACCTGGCCCGGCGGGTGCCCGGCGGCGGCGACGTGGTGACCCCGCCCGGCGTCGGCGCGCTGGCCGAACGGCTCGGCTCCCGGGTGCTGGTCGAGCTGGTGGCACACGGCGACCGGCTGCGGGCGGTGCTGATCCGCGACGGCCGGGCCGGCCTGCACGACCTCGGCCCGCTCGGCGAGGCGGTGGACCTGGCCCGGCGGCACCGGTTCGGCCTGCGCAGGCTGGTCACCACCGGGGACTCGGCCGCCGCCCGGGCGGGGGCCGCGCACGCCGCGGCGGCCCTGGACCGCCAACTGTTCGACCCGGTGCGGCGGCGCCTGGCCGACCGGGACCTGGTGATCGTCCCGGTCGGGGCGTTGCACGCGGTGCCCTGGTCGGCGCTGCCGTCGTGCGCCGGGCGCGCCGTGACGGTCGCCCCGTCGGCCACGGTGTGGCTCGGGGCGGACCGTCGGGAGCCCCCGGCGGGGCCGCCGGTCCTGGCCGCCGGCCCGCGCCTGCCGGCCGCGCACACCGAGGTACGCCGGCTCGCGGAGGTGCTGCCGGGGGCGCGGACGCTCGCCGGGGCCGACGCCACCGCCGCCGCGCTGACCGCGGCGCTGGACGGGGCCGGGCTGGTGCACATCGCCGCCCACGGCACGTTCCGCGCCGACAACCCGCAGTTCTCCACCGTGGAACTGGCCGACGGGCCGCTGTTCGCGTACGAGTGGGAGCGGGTGGCCCGCCCGCCCGGCTGCGTGGTGCTGTCCGCGTGCGACTCCGGCCTGACCGGGGTGCGCCCGGGCGACGAGGTCATGGGGTTCACCGCGGTGCTGCTGGCCCTCGGCGCCCGGTGCCTGGTCGCCACCGTGCTGCCGGTACCGGCCGACCCCACCACCGCCCTGATGCTCGACCTGCACCGGCGGATGCGGGCGGGCGCCGGCCCGGCGCAGGCCCTCGCCGACGCGCAGCGGGCGTTCGTCGCGGCCGGCGACGCGTCCGCCCGGGCGACCGCGGCGGCCTTCGTCTGCTTCGGGGCCGGCTGACCGGAGCCGAGGCTGGTCCGCCCCCTGGGCAGGGGGCGGACCTCGCGGCTGGCCCGCTCAGTGCTTGCGCTGGCAGGGGCCCACTCAGTGCTTGCGCTGACAGGGCACGCAGAACCGGGCGTGCGGCAGGATCTCCAGGCGCTCGGCCGGGATCGTGCTGCCGCACCGCTCGCACGCGCCGTAGGTGTCTTCGGTGATCCGCCGCAGCGCGTCGGTGATCTGCTCGAGGCTCTGCCGGACCGTCGCGATCAGCGCGGCCTGGGTGTGCGGGTCCGAGGGGTCGCCGGTGTCCGCGGTCAGTTGGGTCAGCCTGGCCGTGTGCGCCTCGAACTCGCTGGTCAACGTGGCGCGCAGCGCGTCGATGCGGGCGCTGTCGGTGGGCGTGGTCATCGTTGTCACCTTCCGGAAAAAGAAAAAGGGTCGAAGCGGTTTCCGCTTCGCCCTGTGGCCGTTCCTCGTGAGACGAACGGGTCCGGAGGGCTCCGGCCGGCCGGGACGGGGCTCGGCAGCCCGTAGGTCGGCGCGACCGCGCGCGGGGCCGACGGCCGGAGGGTGGGCACGGGCTGACCGGCGGCGGGCGGGCAGGCGGCACCGGTCGGCGTCACCGGGGTGACGCCGACCCGGGACGGCGCGCCGACCGTGGTCATCCGCTCACCATAGGCGCACGCGTCGAGGAGTCAACCCCGTTTCGCCGACTGTGGCGTGTCGGTCGGCCCACTTCCGCGCCGGGTCCCCGAAAGAGTGTCCTCGTTAGGCTGTGGCCCATGCCTGCCGTACTCAGGCGGCCGGCCGCCGCCCCGTCCGAACCGCCGGGCGTCACCGACCGGTTCGCCCGGGTCGTCCGGTCGCGCCCGTTCGAGATCGCCATCGTCGTCGTCATCATGGCCAACGGGGTGGTGCTCGGCCTGGAGACGTACGCGCACCTCGGCGGGTTCCGGCCGGCCCTGCGCTGGCTGGAGTGGTCCTTCCGGGTGATCTTCGTGGCGGAGATCGCCGCGCGGGTGCTGGCGTACGGCCGTCGGCCGCAGGACTTCTTCCGGCAGGGCTGGAACGTCTTCGACTTCGTGGTGGTGGCGGCGATCTTCCTGCCCGGCCTGCACGGCGACTCGGCGCTGCTGCGGGTGCTCCGGGTCGCCCGGGTGCTGCGGCTGGTGCGGTTCTCCCCGGGCCTGCGGACGATCGTCGCGGCCCTGCTGCGCAGCCTCCCAGGCGTCGGTGGCTTCCTCGCGTTGGCCGTGGTCACCCTGTACGTCTACGGCATGGCCGGCTGGTTGATCTTCGGCGGCACCTACCCCGAGCAGTACGGCGACATCGGCCGCGCCCTGCTGACCCTGTTCGTGCTGCTGTCGCTGGAGACGCTGCCGGACCTCATCGAGCAGGGCCTGGCGGTGTCGCCGTGGACGCTGCTCTACTACGTCAGCTTCGTCGTCATCACCGTCAACCTGCTGCTCAACATCCTGATCGCGGTCATCGTCAACTCGATGGAGGAGGCCCGCCGGCTGGAGATGACCGAGCGGCTCGCGCCCGGGTACGACGAGGACGGCGACGGCGTGCCCGACGAGGTGGACCGCATCGCGCTGACCCAGCGGCTGGACGACCTGCGCGCCGTCATCGCCGAGCTGGAGCGGGAGCTGCGCATCGACCGCGACGACCTGGCCGGACGGGCGCACCGCGACGGCGAACGCCGGGCCGGCCGCTGACCACGCGCCCGACCTGTCCGGTGTGCCCGGCGTCCTGCTGGCGCGGGGCGTGCAGGACGGGGATGCGGTCAGCGACGGCTGCCGTCGAATCACCCGACGGTCAGTCGCGCGTCGGACGACCAGTTCGTCCCACGACCAACCGCCGCCGGTGTCAGCGGCCTGGAAACGCCGCGCGGGGCGGCCGGACGCGTCCGCCGCCCCGCGCGGTCGCGCCCGCCCGGTTCCCTCTTCGACCGACGGGTGTCAGCCGATCGGAGGCGCATTGAGGGTGTTGATGGTCCACACCTGGTTCCAGCGGTTCCATTCCGTGCCCGAGACGATGCAGTCCCACTGCTGCAGGATCGCCTGCTGACCGGGCTGGCCGGTTCCGGAGGCCGCGTCCAGGCACCTTCCGGTCGAGCGGTTCCTGATGATCATGTACGTGGCGGGGAAGCAGTAGCACGGGGGCTGCGGCGGGGTGATGTACTGCCGGTACCACTCGGCCCGGCGGTACCCGGCGTCGCAGTACGGGTCCTGGATGATCGGCGTGCCGTTCTGGGTGCCCACCCGCCAGTCGAGCATCAGGCACTGACCGGAGTGGCGTGCCTTGAGGCGGAAGAATCCTCCTCCGCTGTCGAGCATCTCGAACTCCTGCGAGGGGCTGGAGTTGTTCGGCCACAGGAAGACACCCGTGAGCGGGCTGGTGGAGGCCCACATGACATCGGCGCGTAGCCCGCTGTTGTAGTTCACGATCTCCACGATGGGGGTGGCCGCGTACGCAGGCGTGGGCGCGATCACCGTGAGGGACGCGGCCACCAGTGCCACCGCCGTGGCAAGGGCGCCGAATACCCTCTTCATCGGGCGGCGCTTGCCCGCGCGCCCTGGAATGGTTGGTGTCCTGCCCTCTTCGCGCGCCAAGTGGCGCTTTCCGCTTCTTCCGACCACGACTGCTCCTCAACTCGTCGGGTAGCCGAACGGCGGCGACCGGTACCGCCAGCGTGCGGGGCGGCCGTGCTGTCCGGTGGATTCCCGGACGGGCATCGGGGCGTCAGAAGAGGGTCAGGGGCCCGGCCGGGATCGGCTCGGGCAGCGGCTCGACTCCGGGTACGCGGGCCCGTACCTCGTCGTGGAAGCGGCGGGCGAGCACCGGCGCGTCGGCGTTGTCCGGGGTGTGGACGAACACGGTCGGCGAGCGTCCCTCGCGCAGCCACCCGGCGACGACGTCGACCCAGTGCTGCCAGCCCTCGACGGTCAGCGCGGTGTCGTCGCGGCCGAGGTACCGGACGATCGGCCGGTCGGTCAGCGCGTCGGAGCGCCGCGGCACGCGCGGCTTCTTGATCCAGGCGTCGCGTTCCGCGTCGCTGGTCGGCGGGCTTCGGAAGAACGCGGTGGTGTCGAACGGTATCCACTCGGCGGCCGCGGCGGAGAGCACGCCCTCCAGGAGTCGCGCCGAGCGGGGGTCGTCGAAGAATGCGGGATGACGAACCTCCACGGCGTACCGGTGGGACTCCGGGAGCCGGCGCAGGAAGCGGGCCAGTGTGGGAACGTCGGAGGGGGCGAACGATCCCGGCAGTTGGATCCACAGGGCGTCGGCCCGCGGGCCGAGGGGCTCGATCGCGTCCAGGAAGACGCGCAGCGGCTCGTCGACGTCGGTGAGGCGGCGTTCGTGCGTGACGTGCTTCGGCAGCTTGATCACGAACCGGAAGTCGGGGTCGGTCTGCTGCGCCCACGACGCCACGGTCTCCCTGGGCGGAGTGGCGTAGAAGGTGGTGTTGCCCTCGACCGCGTTGCACCAGCCGGCGTAGTGCCGCAGGCGCTCGTGAGCGGGGAGCGGGTGCGCCAGCAGGCGGCCCTGCCAGGACTTGTGCGCCCACATCGGGCATCCCACATGAAGACGCATGACTCCGACCTCTCCACGAGCGAGCCGCGCCTGGGGCGGCAGCGAGTTCGCCCCCCCTGGTCGTCGACCGCACCGAATGGTACGCATGTTCCGAAAACTGCCACGCGGTCTGACCGTCGTCGCGATGGCCGCCGTGGTCACCCTCGCCGCCCCGGGCCCGGTGCAGGCCAGCCCCGCACCGGGCGACGGCTCGGCCGTGAGTGGCGTGGCCGAACTCAGCCCCGAGGTTGCCCGTACCCTGACCGGCGCCGGTGCCGAGGCCCGACAGCGGGCCCTGATGGAGTACTGGACGCCGGCCCGGATGCGGGCGGCCAAGCCCGAGAGTGAGATTCCCGCGGTGCAGGCGGCGCGCGCGGCTCGGCAGCCCGGGCAGCGCGCCATCCAGCCGCAGGGTCCGGCGGGCGCGATCGCCCCCGCCGCGCCGGCGACCGAGCCCAGGGCTGCCAGCACCGCCGAGTCCCCGGGCGTCTCGCCCGCGTTCTACTACCCCAACTACCCGACCGGACATCCGGTTGCTCGCACCGTGGGGATGGTGTTCTTCACGCTGAACGGCGTCAACTACCTCTGCTCCGGGGCCATCGTGAACACCGAGGGCAGGTCCTCGGTGTGGACCGCGGCCCACTGCCTCACCGGCGGCGGGAGTTAATACTGCAACGGCGGGTCGTGGCTTCGGCTGCTGATCGTTCGTTGACTGGTTGTGGTGGATGCGCAGTTGGTCGGGTCGTGGGATGCCGGGTTGGAGGAGTTGTTCTTCCGGTTCTCGCATCGGTTTACTCGAGTGGAGCCGCGGCGGCGGGCGTGGGCGTATGTGCGGGGGTTGCTGGCGCCGTTGGAGCGGCGCAACGGCTGGACCCTCGCGGAGCAGGCTGGGCATGTCTCGCCGGACGGGTTGCAGGGCATGTTGTGCAGCGCGGCGTGGGACCGGGACGCGGTCCGCGATGACGTACGCGACTACGTCGTGGAGCAGATCGGCGATGCGGCCGGGGTGCTCGTCGCCGACGAGACCGGGTTCGTCAAGAAGGGCCGCGCCTCGGCGGGGGTCCAACGGCAGTATTCAGGCACGGCGGGCAAGACGGAGAACTGCCAGATCGGCACGTTCCTGTGCTATGCCACGAGTCGGGGCCGGGCGTTGATCGACCGGGAGTTGTACCTGCCCAAGTCGTGGACCGGCGACCGGGACCGGTGCCGAGCGGCGGCGATCCCGGATGAGGTCGAGTTCGCCACGAAGCCGCAGCAGGCTCGGGCCATGCTGGAGCGGGCGATCACCGCCGGGGTGCCGTTTTCGTGGTTCACCGCCGACGAGGCCTACGGGCAGAACCCCGGCCTGCGGGGCTGGCTGGAGGAGCAGGACATCGCGTATGTGATGGCCACCCGATGCGACGACGAGGTGCCCTCCGGGTTGCATACCACCACCCGCGTCGATGAGCTGATCGCCAGAGTACGTGCGGGCGCGTGGCAGCGGCTGTCGTGCGGCGATGGCGCGCACGGACCACGCCGCTACGACTGGGCCCGGGTGCCGATCCGCCGCACCTTCGCCCACGGCCGCCGCGGCTGGGTCCTGGCCCGACGCTCGATCAGCGACCCTAGCGACATCGCCTACTACGTCTGCTTCGGCCCCCGCGGCACCCGACTGCGGGAACTCGTGCGGGTCGCCGGTAGCCGTTGGTCGGTGGAGGAATCGTTCCAGACCGCGAAGAACGAGGTCGGCCTGGACCAGTACCAGGTCCGCCGCTACGACGCCTGGTACGGCCACATCACCCTGGCCATGGCCGCTGCCGCGTTCCTCGTCGTCACCCGCGCCCGCGAAGCCGCAAAGGGGGCACCACCGGCAGCGAGGGCGCCCTGATCCCGCTGAGCAGCAACGAGATCCGCCACCTGTTCGCCCACCTCGTCCTGACCATCCGCCACCACGCCAGCCACATCCTGCACTGGTCCAACTTCCGCCGCCTACGCCAGGAACAAGCCCGAGCCGCCCACTACCGCAAACGACTCGAACCGCCATAAGTCACGACCCGCCGTTGCAGTATTAATACTCCAACGTCACTTGGCTTCGCTGTGGGCGTGGCGTGGGCATGAGGACGGCCACCGCGCCCGGCATGCCCGGGCGGCGCACCCACGACTACGCCCGCAACGGCATCACCAGCCTGTTCGCCGCGTTCAGCATCGCCGACGGCACCGTGATCAGCCAACTGCACCGCCGCACCTCCCGGTGCTCGTTCACCCCCGGGCGGCCCGGCGACCGCATCGCCGGCCAGCCGGTCACCGCCGTCACCCAGCCCGATGGCCTACCCATGCGCACACCCCTTGATCGAGGTGTTGCGACGAACACTGGAATCCGCCTTACCAGCCCGGGCCCGTTGCCGTCCTGGTTCCGCCCCGGCCGTGTGAGGAGCGAGGCGCCTGAGCTTGCGGAACCACCATCCCTGGCGGCCGCCCTACCCGTGGCTCTGGGGCGTGGCACCGACCACCAGGTGAGGTGGGCGGCGCGGGTGAGCGCGCCGGTTTCGCGGAGGGCTGGCATGACCGGCCCCGACGCCTCGAAGTACCGCTGCGGGTTGGCTCGGGTCGGGGGTCAGGCCCCCGTCCGGGGCCCGGCGTGGGGTGTGGGTGTGGGGTGGCGCACGTGTGGGCGGGGATGGCTGGTGTCGCCGGTGTCGACTACCGTCACTTTACGGTGAGGGTGCGTGGCTCTCGGCGATCAACACTGCCGGTGGGGGTGGTGGGCGTCGGTCGCATCGCGGGGCGAGGTGTGGGGGTTTTGGCCGCCGGGTGGGCGACGGGGTGGTGAGGTTGTCGCCGGCGAGGTGGTCGGGGCTGGGGTGGGCGGTCCGCGGGGCTGGCTGATCCGTACTGGGTGTCCTTGGTTCGGGAGCGGGGAAGGAGCGTTGCGCGTTGGTCGCCGCTGCTTTTTCGACTGTTGAGCTCAGTGAGAGTTCGTTGCGGGTTTTGGAAGGGTTCACCGGGGTGCGGGTGTCCCGGGCGAAGTTGCCGTTGTTGTGGGATGACATCGGCACGCTGGAGATGCTGGCGGGTCGGGTGCGTACGGTGCTGGGTCCGTTGCTGGAGCAGACGATCAGGGCGGTCCGGCAGGCGGGGGAGGGTGAGGCCTTCGACCGGTTCGTGGCGCAGACCGTTCCGTTCGTGGGGAAGATGGCCGAGACGGCCGATCTGATGCTCGCCGTGGTGGAGGCGGAGAAGAAGTTCTTCCTGGAGACGGAGGCCGGCAAGCGTACGGCGTTGGCCATGTTCTCCTTCATGCAGGCCGAGTTCGCCGCCGCGGCCGCGATGTGGTGGTGGAATCCGGTGGGGGCGGCGGCGCACGTCGCCGAGGCGCGGACGGTCATCCAGGTGGTCCTGCGGTCGGCGTTGGTGCGGTCGGCGGCGAGTAGCACGGCGATGCAGATGTTGTTCATGCCGGGTTCTGCGCTGCTGGCCGAGGTGTCGATGATGACCGATGGTTTGCAGTCGGGGGTGAACTGGTCGGCGGTCGGTAAGCAGGCGGCGTTCGCGGGGGCGGTGGCGTTCCTGGGCACGGTGGGCGGGCCGGCGTTGGGCAAGGTCGCTGGTGCGGTCGCGGGCGCGGTCGGCAAACTCGGCCTGTCGGACAGCACCAGGATGCTGTTGACCGATCTGTTGACGCGGCCGGTGTTGGAGACCGGCACGGAGGGGCTGTTCGGTATCGGTGCCAGCTTGATGGTCGATGGGTACTACGACACCGGCAATCTCGGTGCCGATCTTCTGTCCGGGGCGCTGTCGGGGGCGGGCGGGTCGGCCGCGAGCGGGCTCGGGCTCGTCGTGAGTCGCGCCGTGAACCTGCCCGGGTGCAGATGCCTCGCCCCGACTTCACGCCCGACGGAAGGCCGGTCCTGCCGGTGGCGCCGCCACTGGTTGGTGGAGACACGTCCACGGGGTACCGGGCTGGGGCCGATGATCCGAAGCCTGCGGTGACCGGCGGGCAGGCCCCGCTGCCGCTGCCGCTGCCGCTGCCGCTGCCGGCATCGAACCTGCCCGCGCCGAGTCTGGACCTGTCGGTGCCGTCGTGGTCGGTGCCGAGCCTGTCGGTGCCGGCCGTGCCGGTGCCGGCGTGGGTTGTGGCAGCGGGTGGGCCGGTGGTGGAGCGGTGGTATCGGTTCCAGCAGGATCTGGTGGATCGTTACGGTGGGTTGCTGGCCGGGGTGGCTCGGGCGGGCGAGAGCATGGCCGCGCTCGCCGTGCCGGTCGAGGGGGTTTTCGCCGGGTGGGTCGACGCCCGGCGGGGTGATCGGGTTGTTGCGGCTTTCCTGTCCGCGGTCGGTCTGCCCGCTGCCGCGCTGACCGAGGGGTATCTGACGGGTGTCCGGCAGCGGGCGGTGGCCCGGATGGCCGAGGCGTTGGCGTCCGCGGGTGGGCAGGTCCCGGCCGGGGTGTGGTCGGAGCAGGTCGCCGGGCTGCCGGCGGAGTTCGACCGGCAGGCGTTGCGCTCGATCGCGCACCTGGCCGTCCAACACCACATCGACCAGCACCTCACCGCCGGCACGCCGACAGGCCCCGGCACGCCGACCGGCGCTGGCACGTCGTCGGCCGCGGGCGTGCCGGCAGGCGCCGGGGCGGGGGTGCCGTCCGCCGCCGCGGTCGAGGTGGTCGAGAGGGAAACGCGGAACTGGGTGGACCGAAGCCTCGATGCGATCCTCGGCACCTCCGCGCTGCCCGCAGTGCTGCCCGCTGTGCTGCCCGCTGTGGTGGCCGGTCCCAACGCCGCGCAGGTCAGTGCCGTGGCGAACGTGGTCCGGCAGGCGGTCACCGACCTGCCCGCCCGTTTCTCGGCCGCGACCATTCCCGACATCACCGCACCGCACGCCATCCCGTTCCCGGCGGACACCCCGGCAAACTGGCGTACCGGCGCGCCGGCAGTGTCGGTGACTGTCGAGCAGCACACCGCAGCCGCGGCCAGCCTGGCAGAAAAGCAGTTCACCGCCCTGGCCCACCGCTACGGTGTCGACCCGGCCGGTCACGCGGCGCTGGTCACCTCGTTCCAGCGGGAGTGGGTGGACGGGTACCACACGGTGCTCGCCTCGGCCGGCGGCAGCGCGACGCCCGGGACCCCGGAGGTCGCCGGGGCCCTCGGTACGGTGCCGGGTGGTGCCGGCTCCCGTGTCGGTGGCATGTCGATCGTCGACGTCGTCAGCGTCGGTGATACGGCGTCGGTCAGTGACGTGTCCGTGGCAAGCGGTGCGGTGTTCAGCCCCGATCTCGGCTCCAGGGACACGGATTCGACCGGTTTCGGGGATACGGGTTCGATCGGTGACGTGTCGGTGCTGGACGAACCGGTCGGTGCCGGCTCTGGCGGTCTCGGCGAGCCGGCCGTCGCGGCTACCGGGTCGGCCGGGCAACGAATCCACGACCTCGCCAGCGGCGGCCACGGCCGTGCCAGCGACGCTCAGCTGCGCCGCCTCGCCGCGGACATCGGTATCCAGGCGGCGTCGCCGGACGGGGTCCTGCCCCGACTGTTCGAGGTTTCCAGGGACATCGTCATGGCGGACACGTTCAGCGGGGTGTACTTCGCAGACCCGGCGGCGGCGGATCCGGACGCGGCGGCGGCGGACCGCACGGCGGCGCGGGCGCTGCCGCGGGTGCGGGGATGGTTCACCATCGCCGGGCACCGGAACCTGGCCGAGCGGCTGGCTGACGATCCGGTGCGTCAGGCCTTGTTCCTCCGGATGCTCACCGCCTCGCCCGCCTGGCGACACGCCGTCGCGCAGGCGCGGCAGCGCGGCGGCGACGCACCCGACATCTTGCTGGTCTGGTGCGACGCGGCATGGCAGGGACCGGGACAGGTCACCTCCTTCGGTGAATGGCTGCGTACCCGGCTGCGCGCCCGGCGGCTGATGTCGTCCACGCACGAGGTGGACCAGATGCCCGGCGAGTTGCGGCCACACGTGGACGAGCCGGTGCGGTCGGTGTTGTTCTCGGACGCCTCGGTGGAGTTGTTCGGACCGGATCTCGTGGAGGCGGTACGGACCGCGGACATCATCGACAACGGCCAGGAACCCGGCGTCCGCTGGCCGGACCAGGAGGACTTCGCCGCCGCTGGCGGCCGGCACCGGTGGGCCGGCAACACCTCCCACGGCCAGTCGCCCGATCCAGCGCAAGACGGCCACCCGTCTGCTCCTGGCCCGGCGTCCGCGGCCCAGTGGATGTGGGGCCCGTCGCGGGATCCAAAGGCGGAATTGCCGGTGCCGGGCCCTGCCCTCGGACCGGACCACCCGCAGGGTGAGGACCTGTCCTGGCTGGACGACTGGGATATGTTGCCGATGCCCGGGCTGGCACCTGCCCCGCCGGCAGGCACGGGGCTGCCCTGGCTGCCCTGGCTGCCCGGGCCGCTGGACGCCCCGGACGCCCCCAGCGCGTCGGCCTGGCAGGCGGGGCCGGCCGCGCCGGCCTGGACGGCGGGGTGGACGGAACCGGGGTGGCCGGTTTCCGACATTGATGTGACCACCCACGGTGCTGGGATGTCCACCGACCCCGGCCAGCCGCGCGATCAGGCCGGCGACGGCGGGGATCTCGGCGACTGGGCCACCTGGCAGGGGCCGGACATGGACTGGCAACCATCCCTCGCGCCCTCCCCGGCGGTGACCCGCACCGACGCCGGCACTGTCCACGCCGGCGACACCCCCCATCACCCGGCCGACGAGCCACCCACCACCCCCGCCTCGCTGCACCCCGACCAACCCCAACCCACTGCGGGCAGCCAGTGGGTGCGCAACCGGAATGATGCCCGGACGCTGTTCGACCAGCACGCCGACCGCATCGCCACCACAACACAGCAGCGGGAACAGCTGCGGCAGTTGTGGAACGTCCTGATCAACCATATGGGCGCCGACGGGATCATCACCGTCAGCGAGTCAGCCCTCGCCGCGGCGACATCCACACCGCGGCCGACGGTGCATGACCGGATCGTGGTATTGCGCGGCCGTGGTCTGCTGCAGCTGGTCCAGGAAGCACGCCCTGGTGTGGCGGCGCGGTACGGGGTGACCGATCCGGGTCAGCCCCGGCAAGCACCATTGCCGGACCTTCCCGAAGGCAGCCAGTGGGTACGCAACCGGAATGATGCCCAGACGCTGTTCGACCAGCACGCCGACCACATCGCCACCACAACACAGCAGCAGGAACAGCTGCCGCAGTTGTGGAACGCCCTGATCAACCATATGGGCGCCGACGGGATCATCACCGCCAGCGTGCCAGACCTCGCCGCGGCGACATCCACACCGCAGTCGACGGTGCATAAGCGGATCGGGGTATTGCGCGGCCGTGGTCTGCTGCAGCTGGTCCAGGAAGCACACGGTGGCGTGGCGGCGCGGTACAGGGTGACCGATCCGGGCCAGCCCCGGCAAGCACCGGTGCCGGACCTTCCCGAGGGCAGCCAGTGGGTGCGCGACCCGGGCGAGGCCCGGGTCCTGTTCGACCAGCACGCCGGCCACTTCGCCACCACAACACAGCAGCGGGAACAGCTGCCGCAGTTGTGGAACGCCCTGATCAACCATATGGGCGCCGACGGGATCATCACCGCCAGCGAGCCAGCCCTCGCCGCAGCGACATCCACACCGCAGCCGACGGTGCATGACCGGATCGTGGCATTACGCGGCCGTGGTCTGCTGCAGCTGGTCCAGGAAGCACGCCCTGGTGTGGCGGCGCGGTACGGGGTGACCGATCCGGGTCAGCCCCGGCAAGCACCGTTGTCGGACCTTCCCGAGGGCAGCCAGTGGGTACGCAACCGGAATGATGCCCGGACGCTGTTCGACCAGCACGCCGGCCACATCGCCACCACAACACGGCAGCGGGAACCGCTGCGGCAGTTGTGGAATGCCTTGATCGACCGGATGGGCGCCGACGGGATCATCACCGCCAGCGAGCCAGCCCTCGCCGCAGCGACATCCACATCGCAGCCGACGGTGCATCGCCGGATCGTGGCATTACGCGGCCGTGGTCTGCTGCAGCTGGTCCAGGAAACACACAGTCGCGTGGCGGCGCGGTACGCGGTGACCGATCCGGGTCAGCCCCGGCAAGCACCGGTGCCGGGCCCTGCCCCCGAACCGGACCGCCCGCAGGGTAGTGAGGATCTGTCCCGGCTGAACCACGGGGATACGTCACCGAGGCCCGGGCCGGCACCTGCCCCGTCGGCGGGCACGGGTCTGCCCGGGCTCTCAGGGCCGCCCGGGTCGCTGGACGACCCGGACGCCCCCACCGCGTCGTCCTGGCCGGCGGGGTGGGCGGAACCGGGGTGGCCGGTTCCCGGCATTGATGTGACCGCCCACGGTGCTGCGATGTCCACCGACTTCGGCCAGCCGGGCATCGACGATCAGGCCGGCGAGGGCAGCGGGAACCTCGGCGACTGGGCCGGCGATGGCGGGAACCTCGGCGACTGGGCCACCTACGAGGTGGGCCCAGCCGGTTCGCTCGATGTGGACCCGGCCGATCTGCTCTATCTGCTTGAGGCCGTGGGCACGGAACCCGACCCCGGGCCGCAACCGATGGATCCGTCCCGGCCGCAGGCCCCGCTCGGCCCGACATCGTGGTCGCAGCCCAGCGGCGACCAGCCCAGCCAGTCCCCAGGGACTCAGTCGTTCCCGCCCGGACCGGGTATGCAGGATCCGGCACCTCAGTCGCCGATGCCCGGGCCGGCACCTGCCCCGCCGGCGGGCACGGGCCTGCCTGGGCTGCCAGGGCTGCCCGGGCCGCTGGACGCCCCGGACGCCCCCACCGCGTCGTCCTGGCCGGCGGGGTGGGCGGAACCGGCGGGGCCGGTTCCCGGCATTGATGTGACCGCCCACGGTGCTGCGATGTCCACCGACTTCGGCCAGCCGCGCATCGACGATCAGGCCCGCGAGGGCAGCGGGAACCTCGGCGACTGGGCCGGCGAGGGCGGGAACCTCGGCGACTGGGCCACCTACCAGGGGCCGGACATGGACTGGCAGCCATCCCTCGCGCCCTCTCCACCGGTGGCCCGCACCGACGCCGGCACTGTCCACGCCGGCGACACCCTCCATCACCCGGCCGACCAGCCACCCACCACGCCCGCCTCGCCGCACCCCGACCAACCCCAACCCCAACCCCAACCCACTGCGGACAGCCGGCGGGTGCGCGACCCGGGCGAGGCCCGGAGGCTGTTCGACCAGCACGCCGGCCACATCGCCACCACAACATGGCAGCGGGAACCGCTGCGGCAGTTGTGGAACGCCCTGATCGACCGGATGGACGGCGACGGGATCATCACCGCCAGCGAGTCAGACCTCGCCGAGGCGACATCCACACCGCAGCCGACGGTGCATCGCCGGATCGGGGTATTGCGCGACCGTGGTCTGCTGCAGCGGGTCCAGGAAGGTCGCGGTCGCGGGGTGGCGCGGTACGGGGTGAGCGATCCGGGTCAGCCCCGGCAAGCACCGCTGCCGGACCTTCCCGAGGGCAGCCAGTGGGTGCGCGACCCGGGCGAGGCCCAGGCGCTGTTCGACCAGCACGCCGGCCACATCGCCACCACAACATCGCAGCGAAGACAGCTGCCGAAGTTGTGGAACGCCCTGATCGACCGGATGGGCGCCGACGGGATCATCACCGCCAGCGAGCCAGACCTCGCCGAGGCGACATCCACACCGCAGCAGAGGGTGCATGACCGGATCGGGGTATTGCGCGACAGTGGTCTGCTGCAGCTGGTCCGAAAAGGTCACGGTGGCGTGGCGGCGCGGTACGGGGTGAGCGATCCGGGTCAGCCCCGGCAAGCACCGCTACCGGGCCCTGCCCTCGGACCGGACCGCCCGCAGGGTGAGGACCTGTCCTGGCTGGACCACGGGGGGACGTCGCCGATGCCCGGGCCGGCACCTGCCCCGCCGGCGGGCACGGGTCTGCCAGGGCTGCCCGGGCCGTTGGACGACCCGGACGCCCCCACCGCGTCGTCCTGGCCGGCGGGGTGGGCGGAACCGGGGTGGCCGGTACCCGGCATGGGCGTGACCGACGGGCACGGTGCTGCGATGTCCACCGACTTCGGCCAGCCGGGCATCGACGATCAGGCCGGCGAGGGCAGCGGGAACCTCGGCGACTGGGCCGGCGACGGCGGGAACCTCGGCGACTGGGCCACCTATGAGGTGGGCCCAGCCGGTTCGCTCGATGTGGACCCGGCCGATCTGCTCTATCTGCTTGAGGCCGTGGGCACGGAACCCGACCCCGGGCCGCAACCGATGGATCCGCCCCGGCCGCAGGCCCCGCCCGGCTCGACATCGTGGTCGCAGCCCAGCGGCGACCAGCCCAGCCAGTCCCCAGGGACTCAGTCGTTCCCGCCCGGACCGGGTATGCAGGATCCGGCACCTCAGTCGCCGACGCCCGGGCCGGCGACTGCCCCGCCGGCGGGCACGGGCCTGCCTGGGCTGCCCTGGCTGCCCGGGCCGTTGGACGCCCCGGACGTCCCCACCGCGTCGTCCTGGCCGGCGGGGTGGGCGGAACCGGGGTGGCCGGTTCCCGGCATTGATGTGACCGCCCACGGTGCTGCGATGTCCACCGACTTCGGCCAGCCGGGCATCGACGATCAGGCCGGCGAGGGCAGCGGGAACCTCGGCGACTGGGCCGGCGACGGCGGGAACCTCGGCGACTGGGCCACCTACCAGGGGCCGGACATGGACTGGCAGCCATCCCTCGCGCCCTCTCCAGCGGTGACCCGCACCGACGCCGGCACTGTCCACGCCGGCGACACCCCCCATCACCTGGCCGACCAGCCACCCACCACGCCCGCCTCGCCGCACCCCGACCAACCCCAACCCCAACCCACTGCGGACAGCCGGCGGGTGCGCGACCCGGGCGAGGCCCGGAGGCTGTTCGACCAGCACGCCGGCCACATCGCCACCACAACATGGCAGCGGGAACCGCTGCGGCAGTTGTGGAACGCCCTGATCGACCGGATGGACGGCGACGGGATCATCACCGCCAGCGAGCCAGACCTCGCCGAGGCGACATCCACACCGCAGACGACGGTGCATGACCGGATCGGGGTATTGCGCGACACTGGTCTGCTGCAGCGGGTCCAGGGAGGTCGCGGTCGCGTGGCGGCGCGGTACGGGGTGAGCGATCCGGGTCAGCCCCGGCAAGCACCGGTGCCGGCCCCTCCCGAGGGCAGCCAGTGGGTGCGCGACCCGGGCGAGGCCCAGGCGCTGTTCGACCAGCACGCCGGCCACATCGCCACCACAACACGGCGGCGGGAACCGCTGCGGAAATTGTGGAACGCCCTGATCGACCGGATGGACGACAACGGGATCATCACCGCCAGCGAGTCAGACCTCGCCGAGGCGACATCCACACCGCGGCGGACGGTGCGTGACCGGATCGGGGTATTGCGCGACAGTGGTCTGCTGCAGCTGGTCCAGGAAAGGCACGGTCGCGTGGCGGCGCGGTACGGGGTGAGCGATCCGGGTCAGCCCCGGCAAGCACCGCTGCCGGGCCCTGCCCTCGGACCGGACCGCCCGCAGGGTGAGGACCTGTCCTGGCTGGACCACGGGGGGACGTCGCCGATGCCCGGGCCGGCACCTGCCCCGCCGGCGGGCACGGGCCTGCCAGCGCTGCCCGGGCCGCTGGACGACCCGGACGCCCCCACGGCATCGTCCTGGCCGGCGGGGCCGGCCGCGTCGTCCTGGCCGGCGGGGTGGGCGGAACCGGCGGGGCCGGTTCCCGGCATTGATGTGACCGCCCACGGTGCTGCGAACTCCATCGACTTCGGCCAGCCGGGCATCGACGATCAGGCCGGCGAGGGCAGCGGGAACCTCGGCGACTGGGCCGGCGACGGCGGGAACCTCGGCGACTGGGCCACCTACGAGGTGGGCCCAGCCGGTTCGCTCGATGTGGACCCGGCCGATCTGCTCTATCTGCTTGAGGCCGTGGGCACGGAACCCGACCCCGCGCCGCAACCGATGGATCCGCCCCGGCCGCAGGCCCCGCCCGGCCCGACATCGTGGTCGCAGCCCAGCGGCGACCAGCCCAGCCAGTCCCCAGGGACTCAGTCGTTCCCGCCCGGACCGGGTATGCAGGATCCGGCACCTCAGTCGCCGATGCCCGGGCCGGCACCTGCCCCGCCGGCGGACACGGGCCTGCCTGGGCTGCCAGGGCTGCCCGGGCCGCTGGACGCCCCGGACGCCCCCACCGCGTCGTCCTGGCCGGCGGGGTGGGCGGAACCGGCGGGGCCGGTTCCCGGCATTGATGTGACCGACGGGCACGGTGCTGCGATGTCCACCGACTTCGGCCAGCCGCGCATCGACGATCAGGCCGGCGAGGGCAGCGGGAACCTCGGCGACTGGGCCGGCGAGGGCGGGAACCTCGGCGACTGGGCCACCTACCAGGGGCCGGACATGGACTGGCAGCCATCCCTCGCGCCCTCTCCACCGGTGGCCCGCACCGACGCCGGCACTGTCCACGCCGGCGACACCCTCCATCACCCGGCCGACCAGCCACCCACCACGCCCGCCTCGCCGCACCCCGACCAACCCCAACCCCAACCCACTGCGGACAGCCGGCGGGTGCGCGACCCGGGCGAGGCCCAGGCGCTGTTCGACCAGCACGCCGGCCACATCGCCACCACAACATCGCAGCGAAGACAGCTGCCGAAGTTGTGGAACGCCCTGATCGACCGGATGGACGACAACGGGATCATCACCGCCAGCGAGTCAGACCTCGCCGAGGCGACATCCACACCGCAGCCGACGGTGCATTACCGGATCGTGGCATTGCGCGACAGTGGTCTGCTGCAGCTGGTCCAGGAAGGTCGCGGTCACGGGGCGGCGCGGTACAGGGTGAGCGATCCGGGTCAGCCCCGGCAAGCATCGTTGCCGGCCCCTCCCGAAGGCAGCCAGTGGCTGCGCGACCCGGGCGAGGCCCGGATGCTGTTCGACCAGCACGCCGACCACATCGCCACCACAACACGGCAGCGGGAACCGCTGCGGAAATTGTGGAACGCCCTGATCGGCCGGATGGACGACAACGGGATCATCACCGTCGGCGAGTCAGACCTCGCCGAGGCGACATCCACACCGCAGCGGACGGTGCATGCCCGGATCGGGGTATTGCGCGACCGTGGTCTGCTGCAGCGGGTCCAGGGAGGTCGCGGTCGCGGGGCGGCGCGGTACGGGGTGAGCGATCCGGGTCAGCCCCGGCAAGCACCGGTGCCGGGCCCTGCCCTCGGACCGGACCGCCCGCAGGGTGAGGACCTGTCCTGGCTGGACCACGGGGGGACGTCGCCGATGCCCGGGCCGGCGCCTGCCCCGCCGGCGGGCACGGGCCTGCCTGGGCTGCCCTGGCTGCCCGGGCCGCTGGACGCCCCGGACGTCCCCACCGCGTCGTCCTGGCCGGCGGGGTGGGCGGAACCGGGGTGGCCGGTTCCCGGCATTGATGTGACCGCCCACGGTGCTGCGATGTCCACCGACTTCGGCCAGCCGGGCATCGACGATCAGGCCGGCGAGGGCAGCGGGAACCTCGGCGACTGGGCCGGCGACGGCGGGAACCTCGGCGACTGGGCCACCTACCAGGGGCCGGACATGGACTGGCAGCCATCCCTCGCGCCCTCTCCAGCGGTGACCCGCACCGACGCCGGCACTGTCCACGCCGGCGACACCCTCCATCACCCGGCCGACCAGCCACCCACCACCGCCCCACTGCACCCCGACCACCCCAACCCCAACTCGCTGCGGGCAGCCGGCGGGTGCGCGACCCGGGCGAGGCCCGGAGGCTGTTCGACCAGCACGCCGGCCACATCGCCACCACAACACGGCAGCGGGAACCGCTGCGGAAAATGTGGAACGCCCTGATCGACCGGATGGACGGCGACGGGATCATCACCGCCAGCGAGCCAGACCTCGCCGAGGCGACATCCACACCGCAGACGACGGTGCATGACCGGATCGGGGTATTGCGCGACACTGGTCTGCTGCAGCGGGTCCAGGGAGGTCGCGGTCGCGTGGCGGCGCGGTACGGGGTGAGCGATCCGGGTCAGCCCCGGCAAGCACCGGTGCCGGCCCCTCCCGAGGGCAGCCAGTGGGTGCGCGACCCGGGCGAGGCCCGGGCGCTGTTCGACCAGCACGCCGGCCACATCGCCACCACAACATCGCAGCGAAGACAGCTGCCGAAGTTGTGGAACGCCCTGATCGACCGGATGGGCGCCGACGGGATCATCACCGCCAGCGAGCCAGACCTCGCCGAGGCGACATCCACACCGCAGTCGACGGTGCATCGCCAGATCGGGGCATTGCTGCGCGGCAGTGCTCTGCTGCAGCTGGTCCGAAAAGGTCACGGTGGCGTGGCGGCGCGGTACGGGGTGAGCGATCCGGGTCAGCCCCGGCGGAACGTGTCAAGGGATTGAGGCCAGCGGGGTGTTCGCCAGCAACTGGGTCTTCGTCCCGAACTACAACAACGGCGCGGCCCCCTACGGCCAGTGGCCCGCCATCCAGCTCTGGTCCACCACGGCCTTCTTCAACAACAACAACGACTTCGCCAACGACGTCGGGTCGGCCGTGGTCGGCCGCGTCAACGGCTGGCGGATCTGCGACTACCTGGGCGGCCAGGGAATCGGCTGGAACTTCGCGATCGGCCAGTACCTGTACGCCTTCGGATACGACGGCACGGGGAGGCTCGTCGCCGAAAACGGCCCCACGTACGGCGGTGGGGGCGGCACCATCTACATGGTCAACTACATGACCGGCTTCTCGTCCGGCGGTCCCTGGCTGATGCAGTTCGACGGCAACTGGGGCTACATCAACGGACACAACGACTTCAAGTACAACAACCTCCCGCAGTACATGTTCTCGCCGTACTACGGCAACCAGGTGGCGAGCCTGTACAACACCGTACGGAACCTCTCCAGCTGACGGCCGATGTCGACGGGGGCCGAGTCGGGCCCGGCGTCCGTCCACATCGCGCACAACGCCAACCGCTGCGTCGACGTACGGGACTGGGTCTCCGGCAACGGCGGCAGACTCCAGCTGTGGGACTGCACGGGCAGCGCGAACCAGAAGTGGTCTCGCTACTGACCCTCAGCCTCGATCCACCGACGCAGTTGATGTCGTTCGCCGGTTGATCATGTTTGGTATTGGGTGATTCGGTGGGCGTGTGGGAGTCGCCGATCACGTGGTCGGCTTGCTCCGGGTGCGGGTTGTTGGGTGGGGGTGGAGTTGTGGCCTGTGGTCGGGCCGCCGGGGTTCTGCTGGTGGGTGTGGTCAGCCGGGTGTGGTGTGGACGGCGGTGAACAGGTTGTCGAACGCTGGCTGCCAGGGCCAGTGGTCGGGTAGGTGCAGGTGGATGGTGCGTGCCCGGTGTGCGAGGCGTGCGGCGACGTTGATGATCCTGGTCCGGATTGTTGCTGGCCGGGCGGTGGCGTAGGCGCCGGCGGCGAGGTGGCCTGCGGTGCGGGTGAGGTTGTGGGCGATCGCGGCGCAGGTCAGCCAGGCGTCGTTGGCGTTGAAGCGGCCGGAGGGCAGGTGGGCGAGGGGTCCGGCGATCAGGTCGGCGTTGACCTGTTCGATGATCGCGTGGCCGCGGTGCTGGGCTTCGGCCTGGACCAGGGTGTACGGGCTGTCGGTGAACACCGCGTGATACCGGTACTGGGGCACGAGTTCTTCTTGGCCGGGGATCTGTTGCGGGTCGTCGCGGCGGATGCGGCGCACGATCAGCCGGGCGGTCACCGCGTGTCGGGTGCCGGCGAACGCGGTGTAGGTGGTTTCGGCGATCTGCGCGTCGGAGATCCACCGTTGCTCGTCTTCGTCCCAGACGGCCTGCGGGTACTTGATGTCGACCCACTGCTGTTCGGTGATGCTGTCGCACGCGGCGCGGATCTTGCCGTCGATCCGGGTGGTGACCGAGAAGCGGACACCACGGCGCCGGCAGGCGCTGATCACGGTCTTGGCGTAGAACGCCGAGTCGGACCGCACGACGATCTCCCCGGTCGCGCCGCAGGATCGGGCGGTGGTGATCGCTTCGGCGATCATGCTCGCCGCACCTCGGGCGGAGCCGGCGTTACCCGCCCGCAGCCGGGTGGCCGCGATCACCGGCGCCGACAGCGGTGTGGACAGTGTGGCGAGCAGGGGGTTGTAGCCCCGCAGGTAGACGTTGTAGCCGCCGACCTTGGTGTGGCCGAAGCCTATGCCCTGCTTCTGCTTGCCGTAGACACGGCGCAGCATCGAGTCGATGTCGAGGAAACACAGCACGTCGGCGCCGGTCAGGATCGGGGCCCGGCCGGCCAGGCCGATCAGGGTGTCCCGGGCGACGGCCTGCAGTTGCCGTACGTGTCCGTGGGTGAACGTGCGCAGGAACGACCCGAGCGTCGACGGCGCGTACACGCTCGTGAACAACGACCCCATCCCACCGTGGCGGGCGATGTCGAGGTCGTCGATGCTGTCCGCGCCGCTGAGCATCCCCGCCACGATCGTGGCGACCTTCCCGGCAGGGTTGGCGCCCTTGTCCGTCGGCAGCCGCACCCGGTCGCTGACCGCGTCGCACAGACCGGCCTGCTCGGCCAGGCGCATCACCGGAACGAGGCCGGCACACGACACCAGATTCGGATCATCGAACGTCGCGCGCACCACCGGCGCGTCATGGCGTAATCTCACCTGCGAGGTGCCCTCTCGAACCGGCGGAATAGAAGCGTCAGAACTCCTATCCTTCCAGCTCAGAGGGCACTTTCTATCTCCGGGGTACCACCGCCCCGACACTCATCGGTGGATCGAGGCTCAGTGGCCGCGGTAGAGGGTGGCGATGTCGGCGGCGCGATGCCGCTGCACCACCTCGCGTCTGATCTTCAACGTGGGGGTGAGCTCACCGTTGGCCTCGGTGAAGTCGTCGGGCAGGATCCGGAACGTCTTGATCGCCTCGGCGTGGGAGACCGAGTGGTTCGCCTGGTCGATCGCGGTCTGGATCTCGTCGCGCAGGGCGGGGTCGTCGCGCAACTCCGCCACGGAGGCGCGCGGATGACCGTGCGCGTCGCGCCATCGGGACCAGGCCTGCGGGTCGATGGTGACCAGGGCGGCGACGTAGGGCTTCCCGTCGCCGATCAGCATGGACTGACTGATCAGCGGGTGTGCGCGGATCCGGTCCTCGACCGGGGCGGGCGTGATGTTCTTTCCCTCCGCGGTCACCATGATCTCCTTTGTGCGTCCGGTGATCCGCAGATAGCCGTCGTCGTCGAGGCTGCCGAGGTCGCCGGTGCGGAGCCAGCCGTCGGCGGTGAACGTCTCGCTCGTAGCCGCCGGGTTGTTCCAGTAGCCACGGAACACGACGGCGCTGCGGACGAGGATCTCCCCGCCGTCGGCGACGGCCAACTCCACGCCGGGCAGCGGCCGGCCGACGGTGCCGACCCGCATCGCGGAGGGCCGGTTCACCGCCAGCGCCGGGGACGTTTCCGTCAAGCCGTACCCCTCGAGGATCGTGAGGCCGGCGCCACGGAAGAAGTGGCCGAGTCGTTCACCGAGGTGAGCCCCGCCGACGACGGCGACCCGGCAGCGGCCCCCGAACGCGGCCCGCAGCTTCCGGTAGACCAGCACGTCGAGGAGGCTCCGCAGCAGCCGGAGGCCCGTCCCGGGACCGGGCGGCATGTCGAGGGCCCGGCTGTACCGCACCGCCACCTGGTCCGCGACGTCGAACAGCCACCCCCGGTGCCGCGCGGCGGCCTGCTGCCGCGCCGTGTTGTACGCCCGCTCGAAGACCCGTGGCACCGCGAGAACGAACGTCGGCCGGTACTGGCGCAGCTGCTTCAGCACCCCCCGGGCGCTGGGGCTGTGCACCATCGTCGCCCGGGTCTGCACCATCCCCACCTGGATCATCCTGGCGAAAGCGTGCGCCAGCGGCAGGAAGAGGACCGTCGACGCCGTCCGGTTGAACAGTTCGGGCAGCTCCTCGACCGCGTTGCCGACGTCGAGGTGGATGTTCCGGTGGGTCAGTACGCATCCCTTGGGCCGGCCCGTGGTTCCGCTGGTGTAGACGATCGTGGCCAGGTCAGTGCCGGACACCGCGGCACGCCGGCGTTCGACCGCCTCGTCGTCAACGGCCCGGCCCTGTTCAGCCAGTCGAATCAGGTCGCCGGAGTCGATCTGCCACACCTGGCGCAGCTCGGGCAGCCCGTGGCGTACGTCGGCCAGCAGCGCGGCGTGGTCGGCCAGCTCCACCACGCACGCCACCGCGCCCGAGTCGGCGAGGATCCAGGCCAACTGCTCGGCGCTCGACGTGTCATACACCGGAACGGTCACCGCGCCGATCGTCCACACCGCGTAGTCGACCAGGGTCCACTCGTACCGGGTGCGGCTCATCAGTGCGACCCGGGAACCCGGGGTCAAGCCTGCCGCGACGAGCCCGCGCGCGACGGCCAGCACGTCGTCGCGAAACCGTCGGCAGGTCACCACGGACGGGTCACCGGACGGGTGCGGCCACGACCGGGCGTCCGGGTCGGGGCGCCGGAACTGCACCGCGTCCGGGGCCCGCCGCGCGTTGTCCCACACCACGTCGGCCAGCCCCACCGACTCCCCGCCGGTGATCTTCGGCTCCACCCTGACGTTGCGCCGCATCGCGCTCCTCGGCTCTCCAGTGCGACGTCTCGCTCGTGTCGGCCCGTACCAAGGCCGCCGCGCCCGACGGCAAGCCCGTACCCGTGGCGCGGGAGGTAACCTCCGGCGCGCCCCCGGACCCGGTCGACAACGCGGTCGGCCCCGTGCTATCGGCCGATCACGTCGTCGCAGCTCTTCCAGTCCTGTTTGCCCATCAGGCGCTCGATGTCGGTGACGTCGTAGTCCTTCCGCATCGCCTGGCTGTCCGGGTCGTGGATCTTCATCGCCGGCTCCTGCCCGTGTGACGGTCGTCTGCCGCGCGATTGCCCGAGGCGACCGGCGGCAAACGGCCCGCGACATGATCCGCGGCGCCCGTGTTCCCGGCCACCGGGTGGCCTGGTGGATGCCGGGGCCGACCAGCACGACCCGGACCGGACCGTACCGTTTTCGGACGATCCGACCGATGTCGGTCCATCCGGCGCCGGTCATGCCGGGGGAGGGGAGGTGCGGCGGGTGGGATCGCCGAGGCGTGCCGAAGCCGCGCTTGTCGTGCCCGCGGACCCGCCGCCCCGGTGCTGCCCGGGGTGGGCGCGCACATCGAGCCGGCCGGCGCCTCCCCGGCGCCGGCCGGTCCCGACGTGCCCTCCGCCCCCAGGCGGGCGGTGCGAGGGTCAGGACGGCCCGCGGTGGTTCGCCCGACCGCCCGGCGGTAGGTCGCTCGCCGCTGTGGCGAGGGCCGTCCCAAACCCGTGCGGGCCGGCACGGCGTCCGGGTTGAAGCCCTCGAACGCCTGCGCGGACCGGGCGCCGATCGCCCAGAACAGGCGCAGCGCGAGCAGCGGGATCAGCGACAGCAGGGCCAGGCGGGGGCCCATGGGCAGGGTGGCGAGCCAGGACAGCCACGGGCGGTCGGCGCGGCACTGGACATACGGCACGCACTGCCAGCCGACGAGGTTCATCGTGACGCCGACGATCCCGAGCACGAAGGAGACGGTGAGGCTGCCGGCGAGCACGCGGCACAGCGCGCCCAGGAGCCCGAACCGGTCGGCCGGCGTCGGGCGCAGCCAGACCGCGAGGTTGCCGAGCATGAACGGCAACAGCAGCAGCATGGAGGCCGTGCGGACGGCCGCCCCCGCCGTCAGGGCACCCCAGCGGTACGCCTCGACGGCGACTCCCGGGACGGCGCCGCCGGCCGCGCCGGTCCCCGCGCGGGGGCGGTAGAAGCCGGCGTGCCGGTCGCCGGCGACCCGCACCACGATCGGGTGGTCGAGGATCTTGTCGGCCGACGCGCCGGACACCCCGTGCACGCGCAGTTCGACGGCTTCACCCTCTGGTGCTCTGCCCACGCGGTCAGGGTCACAGATAAGCAGGCCTTCCGCTGCCGATCGGGCAGAAACGGACGCGCCGACCGCGCCTCGGGGCGTCGGTGGGCGGCGGCGCGCGCCCGCGGGAGCAGCCATGATCCGCCGGCCCGGGCGGCGCGCGTGTCGACCCGGACGACAGGCCGATCACTGTGGACTGTGGTGGTAAGAAGGAGCCGAATCAAGGCCCCTCAGGAGATCATCGTGAATCGTCCCCATCTTTCGCGCCGGTCGCTGCTGGCGACCGGTGGCGCCGCCGTCGTCGCTCTCGGCGCGGGCGTCGCCGCCCGCCCGGCCGTCGCCGCCGGGGCCGAGCCGCCCGCGGTCACCCCGGCCGAGGCGCTGCGCCGCCTGCTGCACGGCAACCACCGGCCGCGGCCGGCGGCCCGCCCGGGCAGTGCCGGGCGGGCCGCCGGCCGCCTCGGCGGGGGCTCGTCGGGTGAACGGGCGCGATGTGACAGCATCGGGGCCGGCGACGCGACAGACTGGCCCGTCGACGCGGGATCTGGAGGATGGGATGCCCGACAGCGAACGTGAGGCCGAACTTCTCCTCATGGAACGTCGGCTGCAGGCGGCGCAACGGGCCGGGGACGTGGCCGCGCTGGACCGGCTGCTCGACGACCACCTCATCGCGATCGGTCCCGACGGCGCGAGGTTCGGCAAGCAGGACGACCTGACCGCCTACCGCACCGGGAGTTCGATCATCGACAGCCTCGTCGAGGAGGACCTGGAGCTGATCGTCGAGGGGACGACCGGCGTGACGTTCTTCCTCGGCCGGGTGGAGGGACGGTTCGGCGGCTCGCCGTTCGGGGCGAGGCTGCGGTACACGCGGACGTGGATCCACGACGACGAGCGCGGCTGGCGCGTACTCGCGGCGCAGATCAGCGTGGCCTGATCCGCCGGGTGCGGCGCGAGCGCACGCCGCGGGCGCCCGAGGGTGCGAGGATGCCGGGCGGGCCGTCGTGGTCCGGCATCGGAGCCCGCGTTCAGCCCGCCCGGCAGTTTATGGACGAGGGTCGATATCACGGATACTCTGCTCCGTCACCTGGACTGCAAGATATGCGTCTGTGTTTCGCAGGTGGCTGTGTCCAAGACTCATGCCCGGGGACGGGCCGGTGCGGTGGCGCTGGCCGCGGCGTTCGTCCTGGCCGTTCCCGCGATCGCCGCCGCGGTGCACTTCGCGCTGCGGCAGAACAACGCGTACGTGGCGATGCACGGCCACAACCTCGGCAAGTGGGTCATCATGCCGGGCGGCGGCACCTACCAGGGGTACGCGCTGCACGGCTCCACGCAGGTCAACGTCGGCGGGGCGCTGTACAACCACGGGGCGGTCGGGCTGAACCAGGCCGTCATCGACTCCAACGGCGGCGGTTCGGTCAACCGGCGCACCGGCCCCGGGCACGGGCTACGCGGTCGCCGGCTCGGTCGCCGACGGCGCCACCGTGACGGTCGCCTGCTCGGCCAACGGCACCACGCACACCGGCCGGTGGGGCACCACCTCGCTGTGGAACCGGCTGACCGACGGCACCTGGGTCACCGACGCCTACACGTGGACCGGCGCCTCGGGCCCGATCAACGGCTGGTGCTGACAACCGTGCGGGCCGGCTTCCGGCCCGACCGTCGACCGGCCGGCGCGGGCCGCACCCGCGCCAGCCGGTCCGGCGGGCCGGCGGGCTGCCCCGATCAGGACGGTCCGGGGCTCGGCGGCCGGGGCAGCCGCCATGTCCCGACCAGGGCATCGCCGGCGACGCCGTTGTCCGACACCGCCGGCGCGGCGGCCACGCCGAGTCCCTGCAGGACCGCCAGCACGATCAGGATCCACTCGTTGGTGTCGAGCCCGCCGAGGATCACCGTGGCGAGGACCTGGAGCGCGGCCAGCAGCGCGGCCACGGCCGACTTGGCCCACGGATACTCCGGGGCGAGCGGCACCAGGTACACGCCGACGGCGCTGACCGCGGCGATCGCGACGGCCACCCACTCCTCGGGGTCGAGGTGGTTGTCGCCGGAGAGCTTGGCGTACAGGACGGTGAGGACGAAGAACACGGCCGACGCGATGGCCTTGCCGTACCTCGTGGCGAACGGCTTCATGGCTGCCTCCCAGTGCGGGGATGTCGGGGTCTACGGGGAGTCGGGGTGGTGGGTGGGCGCGCGCTCGTCCTCCTCGGCGACCGCCAGCCGGATCCGGTGCACCGTCGCGTGTGGCGCCAGGATGACGCCGCGCCACCGTTCCAGCGTTCGCGTCAGTTCCCAGACCGTGGCGCGTAGCTGCTGGATCTCGCGTTGGGACGCGGCCATTCGCTCCCTGACCTCCAGGGCCTCGGCCTCCAGTTCGGACACCCGGGAGCGCAGCGGCTGCACCAGCGTCAGCGCCACCTCGGTCAGCGCGCCGGCGGCGTCCGTCCGGAGCTTGCGCCGTTGCACGAGAACGGTGGCGAGCACGCTCAACCCCCCGGCGCCGCCGAGCAGGCCGAGCGCGGAGATCAGGATCTGCGCCCACTGCGGAGAGCCGGGCGCCTGTTCGGTGATCATGGTCGTGGCGCGGGCCGGATCGGTGGGAGGCAGTGCGCCGGGCCGGCGGCGGGGGCCGTTCGCCCGCGGCCACGGCTCCCCTCCCTGGTGCTCCCCATGGCGCTCTCCCCTCTGTCGCCATGCGGTGCGGGCGTCGACCGGCGACGGCCCTGTCGCGACCGCCGACCGTCGCGGCGGCGGCAGGGACGCCGCTCGGCAGGCCTGCGGGGGCCGGCCCGCTGGTTCAAACATATACCCATGTCAAAGGGGTTTCGGCCGGCCGAAGGGCGGGCGCGCCCGGCGCGCGGTCGGTTTGCTTGTCGCGTTCGCGACAGAACGGCGTCCCCCGGCCGTGACCGGTTTCGTCGGCGGCAATCCCGCACGCGGGTGACTGCCCGGCCCGGGGGTTCGTGACAGGCTTGGGCGCATGGTGACGGAGGAACGATCACAGGAAGCGCGTTCGGTGCGCGGTGGGGGCCGCTCCGGGAGATCCGGGTGCGTCGCCCCTCCGGATTCGAGGTCGAGCTGGGTGTCGTGCCGGTGAGCTGGGCGGACATCGACCCGGTCGACCCGGGCACCCGCCGGGTCGTCAGTGACGGGCACCGCGTCGTGCACGACCCGGCAGGTGTGCTGGCCGCGCTGTCCGCGGCGTGCCGCACGGTGAACGAGGCACCCGCGGGACGCGGGACACCGGGAGACGCACGCTGGTGACGCCGGTCCGCGCGGGCTTTCCCCGGGCGGAGCGCGGCTACTGCCGCGCCCGGGCGAGCTTGGGCGCGCTCGTCGCGTACTCCCAGAACGCGGTCAGCTGCTGAGCCTGTCGCGACCGGGGCCGAAAGGCGGGGCAGCGGCCGCCCTTCGGCCCCTTCCCGCCCCGGCCGGCGACCCGATGGATGATCTTGCCTCGATCCGATCGGCGGGACGGGGTTGGATGCCAAGGTGACGCGGCCCACCGGGGGGACCGGATTCCGTGTCGTTCAGTCGGTTTCTGGCACTGGACTATCCACAGAGAGAGGCGGTTCCCTACGGTGACCTCCGGCACGCCGGCGGGTGACGTTGCCGGGGTCGACCCGGCACGCGATGCGGGCGTTTTACAGGGGGTTGACTAGATGCGTTATCGGAGCCGCGCCGCCGCGGGTCTGGTTGCCGCGGCTGTCATGTTGACAGGCCAACCGGCGGCCGCAGCCACGGTGGCGGGCACGTCCGCCAGCACTACCGCGCGCCTCGTCGTGGCGGCCCAGGCCGTCCCGGGGCACAGCGGGCTGGTTTCCAGCACGCCGCGCAACGACGTACCGAGGATCACCGACGGTGAGATCACGGACATCGAGGTGATCGGCAGCCGGGTCTTCGTCGCTGGCTCCTTCACGTCGATCGCCAACGTCGGCGAGACGCCGCTCGCGCAGCCGTCACTGGCCTCGTACAACATCGACACCGGCAGGATCGACACGAGCTTCCGGCCGACGTTCGACGGCTCCGTCGAGGCCGTCGAGGCCTCGCCGGACGGCTCGGCCCTGTACGTCGCGGGCTCGTTCAACACCGTCGGCGGTCTCACGAAGCGCAAGGTCGCCCGGCTCGACCCGGTCACCGGCGCGCCGAGCGCGGCGTTCACCGCCCAGGGCAACGGCCGCGGGACCGCGCTGGCCGTGAGCAACACCGCGGTGTACGTGGGCGGCCAGTTCACGAAGATCAACGGCGTGAACCGCCCCGCCCTGGCCGCGCTCAACCCGACCACGGGCGCGGTGGACAGCGGATTCAACCTGCCCCTGTCCGGCGGCATCGGCGTCGGCGGCATGCTCACCGTGCAGCAGCTCAAGCTGACCCACGACGGCAGCAAGCTGCTGGTCGTCCACACCGGTCGGCAGATCGCCGGCCAGGACCGGTACGGCGTCGGTCTCGTCGACACCGCCACGAAGGCCCTCCTGCCGTGGCGCACGCGCCTGTGGGAGGACAACCTCTCCTTCGTCGGCGGGATCCAGCGGGTCTTTGCCGGTGACATCGCCCCGGACGACTCGTACTTCGTCGTCACCAGCGGCTCGGGCGGCGACCGTCCGCCGATCAACGACACGGCGATGGCCTTCCCGGTGGCCGGCGGCGACCACGTCGAGCCGATCTGGGTGTCGCGCCACTTCGACAGCGTCTACTCCGTCGCCATCACGGAGGCCGCGGTGTACGTCGGCGGCCACTTCAGCTGGCAGGAGTCGCCGACCTCCAACGTCCCGTGGCCGGGGCTCGACAACGTCGGGTACGGCACGGGCCAGGGGCTGAGCGGCTACGGCCTCGGCGACCAGGTGGTCCGCCGTGACCACATCGGCGCGCTCGACCCGGCGACGGGCACGGCGCTGGAGTGGAACCCGGGCTCCAGCTCGTACGAGGGGGACAAGGCCATGCTGGCCACCCCGCGGGGCCTCCTCGTCGGCGGCGACGGCAACACCAAGGGCGGCCTGTCGGTCGGCCGGGTCGGGTTCTTCGGGCTCGCCCCGGCGACGCCCTCGCCGGTCGACACGGCGATCGTCACGCCCATCGAGGGGACGGTCAAGCAGGCCAACGCGCCGTTCACGATCGAGGGCCAGGCGACCTCCCCGGCCGGCGTCAAGAAGGTCGGCATCGAGATCCAGGACCGCAACTCCCGGAAGTGGCTGCAGGACGACCTCGTGACGTGGGGCTCCGCCAAGAGCATCAACGTCACGGTCGACACCGTGAACGCGACCTCGACCTCCTGGTCGCTCACCCTGTCGTTGCCCGTCGGCGAGTACCAGCTCCAGGCCAAGACCTTCGGCCGGGACGGCGTCGACGACACCACGAAGGCCATCAAGAAGATCGAGACCTTCAGCTTCGACGACCTGCCGCCGGCCACGAAGATCACCTCGCCGGGCACGGGCCTGGTCGCCGCCCTGAGCTTCGTCGCCACCGGCACCGCCAGCGACGACAAGGGCGTCACCGCGATGACGTACTCGTTCCGCCGGTCCGACAACCAGTACCTGCAGGACGACGGGACGGTCGCCCCGGTCTACAACACGTTCCGCGGCGAGCCGGACGTCATCGGCGCGACGTCGACCACCTGGCAGTACCAGGTGACCCTGCCCACCGAGGGCGACTGGAAGATGACCGCCACCGCCATCGACAACGCCGGTCAGAGCGACCTGCGCGGCGACAGCCGGGACTGGATCGTCTCGGCGACCGGCGTCCCGCCCACGGTGGCCATCAGCACCCCGGTGCCGATGACCCCGCCCGCCCTCCCCGCGACCCTCACCGTCGCGCCCGGCGGCACGCTCACCTTCTCCGGCACCGCCAGCGACGACGGCACCCTCAAGTCGGTCGAGGTCTACCTGCGCAACAACAGCACCCGCGAGGCGCTGGCCGCCGACGGCACGTGGGGCGTCGACGCGGTCGCGGCCCTCTACCGGATCTCGCCGGTGAACCTCAACGCGCCGTCGTACAACTGGTCCTACACGACCGTGCCGCTCACGCCCGGTGTGTACGACTTCGCGGTACGGGCCACCGACAACCTGGGCCTGAGCACGTCGACGGCCAACATGGGTCGGCTCGTCGTCACCGCCCAGGTGCCCGGCGACGCCTTCCCGAACGGCCTGCTGAACTTCACCGGCGTCGACCAGAACATCGACCAGCTGCACCTCGACCTGGCCGGCACCGCGACCGACGACAAGGGCGTGCAGGCCGTGAGGGTGGCGCTGCGCGACCTGGACACCGGCCGGTACGTGCAGCCCAACGGCACCATGGCGGCGAACTTCGCCACGGTGAACGCGACGCTCGCCTCGCCCGGCGCGACGAGCACCACGTTCACCCTCTCGATCGACCTGCCGACCAAGGGCGAGTACAGCGTCGAGGCGTGGGCGGTCGACACGGCCGGCCAGCAGGACGGCTCGACCGTCGGCGCCACCGCCAAGTACCTCGTGTACCCGGGCGACCTCGACCCGCGGCAGGAGCTGAGCCTCCTCGTGCCCAAGAACGGCGACGTCTACACCGAGTCGAGGATCGTGGTCAGCGGCCGGGCCGTGGACGACGTCGGGATGGCCAAGGTGGAGATCCAGATCATCGACAGCACGGGTAAGGGGATGAACGCCTCCGGTGCGTTCGTCTCGGGCACCGTGCCGTGGATCCCGACCTTCCTCACCAGCCCGGGCTCGCCGGGGTCGAACTTCGCGTACACGTCACCGGTGGTCCCGGCGGGTGCCTACACCGTCGTGATCCGGGCGGTCGACAACTACGGGCAGCTGCAACAGCCGCCGACGACGGTTTCCGTGACCGTCAGCTAGACCGAAAGTACGGCGGCCCCCGCCCGGTCCGAAATGGCTTCGGACCGAGCGGGGGCCGCTTCATTCAGCGCGGATCAGGACACGTTGAGCGCGGTGTCGTCGATGACGAACGAGGTCTGCAGCGAGGAGTCCTCCACGCCGTACCAGCGCAGCCGGATCGTCTGCCCGGCGTACGCGGCCAGGCTGAACGACTTCTGGCTGTAGCCCGTCGCCTTGTTCAGGTTCGAGTAGGTGGCCAGGGTGCCCAGCACGGTCGAGCCGGTCGAGTTGAGCACCTCGACCCGCAGCGTGTCGTACGCGGTGGTCGTGGTGGACTCGGCGCTGTCGACGTGCAGCCAGAAGCTGAACGTGTAGCTGCTGCACCCGGAGGGCAGCGTCACGTTCTGGTACAGGTAGTCGGTGTGGCTGACGCCGTACCCGTTCAGCCAGGCGTTCCAGGTGCCGCTACGCGTCGGCTGGCCGCTGGCGCCGTGCTGGCCGATCACCCCGGAGGTCTGCGTCCAGCCGGTGGCGCCGGACTCGAAGCCCGGGTTGGTGAGCTTCTGGCCGGGGCTGCCACACGAGCCGCCGGAGCCGACGGTCAGGGTGTACGTCGCGGTGCGGGTCACCGAGCCGGTGCCGGTGACGGTGACGGTGTAGGTGCCCGCCGGGGTGGACGCGGACTCCGCCATCACCGGGGACGATAGCCGGCGGGCGCACTACTGCTGCCAACCAGCCGTCCCGAGCATCATGTTGATGGTCTGTGCCAGCGCGAAGAACAGCCAGAGGAAGGACCAGTACTGCACCGGGATCGAGAAAAAGGTGTGCGTGTTGTGATACTTGTCGGGGCCGTCGGAACTCCGGTTCATGAGGCGTCCGACATACCAGGTCGCGATGCCTGCCACGACGAAACCAAACGGCACCCCGGGATAGCCCAGAAGTTGGTAGCCCACGGCGACTGCGATGGCGGGAAACACGAGAGCCACAATTCCGCCGCCGGTCCACCACACAGCGCACCCCCCCCGTAACGCGGCAAAAGTCTGATTGGTCACCATAGCTTCCGCCTCTGCGCTGGGGTAGTCAACGTCAACCCAGGCTGATCATGTGCCTGTGAGACACGGTCAGTGCGGGTAGTGAGCCAGGATGTCGACGACCGGCAGGAGCGTGGAACGGTGCGTCAGCGAGGCGGAGCGCCCGCGTCCCCAGCAACCAGGAACGCCGTAGATCCCCGACGTCCGCCGAGGACCCGTCGATTGTGGACGGGAGTCAGCCGGCCGGCTCGATCTCCTTCGCCAGGTCTATGAAGCCTTGCCAGCTCGATGGGGTGAAGGTCAGCGGTGATCGACGACCAGGGTCAGGTAGCGTGGCCCTTGCCGTAGGCAACCTCGTCGATGCCGATCCGTTTGAGTCCGGCCAGTCGATCGGCGCCGGCGGCGGCGTCGACGGCCCGGCCGACGATAGCGACCACGCTGCGCCAGGCGATGCGCAGCAGCCCGGTCACCGCCGACGCGGACGTGCGCGCGGCCAGCCACGCCGCGGTGTCCTCGAACGCCGTGGTGAACCGGGCACCGTGACGCGCCCACGGCACCGCGATCACCGTCGGCCCGTGCTCGGCACAGTCGACCCGAGGCACGGCGGCCTCGATGACCACCCGCAGCGTGCCGAAGTCCAGGTGCCGCCACCACCGCCTGCCCCAGCCGCGGTCGTACCACGGCGCGCGAGCCCGGCAGCGCCCGCAGCGACGCGCCGCGCCCTTGCGCGGCCGGGCAGAGATCACCAAGACCTCACCGTCGGTGTCGTCATCGAGGCGCACACCCTCGACGGCGGCCCGTTCCAGCCCTGCCTGTCGATGCAATACTCTGGTCAAACGCACGCCGTTTCCTGATCTTCAGTTCCTGACCTTCGACAAGCCAGAAACCTGGACGGGACACGGCGTGCCCTGTCGATCAGGGCGTCAACCCACCCACGAGAACATCACAAGAGCCCAAAATACCGGATCTGTCTTGCCGACGCCGAAAGCGGAAGTCCGCTCCGGGGCGGGGAAGGAGCGTTGCGCTGTTGGCTGCCGCCGCTTTTTCGACTGTTGAGCTCAGTGAGAGTTCGTTGCGGGCTTTGGAAGCGTTCACTGGGATGAGGGTGTCCCGGGCGAGGTTGCCGTTGTTGTGGGATGACATCGGCACGCTGGAGATGCTGGCGTATCGGGTGCGTACGGTGCTGGGTCCGTTGCTGGAGCAGACGGTCAGGGCGGTCCGGGCGGCGGGGGAGGGTGAGGCCTTCGACCGGTTCGTGGCGCAGACCGTTCCGTTCGTGGGGAAGATGGCCGAGACGGCCGATCTGATGCTCGCCGTGGTGGAGGCGGAGAAGAAGTTCTTCCTGGAGACGGAGACCGGCAAGCGTACGACGGTGGCGATGTTCTCCTTCATGCAGGCCGAGTTCGCCGCCGCCGCCGCGATGTGGTTCTGGAATCCCGTGGGGGCGATGGCGCACCTGGCGGAGGCGCGGACGGTCATCCAGGTGGTCCTGCGTTCGGCGTTGGTGCGGTCGGCGGCGAGTGGCACGGCGATGCAGATGTTGTTCATGCCGGGTTCTGCCTTGTTGGCGCAGGTGTCGATGATGACCGATGGTTTGCAGTCGGGGGTGAACTGGTCGGCGGTCGGTAAGCAGGCGGCGTACGCGGGGGCGGTGGCGTTGCTGAGCACGGTGGGCGGGCCGGCGTTGGGCAAGGCCGCTGGCGCGGTCGCCGCCGCGGTCGGCAAACTCGGCCTGTCGGACAGCACCAGGATGCTGTTGACCGATCTGTTGACGCGGCCGGTGTTGGAGACCGGCACGGAGGGGCTGTTCGGTATCGGTGCCAGCCTGATGGTCGATGGGTACTACGACACCGGCAATCTCGGTGCCGATCTTCTGTCCGGGGCGCTGTCGGGGGCGGGCGGGGCGGCCGCGAGCGGCCTCGGGCTCGTCGTGAGGCGCGCCATGAATGGGCCCCGGGTTCAGATGCCTCGTATCGACCTCACGCCCGACGGGAAGCCGGTCATGCCGGTGGCGCCGCCACCGGTTGGTGGAGACACATTCACGGGGTACCGGGCTGGGGTCGATGATCCGAAGGCTGTGGGTGCCGGCGGGCAGGCCCCGCCGTCCACCCCGCCGCCGCCGCTGCCGGGGTTGAACCTGCCCGCGCCGAAGCTGCTGCACCTGCCCGCGCCGCGCCTGGACCTGTCGGTGCCGTCGTGGTCGGTGCCGTCGTGGTCGGTGCCGAGCCTGTCGGTGCCGGCTGCGCCGGTGCCGGCGTGGGTTGTGGCAGCGGGTGGGCCGGTGGTGGAGCGGTGGTATCGGTTCCAGCAGGATCTGGTGGATCGTTACGGTGGGTTGCTGGCCGGGGTGGCTCGGGCGGGCGAGAGCATGGCCGCGCTCGCCGTGCCGGTCGAGGGGGTTTTCGCCGGGTGGGTCGAGGCCCGGCGGGGTGATCGGGTTGTTGCGGGTTTCCTGTCCGCGGTCGGTCTGCCCGCTGCCGCGCTGACCGAGGGATTTTTGACGGGTGTTCGGCAGCGGGCGGTGGCCCGGATGGCCGAGGCGTTGGCGTTCCCGGGTGGGCAGGTCCCGGCCGAGGTACGGGCGCAGCAGATCGTCGCCGGGCTGCCGGCGGAGTTCGACCGGCAGGCGCTGCGCGCGATTGCGCACCTGGCCGTTCAACACCACATCGACCGGTACCTCGCCGCCGGCCTACCCACAGGCCCCGGCACGCCGGCAGGCGCTGGCACGTCGTCGGGCGCGGGCGTGCCGTCCGCCGCCGCGGTCGAGGTGGTCGAGAGGGAAACGCGGAACTGGGTGGACCGAAGCCTCGATGCGATCCTCGGCACCTCCGCGCTGCCCGCAGTGCTGCCCGCAGTGCTGCCCGCTGTGCTGCCCGCTGTGGTGGCCGGTCCCGACGCCGCGCGGGTCAGTGCCGTGGCGGACGTGGTCCGGCAGGTGGTCACCGACCTGCCCGCCCGTTTCTCGGCTGCGACCATTGCCGATATCACCGCACCGCACGTCAGCCCGTTCCCGGCGGACGCCCCGGTAAGCTGGCGTACCGGCGCGCCGGCAGTGTCGGTGACTGTCGAGCAGCACACCGCAGCCGCGGCCAGCCTGGCAGAAAAGCAGTTCACCGCCCTGGCCCACCGCTACGGTGTCGACCCGGCCGGTCACGACACCCTCGCCGAACTGTTCCGAGGGGACTGGGTGGATGGATACCATCAGGTGCTCACGCAGGCCGACGGCAGCACGCCCGGCATGCCGGGCACTCCGGACACGGCCAGCGCCCGCAGTACGGAGCCGGGCGGCGCTGCCTTCCGCGTTGACGCCACGCCGATCTACGCCAGCGACACGACCCCGGTCAGTGACGTGTCTGCCGCAAGCGATGGGGTGTTCGGCCCCGATCTCGGCTCCAGGGACACGGATTCGACCGGTTTCGGGGACTCGGGTTCGATCAGTGGTGTGTCGGTGCTGGACGAACCGGTCGGTGCCGGCTCTGGCGGTCTCGGCGAGCCGGCCGTCGCGGCTACCGGGTCGGCCGGGCAACGAATCCACGAGCTCGCCAGCGGCGGCTACGGCCGTGCCAGCGACGCTCAGCTGCGCCGCCTCGCCGCGGACCTCGGTATCCAGACGGCGTCGCCGGACGGGGTCCTGCCCCGACTGTTCGAGGTGTCCAGGGACATCGTCATGGCGGACACGTTCAGCGGGGTGTACTTCGCAGACCCGGCGGCGGCGGATCCGGACGCGGCGGCGGCGGACCGCACGGCGGCGCGGGCGCTGCCGCGGGTGCGGGGATGGTTCACCATCGCCGGGCACCGGAACCTGGCCGAGCGGCTGGCCGACGATCCGGTGCGCCAGGCCTTGTTCCTCCGGATGCTCACCGCCTCGCCCGCCTGGCGACACGCCGTCGCGCAGGCGCGGCAGCGCGGCGGCGACGCACCCGACATCATGCTGGTCTGGTGCGACGCGGCATGGCAGGCACCGGGACAGGCCACCTCCTTCGGTGAATGGCTGCGTACCCGGCTGCGCGCCCGGCGGCTGATGTCGTCCACGCACGAGGTGGACCAGATACCCGGCGAGTTGCGGCCACACGTGGACGAGCCGGTGCGGTCGGTGTTGTTCTCGGACGCCTCGGTGGAGTTGTTCGGACCGGATCTCGTGGAGGCGGTACGGACCGCGGACATCATCGACAACGGCCAGGAACCCGGCGTCCGCTGGCCGGACCAGGAGGACTTCGCCGCCGCTGGCGGCCGGCACCGGTGGGCCGGCAACACCTCCCACGGGCAGTCACCCGATCCAGCGCAAGACGGCCACCCGTCTGCTCCTGGCCCGGCGTCCGCGGCCCAGTGGATGCGGGGCCCGTCGCGGGATCCAAAGGCGGAATTGCCGGTGCCGGGCCCTGCCCTCGGACCGGACCACCCGCAGGGTGAGGACCTGTCCTGGCTGGACGACTGGGATACGCTGCCGATGTCCGGGCTGGCACCTGCCTCGCCGGCGGACACGGGGCTGCCCGGGCCGCTGGACGACTGGGATGCGCTGCCGATGTCCGGGCTGGCACCTGCCTCGCCGGCGGACACGGGGCTGCCCTGGCTGCCCTGGCCGCTGGACGACCCGGACGCCCCCAGCGCGTCGGCCTGGACGGCAGGGCCGGCCGCGTCGGCCTGGACGGCGGGGTGGACGGAACCGGGGTGGCCGGATCCCGACATTGATGTGACCACCCACGGTGCTGCGATGTCCACCGACCCCAGCCAGCCGCGCGATCAGGCCGGCGACGGCAGCGGGAACCTCGGCGACTGGGCCACCTGGCAGGGGCCGGACATGGACTGGCAACCATCCCCCGCGCCCTCCCCGGCGGTGACCCGCACCGACGCCGGCACTGTCCACGCCGGCGACACCCCCCATCACCCGGCCGACGAGCCACCCACCACCCCCGCCTCGCTGCACCCCGACCAACCCCAACCCACTGCGGGCAGCCAGTGGGTGCGCAACCAGGATGATGCCCAGACGCTGTTCAACCAGCACGCCGACCACATCGCCACCACAACACAGCAGCAGGAACAGCTGCCGAAGCTGTGGAACGCCCTGATCAACCATATGGGCGCCGACGGGATCATCACCGTCACCGAGTCAGCCCTCGCCGCAGCGACATCCACACCGCGGCAGACGGTGCATTACCGGATCGGGGTATTACGCGACAGTGGTCTGCTGCAGCTGGTCCACGAAGCACGCCGTGGTGTGGCGGCGCGGTACAGGGTGAGCGATCCGGGTCAGCCGCCTCGGCCGGCGGGAGCGCCCCGGCCACGGCCCCGGCAAGCACCGTTGCCGGCCCTTCCCGCGGGCAGCCAGTGGGTGCGCAACCGGGATGAGGCCGAGAGGCTGTTCGACCAGCACGCCGACCACATCGCCACCACAACGCAGCAGCGGGTGGATCAGCTGCTGAAGTTGTGGAACGCCCTGATCGACCGGATGGACGACAACGGGATCATCACCGCCAGCGAGCCAGCCCTCGCCGCGGAGACATCCACACTGCAGCCGACGGTGCATCGCCGGATCGTGGCATTGCGCGACCGTGGTCTGCTGCAGCTGGTCCAGGAAAGTCGCGGTCACGGGGCGGCGCGGTACAGGGTGAGCGATCCGGGTCAGCCCCGGCAAGCATCGTTGCCGGCCCCTCCCGAGGGCAGCCAGTGGGTGCGCGACCCGGACGGGGCCCGGAGGCTGTTCGACCAGCACGCCGACCACATCGCCACCACAACACGGCAGCGGGTGGATCAGCTGCTGAAGTTGTGGAACGTCCTGATCGACCGCATGGACGGCGACGGGATCATCACCGCCACCGAGCGAGCCCTCGCCGCGGAGACATCCACACCGCGGCAGACGGTGCATAACCGGATCGGGGCATTGCACGACCGTGGTCTGCTGCAGCTGGTCCAGGAAGCACACGGTGGCGGGGCGGCGCGGTACAGGGTGAGCGATCCGGGTCGGCCTGGGCAAGCATCGGTGCCGGGCCCTGCCCCCGAACCGGACCGCCGCCCGCAGGGTAGTGAGGACCTGTCCTGGCTGGACCACGGGGATACGTCGCCGATGTCCGGGCTGGTACCTGCCCCGCTGGCGGGCACGAGCCTGCCCGGGCTGCTGGGCGACCCGGACGCCCCCACCGCGTCGTCCTGGCAGGCGGGGCGGACGGAACCGGGGTGGCCGGATCTCGGCATTGATGTGACCGCCCACGGTGCTGGGATGTCCACCGATCCCGGCCAGTCGCGCGATCAGGCCGGCGACGGCAGCGGGAACCTCGGCGACTGGGCCACCTGGCAGGGGGACCCAGCCCTCGATCCGTTTGATCCGCTCCATCCGGCGTGGGTCGGCCCGCCCACGGCCATGGACACGGAACCCGGCCCCGGGCCGCAACCGATGGATCCGACCTGGCCGCAGGCCCCGACCGACCCGACATCGTGGTCGCCGCCCAGCGGCGACCAGCCCAGCCAGTCCCCAGGGCCTCAGTCGATCCCGCCCGGACCGGGCGTACAGGATCCGGCACCTCAGTCGCCGATGTCCGGGCTGGTACCTGCCCCGCTGGCGGGCACGGGGCTGCCCGGGCTGCCCGGGCTGCTGGGCGACCCGGACGCCCCCACCGCGTCGTCCTGGCAGGCGGGGTGGACGGAACCGGGGTGGCCGGATCTCGGCATTGATGTGACCGCCCACGGTGCTGGGATGTCCACCGATGCCGGCCAGCCGCGCATCGACGATCAGGCCGGCGAGGGCAGCGGGAACCCCAGCGACTGGGCCACCTTGCAGGGGCCGGACATGGACTGGCAACCATCCCCAGCGGTGACCCGCACCGACGCCGGCACTCTCCACGCCGGCGACACCCCCCATCACCCGGCCGACGAGCCACCCACCACCGCCCCACTGCACCCCGACCAACCCCAACCCCAACCCACCGCGGACAGCCAGTGGGTGCGCACCCCGGATGATGCCCGGGCGCTGTTCGACCAGCACGCCGACATCGCCACCACAACGCAGCAGCGGGAACAGCTGCCGAAGTTGTGGGACGCCCTGATCGACCGGATGGACGGCGACGGGATCATCACCGCCAGCGAGCCAGCCCTCGCCAAGGCGACAGTCATACCGCAGCGGACGGTGCATAAACGGATCGTGGCATTGCGCGACCGTGGTCTGCTGCAGCTGGTCCAGGAAGCATACGGTGGCGGGGCGGCGCGGTACAGGGTGAGCGATCCGGGTCAGCCCCGGCAAGCATCGTTGCCGGCCCCTCCCGAGGGCAGCCAGTGGGTACGCGACCGGGATGAGGCCGAGAGGCTGTTCGACCAGCACGCCGACCACATCGCCACCACAACACGGCAGCGGGTGGATCAGCTGCCGAAGTTGTGGAACGCCCTGATCGACCGGATGGACGGCGACGGGATCATCACCGCCAGCGAGCCAGCCATCGCCGCGGCGACATCCATACCGGCGTCGACGGTGCATAACCGGATCGTGGCATTGCGCGACTATGGTCTGCTGCAACTGGTCCAGGAAGCATACGGTGGCGGGGCGGCGCGGTACAGGGTGAGCGATCCGGGTCAGCCTGGGCAAGCATCGGTGCCGAGCCCTGCCCCCGAACCGGACCGCCGCCCGCAGGGTAGTGAGGACCTCACTGCGGGCAGCCGGTGGGTGCGCGACCGGGATGAGGCCGAGAGGCTGTTCGAGCAGCACGTCGGCCACATCGCCACCACAACGCAGCAACGGGAACAGCTGCCGAAGTTGTGGAACGCCCTGATCGACCGTATGGACGACGACGGGATCATCACCGCCAGCGAGCCAGCCATCGCCGCGGCGACATCCATACCGCGGACGACAGTGCATGACCGGATCGGGGCATTGCGCGACCGTGGTCTGCTGCAGTTGGTCCAGGAAGGTGACGGTGGCGGGGCGGCGCGGTACGGGGTGAGCGATCCGGGTGAGCCCCGGCAAGCATCGTTGCCGGCCCTTCCCGAGGGCAGCCAGTGGGTACGCAACCGGAATGATGCCCAGACGCTGTTCGACCAGCACGTCGGCCACATCGCCACCAGAAAACGGCAGCGGGATCAGCTGCCGAAGTTGTGGGACGCCCTGATCGACCGGATGGACGGCGACGGGATCATCACCGCCAGCGAGCCAGCCATCGCCGCGGCGACATCCATACCGCCGTCGACGGTGCATAACCGGATCGTGGCATTGCGCGACCGTGGTCTGCTGCAGCTGGTCCAGGAAGCACACGGTGGCGGGGCGGCGCGGTACAGGGTGACCGATCCGGGTCGGCCTGGGCAAGCATTGGTGCCGGGCCCTGCCCCCGAACCGGACCGCCGCCCGCAGGGTAGTGAGGACCTGTCCTGGCTGGACCACGGGGATACGTTGGCACCTGCCCCGCTGGCGGGCACGAGCCTGCCCGGGCTACCCGGGCCGCTGGACGCCCCGGACGCCCCACCGGGTCGTCCTGGCAGGCGGGGTGGACGGACGGACCCGGGGTGGCCCGATCCCGACATTGACCCCGGCCAGTCGCGCATCGACGATCAGGCCGGCGACGGCGGGAACCCCGGGGCCTGGGCCACCTGGCAGGGGCCGGACATGAGGTTTTCCTAACGCTCATGCACCGGGGATCATTGACGATTTGGTGCGCGATAGCTGACCGACCCCGCCTTGATCACGGAAAGGGCCGTGCGGGACGATCGTGATTGTGACGTCAGGATGGGCCCGCACGGCCTTGTCTCATCGTATCTGCACGGGGATTCCTCGCCGACGGCTGGCCAAGCTGATCGTCGAGTTGGCCGACCCATGGACCACGCAGCAGGAGTCAAGGCTGCGCGAACGCCGTGGTCGTGACCGCATCCGCGCTGCCGGCGCCGGCCCCGACCACGACCTGACCTTCACCGACCGGGTCATCGCCACCCTGGTCGTGCTGCGCTTCCAACTCCCGCACGCCGCCCTGGCCCTGTTCTACAACGTCGACCGCGCCACCATCACCCGAGCGGTGGACGAGATCCGTCCACTGCCGGCCGCTCGTGGGTTCGCGGTGCCCGGCATGCCCGGCGTACGGCTGCGCACCCTGGCCGACGTGTTCGCCTACGCCGCCGCGCAGGGCGTCGAGTTGCAAAGGCGCGCGGTGGGCGCTGCGCAAGAACCCGGGTCGGCTGTCCGACACGCAGAAGGCGACCCTCGCCTCGATCCAGGCCACCAACCGGCCCCTGTACAGGGCGTATCTGCTCAAGGAACAGTTCCGCGAACTTATCAAGATCAAGGGTGAGGACGGCAAGCTGCTACTGGCCGCCTGGTTGCGATGGGCCGCCCGGTCGAAGATCCCCGCAATGGCGAAGGTCGCGAAGAAGATCCGCCGCCACCTACCCGAGCTACACAACACCCTCGACAGCGGACTGTCCAACGCGCGGGTCGAGGCGACCAACACCCACCTGCGCGTCCTGACCCGACGCGCCTACGGCTACCACAGCCCCGACGCGCTCATCGCCATCGCCGACCTCACCCGAGGCGGCCTATGCCCACCCCTACCCGGCCGATGATCAACCACCGCCACCCACAGAACTAGCAGGAGAGCCCGATTTTTGGAGTCGCGGACGAGGACGACGCCGGGCAGGTTGTCGGCCACCTCGACGCAGTCACCCCGTTGTTGCCGCCTTTTGTGCTCTTGCGCCACTGCGCGTCACTCAGGTCTATGACCGTGCCATCCTCCCGTCAGGTCCAGACCCGTGGGCCCTCCGTTGATTGGGGGCTATGGATTTAAGGGTTCAGCCGAGCGGGCCGATCTTCTTCGCCAGGTCGACGAAGCCGCGCCAGCTCGCGGGGGTGAAGGTCAGCGCTCCGCCGTCTCGGTTCTTGGAGTCGCGGACGAGGACGACGCCGGGCAGGTTGTCGGCCACCTCGACGCAGTCGCCCTGGTTGTTCCCGCTTTTCGTGCTCTTGCGCCACCGGGCGTCACTCAGGTCCATGATCGTGCCGCTTCTTTCAGAAGGTCCAGGGAGCGCCCTCGGGGGAGGGACTCGCCGCGGATGCGTTCCCAGCGTCGCTCTAGGGTAGCAATGCCGGCCGGCTGCTCGAAGATCTGCGCCGTCATCTGACTGTCCACGTACGCTACGCGCGCCCCGTCGGGCATCTCCGCGATGGTGAACGGCCCGCCGAGGCCCGGGTACATGCCGACATCGGACGGCACGATGTGTATCTGAACGGCGGGGAGCTGCGCACACTCGACGAGAAAGTCGAGTTGCTCAGCCATGAGGGCCCGGTTACCGTACGCGCTCCGGCGCAAAACCCCTTCATCGATCACTGCGATGTAAAGGGGCCCGCCCTGGCGGCGCAGAATGGCATGCCTGGCGTTGCGAGCTGACGCCACTTCGTCGACGCGTTCCGGTGACAGGCCTTCACCTTCGACCGTCGCCCGCGCATACGCCTCGGTCTGGAGGATGCCCGGCACCCACGCGAGTTGGAAGGCCCGCAGGCTGACGGCCTCGCGTTCGATCTCCATCCACGGGCGGAACCAGCCGGGCTCGCGTCGCTTCAGCAGGTCCGGCCAGAGGTCGGAGATTTCACGTTCGAGGAGCGCTGCGACCTTCGCCCGGTGCCGAGACTGCGGGACGTGTCCCGGATTTGCCCAGCGGGCAGCCGTTTTGGGGTCTACCCCTACCTGCTCTGCAAGACTCTCGGCGGTGTGGCCGGTGGCGACCATGGCTTCGGCGACAGCTCGGTTCATCCCGAATCTCCTGTGGAATGTCCAACTTGGCTGACTCTCAAACTGCTACGCGGTGTGTTTGTATCACAACCCTCGGCAAAGTGGGTCCCCAGGACGGCGTGGCCGGTGGAGGAGGCATCATCCCGGCGGTCGCGTCCTGTCACCGGGGGCCGCCGTGGTTTTCCCGCCGATGGCACGGCGGCCCCTCTCCAATCGACAGGGAGGGGAACCAATGGGAGGGCGTCACCGCTTCCGGCGTGGCCGGCACTGTGCGCCGCGCGACGTACGCCGGGACGAGCGCAGGCCGACACCGAAGCCCGAGCGCCCGCCGGCCCACGATGACCCACCGCCCTCCGGCCCGATGATCCCGGCACCACGGGTACCCCGCTACGACGTCGCGACCCAGGTCCTCTGGCACCTGGCCGGTGAGCTGCGCACCCCCGCCCAGACCATGCGCGGATACGGCGATGCCCGGTGACGGCGTACGCGATCAGGGCGGGCGAAGTCCTGCATCTCACCCGCGCCGCCAGCCCGCAGTTCGTACGCCCGATCGCCAACGTGAACCGGGTCCGGGTGCCGGGGTGAGGGGCCGTCGGGAGCACCTGCCGACCCGTCCCACCTGGCGCTGTCTGGCGTGCGGGATCGCCTGGCCCTGCTCGCCCGCGAAGCTGCGCCTCCTCGGCGAGTACCGGGGCAACCGTGCCGCCCTCGGCATCTACCTCGCCGGCCTGATGATCGAGGCCGTCGAGCAACTGGCCGAACTGGACCCGGCTGCGCCTCCGGCGGACCTGACGGACCGCTTCCTCGGCTGGCTCCGCCCGCGCGGGTGACCCGAACCCCGCGCGGGCCGCCCCGCGCCGTTCAGCTCCTGAACGGCGCGGGGCGGTTTCCTCACCGACGCGGACGCGGACCGACGACCACCCCGGGTACGGGGAAGTCGCCGGCCGCGCGCAACGCCGTCAGCTCGTCACCGGAGGGGGGCCGAGGGCTTCCTGCCGGTGCCCATGGGTCCTGTGGTGGTTGTGGCGGGAAGGCGGCGATAGCACAGACGGGGCAGCTCCACAGGAACCGCACAGACAGCTGACCACCCGTCCCCGACGCGCCGGGCATCGCCACCGTCGACGGCCCGTCAGTCCTCGGCGCGCCAGCGGTAGAACTCCTTCGCCAGCGAGTCCTGGTGCCCGCGCCAGGTCTCCGGCCGGTACGGGCTGATGTACGGGCTCAGCTCCTCCATGACCTTGGCGAACGCCGGCTTGTGATGGTTGTGCCGTTGGGCCTCGGCGACGGAGGTGTCCTGCTCCAGCAGGTGGACGTACACGTCGTCGATCGAGTACAGCCAGCGCCCGCTCACGCCCAGCTCCCTCGGCAGCGACCCGGCGTCGGACTCGGCGAAGACGCGCGCCACGTCGGACTCCGCGCCCGGCTTGATCCGGCCCACGATCACGGTCAGCTTCGTGTCGGCGGGCTCCGGCCCGTCCGGCGCCCAGTGGTAGAACTCCTTCGCCACCGAGTCCGACGGGTTCTTCCAGTACCTCGGGTACGGGGTCACGTACGGCGCGATCTCCTCGGCGATCTTCTGGAACGCGGGCAGCCCGCGGGTCTGGCCCGAGATCTTGGGGTCCTGCAGGCGCTCGATGACGTGGATGTAGAGGTCGTTGTGCGACAGCAGGCGCCGCCCGATGACGCCCAGGTCCTGCGGCCGGGTGGCCTTGTCGTAGTGCCCGAAGACCGGGCCGACCTTGTCCTCACTGCCGGGGACCATGCGGCAGACGATCACGTTGCGGAAGACCATGACGACTCCTTGACTGGGATGGGATGCGGGACGGGTCGGGCGTACGGGATCAGGCGGTGAACCGGACGGGAAGCTCCAGCAGGCCGCGGAACGGCGACGCCGCCGGCAGCCGGCGCAGCTCCTCGGCCGGCACCGCCAGCCGCAGGTCGGGCAGCCGGTGCAGCAGCGCCGAGATGGCGATCTGCGCCTCCATCCGGGCCAGGGAGACCCCGAGGCAGTAGTGGACGCCGTGGCCGAAGCCGATGTGCGGGCCGCGCTCGCGGGTGAGGTCAAGCCGGTCCGGGTCGGCGAAGTGCGCGGGGTCGTGGTTCGCCGCGTTGATCACCACGCCGACGACCGAGCCGCGCGGGATGCGTACGCCCTGGTACTCGACGTCCTCGGCGGCGATCCGGGGGCTGGCCACCGGCAGCGGGCCGTCGAACCGGAGCAGCTCCTCGATCGCGGCGGGCAGCAGCTCCGGGTCGGCGCGCAGCAGGGCGAGCTGCTCGGGGTTGGTCAGCAGGGCCACGGTCGCGTTGCCGAGGAAGTCCGCGGTGGTCTGGTGCCCGGCGAACAGCAGCAGGAACGTGGTGGTGACCAGTTCGGACTCCGACAGCGTCCCCTGCCGGTCGCAGGCGGCGATCAGGTCGCTGACGATGTCGTCGGCGGGCCGCGCGCGCTTGGCCTGTACGAAGTCTGCGAGGTAGTGGTGCAGCCGCAGCTGTGCCTCCTGCACGGCCGCCCGGTCCCGCTCGGGGTTCTTCGACGACCCGGACGTGCGGATCACCTGCGTCCAGTCGAGGACCTGGTCGTGGTCGGCCTTCGGGATCCCGATCAGCTCGGAGATCACCTTCATCGGCAGCGGGATCGCGAAGTCGTGCATCAGCTCGGCCTCGCCCCGCGGCGCGACCTTGTCGAGCAGCTCGTCCACGATCTGGGCCACGCGCGGGCGCAGCGCCTCGATGCGGCGCGGGGCGAACGCCTGCGACACGATCCGCCGCAGCCGGCTGTGCTCCGGCGGGTCCGAGTTGAGCATGTTCCGGTTCAGCGCCTCGGAGTTCGGCCCGAAGATCCGCAGGTAGTGCTGGCCGGGCCCGTACAGGTCCTTGGACAGCCTCGGGTCGGTCAGCGCGGCCTTCGCGTCGTCGAACCTGCTGATCAGGTACGAGTCGAACCGCGGCCCCTTGACCAGGCAGACGGGCGCGTTCTCCCGCAGCTCGGCGAAGGTGGGGTAGGGGTCGACTGCGAACTCGTCGGTGTAGTACTCGGACGCGGGTACGACGGGCTCGGTCATGACGACTCCTCGCTGCGTACGCTGTGCAGGACCTGGTAGGTGTTGCGCTGGGCGGACTCGCGCAGGTCGCGGATCACCCGCAGCAGGTGGTCGCGGTGCTCGCTGCGGCCGAAGGCGTCGAGCCGTTCGCGGTCGGCCCAGTCGCTGATGATCAGGTAGCTGCGCGGGTCCTCGGCGTCGCGAACCAGGTCCTGGCGCAGGCAGCCGTCCAGGTCGCGGATCTTCTCCGCCGCCGACAGCCACTCCGCCTCGAACTGCTGCTCGCAGCCCTCCCGGGCGCGCATCGCGAGCACGGTGCGCACGGTGGTCACCGGGCACCCCCGAACACCAGGTGCAGGTTCTTGCGCAGGGCGTCGGCGTCGACCGGCTGGCTGCGGAACCCGACGTGTCCGTCGGGGCGGATCAGGTACAGGGCGCTGCCGGCGACGCCGTACCGCGCGCGGAACTCGCCCGCGGCGTCCCGTACGACCGGCGGGTTGAGCATCGCCGGCACGTGCGCGTCGGGGCTGGCCAGCAGGTACGCCTCGATCTCCCCGCACGCCAGTCGGCGGACGTCGGCGCACAGCTTCTCCACGGCGGCCACCTCCGCTTCCGCGGCCGAGCGGTCCGCGTACACCAGCAGGGTGTGCCGGGTGCCGCGGGTCAGGTCGCGCAGCCGCAGCGGGTGTCCGACGCCCCGCCGGTGCAGGCCGCCCACGTCGGGGGCCAGGTCGCCGGGCGCGGGGCCGTCGCGCAGGGCGTCGGGGGCGGACAGTGACTCGCCGACCAACGGGCTGCGCGAGTAGCTGAGCAGCATGCCCATCTCCTGGAGGAACTGCCGCTTCAGGTCGTCGCGGTCCAGTTCCTCGGTGAAGGCCATCCGCACGGCCCGCCCGACGATTTCCTCGCCCTCCGGGCGGCGCTCGGTCTCGTAGCTGGCCAGCAGGCCCGGCGCGGCGACACCCCGGACGGCGAGGGCGAGCTTCCACGCGAGGTTCCAGACGTCCTGGATGCCGGTGTTCATGCCCTGGCCGCCCGCGGGCGGGTGCAGGTGCGCCGCGTCGCCGGCCACGAACACCCGGCCCTCGCCGTACCGGTCCACGATGCCGTGACTGATCCGGAACACCGACGACCAGCGCAGGTTCGACGCGCGGGTGCCGGGCGGGGCGAGGTGGTCCAGCGCGGCCTGCACGTCGGCGAGGGTCGGCGCGGCGAGTTCCTCGCTGAACCCGGGCGGGGCGTCCCGCCCGCCGGTCTGCGCGAAGAACCGGGGCGGGGCCAGGGTGGCGATGCGGTACCGGGACTCGCCGCGCAGCGGTACGCACACCAGCATGCCGTCCATCCGGCCGTCGGTCTCGTGCAGGAACCGCAGCAGGTGGCCCTCGGGCATGTCCCAGTCCACGTCGACGTCGCCCAGCATGAACAGCTGCGGGAACCGGCCCAGCCCGCCGGTGAACGTCAGCCCCAGCAGCTCGCGGACCCTGCTGTGCGCGCCGTCGCAGCCGACGAGGTACTTCGCGCGTACGGTCTCGGTGCCGCCGCCGGCCAGCGTGAGCGTGGCCAGCACGCCGTCGCCGTCCTGGGTGAACGTGGTCAGCTCGGCGCCCCGCCGCGGGCGCACCCCGAGCGTGGCCAGCCGCTCGGTGAGCAGCCGCTCGGTCTCGTACTGGGGAAGGCCCAGGTGCGCGTACGGCAGCTCCGGCAGCTCCCAGCTCATCCGGTGGGTCTCCACGCCGTTGACGAACACCATGTTGCCGGTCAGCCAGATCCCGGTGTTCATCGCCTCCCGCACGATGCCCTGGTCCTCCCAGATCTCCATCGTGCGGCAGTGGATGCCGATCGCCTTGTCGGCCTGCCCGGACGGCATGGCCAGCCTCTCCACCACCCGGCAGTCGACGCCGCGCCGGGCCAGCTCGACGGCGGCGGTCAACCCGGTGGGCCCCGCGCCGACGATGAGTACGTCCGTTGTCGTGTGCACGTCGATCTCCTTGCCCGTCGTACTGGGTTCCCGCCTGTCGTCGGGGTGGGCCGCCGGATGGAACAGGCGGCGCCGGAAGTCCTTGAGGAGGAACGGCGCGATCGGTCCCGCCTCCTCCTGCGCGTGCGCCGGGTTGCCGATCCAGCGGTAGAACTCGGCCTCGCTGCGCCACTCGGCGAAGATGTGGTGGGTGTCGGAGCCGGGGGAGCGCAGCAGTTCCTCCCGCAGGTACCCGGGCACCCCGGCCATCCGCTCGGTGACCTCGGCGTAGCCGCGGTCGAACTCCGCCCGCCGGGCGGCCGGGACGGTGATCTCGACGTCGACGAAGACCATCGCCGGGGTCGTGCCGTCCGGGTCGCGCATCGCGCGGTAGTCGCCCGGCGCGGGCGCCTCGCACAGCGGGCGTAGGGCGTCGGCGAGGCGCGCGGCGACCGGCCCGTTCTCGAAGTCGCGCAGCGCGGACTCGTCGGCCCACTCGGTGACGACGACGAACGCCCGCGGATCGGCCGCGTCCGCCAGCAGTTCCCGCCGGAGGTTGCCGGCCAGGGACCCGCTCTGCCCGGCGACCGCCCGCCACGCGGATTCCACGCCGCGCTCGCACCCCGGGCGAGCGCGCATCCGGACCATTGTCCTGATCATCAAGTCCCCTTCGACGGCCTGCGCGAGACGATCGAGCGGGTGACCCGCCGGAGCCGGTTGACGGGGTTTGAGCTGCACGAACACCGCTCGCCTCAGCAGCGAGTCTGCGGGAGGGGCGTCACCCGGGCGTCACCGCTCACGGACGGTCCGTAAGCGCCACGGTGACAGTCCACGCCCCCGGCCGGGTCCGGAGCCCGCGATGTCGGCGACCCACCCTCGCCTTCCGGGAATCGGCCGGACAGCGCGGCCGGCGGGCACGCTGGTCACCGTAGGTGAGCGTGCGGGGGCGCTCCGTCCGACGGAAGGAGACCAGGGTGAGGAAGAGATGGGCGGCGGTGGTCCTCGCCGCCGTCGTGGCCGTACGACGGCACCTCCGGCCGGGCCGGTGGCCGCCGCGCCGGATCCCGACCGGATCGTCAGCACCGACGCGCGTGCTACCGACGCGCGTGCTACCGACGCGCCGTCCTCGGCCGTCGGCGCGGGTTCCGGGGTCGGCACCGACGCGATCTTCGGCGGCGACGAGCGGATGCCGGTGAACCCGACCACCACGTTCCCGGCCAGCGGCACCGTCCTGACCGCGAACCTCGTCTACGTCCAACACGACGCCACCGGCGGGCAGGACGGCAGCCCCATCTTCTACCGGCCCGACCCGGAGGACCTGTGCCCCCTGCCGCCGAGGCCGCCGTGGCCGTGGCCGTGGGCGCTGCGGACGGTGCTGGGGATCCTGTCCAGCGGACCATCCGGCGGAGGGCCCGGCGCCGTGAACAACATCGGCACCCGGATCACCCGGGCGGCGTACAACAACCTGATGCTGTGGCGCTGAGCGGCACACGAGGGGCTTCCGGGGCGGGCCACCCGGAAGCCCTTCGCACGGCATCGAGGAGCATTGACACTAGTACGGCAGCCGCCATTGGTGGTCTGACCTCGCGGGACGCGGTGGGGGCGTGCAACGTGGACGCAGCCGCCTGTCGATCATGTGTTTGTGAGGACTACAAGATCGAAGGCGGCTGCGGTTGCCAGGGTAGCGGCTGGGCGCGCGGTGCGGGAACGGGCCGGGCTGTTGCAGCGGCTGCGGTCGTGCTTCGCCCGAACGCAGACGTGGCAGCACGCGGGAAGATACATATCGGCGCTGGTCAGCCAGGTGCCGAAGCGCAACGGGTGGACCATCGCCGAGCAGGTCGGGGACGCCACGCCGGACCGCACGCAGCGGCTGCTGAACCGGGCGGTGTGGGACACGACGGCCGCGATGAGCCAGGTCCGGCGGTTCGCCGCTGCGGGTCTGGACGAGGCGGCGCGCCGTCGGCGGCGGCGTGGCCTGGTCGTCGGCGCGTTGGACGAGACGGGCCAGCCCAAGCAGGGCAAGGCGACGTGCGGGGTGAAGCGGCAGTACATGGGGTGCGCGGGCCGGGTCGCGAACGGGATCAACACGGTGCACCTGTCCTACGTTCGGGAGAAGACGGGGCACGCGTTGATCGGGGCGCGTCAGTGGATCCCGGCCGAGCACATCACCGACCCCCGGGCCTCGGCCGGTATGGGACTGCCGCCGGAGGTGGAGTTCCGCACCAAGGGCCAGCTGGCCATCGATATCTGTGCTGATGCGTTCGCCGACGGCCTGGTATTCGACTTCGCCTGCGGCGACGAGGTGTACGGCAACTGCACACAACTACGGGAGTTCTTCGAGCAGCACGGGCAGGCGTACGTGCTGCGGGTCGCTGCCACCTTCATGATCGACCTGCCCTCCGAAGCGAAACTGACCTGCGCACAGGCCGTCACGCTGCTGGTCAAGGACAAGCGTCGGTGGGAGGTCCGCTCGGCCGGTACCGGGTCGAAGGGACAGCGCTGGTATGCCTGGGCGTGGATCGCCACCGCCTCGCCCCGCCATCATCTGCTCATCCGCCGTCACCTGCGCAGCGGTGAACTGGCCTTCCACTACTGCCATGTGCCCGAGGGGCAGATCCTGACCAAGACGAGGCTGATCCGCGCTGCCGGGCTGCGCTGGCCGGTCGAGGAAGATTTCGAGTTCAGCAAGGACCACTTCGGCCTGGACCAGTGCCAAGCGAGGCTCTACACCGCGATCCAGCGGCACACCGTGCTGGTCATGGCCGCCCTCGCGGTCTGCGCGGTCACCGCCGCCCACCTCGCCGACCGCACCGACACCCAGGCACCGCCGCCAAGCACACCGGACCAGCCGCCGCCACCCGAGCCCGGAATGATCCCGCTGACCGTCCCCGAGGTCAAACGACTACTCGCCAACGCCCTCCAGCATCCGAAACCACCCGGCCACGCCACGCACTGGCTCAACTGGCGACGCCGTCACCAGGCCCGCGCCCGCTGGTTCCACCAACGCACACGGCTGAACCGGGACTACACCCTGGTCAGCTAGCAACTGGCGGCTGCCGTACTAGACGACTGATAACCGGAGTTTGCTGCGCGTTCAGTGGTCGTAGGCGATGAGGCTGCGGGTGACGGGCTGGCCGGTCTTGTGGTTGTGCCAGATGGCGGCGGTCAGGGCGAGCAGGCGTTGAGCAACGCGGGTCGCGATGCCTTCGAAGGTACGGCCGCCGTGTAGTTCCAGGTCGAGTTGGCCCTTGAGCGTGTCGTTGACCGACTCGATCAGTTGGCGGACGGCCTTCAGGAGGCCCTGGCCGGGGCGTTGCTTCTCCTTCTTGCGGTTGGGTCGTAGCAGGGTGACACCGCGGTCGGCCAGGTCCTGCTCGAAGCGTTTCGCGGCGAAGCCCTTGTCGGTGATCAGTAGCAGTCCGGGCCGGCCGGCGAGCAGGGCGGGCTCGCGGTCGAGCATGTACTCCACGACCTCGCGTTCGCCGATCTTCGCATCAGCCAGGGCCCACATGATGGGCAGGCCGGTCGGGGTGCAGATCAGGTACAGGCGCAGTCCCCAGAAGAACCGTGAGTGTGACGCGCAGTAGCCGTAGGTGGCCCAGCCGGCGGCGTCCGAGCGTTGCACGGTGGGCCTCGACCGGCCGCACTCGACCGGGGTGGAGTCCAGGATCCAGTGGTTGTCGAACCAGAAATCGGTGTCGAAGGCCAACGCTCGGATGAAGTGCTGGATCAGCGGCAGGGCGGCCCGCAGTCGCTTGTTGTAGCCGGGCTGGGACAGCTGGACCGGGAACAACGCGCGTAGGTTCTTCGCCAGGTAGCGGACCCACCGGCGTTCGGAGCGGATGTTCAGCAGCGACTGCATGACCGCCATGGTGATCAGTTCGGCGTCCGACAGCACTGGGGTGAACCCGGTCACCGGGCGGGCCGGACGTAGATCAGGGCGGGCTTTCAACTCGTCATCGATCTTCACGTACAGTGCGGTAGCGAGGGTCTCCAGATCGACGTGCACATGGCCTCCATGGTCATAGTTGCGTAGCAACGTCGATCATGGAGGCCCTCGTCCGTTCACCGCACCTGTGTCCCATCCACACAGGCCACCGTGGTTATCACTCGTCTAGGGCAGCGTCGGCGGCGTCGGGGGCAGCGGCAGGGGCAGGCCGGGCAGGCCGTCGATGCTGGTCGCGACGTGTTCCTTCCCGGCGAAGTAGTCGCTGAGCGACTCGTCGGTCTCCCGCGCGAACCGCCTCGCGTGCAGGTCCCGGTCCTCGTCGTAGGTCATCAGGGGCACGGCGTAGCCGCAGGTGTCCCGGATCAGCTCCGCACGGACCACGATGATCGCCCGCAGCCCGTGCGAGCTGGTGTCGGCGGCGGGGAAGTGGCTGACCAGTTCAGGCCACCGGGGGTCGTCGCGGAACACCGGCTCGCCGCGCCCGTGCACCCGCACGATGTTCGGCGGCCCCTGGAAGGCGCACCACATCAGGGTGATCCGGCCGTTCTCGCGCAGGTGAGCGATGGTCTCGGCGTTGCTGCCGGCGAAGTCGAGGTACGCCACGGTGAGCTCGTCCAGGACGGCCCAGGAGCCCGCCAGTCCCTTGGGCGAGAGGTTGATCGTCCCGGTGGCGGCGAGCGGCGCGGTCGCCGTGAAGAACATCGGCTGCGCCTCGACGAAGTCGCGCAGCCGCCCGGTGATGTGTTCGTACGTCTTTCCCACGGTGCTCTACCGCCTCTCCGCGTCCCGGACTCGCGCCGTTGCCGCGTCTCCGATCGTCCCAGGACCCGGCGGCAGGCGGACGAGCCAGTTCCCGGTGCGTGGACGTAAGGAGGACCGCGGGACACACGAGTTCCGCGGCCGGGCGGTGTGCCCCACCCGGGCCGCGCGGCGGCTCAGATCGGGAGCTGCGGGCCGAGCACAGTGCCGGGGTCATAGCGGCGCTTCACCCGCCGCCACCGATCGACGGTGGGCACACCGAACTGTGCGCGGTAGAAATCCCGCTCCACCCGGTGATAGCCGTGCAGATACTGCCGGCCGCCGAGTTCGTGACAGAGTGCCCCGGCAGCGTCGAAATGCTCCCGGTACTCGTCGACCCGATCTGGCGGCACGATGCAGTAGAAGCCGAACGTGCGTACCCGGTCGGCGTCGGGCAGCGGACTCAGTGGCGGCCGGGGCCGGTCCCCGGTGCGCAGAAAGGCGCCGTTGACCACGGGGACCACGGTTGGGTCGGCAAACCGCTCGCGGACCGCAGCGAAGAAGGCGTCAGCTTTCTCCATCGGCAGGAAGAAGTCGCTCCACAGCCGGCGTGCCTCGGTCTCGTCCGCCAGCAGGCCGGCGGCGACCTGGCCGCGGGCGATGCCGACGGAGAACCCCGCCTCCGCCTCGAACAGGCGCTGGTGATAGTCGGCGACCAGGGTCTCGTCCGGCTCGGCCGCCACGTTCCGCGCCGACCGGCCGACTTCGACCTTCCACCGGCGGGCGGCGGTGGAGTACACCGCACGGCACAGGCGTAGCCGCTCGTCGCGCCACACCTGTTCCGCCACCGTGGCGAGGTCGCCGCCGTCGAGCCGACGGATCAGGACGGCCGGCTGCGCCGGGACCACCCGGAGCTCGGCTCGGACGATCAGACCCACCTGGCCGAGGCCACAGAGGGCGTACCAGAACAGATCCTGGTGCGGGCCGTCGGCGGTCGCGTGCACGAGCGCGGCGTCACCCGTGACGACATCCAGGGCCACCACCTGATCAACGACCGCGCCGAGGAAGGGCGACGTCGGTCCGAAGCCGCCGACCGACAGCGTGCCGCCGACCGAAGCGTGCTCGTTGCTGGTGACGACCGGCAGGGCGAGGCCGTGCTCGTGCAGCCAGCGGTGCAGCGTTCCCCATCGCACCCCGGCCTCGACCCGCACGACCGCCGCCCCGGTCAGCTCCATCCGGTCCAGCGCGGCGGTGTCCAGCAGCAGACCGTCGGTGAGGGCCTGCCCGTTGCTGCTGCACCCGTTGCCCCGCGCGACGACCGGCAGGCCGTGGGCGGATGCGTACCGCACCGTCTCCTGGACGTCGGCGGCCCCGGCGGCGAACACGACCGCCTGCGGCTCCTGGCAGCGGATCCGGCCGAAGTCCCGGTGCCACTCACCGGGCACCGGGCCGAGCAGCTTGCCGGCCAGCAGCCTGGCCAGCGATCGATGCGACGTCATCACGCGGTCGTAGCCGGCCGGCTGATCAGGCCCTTGAGCTTCGCTGCGAAGTGGTCGAAGAACGGCACCATGTGGCAGACCGGGTCGCCCTGCCGGACCGCCGCGACGGCACGATCGCGCCACTCGTCGATCGCGGCGGCGACGTCGGCCAGGTCGACCGCACCCGAGGCGACCAGGTGGGCGAGGTTGCCGTCGCGCTCATCAATGTCGTCGAAGTCGACCGCGTCGTCGCCGATCATGTACAGCACGCCCAGCGCCTCGCCGAACTCGCGGGCGGGCGTCACCATCTCGGGGACCCCGCCGGCCAGGCAGTTGACGGCGGCGTAGTTGGCGAGCATCACCCCGGCCTTGATCCGGGCCGCCGCGATCCAGGACTCGACCGTCGTCGGTCGGGGCGCGCTGACCTCGACGATCTCCTGCCGCCAGATGTCGCGGTAGTCGTCCTCGAGCGTCCTGAGCACCTCGACCGGCCGTTCCCGGCCGGCCAGCAGCGTCGTACCGACCGACAGCAACTGGACCCCGAAGATCTGGTCGCGGGGCGAAAGCGGCTGGTCGTCGTCGATGAGGTCGTCGATCAACTTCACGCCGACCGCGTGGATCGAGACCCCTGCGCCGAGGTCGGCCCGCGCCCTCGGGTCGCGCACCCACAGTGTCGTGTAGTACGGCGTACGCGGGTAGCCCTGCAGGTCGCGGACGAAGGCCAGCCCCTGCGGAGACATGCCCAGGCTGGTCAGCTCGGCGAGGCACCGCTGGACCACCCGCGCCTGGCTGTCGTCCATTTCGGCCTTGAACTCAGGAAACGTCAACACGGTCGTCCTCCAGGAGAAAGGTGATCAGGCGGTCGGCGAAGTCGGCCATGAAGCCGGCGATCGGGAACTCCGGCGGGAACTCGTCCAGGGCGCGCAGCGCCTCGGCCCGCCACCAGCGGGTCGCCGCGACGGCCGCGTCACGGCTCACCCGCCCGGTGCCGATGAGGTGGCACAGGTTGCCGCCCGCCTCGCCGAGGTCGCGATGGTCGCGGATGTCGTCCCCGATCATGAACAGGACACCGAATGCCTCGCAGAAGGCGCGCGCGGCCGGCAGGCGCTCCACGACATCGGCCGCGAGGCAGGCGGCGGAGGCGTAGCACATCATCATCCGGCCCGACTTGATGCGGGCATAGTGAATCCAGCTGTCGAGGTCGTGGGCCGGGCGTTCCGCCTCGTTGATCTGCTCCCGCCAGATCACCTCGTAATCCTCGTCGAAGACGCGCAGCACCTCGGCCGGCCGGTGGTAGGCGCCGAACGTCGCCGTGCTGCTCTGGGTGAGGAACATGCCGAGGATCTGGTCCCAGGGCCGGATCGGCTGGTCGCGGTCCATCAGGTCGTCGACCAACTTGATGCCCATCGCGTGGGTGCAGATCGCGATCCCCAGCTCCTGGCGCTGCACGGGATCCGGCACCCAGAGCGAGGCGAAGTACGGGATCCGGGGGTAGCCCTTCATCTGGCGGACGTACTCCAGCCCGGTCGGGGTCATGCCGACCCCGGCCAGGCGGTCGGTGATCCGCTCCAGCAGGGCGCGCTGCGCGACCGCCCACTCCTCGTCGAGGCCGCTCACTCTGGAGAGCACGGCTCCCCCTCCTTCTCGTCGATCGGTAGCGGCGCACCGTCGAGCACCGCGGCCACGGCGGCCACGGTCCGCCGGCGGGCCCGGTCCGGGTCGAGCAGCGTACGGGCGAGCGCCGCCGCCCGGCTGCGGCGTCGGGGCAGCTCGTCGGGGTCGCCCACCCAGCGGACGGCGACCTCGACCAGCTCCTCCATCCGGTCGAAGCCCTGGCCGACGCCGTGTTCGGCGAGGAACGGGCCGACCCATTCCTCCATTGGCAGGCCGGAGCGCACCAGCAGTTGCGGAATACCGAAGTAGAGTCCCTCCAACATGGAGTTCGGCCCGGTCTTGGAGATGAACAGCGGCGCGTCCGCCGCGTTGAGCCAGGAGAGGTACCGCAGGTAGTCCCCCTGCGCCAGCCGGTCGAAGGTCTGCCAGGCCGGCACCTTCAGCTCAATCAGCAGCTCGGCCGCCTCGGCGGCCAGCGCCGGATTGTCGTACGCGACGAAGACCAGCGCCGCGTCGGGGTGCGCGCGGGCGATCCGTTCGAGGGCGGCGAGATACTCCCGGCCGCCCCGGTTGGACAGGATCAGTATGCGGGTGCTGGTCGCGGTCAACGCCGGATCGAGGGCGCCGACGGCGTCGCCGCTATCGACGGCACCGGCGGCGCCTTCGAAGACCTGGGCGGCCTGGGCCTGCGCGAGCAACCGGCCGACCGGCACGACCCGCCCGGGCCGGTAGCCGTGCTCGCGGATGAGATAGTCCCTGGCCCGGTCGAACTGCACCAGGTGTACCGGCAGGTGGGGCGCCCGGTGCACCGGCAGCCGGAGCAGCCCTTCGTTGGTCACGTAGTTGACCACCGGCGCCGTCAGATCCGCGACCCGCAGCGCGGCGTGACTCAGCCGGGAGATCACCCCCTTGGTGCCGATCACCAGGTCCGGCTTCGTCCGGGTGAAGTGCTCGACGACGGGTGCCAGCCGCTCGGCGGTCGCCGCCGGCACCGGGTCGTCGTCCAGGTCCGCCGGCAACCGGCCGGTGAAGTCGGCCATGAGGCGCAGGTATCCTGCCCGGACCTCGTCGGCGGGCAGCCGCGCCGCCACCAGCTCGCGAATGGCGGCGCCAGCCTCGGCGAACTGCGGAAAGATCGTCTCTGCCTCGACGACGGTGACGTCCGCCTTCTCCAGACCGGCAGCCAGGGTCGCGGCGAGCGTCCGGCCGGCGAGGAGATTCCCCAGCTCTCCCCAGGTGCGCATCGAGATGACCTGCACGCTGCGGGTCATGCCCACTCCCTCCGTCGCGTTCGCGGTGTCATGCCAGCAGTCCCGGGTTGAACAGGCCGTGCGGGTCCAGTTCCCGGCGCAGCCGGCGCAGGGCGACGAGGTCGGCCCCGTACATCGACTGCAGGTCCGCCTCGTCCAGGTCGTACCAGCCGGCCAGGTACGGCCGACCGCCCAGCGCGAGGCACTCGGCCAGCACCCGGCGGTGCATGCCCTGCACCCGCTCGACGCCGGCCCGGTCGCCGCGCGGAACGCTGAAGTACAGCCCGAAGCCGAGGGCGAGGCCCCGCAGACCGGCTGCCGGGGTGAACGGCACACTCGGGCGCTGCTCCGGGCGGTGCACGCCCAGCATGAGCAGCCGGCCTCCGCCCTCGCGGTAACCGGGCGTCGCCAGGATCTCCGCTTCGAGGAAGCGGGCGAACTCGACCGCGGCCGGCGACGACAGGCAGTAGTCGGCCCAGATGAAGTGCACCGACGGGTCGGCCGGGTTGCGCCGGGACTCCCGCATGGACCGCAGCGGCCAGTCGGCCTCGACGCGGATGTCGGCCCGGCCGGGCAGCCGTCGCGGCAGCGGAGTGCCCATCGTCCCGTACGTCGTGACGAAGCCGCCCTCGTAGTGTTGGGCGGAGAAGAGGTCGACCGGCGACCGCTGCTCCTCGGCCAGCCACCCGACGTGCTCGACCAGGGCGGGCAGTGACGGGTGCTGCTGCGTCGCGATGGTGGTGAACCGCTGGTAGGCGACCGTGCGCAGCACCACCCGGTCCAGTACGCCCAACTGGCCGAGCGACCCGATGCCGTACCGGAACAGCTCCGGCGACTCGTCGGGCGAGCACCACCGGGCCTGCCCGTCGGGCAGGATCAGCCGGAACCGCTCGACCAGGTCGACCTGGCCGCCGTGCGCGATCGTGCCCTCGCCGTAGCCGCCCACCGACAGGGTGCCGCCGATCGAGACCGTCAGGTGGTTGGTCAGCACCGGGATGCTGCGTCCCAGCGCGTTCAGGGCCGTCTCGGCGGCGTGCCAGGGAGCCCGGGCGCACACCTCTGCGGTGCCGTCGTCGTGCAGCCGGACCTCGGGATCCCCCGGCTCGCCGACGATCAGCACCCCGCCGTCGGACAGGCCCTGCAGGCCGAAGGAGTGCCCGCTGCCGCGCACCGCGACGGGCATCCCGGCCGCGCGGGTGGTCCGCAGGACGTGCGCGACCTCCTCCGCCGAGGTCACCGGAGCGACGACGGCGGGCAGCAGGTCGTGCAGGCGGCCCACGTTCGTGGCGTACGCCCGCCGACCGACCGGATCGGACCGTGCCGGCCGGCGCAGCCCGCGCTGCAACTCGGCAACGAGCGCCCGGCGGGCGGCGGGGTGACCGGTGCCGCCGGGCCGGCCGCCCGGGCGGCCGGACAACTCGCGCAGGGTCTCCCGCCAGCCGGCGGTCTCCAGGCCGTTGCCGACGACGACCCAGTCGGCGCCGCAGTCGTGATAATGGCGGACCTGGCCGTACGAGCGCACGCCGCCGCCGACGAACAGCAGCTGCTGCGGCGCCAGACCGCGCCGGTAGGCACGGAGCACCGCCTCGGGGACTCGGCCGTGCCGGTAGAGCAGGTACGCGAGGTCGAAGTCGCCGGTGGCGACCGCCGCCACCAGCCGGGGCAGTTCGGCACCGGCCTCGGCCGTCGGTGGCGCCCCGACCGCCTCGTGGGTCTTGCCGTCGCTGCCGAACGCGAACGACGCCGACTGCAGCAGTTCGGGTGCCCCGTCCCCGAGCGCCGCCGCGGCGACGGCGGTCTCGGCCGCGCCGCCGGAGACGAAGAAAGACCGCAGCGAGTTCGGAACCGCATGCACCAGGACCGCGTCGGCGCCTGGGCAGAGCGGAGCGCCCCGGCCGGGTATCGACGGGAAGTGCAGGACGATCGGCAGGTCCGTCCGCTCGCGCAGGTCGGCGACGTAGGGTGCCACCTGCCGGTCGAACGCGGCGTTGTCGGTGCTGCCGACGAGCAGCACGGGATGGCCGAGGTCGGCCACCGCCCGCGACTTCTCCACCGCCTCGGCGAGCGGCACCTTGTACGGGTCGACGACGTGCAGCAGCCCGGGGGCCTGCGCCCGCAACGCCGTCAGCACCGGCGCGGCCACCGGGACCGTGCTCAGATTCCCGGGAAGTCGCACTTCGCGCATAGATCGGTCCGTTCCTTTCGCAGCAGGCTGGCGCGGCGGGCCGTGTACTTCTCGTTGTTCCAGATCTCCGCGATGGTGTTGTCGTTGACGTTGCCCATGACCTCCTGCACGCTCCAGTCCTGGCAGCACAGGACGACCCGGCCGTCGTGGGTGATGTAGAACTCGTTGAACGGCCGCACGCAGAACTGGTTGAGCAGCACGGTCGGGCGGCCCGGCACGTTGCCGGCGCGGTTGGTGAGGATGGCGTTCGGATTGCGGTCCACCAGCACCAGTTCGGGCCGGGCCGGATACTGGCGGACCCTGGCCAGGACCGAGAGGTCCGTGGTGTAGTCGTTGACGACGACGGTGGCGTACCTGGTCAGCTTTTCGGCCAACTCCTCGGTCAGCTTGGAGCCGTTGGTCTGGATGGAGATCGACGCCTTGGTCCGTTCCTTGGCCATCCGCACCATCTCGGGCAGCCGCCGGTCCAGCAGCGGCTCGTTGAACAGGTAGGGGTGGATGACTCCGGTGAAGTCGGCGAGCTGGTCGAGTAGCGACTCGTAGAGCTCCATCGACATCCGGCCGGACGGCATCTTGATGGTGCCGATCGGACAGAACGAGCAGCGGTAGTTGCAGCCGCTCATCGTCTCGATCGCGATCATGCCGAACTCCGGCGACGTACGGCTGGACTTCTGCTTGAGCCAGGCGGCGTCGCTGAGCGCCTTGGTTCCGGCACCGTGGAAGTAGGTGCGGGACACTCCGCTGAGCACGTTGAGGACGCCTTTGCCCTGCGCGCGCTGCTTGATGTACTTCGCGATGTCCGTCATGCGGGTTCCCCTCGGGAGATCGTGGGAGACACCGGTAGCGGCGAGGCCGCGGGTTTGGTGTGCCGGGTGTACGCCGACCAGGGGATCTCACGCCGTGGCCGCCCGACGATCCCGCGAGCCGCGAGCCCCAGCGCGACGTGGCAGAACCAGACGAAGTGGATCGACTTGAGCAGCCACTTCTTCGCGGCGAAGCGGAGGCCGTGGCCGCGGGCCGCGGGCGCCAGCGGCCACAGTCCGTAGAAGTACATGCGCCAGTACCGGCCGGCGACCTCGGCGGGGAAGTCGGACATCAGCACGGCCGCGGTCAGCAGCGAGCGGTTGACGCGGTGCCTGATCTCGCCCGCCGGGCCGCCGGTCAGGTGGTAGCAGGCGGCGTCCGCGACGATGTGCGTGCGGTGCAGCGGGTTCTCGTGCCGCGGATCGAGTAGCGCGAAGCAGAAGTAGTCGTCCTCGCAGGTGTAGCGGTCCGGGATGCCGCGGGCCACGAGTTCGGCGTCGACGACCATGCAGCAGCCGTGCGGGTAGCCGAACTTCGGCGTCTTGGTGATGTGCTTGCCCCGGTGCAGCAACCGGGCCGCCGCGTACGGGTTGGGCCGGGGCACCTTGCTTGCCCCGGCCGAGCCCCGGGCGCCCCGTTCGAGGAAGTCCTCGAGCAGCCGTCCGATGCAGCCGGTGCTGAATGTCACGTCGTCGTCGACCCAGGCCACGCCGGTCAGGCCGAGGCCGGTGGCCAGTTCGAATGCGGCGTTGAGCATGCGGCTCTTTCCGGCCTGCGGCATCGCGATCCCGACGAATGTCGGCCCGCCCCCGGAAGCGGTGATCTCGCCCAGCCGCTCCAGCCGCTCGATCGCCTCGTCGTGCTGGTCGTCGCGCCACTGCATGCCGACGACCAGCACGCGTGGGCGGGCGGCCACCGTCGGCGGCAGATCCGCGAGCTGGGCGAGGAGCTCACCGACGGTCTCGCGGTGGCTGGACAGCGGTGCCCGAGCCACGTATGTCGGCAGGACCAGGGCGAACCCACCGCCGAAGCCGACGCCGAGCTCCCCGGCGACGGCCGAGACCGGCAGTCCGGACCGGCTACCGGATGCTCCGGGACGGACCACCACACACTCCGTCGGCGGGGGATCACCGGCGGCGGGCTGATAGCCCCGCCGGATCGCCCAGCGCACGGGCCGGGTCATAACCTCGATCATCGGTACCTCCGCATTCGTCAGTCACTGGCGACGGCGGACCAGAGCCGGCGCAACTCGTCGGAGCTGTCGAGCAGGTCGTCCAGGGCGCCGACCGCCTCCAGCCGGCCGTCGCGCAGGACCACGACGAGGGCGGCCCGGCGCAGCACCTCAGGCCGATGGGACACCGCCAGGACCGTGCTCCCACCGTCGCGCAGGATTCCGTCCCACAGGGCGTCGCTGGTCGCGGGATCGAGTGCGCTGGAGACGTCGTCGCACAACAGCAGCGGGGTACGCCGGACGAGCATCCGCGCCACGGCCACCCGCTGCGCCTGGCCACCGGACAGGCGCAGCCCACGCGGCCCGATCACGGTGTCGAGGCCCTCGGCCAGCACGGCCAGGTCTGCGTCGAGCGCCGACCGGGACACCGCCTCGGCCAGCCGGTCGTCCGGCAGCCCCAGCAGGATGTTCTCCCGGATCGTCCCGGTGAACAGCCGTGGCACCTGCGGCGTGTAGGCACACCGCGGCGGCACCAGCACCGACCGGCGGTCCGCAGGCAACGGGACGTCGTCCCAGCGCACCTCGCCGGTGGCGCCAGGCACCTGGCCGAGTAGGGTGCGCAACAGCGTGGTCTTGCCCGAGCCGACCTGGCCCACCACGACCGTCAGCCGACCGGCGGGCATCGTGAACCCGATGGCGGACACCCCGTGGCCGGCATCGTCGTGCCGAGCGGTGAGGCCCGCGATCGTGATAGTCGGCGGGCCGCTGGTCGGTGGCGGAGGTGAGGATCCCGGCGGAGTGCCGACCATCGCACCGGGCCGGGAGTGATCGAGATCCATGCCGTGCCGGGGGTGCAGCCGACCGCCGGTGATCGCGGTCATCCGGCGTAGCGCGACGAGCACGCGCTGCAACTGGACGGTGAGCACGCCGAGCGAGGCGAGCGTGTCGACGAGCAGCTGCAGGTAGAACGTGAACAGCACCATGTCGCCGATGGACAGCCGGTTGCCGCTGATGGCCGGTGCCGCGATCAGCAACACGATGCCGGTGCCGAGCGGCGCGGCGTTCAGCAGGGTGCTGCGCTGCACGGCGACCGCGAGCTCCTCAGAGATGGCGACCCTGGCCCGGACGGCGTTGAGCGCATCCAGGCTCCGGGTGACCGCGTCCTCGGCACGCGCGGCCTGCACGCCCAACGGCACACTCATCACCTCGCGCAGTGCCTCGCTGACCAGGGCGGTCTGGGCGCGGCTCTGCTCGCGGTAGGACATCATCCGGCGGTGCACCAGACGCATCACCGCGACCATCACCACGAACAGCCCGAGGATGCTCAGCGTGATGAGCACGTCGATGCGGAGCATGATGGTGATCGCGGCGACGGCGAACAGCCAGCGGGCGATGTTGATCGGTGACCACACGACGAAGAAGCCGGCGTCCGCGGCATCAGCGCCGACGGTCGTGACCGCCTCGCCCGCGCCGATGTGCCCGGCCTCCGGCGGCGGTTCGAGCAGCGACTCGAAGAGCGACAACCGCAACGCGCCGACCGTGTGGTATTGCATCCGCGGTTCGAGCCACGGCACGACCGTGCTGAACTGTAGGGAGATGCGCGCGGCCTCGATGCCGGCGACGAGCGCGACGAGGCTCCACAGGTTCAGGCCGAGAGTCGACTCGCCGCTGAGGGAGTCGAAGGCCATCTGCATCAACAGGCCCAGGGCCAACATGCCCAGCCGCAGCACCGCCCACACGGCGGCGAGCACGGCGTAACGCCGGCCACGGCCGGCAAGCAGCAGGCGTACCCGGTCGCCTTTCGTCTCGGTCACGTCAGGACCGCCCCACGGGGAACAGCCGGTCGGCCGTCTCGTCGTCGCTGCCCGTGAAGTCGGCCCGGGGCGCCAGGCGTGCCACCCGGCCGTCCTCGACCACCATCACGTCGTCCACGATGGTGAGCGTCTCGGGCCGGTGGGCGATGATGAGCGCCGTACGACCCTCGATGAACTTCTCGATCGTCCGGCGCAGCCGCCGCTCCGCGTGCGGGTCCAGCCGGGCCGACGGCTCGTCCAGCAGCACGATGTCGGGATCGGTCAGCAGTGCGCGGGCCAGCGCGAGCAACTGTTCCTCGCCGGCCGACAACCCCGCTCCGCCCGGTCCGATCCGCGTGTCGAGGCCCTCGGGCAGCGCGGCGTACCAGGTGTCCAGGCCGACCTCCTCGACCGCCCGGCGCAGCTGCTCGTCGGGCCACCGGTCGTCGAAGAACGTGAGGTTGTCCCGCAGCGTGGCGGCGATGACGTGCACCTCCTGGGTGACGAGCGTGATGCGGGAGCGCAGCGCTGCGACGTCCAGCTGCCGGACGTCCGTGCCGCCGATCGAGACCACGCCGGCCTGCGGGTCGTACTGGCGGAACAGCATCCGCAGGATGGTCGACTTGCCGCTGCCGCTGCGCCCGATCAGGGCCACCCGGCGGCCCGGCGCGATCGTGAACGACACGTCCGACAGCACCGCGCGTTCGTCGTAAGCGAAGGTGACGCCGGTGAAGCTCACCGCGCCGCGCCCCGGCGGGAGGGTGCCGTCGCCGTCGGGAACGATGTGGGCCTCGCCGAACAGCTCCTCGATGCGGCGGACGCTGCCCAGGACGTCTTCCATGTCCTGAAAGCGGGAGGTGATGCTGACCAGGGGCATCCGCAGCAGGATCGCGTACGACAGGCCCGCGAAGACGGTGCCGACGCTGGCGCCCCGGTGCTGACTGAGCCACACCCCGGTGGCCAGCGCCGCACAGAGGTTGACGGCGGTGAGCACCTGGACCGCCGCCGGCCAGGTGACCGTGGCCCGCGCGGCCCGTCGGGCCAGTCGGTAGTGGTGCAGGATCCGTTGCCAGGCGCCCTCCAGGGCGTGCGCCGTCCCGCCGTTGGCCTTGAGGTCCTCCCGCCCGGTCAGGCTTTCCTCGAGATGGCCGAGCAGGCTCGCCTCGGCCCGCTGTCGGTCGGCGATGAGCGGCACCGCGCGGCCGAGCAGGCGCCGTAGCAGGAGCAGCATCACCGCCGCAAGCGGGGTGAAGAGCACGCCGTAGCGCCAGTCGAGCAGGAAGAGCGCCACGACGATGCCAATGATCAGCAGCAGTTGGGCCGCGATGTCGAGCACCAGCTCGGACAGGAGCTTGGCCAGCCGCGTGACGTCGCCGTCCATCCGGTCGACCAGCTCCCCCGGCGAGTGCCGCAGGAAGAACTTCGGGCCCTGTCGCAGCACGTGAGCGAGCAGGTCGTGGCGCACCTCGTTGGTGGTGCGCCACGCGACCCGGCCAGAGACCCAGCCGGTGCCGGCCGACAGCGCCTGCCGCACGGCTGCCAGCACCACGAAGACGGCAGCGTAGCCGGCCAGTTCGCCCTGCGACCGGCCGGCCACCGCCGCATCGAGGAACCGACGTACGACCTGTGGTGCCACCAGTTGGGTGCCGACGTCGAGCGGTATCAGCGCGGCCAGCAGCAGAAAACTGCGCCGATGGCGGCAGACGTAGCCCCGATAGCGGGCCCAGTTCGTCTCGACCGCCCGTTGCTCCTGTGAGGCCATCTGGTCAGCCGCGCCCGGCGACCGCGGCCCGGGCGGCGGGGGGCAGTTCGGCGGCGTCGCCGACGGGCCAGCGACCCGGTACAGGTCCGATTTCGGGCAGCTCGTCGATCTGGAGCCGGCACCACGGCGACAGCGTCTCGTCGGTGCGGGTCCGTTCCCGGAACGAGTCCCAGCCGACCCACTCGACCTGATCGACCTCGTCCGGGTTCGGCACCGGGTCGCCGGCTGCCTGGGCCACGTAGACCGGACACATCTCGTTCTCGACCACACCGTCGAGTTCGGCGCGGTAACGGAAGCGGGGCAGCACCAGGTGAAGGTCGCTCAGGGTGAGTCCCAGCTCGGCCTGTGCCCGCCGGTGCACGGCGTCGGTCACCGGCTCACCTGGGCCGGGATGGCCGCAGAAGCTGTTGGTCCAGATACCTGGCCATGTCCTTTTTCGCAGCGAACGCCGCGACATTAGGAACCGCCCGCTACTGCTGAAGACGTAACAAGAAAACGCGAGATGTAGTGGTGTGTCATCGGTGTGAACGGTGCGTTTGTCCTGCTCGCCGACGGCCCTACCGTCGTGATCGAGTAGCACGACGAGCTCCATACCACTCCTCCGCCAGCCGGATCGGTCGATTTCGCTCGCACAACAATCCACGGGAAATTGACTCTCGTCAACCCGGAGCGCAAATCGGTCAACACGGAAAATCGAGGATGAACGAAGTTCCGGGCCCCGGACGGCGCTCGGATCCGCTACAGTCGATGCCTGACCGGTCGCGGCTGGTTACGCCAAAGAGGGCCACTTCACCCCCGATATTGACAGAAAGTAATCGTGTTTCGGCGACATCCGGCTAGGTCCTGTCGCTCCAGCCCGCGTGATCGGACACCGGTCACCTGCCGTCGACTTCGCCTCGATCGGACGGAGAACACATGACCTCCACCAGCAAGACCGACCGAGTCGTGCCCGGCCTCAACGTGCCCGCCCTCAGGGTCGAGGTGGAGAACACGATCGACAGCTTTCTGACAGCCCGGCGGGACATGAACGCCAGCCCGGAGTGGCGCGACGGGGTCGACGCCCTACGCGCCCTGGCACTCGCCGGGGGCAAGCGCACCCGACCGACGTTCTGCTGCCTGGGCTGGCGCGCGTTCGGCGGCGGTGACCACCCCGGCATCGTCGCGGCCGCCGCCGCGCTGGAACTGTTCCACCTCTTCGCCCTGGTGCACGACGACGTCATGGACGACAGCGACATCCGGCGCGGAAAACCGACACTGCACGTGACGATGGCCGAGGCACACCGGCAGCTCGGCTGGCGCGGCAACCCGGAGCACTACGGCCGCAACGCGGCGATCCTCTGGGGTGACCTCTGCCTGACCTGGTCCGACGAGGCGTTCCACGGCTGCGGCCTGCCGCCGGAGCGGGTGTCGGCGGCGGCGGAGCTGCTCAACCTGATGCGCGTCGAGGTGCTGCTTGGACAATATCTCGACATCCGCGGCGAGGCCGTCCCGGCGGACCTGGCCGACTGCCTCACGATCCTGCTCTACAAGTCGGCGAAGTACACCGTGGAACGCCCACTGCAGATCGGCGCGATGCTGGCCGGCGCGGCCCGACCCGACGTGGAACGGCTTTCCCGCTTCGGCATCCCGATCGGCGAGGCGTTCCAGCTGCGCGACGACATCCTCGGCGTCTTCGGCGACGACGCGGTCACCGGCAAGTCGGTCCTGACCGACCTGCGTAGCGGAAAGTCCACCGTGCTCATGGCGCTGACCGGGGACCGGGCGGACGCAGCCCAGGCAGCCGAGATCGCCCAGTGGCACGGCAATCCAAGCCTCGGCGAGCGGGAAGCACAACGGCTACGGCACATCGTGCGGGAGACCGGCGCGTTGCGGACGGTCGAGGAGATGATCCGCACCCGTACCGACGAAGCGGTAGCGGCGCTCGACTCCCTGCCCATCGTCGGGGAGGCACGGGAGGCGCTGGCAGATCTGGCTCGAACGCTGTCGGTCCGGCGCAACTGACAGTCCGCCTTTCCACGCACGTCTCATGACCGGGAGGGACGGGAATGACCGTTCACGACACCCAGCGCACGGTGCTGGTGACCGGGGCCGCCGGTTTCATCGGGCGACACCTCGTCGAGCACCTGAGCAGCCAGGGTCGGCCGGTGATCGGCGTCGACCTGCGCGAGGCCCCGGCCTGGCCGGCGGATGCGGCTCCCGTCCGGCACATCGTCGCCGACCTGCGCACCACGAACATCCGTCCGCTGCTCGCCGGGGTCTCCTCGGTGGTTCATCTCGCCGCGTTGCCCGGCGTCCGGCCGTCGTGGGACCGCTTCGACGAGTACGTCGAATCCAACGTGCTCGCCACCCGCCGTCTCCTCGAGGCAGCCACGGAGACCGGCCTACGACGGCTGGCGATCGCCTCCTCGTCCAGCGTCTACGGCAACCAGGACGGGGCGATGACCGAAGACCAACCGCCCGCCCCCATCTCCCCCTACGCGGTCACCAAACTGGCCGCAGAGCATCTCGCCCTGGCCTACGCGGCTCGCCCCGGCTCCGTACTGACCACCATGGCCCTGCGCTTCTTCACGGTATACGGGCCACGGCAGCGGCCCGACATGCTGATCTCGCGGATCATCTCGGCGATCCAAGAGGGCCGGGAGATCCGGGTGTTTGGCGACGGTTCGCAGCGCCGCGACTTTGTCTTCGTCAAGGACGCGGTGCGCGCGGTGACGGCAGCTCTCGACGCGCCCGGCCCGAGCCGCGTGTGCAACGTCGGCACCGGCGAGCAGATCTCGGTCGTCGAGATCATCGCCCTGATCAGTGAGCTGATGGGCCGCCCGGCGACAGTCCGGGCCGAACCCCACCGGGCCGGCGACGTGGTGTCCACGCGCGCCGACACCACCCGCACCGCCAGGGCACTCGGATTCCGCGCGTCGGTCTCCCTTCGAAAGGGACTCCAGGAGCACATCAACGCGGCGCGGAGCGACCCGATGCCCGTCGGCGCCTGATGGACCGCCGCCCCGCGCTGACCGTGGTCGTGCCGCACTTCCGCGGCGCCACGTACCTGCCGGAGTCGGTCACCTCCATACCCGGCAGACGTATCGGGACCTGCGGCTCGTGGTCGCGGACGATCACTCGCCGGATGACGACTCAATCACCGTGCTAGCACCGTGGAAGGGCGGGCCGCGCAGCTCGCCCCCCCCCTGCGGGCGTCGCGCAACGTGGGGCCGCTGCGGCCGAGGAACGCCGTGATCCGGTCGGTGTCCACGCCGCGCGTCAGGCTCGCTGGTACGGCGTGGCCGCCCGGACCCGCATGTGCTTGCGCCGCCGTAGCCGCACGCTGGCCAGCACCGCCGTGACCAGGACCAAGCCAGCGCAGTACAGGGCGCCGTGCAGCAGACCCTCGCGCAGGTACTCCGGGTCGCCGTCGCCGAGGCCGTAGGCCCCCACCTGCTGAGTCGACCAGAACGGCAGGGCCTTGGCGAGCTTCTGCCCCGGGTCGACGAGGAACTGCAACCCGGTGATCGAGATCAGGACGAGCGTGCCCTCCAGATCGTGCGGAGCCGCGGCGCTGATCAGTAGGCCCAGCGGAGCGGCGACCACGACCGTAAGCCCGAGCTCGATGGCGACGGCGCCCGGCCGCTGCAAATTGTTCTGGTCGACAAAGATGAGCACCCAGTACACCGCAGCGAGCGCGGCACCCAGGGTCAGTAGCGCGGTGAGCGTGCCGAGGTAGAGGTGCGCCGGCTGATAGCCGAGTTGGCGTAGGCGCCGTTCCACCGCCTTTGTGGTGTTGCTCAGGAACAACCCGGCCGTGCTCACGGCCCAGGCCAGGCCCAGACCGGCGAAGCGAATCGCCTTCTCCGGATTGCCGTCGTGGCGGGCCATGTAGAACAGCAGTGGAACGAACGCGAGCAGCGCGAGGGCGACCCGCCGCCGGGCGAGGTCCCGGCCCATCATCTCCGCAATGGTGAAAAGCTTGGTCATGACTCGGCCTCCGCCTTCGCTCCGAGGTCGAGCACGGCGTCGACCCGATCGAGTGAATTCAACATGTGCGTGATGACAAGCGTCGACTTTCCGGCGTCACGGCGCTGTAGCACCCAGTCCCAGAAGTCGATGTAGCTGCCCCGGTCGAAACCTTGATAGGGCTCGTCGAGCAGCAGGATATCGGGGTCAGGCAGCGCGGAGAGAATGAGGTTGAGCTTCTGCTGGGTGCCGCCGGACAGGTGCCGGGCCTGTGTCGCCATGCCGCCGTCCCAGGCCAGGCTCTTCGCGAGCCGTCGGCCGGTCGCCTGGGCTTCATCCCGGCTCATCCCATGCCCGGCGCCGAACATCGCGAAGTGCTCGTCGGCGGTGAGAAAACCCATCAGCCCTGCCTGCTGGGGGCAGTAGGCCATGCTCTTGTCGACTTCGACCACGCCGCTGGACGGGCTGACCAGACCCGCGCAGATCTTCATGAGCGTCGACTTGCCGCAGCCGTTGGCGCCGATGATGGCGACCACCTCGCCGGCGTGCACGATGAGCTCGACGCCCTTCAGGACGTGATTCTTGCCGTACCGCTTGTGAATGTTCGAGGCATGGAGTCGAATTGGTGTCGACGAGTTGCCCGCCGCTGGACCGGGCCTGGTGGCGGTCACTTCCGAGGCGCTGTCACTCAAATCCATAGGTGCACCCTAGTGCACCATCACGGCCCGCAGGGGGACGATCACTGGATCAACGTGTCGTTCCCCGCAGCGTCACTTCGCGCTGGCTGGCCGGTCCTGCAGATCAGGTCGAGGCAAGCAGCGACCTTGCGCTTCTACGATTGGCCCGCCAAGGGTTGCTTATGTCGTTATTCCGACCTGGACGAGTGATTCCTAACTGATGTTGGGCGGCGTGTCGGGTTGAGAGTGATAAGACAGGAGGGTATCGGTGGTCGCTCGTGACTGGACCTCGACACCCTCTTGACCGCACTGTACGTGCTGATCGACGACCACGTCATCCCGGCAGGCCGGCGTCGACCAGGGCGACCGAAGTGGCTCTCGGACGCCGAGTTGGTGTGCCTGGCCGTGGCGCAGGTGCTGGCAACGCCCTCGGGCAGCCGGGCCTTGGCCAATCGTTCTGCCGGCGGCTGGCGTCGCGGCCGTCCGGGTTCTGGGTCGGCACGATGATGGTGACCAGGTTGTCGTTGCGCTGCCGCACGTCGCAGGACAGGCCGGCGGCCAGCTCGTACAGGGTCTTGAGGGCGGCGTCGGTGCCGCTCTTCTCGCCACCGTGGACGTTGGCCGCGACCCAGGCGATGGCCGCGGTGTCGGCCGCGATCCGGTCGGCCTCCTTCGGCTTGGTGCGACGCGGGTCCCGCAGGTCGCGGATGTCGTCGGCGATCTTCCGCAGCGCCTCCGGGCGCACATGGCGCGAGTCGGACACGACGGCGTACGGCAGCGGCTGGCCGAGCACGCTGGTGCTCATGACGCCGGTGACCACCCGGTCGGAGGCAACGTCCACGGCGTCCAGGTAGCCGCGCACCTCGGCGTTGGTGACCACGCGCTGCTGGCCGGTGCCGAGGGGGAAACCGAGGAACGTCTCGGGGCTCGGCACGGTTGCCAGCCGGGCCGTCGGGTCGGTGTCGCACGCCGCCGCGTCGGGCGTTTCGGCGCTTGCCGGGGTGGCGGCGAGCACCCCCGCGGTGCCGAGCAACAGGACGGTAGCGGCGGTGCTCGCCAGCCGCCGCGCGGGCGCCGCCCGCAACGGGTACGTCGATGGTCGCATGTGCCGGTTTCCCGTCCGGGATATCGATCGAGGCGAATCGGAGCCTGTGGGCTGCGGTTTCGCCGGGCAAGGCTCGGTTTCCGCAGGTCCTCGTACGGCGTGACGCCCCGGTGCCGCGGGAGGCGGCACCGGGGCGTCACGGCGGGCGTCAGACGGTGCCGCAGTAGAGCAGCCGGTTGGGCGAGCCGGTGCCCGGGTTGCCGACCACGCCGGTGGTGGCGTTGGCGACGAGGTGGGCGATCACCTGGCTGGGCGTCCAGGTCGGATGCGCCGAGAGCACCATCGCGACGCAGCCGGCGACGTGGGCGGCGGCCATCGACGTGCCGCTGATCGTGTTGGTGGCGGTGTCGCTCGTGTGCCAGGTCGAGGTGATGCCCTGGCCCGGGGCAAACAGGTCCAGGCAGGTGCCGTAGTTGCCGGAGCCCATCCGGGCGTCGGTCGACGTGGTGCCGGCCACGGTGACCGCGGCCGGAACCCGTGCGGGGGAGAAGTTGCAGGCGTTGCTGTTCGAGCTGCCCGCGACGACGACCCAGGTGATGCCGGAGTTGATCGAGTTGGTGATCGCCGCGTCGAGCGTCGCGCTGGCGCCGCCGCCGACGCCCGTGAGGGCCACCGCCGGCTTGACCGCGTTCCGGGTCACCCAGTCCACCCCGGCGATGACCTGGGCGTAGCTGCCGCTGCCGAGGCAGTCGAGCACCCGCACCGGGACGAGCCGGACGTCCTTGGCCACGCCGTGGAGGTGACCGCCGACGGTGCCGGCGAGGTGGGTGCCGTGGCCGTTGCAGTCGGCGGCGGGCAGGGCGCCGTCGACGGCGTCGTACCCCCCGCTGACCGAGCCCTGGAAGTCGGTGTGGGTGGCCCGGATGCCGGTGTCGACGACGTACGCGCGCACGTCGGGCGCGGTGTTGGGGTACGCGTACCGCTGGTCCAGCGGCAGGAAGCGCTGGTCGATGCGGTCCAGGCCCCAGGACGGCGGGTCGAGCTGCACGCCGGCGGCCAGCGGCGCCAGGTGGTTCTGCTCGACGTACGCCACGGCGGGGTCGGCGGCCAGCCGCCGGGCGGCCGGCTCGGGCAGCCGGGCCTCGAAGCCCCGGATGGCGGCGTCGTAGACGTGGCCGCGGGTGCCGCCGAACCTGCCGGTGAGGCGGTCGGCCGCGGCGGCCACCGAGGCGGCCGTCGGGCCGTCGCGCAGCACCACGATGTAGCTGCCCGGCACGGCGGTGGGGCCGCCGGCGTGCCGGATCTGACCCGACGCGGCGGCCGGGAGCGGGCCGGTTGCCAGGCCGACGCCGACGGTCAGGGCGGCGCCGAGGACGAGCGCCAGCGTCCGCCGGCGCCGGATACCAGGAGCGAGCATGTTCCGGTCCTTTCCAACGGGACCGGCCCCGGGGGCGAGAGCGCCCCGGGGCCGGCCGGTCGTCATCGGATCAGAGTGCGGGGGAGCGGTACAGCAGGCGGTTCGGCGAGCCGGCGCCGGGGTTGGTCACCAGGTTCAGGGTGGCGGTGCTGGTCAGGTGGGAGGCCACCGTGGCCGGGCTCCAGGACGGGTTGCTCTGGAGCACGCGGGCGATCACCCCGGCCACGTGCGGGGACGCCATCGAGGTGCCGCTGATGGTGTTGCTGGCGGTGTCGCTGGTGTACCAGGCCGACAGGACGTTCACGCCGGGGGCGAAGATGTCCAGGCAGGTGCCGTAGTTCGACCAGCTGGCCCGGGCGTCGACGCTGTCCGTCGCGCCGACGGTGACCGCCGTCGCGACGGAGGCCGGCGAGTAGTTGCATGCGTTCGCGCCGGAGTTGCCGGCGGCGATCGCGTAGCTGACGCCGTCGGCGATCGAGTTGGCCACAGCGGCGTTCACGGAGGCGTCGAAGCCGCCGCCGAGGCTCATGTTCGCCACCGCCGGCACGCCGGCCGCGTGGTGGGACGTCACCCAGTTGACGCCGGCGATGACGCCCGCGTAGGTGCCGCTACCGTTGCAGTCGAGCACGCGCACGGCGATCAGCCGGACACCCTTGGCGACGCCGTACGTCGAGCCGCCGACGGTGCCGGCGACGTGGGTGCCGTGCCCGTTGCAGTCGGCGGCCGGCAGGGCGCCGTCGACCGCGTCGTAGCCGTCGACGGCCCGGCCGCCGAACTGGCTGTGCGTGGTGCGGATGCCGGTGTCGATGATGTACGCGGTGACGCCGCTGCCCGTGGTCGTGTAGTTGTAGGTGGCCGACAGCGGTCGGTTCGGTTGGTCGATCCGGTCCAGGCCCCACGGCGGGTTGGTCTGGGTCGCGGTCGCCTGCACGGTCTGGTTCTGCGCGACGTAGGCCACGGACGGGTCGGCGGCGAGCCGCTTGGCCGCCCGCTCCGGCAGCCGCGCCTCGAAGCCGTTGAGCGCCGCGCCGTACACGTGGCCGAGGGTGGCGCCGTAGCGGCCGGCGAGGCTCCTGGCCGAGCTGGCCACGGCGGCCTCCTGGGTGCCCGCCCGACCGCCGACGGCGCTGTCCTTGAGCACCACGATGTAGCTGCCCTGGACCGCGGTGGCGCTGTTCGCGTTCAGGATCCCACCGGTGGCCGGGGCCGCGCTGGCCGGGCCGCCGACCATGGCGGCGGCCATGGCCGAGGCGGTGAAGACGCCGAAGGCGGCAAGCCGGCGGCGGTTGGTGTGGGGGAGTGTCATCTCCCGGTCCTCCCTTGCTCTGGCCGCTCCCGCGGGGTTGCGGTCCCTTGGGGAGACGGTCCGAACCATTGCGACGGAGCCTACAAGTTGCATCCATGGCGATGGATATATCAAAGGATCCATAACACGGCGCTATGGCCGGTCGCCCCGACGGCGGTTGACCTGGAGTCCACTCCAGCTCCTAGCGCCCGTCGACCTGACCAGCGGCCGGCCCGCGCTGACGCCAGCCCGCTTCGACCCGGCGATCCCCGGCAACGCCGCCAAGCTCGACGCCGTCGAGCGGCTGCTCGACGTCGCCGGGCAGGTCGGCTGCACGCTGCCGGAGCTCGCGCTCGCGTTCACCACCGCGCACCCGGCCGTCACCTCAACGATCATCGGCCCGCGCACCATGGAGTAGCTGGAGGTCCTGCTCGCGGGCGCGGTCAGCCTGGACGACGCCGCTCCCGACCAGATCGACGAGATCGTGCCGCCCGGCACCAACCTCTACCCCCCGGACGCCGAGTGACGCCCGCCCGCCCTCGCGTCCGCCACCCGCCGGCGCCGGGCGGTCGACGACCGGGCCGCCGCCTGAGCGGCGCCGGCTCGGGTCGTTCCCCGTCCGTTCGCCGCCGCAGCTCACCTACGCCGCCGGGCGGGGAAACCGTGTCGTACGGGCAGTGCAGGTGCGGGGGCGCCGTCCGGGGTAGGATTCTCCGGTCGGCCCGGCGGAGCCCGCCCGCTCGCCACAATCAGGGCATGGACACCGAGTCGGCCGACACCGGCGCGCGGCGGCGCCCCGACGGCGACCGGCGCCGGGACCGGACGTTGCAGCGGACCATCAACTTCACCGACGCCGCGGTGGCGATCGCCCTGACCGCGCTGGTGCTTCCGCTGGTCGACTTCGCCGACGCCAGCAGCGCCCGGCAGTCGGTGGCCGATCTGGTCGTCCAGCACCTGGGCGACATTCTCTCCTTCGCGGTGTCGTTCCTGGCCATCGCGCTGTTCTGGCGTACCCACCGGCAGTTGCACGAGCGGCTCGCCGACTACGACGAGCCGCTGCTGCTGCTGAACACCGTGTGGCTGCTGGCGGTGGTCTTCCTGCCGTTCCCGACCGCGCGGCTGTTCGTCGAGACCCGGCTGCGCGCCGACTCCGCCGTCTTCTACCTCGGCAACATGTTCGCCATCAGCCTGGTCGCGCTCGCCCAGGCCTGGTGGGTCCGCCGCCGCCCCGAGCTGCGCGTGTCGAGGGACCCGCGGGCGTCCCCGGCGCTGCTGCCGCCGGCGGCCCTGTCGGCGGCGTTGGCCGTCGCGGCCCTGATCGCGGTCGCCTCGCCGGGTGGTGGACTGCTGCTGCTCGCCCTCGTGCCGGTGGTGCACTTCGCGGTCGCCCGCGTCGGCAGGCCGGCCCGGCGGTGAGCGACAACTCCCGCCCGGCGGCGGTGGCGGACGAGGTGTGCCGCCGGCAGCGGCGGGTACCCGGCGGGCCGGAACGGGGAGGGGCGTATGACGCACGAGGCACCGGACTACTTCCGGCCCGAGGGTGGCTTCGTGCTCACCCACCTGCTGATCGTCAGGGACGTGGACCGGTCCCGCGAGTTCTACCGGACCGTGCTGGGCGCCGCGGTGCTGCGCGAGCGCCAGCCGGCGATCCTGCGGTTCCACAACAGCTACATCGTGATCAACACCGAGGGTGGTCCCACCGACGACAAACCGACCGTACGGGCTCAGGCCCCGTCGGATCCGGACACGCTCAGCTGCGCGATGAACATTCGGGTCAGCGACGTGCGGGCCGTCTACGAGCAGTGGCGCTCCCGCGGCGGGCAGTTCCTGACCGAGCCGAAGGACCACGGCGTCGAGATCCGCTGCTACCTGCGGGACCCGGACGGCTACCTGATAGAGCTCGGTCAGGGGACGGGCATCCTCGCCGAGATGGGGCCCGCCGCCCCCGGCTGACCGGCCGGCCCACCAGCCGCCAATACATAGAGCATCATCAACGTTTAGTGTGTCCGCTCATCCGAGACCTGGTGAGGGACATATGCCTCGACTGTCGAAGCGCCTGGCCGCCGCGCTCGCCGCCGGGGGGCTCCTGGCCCCGCTGGCCGGCAACCGCCGCCCAGGCCGGCCCGGTGGTGCCCCGGCACGCCATCCCGGGTGCCTTCGGCTTCGCCGTGCGCGGTGCGGGCGGCGGCCCAGAACGCGTCGTGCACCGCCGTGAACGACCCCTCGGCGCGGGCCTGCGCCAGCGCCGTGGATCCGGCCGGTGCGCCGGGTTTGACCAGCAGGATTTCCAGGTAGTGGTCCAGGTCGTCGCGGTAGTCGTAGCGGCGCGACAGCCGCGGATGGCGGGCGACGACCTGCCGGCCGTCGAACACGAGGATCTCGTTGGCGCGCAGGCTGACCCGGACCTTGCGGTCGATGAACCGTGGAAGCGCACGTCGTCGCCGCGGAGCAGCAGGACGACCCAGCCGGTGCTGGCGACGAGGCCGAGCCAGAGCAGGCCGGCGGTGACCAGCCCGGCCCGGTGCCGCAGGTCAGCACCCCGAGCAGTTCGTCGCCGGCCCGGCTGGCCCAGGCCGCCAGGGCGAGGCCGGCGACGCCCACGAGCGCCGCCAGGAGCAGCCAGAGCACCCGGGACGGGGTGGCGGTGTCGCCGAGCCTGGCCAGCGCGCCGTGCAGCGACTGGTTGAACACCCACCGGGGGTCGGCGTTGATCCGTCCGGTCTCGACGGCCGCGCCGGACCAGAACCGCGCCGAGTCGGCGGGGTGCCACGCGTACCCGGCGGCGATGGTGGCGCCCGGCCGTCGCCCAGTTCGGCGAGTTGGGCGACCCGTACCGGGAGGCGGTCAGCCTGACCTGGCTGGGCGACACGCACCGCGCGGCGGGGGAGCCGGACGCGGCGCGGCTGGCCTGGCGGCGGGCGCTACCCGCGCTGGACCGGCTCGACCCCTCCCGGGCCGAACAGGTGCGGGCCCGGTTGCGCGGGCTGGAGAGCAGGGAACTGGTGGCGGTGGGCGGCGGGCCGCCGTGTCCCGCGGGCGGCGGCTGGCCCGGCGCACCCGCCGAGGGCGACCAGGGGTGACCGTCTGCTACCGGTGGGGCTCCGCCTCGACGAGCCGGGCGAGGTTCGCCAGGGCCATCCGGGTGCCCGTCTCGTTGTCGGCGGCGGGGATGGCGTCGGGGACGCCCTTGTGCACGATGAGCACGTCGGTGCCGCCGCCGGCGTCGGTCAGGGTGGTGGTCATGGTCATCACGGTGCGCAGGGCGGGGTCGTCGGTCTCGAACTCCAGCTCCTCGACCACCTGCTCGTCCGGCACCAGCTTCAGGAACCGGCCGTGGTAGGTGTCGGTGTGCGCTGTCGACTTGCCGGTGCCGTCCGGCGTGTCGTAGGTGAGGGAGACCCGGAACGAGCCGCCCTCGCGGGGGTCGAACTCGTGCACCCGGCCGCTCATGCCGGCCGGCGTCCGCCACCGGGCGATCGCGTCGGCGTCGAGCAGCGCCCGGTAGACCAGGCGGCGGGGAGCGCGGACGTGGCGGAAGACCTGCGTCGAGTACATGCGCAGACGCTACTCCGCCCGCCGCTCTCTTCGACTCCGCCCGCCGCTCTCTTCGACGATCAAGAGAAATGTGTCGGAGTCGATCTCGCGGAGGACGCAAACCTCTTGGTCACCGAGGAGCGGCGGCGGGCGGCGCCGCGTGCCGGGCCTCGTGGACATGGTCGGGGGATTTCGGGGTACGCAGCGGCGCCGACACGAGCCGAGGGGAGGCGCGATGGGCGACGCCGCCGCACAGCAGCCCGGTGCTCCCGGGAGACCGGGCAGTCCCACCGACCGGCTGGCGCAGGACGTGGCCGCGGTGGTGCGCGAGGAGGTGCGTGCGGTGCGCGCGCAGCTGACCGACGCCGCGCGCCCCGCCGGGCTCGCCTTCCTGCTCCTGGCCGCCGCCGGCGGGTGCGCGGTGCTGGGCGTCGGGGCGGCCTCGACGACCGTGCTCCGCGGGCTGGAGGCGTTCCTGCCGAGGCGGCTGGCCGCGGCGGGACTGACCGCCGGGTACGTCGCCGCCGCCGTGTTCCTCGGCGGCATGGGCCTGGACCGGCTGCGCGCCGCGGGAGGAAGCTCGGCCCGGCTGGCCGACCAGGTCAGCGCCGCGGTCTCCGACACCGCGAACCGGGTGCTTCCCGCCGGCTCGGCCGCGGCCCGCGACGCGCTGAGGCGCTGATCCACGTCCGCGACGGCCACCTCGCCGTCCCGCGGGAACGCCACGTCCCTGGGGTGCTCAGGGCCCGCCGCCGACATCGGGATCCGAACATGGGCTTTGGCTTCGGCCTGGCGATCCTTGCCGCGTTGTGCAGTGCCACCGCCGCCATTCTGCAGTCCATCGGTGCGCGTCGGATCGCGGCGACCAGACACGTGGACCCCAGGATGTTCGTGCGGTTGGTGCGGAACGTCCCGTACGCCGCTGGGCTGGCGCTGGACGGCGTGACCTCCGTCCTCACCTTCACCGCGCTGCGGACCCTGCCGGTCTTCGTCGTGCAGGCGGTGGTGGCGGCGAACCTGAGCATCGTCGCGCTCGTCGCCATGGTGGCGCTGCGCGTCCGTCTGGACGCCCGGGACTGGGTGGCGATCGGCGGGGTCGTCGCCGGCCTGGTGCTGCTGTTGCTGTCCGCCGCCGCCGGGCCGCCGGTCGCGGTGCCGGCCGCGGCCGGTTGGGGGCTGCTCGGTGAGGTGCTCGCGCTCGCCTTCGTGGCGTACCTGGCAAGCCCCCGGATGCGTCGCGCCGGCGTGCCGGGGGTGCTGGCCGGGCTGTCGTTCGGTTCCGCGGCCCTCGGCGCCCGGCTCATCGGCCGGGCGGACTCGTTGAGCGCCGTGACCACGAGTCCGGCCACCCACGCGATCGTGCTGGCCGGCTTCGTCGGACTGCTGCTCTACGCCGCCGCGCTGCAACGCGGGACGGTCACCGTCGCCTCCGCGTCGTCCACGGTCGGACAGACCGTGGTGCCGGCGGCGGTCGGCTGGCTGCTGCTCGGCGACCGCGTGCGGCCCGGCTTCGCGCCGGTGGCGGTGCTGGGCTTCCTGCTCGCCGTCGCCGGCGCGGTGGCGCTCGCCCGGCACGCCCAGCCGCACACCCACCCGACCGCGTGCGCCCAGGAGCGCGGATAACGTACGCGCCGCAGCGACAGCAGGGTCGAACGGTCGCGGACCGGCACGAGGAGCCTCGGTGTGCCGGACGAGGCGACGTAGGGATCGTCGCCGGTGGCGGAGTCCCGCGGCCGGACGCCGAGCGCCGCGAGGATGCCACCGAGCCCTGCGGAGCGCTCCGACGAGCTCGCCTGGTCGATCCTCGAACCGCTCACCGGGCGCCGCCGGGAACGGCTCGTCGCGGCGATGGCGGAGGTCGAGCGGCTGCTGATGGCGTCGATGGTGCTCATCGCCCCGTGCCCGCCCGGCGACCCGCGGGCCCGGGCGTGCGTCCGCGCCTACGCACGGGACGTCGCCCGGCGCTTCGACGGCGGGTTCGACCCGGCCCTGAGCAGGCCGGTGCGCGACGAGGAACTCGTCCCGCCCGCAGGGGTGTTCCTGCTCGCCACCCTCAACGCCGCCCCCGTCGGCTGCGGCGCGGTAAAGCTTCACCCGGGCGCACCCGCCGAGATCAAGCGTGTCTGGGTGTCCGACACGGTACGCGGGCTCGGGATCGGCCGGCGGATGCTGGCCGAGCTGGAGCGGCACGCGGCCGAGCGCGGCTGGAGTGCCGTCCGGTTGGACACCAACCGCAACCTCACGGAGGCGATCGCGCTGTACCGGTCGGCCGGCTACCGAGAGATCGAGCCGTACAACAGCGAGCACTACGCCCAGCACTGGTTCGAGAAGCGCCTGACGCCGTGACCGCAGGCTCCGGCGACTTCCGGAAGGCATCCGGCCGGCGGGTCGATCCGGCGTGCCGGCCGGGGGCGACCGGGCCGGGTGCCGAAATTGCTGTGGCGGACAGCACCGAGGGGCTGTGAGACTCGTCCCGGCGCCGGGGCCCGCCCGCGTCGCGGGGAAAGGGACCGGCATGGGAGTCCTCGTACCGTCCGAGACGGCGACGTTGCTGCGACAGGCCGAGCGGGTGGTGATCTTCACCGGCGCGGGCATCTCGGCCGAGAGCGGCGTGCCGACCTTCCGCGACGCCCTCACCGGCCTGTGGGAACGCTTCGACGCCGCGGCGCTCGCCACGCCGGAGGCGTTCCAGGACGACCCCGCCCTGGTCTGGGGCTGGTACGAGTGGCGACGCAGCGCGGTCCAGCGGGTCCGGCCGAACGCGGGGCACGAGGCCGTGGCCGCGATCGAGGCTCGGGTCCCGAGCAGCGTCGTCGTCACCCAGAACGTCGACGACCTGCACGAACGCGCCGGATCTCCCGCGCCGCTGCATTTGCACGGCAGCCTGTTCGCGCCCCGCTGCTCGGCCTGCGCCCATCCGGCTCCCCTGCCCGACGGGCCGGCGGAGGAGCCGGCCGACGGCCGGCGGGTGCCGCCGCCGGGGTGCGCGCGCTGCTCGGCTCCCCTGCGGCCGGGCGTGGTGTGGTTCGGCGAGGCGTTGCCGGAGGCGGTGTTCGAGTCCGCCGTCGAGGCCGCGTCCTCCTGTGACCTGCTGCTGACGGTCGGCACCTCCGGCCTGGTGTACCCCGCCGCGGAGATCCCGCGCGTGGCCGCCCGCTTCGGAGCCGCGGTCATCCAGGTCAACCCGCAGGAGACGCCGCTCGATCCGGTCGCCGACGTGAACCTGCGCGGGCCCGCCGCCCAGGTCCTGCCCGCCCTCGTCGAGGCCGCCTGGCGCTGACATTCGCCCCGCACGCTGTCGTCCCGCCCGGCCGCGCGAATGCGGCCTAACGGCTGATAATGACCATAAATCGGATAAGGTCGTCGATGTGGAGTCGCCCAGCTTGCGGGGATGTCGGCGTATCCGCTGGTAGCGGCCTGCCGGCAGCGAACACATGCGGGTCGGCGGTGTCTGACCGCCAGATGCCGCCGTCGTCGCATGTGCGCAGAGGTCGAGGAGCATACGTGGCCGAGTGGTGGCTGTGGTCGTACGTCATCCTGTGCGCCGCCGCCCTGCTGCTGTTCGTGCGATGGAGCCGCAACCCGAAGGGAATTCCCCAGTCCGAGTACCTGGTGGTGTTCGTCGTCCTGGGGTGGTCGGCGATCTGGCACGTCGTCGCGGCGCTCGACGCCGGCCGGACGAGGGCCGCAGACCCCATCATGGAATGGGCGCACTACGCCGACTGGATCGTCACCGCGCCGCTGCTGGCGTTCTCTCTCGTTCTCACGGCCACGCACGCCATCGCCGAGAAGCGGATAGGCCTGGTGACGGCGCTCATCGTGCCAACCATCCCGATGATCCTCGCGGGACCGGTCGCCGAGGCCATGAGGAGCCCTACGGCCCGGTTCGCCAGCTACGGAATCGGGATGGTCGCGCTCGGGCTCGTCCTGGGCCTGATCTGGGGGCCGCTACGGGCCGACGCCGAACGGCAGCCCGCCCCGATGGCCGCCCACTTCATCGTCGTGGCACTGCTGCTGTCCCTGCTCTGGCTCGCCTTCCCGCTGGTCTGGATCCTGGGGCCGCCCGGAGTCGAGATCCTCGACGAGGACACCAGTGCGATCCTCTTCGTCGTCCTGTCGGCCCTCATGAAGGTCGGCTGGAGCATCGTCGACGTGGGCCGGCTCCGCGCGATGTCCGACCGTGGCCAACTCGCGGTGGCGTGAACAGCCAGCCCATCGCACGGGGCGGGCTTCGGCTCGGCCCCCGGCAACAGCGGGCGACCCCGCCCGTTCGGCCGACCCGACGTCGCCCTGAGCGCCCCGCAGACCCGCGCCGGGCCGTGCTGCTCCGCGCCGATACCGTGGGCATCCTTGCGCTACTCGCCGTACTCGTCCCGTACCTGCTCACCCAGGCCGAGGCGGCGGCGTCCACGCCGATCCCGGCGCTGCTGGGGCTGGTGCTGGGGCTTCCACACGGCGCCGTCGACCACCTGGTTCCCGCCTGGCTCTCGACGGAGGCGCGGCGGTGGGGCCGACGCCTGAGCCTGCTACTCGGCTATGCCGCCATGGCCGGCACCGGGCTGCTGGCCTACCACGCCGCACCGGCCGCCGTCCTGCTGGGCTTCCTGGTCCTCGCCATCGCGCACTTCGGCGCCGGCGACGAGGCGTTCCGGGCCGAGCGGGACGGCCGGCGGAAGCGCCTACGCCCGCACGGCGTCCTCGCCTACGGCGCACCGCCGGTGGTCTTTCCCCTGGTGCTGTCGCGCGACCAGGTGGACGAACTGCTGGAGCGCGTCGCCGCCGGGTCCACCACGCCGCTCACCAGCGAGGTCCGCGCCGCCGCCCTGGTCCTCACGGTGTCGGCGATGGCCCTCACCGCCGTACAGCACGCGCGCGGTCGACGGGTACGCGACCTCGTCGAACTCGGGCTCCTCGCCGCCGTGTTCGCGATCGTCCCGCCCGCGCTGGCGTTCGGGGTCTACTTCGCGGCGTGGCATTCGCTCCGGCACATCGCGCGACTGCTCTGCGCCGACCCGGCGAACACCGCCTATCTGCGGGCCGGTCGGCTGGGCCCACCGCTACGACGATTCGCCCTGCACGCCGCGGCCCCCACCGCGGCCGTACTGGTCTCCTTCGCCCTGCTCGCCCACCACACCGGGACCGCGGGAGTCCTGCCCGCGGCATTCGCCCTCCTCGCCGCGCTCACCGTGCCGCACACCGTGGTCGTCGCCTGGCTGGACCGACGCGCCCGATGACGGGCCGAAGCGCAGCCAGCCCAGGAAGCGGCGGTGCAGGGTGCCGGCGTGGGCCCAGGTCAGGTCCTCGGCGGCCCTGGCGAACTGCGCCCCCATGTACAGGGCGAGGGAGATCGGCGCGTCCGCGAACTCCGCTTGCAGTTCCTGCCGTCTGGTCCGGCAGGGCCAGGGCGCGCCGCAGCCGCCGCAGCTCCAGACCGGCAGCACCGGGCCGTGGGTGGTCACGCCCGCACCCCCAGGTAGCGCGCCATGATCGTCCGCGCCTGCCGACTGGTTGCCCAGTCGACCTGCCAGCACGGGTACGGCACCAGCCGCGACCACCACGCCCGGCAGCCGACGCACATCCCGTCGAGCCCTCGGAGATGTACGGCGAGGATCGCCTGCTCCTGGTCGTCGTTCACCTGGCCTCCCCGTCCGGCCAGTGGCCGCGGTTGATCGGGATCCGGTGCCGGGCACGGCAGGGCAGGTCGGCGCCGCACCGGCAGATACGCCGCCACTTCCGCCAGCACCAGACCGGCCGGTGCCGTCGAGCGAGGGTCAGAGCGACCGCCAGGACGTACTCGTCGTAGGAGACGCGCCCGGCCGCCTCGCCGTTCTGGCCTGGGGCGAGGGCTCGTCGTTCTGCCCGAGTCGAACGGGGCACGGATTCCTCCTCGTGCCGCAGCTACCTGGAACGTGGATGCCCGGACGCGGGGGATGCGCCCGGGCATCCACGCTGGCGAGGACGGCCCACAGCGCCAACCGGGGGAAAATGACTGAGACACTGCCCGGCGTGGGCGTTTTCGTCGCCGAGTAGGTCACTCCTCGTCGCAGGCCGGTTGCTGTCACGTTGCTGTCGACAGTTTCCTGCTCAGACGTCCCACCGCAGGGCCTTCATAAACCTGACCTCGCCAGCGTCGTTGCTGGCCCGTTTAGAGTCCGACCATGGACCGCCGACGGACAAGCCGAAACCTTCTGCGGGTGATCTCGACGCTCGGTCTGATCATTGCGATCCGCTGGTCGGCGTGCGTGGTGAGGGCGAGTTGGTCGAGCACCTCGTCGATGCGCTGGTCCCGTTCGGCGGGGGTCACGTCGGCGCCGAAGCGCAGTCCGGCCGCAGAGCGGATCGCCCGGCGTACGGTCAGCTGGTGGTGCGGGATGTCGTCCTGCGGCACCAGGCCGATGCGGTGCCGCAGGTCGGCGTACTCGGCGTAGAGGTCGCGGTCCTGGTAACGGACCGTGCCTGCCTGCGCCGGGTGGTTGCCGGTCAGCGCCTCCAGCAGCGTGGACTTGCCGGTGCCGCTCGGCCCGACCACTGCGAGCAGACTGCACTCTTCGAGCGCGAACGAGAGGTCCGGGAGCAGGTTCCGCGCGCCGGCCGTGACCCGCAGCCCCTCGGCGCGCAGCGACACCCGGCCGGTGTCGACGTAGTCGTGCGGGGCGATGTCGTCGAACACCATCTGGTGGTGCCCGAACGAGAGGAGGTCGCCGTCGGAGAGCGCCGCCTGCTCGACCTGCTGCCCGTTGACGTACGTGCCGTTCGAGGAGGCCGCCAGGGCCGACGAGACTCTGTCGGGGTTGGCCCGCTCGACCAGCTGCTGCGGGAACTTCGTCTCAGTCACCCTGACCCCCTGGGGACGCCACGATGGCGTGAAAAATGGGGCCGGGTTGCCCGTCGACGCCGACGCATCCTTGGTCGTTGAGGCCGTGTCTCAGTCTGGCGCCGGGGCTTTGACCAGAAGGGTCACACACTGTTGCTTCGAGCACGCCGAACAGAATTTCGGCTTCCCTACCGAGGCCCCCGGGCAGCCCACCCACCCTATCGGCAAGTTCAGTGAAGGAGCGCGTGTGCCGGTGATGGGAGTCCCCGAGCAGATCGAGGACGAGGAGCATGAGCAGCGACTGGAACGGGTCGCCGCGATCGATGTGGCCAAGGCATCCGGGAAGGTGTGCACCCGCGTGCCGCATGAGTCGAAGGCCGGCAGCCGGGTCACCCTGGTGTGGGATGTGGCGGCCACTACCAACGCGATCTGCGAGTTGGCCGCGCACCTGGTCGAGCAGCGCATCGAGCGGGTCGTCCTGGAGTCGACGTCGGATTATTGGCGGCCGTTCTTCTACCTGTTGGAGGCCGCCGGGCTGTGCGTGTGGCTGGTCAACGCCAGCGACGTCAAGCAGGTCTCCGGCCGGCCGAAAACGGACAAGCTGGACGCGGTGTGGCTGGCGAAGCTCAACGAGCGGGGCATGCTGCGCCCCTCGTTCGTGCCCCCGGCGGACATCCGTCGGCTGCGGGACTACACCCGGCTGCGGCTGGACCTGACCCGCGACCGGACCCGCAACAAGCAGCGCATGGAAAAACTCCTGGAGGACGCGCTGATCAAACTGTCGACGGTGGCCACCGACATCTTCGGCAAGTCGGGCCGGGACATGATCGAGGCGTTGATCGCCGGGAACAACGACCCGAAGCAGTTGGCCGCGCTGGCCCGGGGCCGGATGCGGGTCAAACACGCAGCTCTGGTCCAGGCCTTGGACGGCCGCTTCGACGCCCACCACGCCGACCTGGCCCGGATCCTGCTCGACCAGGTCGACAGGCTCGACACCCAGATCCAGCGGCTGACCACCACCATCGATGAACTGATCGCGGCGATGCCCACCGCCGCAGCAAGCGACCAGGCACCCACCGACACCGGCGGTGGCGGATCCGAGCAGCAGCCCACCACCACCCTGCCGGTGATCGCGCGGCTGGACGAGGTACCCGGCATCGCCAAGCACACCGCCCAGGTCATCATCGCCGAACTCGGCCTGGACATGGCCCAGTTCCCCACCGCGGGGCACCTGGTGTCCTGGGCAAAACTGTCCCCGCGCACGATCCAGTCCGGGGCCAGACAGCGCGGCGGGAAGACCGGCAAGGGCAATCCGTATCTCAAAGGAATCCTCGGGGAGGCCGCCGCCGCGGCCGCGAAAACCGACACATTCCTCGGTGAGCGGTACCGGCGCCTGGTCAAACGCCGAGGAAAACTCAAAGCCCTGGTCGCCGTCGCCAGATCCATCCTGGTCATCGTCTGGCACCTGCTGGCCGACCCCACCATCCGGTTCCGTGACCTGGGCCCGGACTTCCACACCCGCCGCGTCAACACCGACCGCAAAATCCGAAGCCTGGTCCACCAACTCGAAATCCTCGGCCACACCGTCAGCCTGCAACCCGCCGCCTGACCTCAAGGACCAACGCCCACAGCCCGGACCGATGACAGGGTCCCGGGTCGATGCCGCGCGGCCCTCACCCGACGTGGTCACCGTTTGTTTTCCGAACAGGTCAGACAGGGAAATCTAGGCAGTCCCCCGGTGAACCCACTGCCGGGATTCAGTCGTGGGGTAACAGGGGGGGGGGGGGGGGGGGGGGGGGGGGGGGTGATGGAGTGGTCGCGTTGGGTGATGGTGGGGGTTGTTGGTCGAGGTGTGTGTGGTCGTGGATGTCGGGGCGAGGTGGTGGGCGTTTGTGGCGGTGGCCGGGGTGGGCATGGTCGCCGCTGGTACCGCGGGTTGGTTGCGGGCATGAGCGGTGGTGTGTGGGGCTGGTCCGGGTGGGTGGGGTGGTCGGGGGTGGGGTGGTGGTCTGAGGTTGTGGGGTGGTTCGTGGTGAGTGCCCCTGGTGGGGGTGGGGAGGGGGCGTTGCGCGATGGGTGAGGCTCCCGTTCCTTCCGTTGGTCTCAGTGAGTCGTCGAAGCGGGCCCTGGAGGCGTTCACCGGGATGCGGTTGCACCGGGCGGATCTGCCGGTGTTGGCGTATGACCTGAACGCGTTGGAGGTGTTGGCGGATCGGGTGCGGACCTTGTTGGTTCCGGAGCTGGTCCAGGCGATCAGGGCGGTTCGGGCGGCGGGGGAGGGTGAGGTCTATGACCGGTTCGTGGCGCAGACGGCTCCGTTCGTGGAATTGCTGGACCGGGTTGCCGATCTGGAGGTGAACCTGGCGCAGGCGATGCGGGGCTTCCTGAACCAGATGGAGCTGACGGATCGTCAGGCGCTGGTCATGTTCGTGTTCATGATGACGGAGTTGGCGGTCGCGTTCGCGATGGCGTTCTTCCTGCCGGTGGAGGCGGCGGCGCACATCGTGAAGGTGCGGACGATCATTCAGACGATCCTGCGGTCGTCGATGGTGCGGGCGGCGGCGAGTAGCACGGCGATTCAGATGTTGTTCGTGCCGGGGTCGTCGTTGTTGGCGCAGATCAGCATGTTGGCTGATGGTCTGATGTCGGGGGTCGACTGGGGGCAGGTTGGTAAGCAGGCGTTGTACGGGTTGGCGGTGGCGGGTGTCAGCACGGCGGCCGGGCCGGCGTTGGCGCGGTTCGCCGGTGCGGTGGGTGGTGGTTTGTCGCATCTCGGGGTGTCGGGTTCCACGCGGGATCTGTTGACCAGCCTGTCGATGGTGCCGGTGTCGGAGGTCGGCGTGGAGGTGGTCGGCGGTATCGCCGCCAGCTACCTCGTTGACGGGCATTACGACACGGGCAGTCTCGGGCCGGATGCGCTTTCTGGGGCGTTGTCGGGGTCGGGTGAGTTGGCCGCGACCGGGGCCGGGATGGGTGCGCGTCGTGGCGCGGTGGGTCTGGGGTTCAACCCGACCCGGCCCCGGTGGCGGATGCCGGATGGTGTCGGTTTCACCGCCGACGGTAGGCCGGTCGCGCCGCTGCCGCCGCCCCCGCCGGTCACTGCGGACCCGTCGGCGTATCTGCCGGAGGTCGGCGATCCGGCGGGCTCCGGCGGGCAGGCCCTGGTGCCTGTCCCGCCGCTGCCGGCACCGGCGCTGCCGGCGCCGGCGCCGGCGTCGGGGGTGTCTGAACCGGTGCCGCCGGTACCGGTGTGGTCGGCGCCGGCCCTGTCCGTGCCGTCGTGGTCGATGCCGGAGCTGCCGGTGCCGTCGTGGTCCGTGCCGAACTTCTCGGTGCCGGCGGTGCCGGCGGTGCCGGCGGTGCCGGCGGTGCCGGTGGTGCCGGTGGTGCCGGTGCCGGAGTGGGTGGCGGTCGCTGGTGCGCTGGTGGTGGAGCAGTGGCAGCGGTTCCAGCGGGAACTGGTGGACCACTATGGTGGGTTGCTTGCCGGGACGGGGCAGGCGCGGCGGTTCCTGGCCGCGCTTGCCGTGCCGGTGGAGCAGGTCTTCACCGAGTGGGTCGACGCCCGGCAGAACGACCCGACCGTCCCGGTTTTCCTGTCCCGGATCGGCCTGCCGGCCGCCGCGCTCACCGAGCGGTACCTGTTCGGTGTCCGGGACCAGGCCGTGGCCCGGATCACCGAGACTCTCGCGCGGTCGGTCACCACCGGCGGGCAGATCCCGGCGGCGGTACGGCCGGAGCAGGTGATCGCCGCGCTGCCGGCGGAGTTCGACCGGCAGGCGTTGCGTTCGGCCGCGCACCTGGCCGCCCAACACCACATCGACCAGTACCTCACCACCGGCCTACCCACAGACACAGGCATCCCGACGGACACACACACCCGGGCAGATACACACCCGCCGGCAGGCGCGGGCACGCCGGCGGGTGTGGGTGTGTCGGGGGTGTGGTCGGCTGGCGTGTTCGGGGCGGTCGAGGGCGGTGTGTGGAGTCAGGTGGAGCGGGGGGTCGATGCGGTCCTTGGTGTCTCTGCCGTGCTGCCGGCTGTGGTGGCTGGTCCGGACGCTGGGCAGGTCAGTGCGGTGGCGAGGGTGGTCCGGCAGGTGGTTGCCGATCTGCCCGCTCGTTTCTCGGCGGCGGCTGTTCCTGGTGTCACCGCAGTGGCTGCTGGTGTGGTTACCGTCGATGGTGGAGCAGGCGGGGGTGTCGGCGGGTCGATGGTGCCGGTGATGTCCGAGCGGCACACCTCGGTGGCGGCCGGTCTGGCGCAGGCTCAGTTCACCGTGTTGGCCCGCCGTTACGGTGTCGACCCGGCCGGTCATGCGGCGCTGGTCGCCTCGTTTCAGCGGGAGTGGCTGCACGGGTATCACCAGGTGCTCGCGTCGGCCGGTGGCAGCGCGATGTCCGGGACGGTGGATGTGGTCGGGGCCCGCGGTCCGCTGCCGGGCGGCGCCGGTTCCCGTGTCGGTGGCATGTCGATCGTCGGCGTCGTCAGCGCCGGTGACCCGACGCCGGTCAGTGACGTGTCTGCCGCGAGCGGTGCGGTGTTCAGCCCCGATCCCGGCTCCAGGAACACGGATTCCAGCGGTTTCAGGGACACGGGTTCGATCAGTGGGGTGTCGGTGCTGGACGAACCGGTCGGTGCCGGCTCTGGGGGTCTCGGCGAGCCGGCCGTCGCGGCCACCGGGCCGGCCGCGCACCGAATTCATGATCTCGCCAGCGGCGGCCACGGCCGTGCCAGCGAGGTTCAGCTGCACCGGCTCGCCGCGGACATCGGTATCCAGACGGCGTCGCCGGACGGGGTCCTGCCCCGACTGTTCGAGGTGTCCAGGGACATCGTCATGGCGGACACGTTCAGCGGCGTGTACTTCGCAGACCCGGCGGCGGCGGATCCGGACGCGGCGGCGGCGGACCGCACGGCGGCGCGGGCGCTGCCGCGGGTGCGGGGATGGTTCACCATCGCCGGGCACCGGAACCTGGCCGAGCGGCTGGCCGACGATCCCGTGCGTCAGGCCTTGTTCCTCCGGATGCTCACCGCCTCGCCCGCCTGGCGACACGCCGTCGCGCAGGCGCGGCAGCGCGGCGGCGACACACCCGACATCATGCTGGTCTGGTGCGACGCGGCATGGCAGGCACCGGGACAGGCCACCTCCTTCGGTGAATGGCTGCGCACCCGGCTACGCGCCCGACGCCTGATGTCCTCCACACACCAGGTGGACCAGATACCCGGCGAGCTGCGGCCACACGTCAACGAGCCGGCGCGGTCGGTGTTGTTCTCGGACGCCTCGGTGGAGTTGTTCGGGCCGGACCTGGTGGAGGCGGTACGAACCGCGGACATCGTGCAGAACGGTCAGGAACCCGGCGTGCGCTGGCCGGATCAACAAGACTTCGCCGCCGCTGGCGGCCGGCACCGGTGGGCCGGCAACACCTCACACGGGCAGTCCCCGGACCCAGCGGAAGGCCCCGACCCGTCCAGCCCCGCCCCGGTGTCCGCTACCCAGTGGATGTGGGACCCGACACGGAACCCAGCAGCCCAGTCGCCGCTGCCACACCCTGCCCTGGAAGCGGACCACCCACCCGGTGAGGACCTGTCCTGGCTGAACGACGGGAACACGTCACCGATACCCGGGCCGGCACCCGCCTCGCCGACGGGCACGAGCCTGCCACAACTGCCCGGGCCGTGGGACGACCCGGACGCCCCCACCACGCCGGCCTGGCCGACAGGGCGGGCAGAGTGGGCGGAACCAGCAGGGTGGGCGGAACCGGGGTGGCCGGTTCCCGGCACGGCTGCGACCGACGAGCACGGTGCGGCGATGTCCACCGACTTCGGCCAGCCCAGCATCGACGATCAGGCCGACGACGGCAGCAGGAACCTCGACGACTGGGCCGGCGACGGCGGAATCCTCGGCGACTGGGCTATCGGGCAGGGGCCGGACATGGACTGGCAACCATCCCTCACGCCACCCCCAGCGGTGACCCACACCGACGCCGGCACCATCCACACCGGCGACACCCTCCACCACCCCACCGACGAGCCACCCGCCACACCCGCCCCACTGCATCCCGACGAACACCAACCCGCCGCCGGCAGCCGACAGGTACGCCACCCGGACGAGGCCCGGGCCCTGTTCGACCTGCACGCCGACCACATCGCCACCACCACAGCGCAGCGAGACCAGCTGCGGCAGTTGTGGCACGCCCTGATCAACCACATGGACGACAACGGAACCATCACCGCCAGCGAGTCAGACCTCGCCAAGGCGACATCCGCACCGCAGCCGACGGTGCATCGCCGGATAAGGGTATTGCGCGGCCGTGGTCTGCTGCAGCGGGTCCAGGAAGCACGCCGTGGCGGGGCGGCGCGGTACGGGGTGAGCGACCCGGGCCGGCCCCGGCAAGCACCGCTGCCCGCCCCTCCCGAGGGCAGCCGGTGGGTGCACAACCCGGACGAGGCCCGGGCCCTGTTCGACCTGCACGCCAACCACATCGCCACCACCACAGCGCAGCGGGAACCGCTGCGGCAGTTGTGGCACGCCCTGATCGACCGGATGGACGACAACGGAACCATCACCGCCACCGAGTCAGACCTCGCCACGGCGACCTCCACACTGCAGCAGACGGTGCATCGCCGGATGGGGGTATTGCGCGACCGTGGTCTGCTGCAGCGGGTCCAAGAAGCACACCGTGGCGGGGCGGCACGGTACGGGGTGAGCGACCCGGGCCGGCCCCGGCAAGCACCGCTGCCCGCCCCTCCCGAGGGCAGCCGGCGGATGCACAACCCGGACGAGGCCCGAGCCCTGTTCGACCAACACGCCAACCACATCGCCACCACCACACCGCGGCGAGACCAGCTGCGGCAGTTGTGGCACGCCCTGATCGACCGGATGGACGACAACGGAACCATCACCGCCAGCGAGCCAGACCTCGCCACGGCGACATCCACACTGCAGCCGACGGTGCATGACCGGATGGGGGTATTGCGCGACCGTGGTCTGCTGCAGCGGGTCCAGGAAGCACACGGTCGCGGGGCGGCGCGGTACGGGGTGAGCGACCCGGGCCGGCCCCGGCAAGCACCGGTGCCCGGCACTGCCCTCGGACCGCACCGCCCACAAGGTGAAAATCTGTCCTGGCTGGACCACGGAGCTACGGCGCCGATACCCGGGCCGGCACCCGCCTCGCCGACGGGCACGGACCTGCCACAGCTGCCCGGGCCGTGGGACGACCCGGACGCCCCCACCACCTCGCCCCACGATCCGACCGACGCCTCGACGCCGGCCTGGCCGACAGGGTGGGCAGAACCGGCGGAGCCGATGGAGTGGACGGAACCGGGATGGCTGGTTCCCGGCACGGCTGCGACCGACGAGCACGGTGCGGCGATGTCCACCGACTTCGGCCAGCCCAGCATCGACGATCAGGCCGACGACGGCGGGAACCCCGGCGACTGGGCCATCGGGCAGGGGCCGGACATGGACTGGCAACCACCCCTCACGGTGACCCGCACCGACGCCGGCACCATCCACACCGGCGACACCCCCCACCACCCCACCGACGAGCCACCCACCACACCCGCCCCACTGCACCCCGACCAACCCCAACCCACCGCCAGCAGCCGACAGGTACGCCACCCGGACGAGGCCCGGGCCCTGTTCGACCAACACGCCGACCACATCGCCACCACCACAGCGCAGCGAGACCAACTGCGGCAGTTGTGGCACGCCCTGATCAACCACATGGACGACAACGGAACCATCACCGCCACCGAGTCAGACCTCGCCAAGGCGACATCCACACTGCAGTCGACGGTGCATCGCCGGATCGGGGTATTGCGCGGCCGTGGTCTGCTGCAGCGGGTCCAGGAAGCACACGGTCACGGGGCGGCGCGGTACGGGGTGAATGATCCCGGTCAGCTCCGGCAAGCACCGCTGCCGGCCCCTCCCGAGGGCAGCCGGTGGGTGTGCGACCCGGACGAGGCTCGGGCCCTGTTCGACCTGCACGCCGGCCACATCGCCGCCACCACAGCGCAGCGGGACGGGCTGCGGCAGTTGTGGCACGCCCTGATCGACCGGATGGACGACAACGGAACCATCACCGCCAGCGAGTCAGACCTCGCCAAGGCGACATCCACACCGCCGCCGACGGTGCATGACCGGATGGGGGTATTGCGCGGCCGTGGTCTGCTGCAGCGGGTCCAGGAAGCACACGGTCACGGGGCGGCGCGGTACGGGGTGAATGATCCCGGTCAGCCCCGGCAAGCACCGCTGCCCGCCCCTCCCGAGGGCAGCCGGTGGGTGCGCGACCCGGACGAGGCTCGGGCCCTGTTCGACCAGCACGCCGACCACATCGCCACCACAGCGCAGCGGGAACCGCTGCGGCAGTTGTGGCACGCCCTGATCGACCGGATGGACGACAACGGAACCATCACCGCCAGCGAGCCAGACCTCGCCAAGGCGACAGCCACACTGCAGCCGACGGTGCATCGCTGGATGGGGGTATTGCGCGACCGTGGTCTGCTGCAGCGGGTCCAGGAAGCACACGGTCGCGTGGCGGCGCGGTACGGGGTGAGCGACCCGGGCCGGCCCCGGCAAGCACCGGTGCCCGGCCCTGCCCTCGGACCGCACCGCCCACAAGGTGAAAATCTGTCCTGGCTGGACCACGGAGCTACGGCGCCGATACCCGGGCCGGCACCCGCCTCGCCGACGGGCACGGACCTGCCACAACTGCCCGGGCCGTGGGACGACCCGGACGCCCCCACCACGCCGGCCTGGCCGACAGGGTGGGCAGAACCGGCGGAGCCGATGGGGTGGGCGGAACCGGGGTGGCTGGTTCCCGGCACGGGTGTGACCCACGAGCACGGTGCGGCGATGTCCACCGACTTCGGCCAGCCCAGCATCGACGATCAGGCCGGCGACGGCGGGAACCTCGGCGACTGGGCTATCGGGCAGGGGCCGGACATGGACTGGCAACCATCCCTCACGCCACCCCCAGCGGTGACCCACACCGACGCCGGCACCATCCACACCGGCGACACCCTCCACCACCCCACCGACGAGCCACCCACCACACCCGCCCCACTGCACCCCGACCAACATCAACCCACCGCCGGCAGCCGACAGGTACGCCACCCGGACGAGGCCCGGGCCCTGTTCGACCAACACGCCAACCACATCGCCGCCACCACAGCGCAGCGGGAACCGCTGCGGCAGTTGTGGCACGCCCTGATCAACCACATGGACGACAACGGAACCATCACCGCCAGCGAGTCAGACCTCGCCAAGGCGACATCCGCAAAGCAGTCGACGGTGCAGCGCCGGATGGGGGTATTGCGCGGCCGTGGTCTGCTGCAGCGGGTCCAGGAAGCACGCGGTCGCGGGGCGGCGCGGTACGGGGTGAATGATCCCGGTCGGCCCCGGCAAGCACCGCTGCCCGCCCCTCCCGAGGGCAGCCGGTGGGTGTGCGACCCGGACGAGGCTCGGGCCCTGTTCGACCTGCACGCCGACCACATCGCCACCACCACGGCGCAGCGGGAACCGCTGCGGCAGTTGTGGCACGCCCTGATCGACCGGATGGACGACAACGGAACCATCACCGCCAGCGAGTCAGACCTCGCCAAGGCGACAGCCACACCGCCGAGGACGGTGCGTTTCCGGATCGGGGTATTGCGCGGCCGTGGTCTGCTGCAGCGGGTCCAGGAAGCACACGGTCACGGGGCGGCACGGTACGGGGTGAGCGACCCGGGTCGGCCCCGGCAAGCACCGCTGCCCGCCCCTCCCGAGGGCAGCCGGTGGGTGTGCGACCCGGACGAGGCTCGGGCCCTGTTCGACCTGCACGCCAACCACATCGCCACCACCACACCGCGGCGAGACCAACTGCGGCAGTTGTGGCACGCCCTGATCGACCGGATGGACGACAACGGAACCATCACCGCCACCGAGTCAGACCTCGCCAAGGCGACAGCCACACCGCCGAGGACGGTGCGTGACCGGATGGGGGTATTGCGCGATCGTGGTCTGCTGCAGCGGGTCCAGGAAGCACACGGTCGTGTGGCGGCGCGGTACGGGGTGAGCGACCCGGGCCGGCCCCGGCAAGCACCGGTGCCCGGCCCTGCCCTCGGACCGCACCGCCCACAAGGTGAAAATCTGTCCTGGCTGGACCACGGAGCTACGGCGCCGATACCCGGGCCGGCACCCGCCTCGCCGACGGGCACGGACCTGCCACAGCTGCCCGGGCCGTGGGACGACCCGGACGCCCCCACCACGCCGGCCCGGCCGACGGAGTGGGCAGAACCGGCGGAGCCGATGGAGTGGACGGAACCGGGATGGCCGGTTCCCGGCACGGGTGTGACCCACGAGATGGACCCAGCCGTTTTACTCGATGTGGACCCGGCCGATCTGCTCTACCTGCTTGAGGCCGTGGGCACGGAACCCGATCCCGAACGGCAACCGATGCATCCGCCCCGGCCGCAGACCCCGCCCCGCCCGACATCGTGGCCGCAGCCCAGCGGCGACCAGCCCAGCCAGTCCCCCGGGACTCAGTCGATCCCGCCCGGACCAGGCATGCAGAATCCGGCACCTCAATCGCCGACGCCCGAGCCGGTTCCCGGCATGGATGTGACCCACGAGCACGGTGCGGCGATCTCCACCGACTTCGGCCAGCCCAGCATCGACGATCAGGCCGACGACGGCAGCAGGAACTTCGACGACTGGGCCGACGACGGCGGGAACTTCGACGACTGGGCCGGCGACGGCGGGAACCTCGGCGACTGGGCCATCGGGCAGGGGCCGGACATGGACTGGCAACCATCCCTCACGCCACCCCCAGCGGTGACCCGCACCGACACCCCCCACCACCCCACCGACGAGCCACCCACCACACCCGCCCCACTGCACCCCCACCAACCCCAACCCACCGCCGGCAGCCGACAGGTACGCCACCCGGACGAGGCCCGGGCCCTGTTCGACCTGCACGCCGACCACATCGCCACCACCACAGCGCCGCGAGACCAACTGCGGCAGTTGTGGCACGCCCTGATCGACCGGATGGACGACAACGGAACCATCACCGCCAGCGGGTCAGACCTCGCCAAGGCGACATCCACATTGCCGCAGACGGTGCATTACCGGATCGGGGTATTGCGCGGCCGTGGTCTGCTGCAGCGGGTCCAGGAAGCACACGGTCGCGGGGGGGCGCGGTACGGGGTGAGCGACCCGGGTCGGCCCCGGCAAGCACCGCTGCCCGCCCCTCCCGAGGGCAGCCGGTGGATGTGTGACCCGGACGAGGCTCGGGCCCTGTTCGACCTGCACGCCGACCACATCGCCACCACCACAGCGCGGCGAGACCAGCTGCGGCAGTTGTGGCACGCCCTGATCGACCGGATGGACGACAACGGAACCATCACCGCCAGCGAGTCAGACCTCGCCAAGGCGACATCCACATTGCCGCAGACGGTGCATTACCGGATCGGGGTATTGCGCGGCCGTGGTCTGCTGCAGCGGGTCCAGGAAGCACACGGTCGCGGGGGGGCGCGGTACGGGGTGAGCGACCCGGGCCGGCCCCGGCAAGCACCGGTGCCCGGCCCTGCCCTCGGACCGCACCGCCCACAAGGTGAAAATCTGTCCTGGCTGGACCACGGAGCTACGGCGCCGATACCCGGGCCGGCACCCGCCTCGCCGACGGACACGGACCTGCCACAGCTGTCCGGGCCGTGGGACGACCCGGACGCCCCCACCACGCCGGCCTGGCCGACAGGGCGGGCAGAGTGGGCGGAACCAGCAGGGTGGGCGGAACCGGGGTGGCCGGTTCCCGGCACGGCTGCGACCGACGAGCACGGTGCGGCGATGTCCACCGACTTCGGCCAGCCCAGCATCGACGATCAGGCCGACTACGGCAGCAGGAACTTCGACGACTGGGCCGGCGACGGCGGAGTCCTCGGCGACTGGGCCATCGGGCAGGGGCCGGACATGGACTGGCAACCATCCCTCACGCCACCCCCAGCGGTGACCCACACCGACACCCCCCACCACCCCACCGACGAGCCACCCACCACACCCGCCCCACTGCATCCCGACCAACCCCAACCCGCCGCCGGCAGCCGACAGGTACGCCACCCGGACGAGGCCCGGGCCTTGTTCGACCTGCACGCCGACCACATCGCCACCACCACAGCGCAGCGAGGCCAGCTGCGGCAGTTGTGGCACGCCCTGATCGACCGGATGGACGACAACGGAACCATCACCGCCAGCCTGTCAGACCTCGCCGAGGCGACATCCACACCGCGGCCGACGGTGCAGGCCCGGATCAGGGTATTGCGCGACCGTGGTCTGCTGCAGCTGGTCCAGGAAGCACACGGTCACGGGGCGGCGCGGTACGGGGTGAGCGACCCGGGCCGGCCCCGGCAAGCACCGCTGCCCGCCCCTCCCGAGGGCAGCCAGTGGCTGCGCGACCCGGACGAGGCCCGGGCCCTGTTCGACCAGCACGCCGGCCACATCGCCACCACAACACGGCAGCGGGAACCGCTGCGGCAGTTGTGGCACGCCCTGATCGACCGGATGGACGACAACGGAACCATCACCGCCACCGAGTCAGACCTCGCCAAGGCGACAGCCGCACCGCCGCAGACGGTGCATGACCGGATGGGGGTATTGCGCGACCGTGGTCTGCTGCAGCGGGTCCAGGAAGCACACGGTCGTGTGGCGGCGCGGTACGGGGTGAGCGACCCGGGCCGGCCCCGGCAAGCACCGGTGCCCGGCCCTGCCCTCGGACCGCACCGCCCACAAGGTGGTGAAGACCTGTCCTGGCTGGACCACGGAGCTACGGCGCCGATACCCGGGCCGGCACCCGCCTCGCCGACGGGCACGGACCTGCCACAGCTGCCCGGGCCGTGGGACGACCCGGACGCCCCCACCACGCCGGCCCGGCCGACGGAGTGGGCAGAACCGGCGGAGCCGATGGAGTGGACGGAACCGGGATGGCCGGTTCCCGGCACGGGTGTGACCCACGAGATGGACCCAGCCGTTTTACTCGATGTGGACCCGGCCGATCTGCTCTACCTGCTTGAGGCCGTGGGCACGGAACCCGATCCCGAACGGCAACCGATGCATCCGCCCCGGCCGCAGACCCCGCCCCGCCCGACATCGTGGCCGCAGCCCAGCGGCGACCAGCCCAGCCAGTCCCCCGGGACTCAGTCGATCCCGCCCGGACCAGGCATGCAGAATCCGGCACCTCAATCGCCGACGCCCGAGCCGGTTCCCGGCATGGATGTGACCCACGAGCACGGTGCGGCGATGTCCACCGACTTCGGCCAGCCCAGCATCGACGATCAGGCCGACTACGGCAGCAGGAACCTCGACGACTGGGCCGGCGACGGCGGAATCCTCGGCGACTGGGCCATCGGGCAGGGGCCGGACATGGACTGGCAACCATCCCTCACGCCACCCCCAGCGGTGACCCACACCGACGCCGGCACCATCCACACCGGCGATACCCCCCACCACCCCACCGACGAGCCACCCACCACACCCGCCCCACTGCACCCCGACCAACCCCAACCCACCGCCAGCAGCCGACAGGTACGCCACCCGGACGAGGCCCGGGCCCTGTTCGACCAACACGCCGACCACATCGCCACCACCACAGCGCAGCGAGGCCAGCTGCGGCAGTTGTGGCACGCCCTGATCGACCGGATGGACGACAACGGAACCATCACCGCCAGCCTGTCAGACCTCGCCGAGGCGACATCCACACCGCGGCCGACGGTGCAGGCCCGGATCAGGGTATTGCGCGACCGTGGTCTGCTGCAGCTGGTCCAGGAAGCACACGGTCACGGGGCGGCGCGGTACGGGGTGAGCGACCCGGGCCGGCCCCGGCAAGCACCGCTGCCCGCCCCTCCCGAGGGCAGCCAGTGGCTGCGCGACCCGGACGAGGCCCGGGCCCTGTTCGACCAGCACGCCGGCCACATCGCCACCACAACACGGCAGCGGGAACCGCTGCGGCAGTTGTGGCACGCCCTGATCGACCGGATGGACGACAACGGAACCATCACCGCCACCGAGTCAGACCTCGCCAAGGCGACAGCCGCACCGCCGCAGACGGTGCATGACCGGATGGGGGTATTGCGCGACCGTGGTCTGCTGCAGCGGGTCCAGGAAGCACACGGTCGTGTGGCGGCGCGGTACGGGGTGAGCGACCCGGGCCGGCCCCGGCAAGCACCGGTGCCCGGCCCTGCCCTCGGACCGCACCGCCCACAAGGTGGTGAAGACCTGTCCTGGCTGGACCACGGAGCTACGGCGCCGATACCCGGCCCGGCACCCGCCTCGCCGACGGACACGGACCTGCCACAACTGCCCGGGCCGTGGGACGACCCGGACGCCCCCACCACGCCGGCCCGGCCGACGGAGTGGGCAGAACCGGCGGAGCCGATGGAGTGGACGGAACCGGGATGGCCGGTTCCCGGCACGGGTGTGACCCACGAGATGGACCCAGCCGTTTTACTCGATGTGGACCCGGCCGATCTGCTCTACCTGCTTGAGGCCGTGGGCACGGAACCCGATCCCGAACGGCAACCGATGCATCCGCCCCGGCCGCAGACCCCGCCCCGCCCGACATCGTGGCCGCAGCCCAGCGGCGACCAGCCCAGCCAGTCCCCCGGGACTCAGTCGATCCCGCCCGGACCAGGCATGCAGAATCCGGCACCTCAATCGCCGACGCCCGAGCCGGTTCCCGGCATGGATGTGACCCACGAGCACGGTGCGGCGATGTCCACCGACTTCGGCCAGCCCAGCATCGACGATCAGGCCGACTACGGCAGCAGGAACCTCGACGACTGGGCCGACGACGGCGGGAACCTCGACGACTGGGCCGGCGACGGCGGGAACCTCGGCGACTGGGCCATCGGGCAGGGGCCGGACATGGACTGGCAACCATCCCTCACGCCACCCCCAGCGGTGACCCACACCGACGCCGGCACCATCCACACCGGCGACACCCCCACCACCCCACCGACGAGCCACCCACCACACCCGCCCCACTGCATCCCGACCAACCCCAACCCACCGCCGGCAGCCGACAGGTACGCCACCCGGACGAGGCCCGGGCCCTGTTCGACCAACACGCCGACCACATCGCCACCACAACGTCCCGGCCGACGGGGCGGGCAGAACCGGCGGAGCCGGATCCCGGCATGGATGTGACCGACGAGCACGGTGCGGCGATCTCCACCCACCCCGGCCAGCCCAGCATCGACGATCAGGCCGACGACGGCGGCGGGAACCTCGGCGACTGGGCCATCGGGCAGGGGCCGGACATGGACTGGCAACCATCCCTCACGCCACCCCCAGCGGTGACCCACACCGACGCCGGCACCATCCACACCGGCGACACCCCCCACCACCCCACCGACGAGCCACCCACCACACCCGCCCCACTGCACCCCGACCAACCCCAACCCACCGCCACCAGCCGACAGGTACGCCACCCGGACGAGGCCCGGGCCCTGTTCGACCAACACGCCAACCACATCGCCACCACAACGTCCCGGCCGACGGGGCGGGCAGAACCGGCGGAGCCGGATCCCGGCACGGATGTGACCGACGAGCACGGTGCGGCGATCTCCACCCACCCCGGCCAGCCCAACATCGACGATCAGGCCGACGACGGCGGCGGGAACCTCGGCGACTGGGCCATCGGGCAGGGGCCGGACATGGACTGGCAACCACCCCTCACGCCACCCCCAGCGGTGACCCACACCGACGCCGGCACCATCCACACCGGCGATGCCCCCCACCACCCCACCGACGAGCCACCCACCACACCCACCCCACTGCACCCCGACCAACACCAACCCGCCGCCACCAGCCGACAGGTACGCCACCCGGACGAGGCCCGGGCCCTGATCGACCAACACGCCGACCACATCGCCGCCACCACAGCGCAGCGAGACCAACTGCGGCAGTTGTGGCACGCCCTGATCAACCACATGGACGACAACGGAACCATCACCGCCAGCGAGTCAGACCTCGCCAAGGCGACATCCACACCGCAGCCGACGGTGCATGACCGGATCGGGGTATTGCGCGACCGTGGTCTGCTGCAGCGGGTCCAAGAAGCACACGGTCGCGGGGCGGCACGGTACGGGGTGAGCGACCCGGGCCGGCCCCGGCAAGCACCGCTGCCCGCCCCTCCCGAGGGCAGCCGGTGGGTGCACAACCCGGACGAGGCCCGAGCCCTGATCGACCTGCACGCCGACCACATCGCCACCACCACAGCGCAGCGGGACCAGCTGCGGCAGTTGTGGCACGCCCTGATCGACCGGATGGACGACAACGGAACCATCACCGCCAGCGAGTCAGACCTCACCGCGGCGACATCCATATGGCAGCAGAGGGTGCGTACCCGGATCGGGGTACTGCGCGACCGTGGTCTGCTGCAGCTGGTCCAGGAAGGCCATGGTCGTGTGGGGGCGCGGTACGGAGTGACCGACCCGGGTCGGCCCCGGCAAGCACCGCTGCCCGCCCCTCCCGAGGGCAGCCGGTGGGTGTGCGACCCGGACGAGGCCCGGGCCCTGTTCGACCAACACGCCGACCACATCGCCACCACCACACCGCAGCGGGACCAGCTGCGGCAGTTGTGGCACGCCCTGATCGACCGCATGGACGACAACGGAACCATCACCGCCAGCGAGCCAGACCTCGCCAGGGCGACATCCGCAAAGCAGTCGACGGTGCATCGCCGCATCGCGGCATTACTGCGCGGCAGAGCTCTGCTGCAGCTGATCCAGAAAGGTCACGGCAGCGTGGCGGCGCGGTACCGGGTGAGCGATCCGGGTCAGCCCCGGCGGACCGTGTCAAGGGACTGAGGCCAGTGGGAGTCAAGCCTCGATCCGTGGACGAGCCCTCGGGTTGATCCCGCTTGCGAATTGGTGGATCTTGCTGATGAGGTGTGCTGATCCGATGCCCAGCGTGCTCGGTCCCGCTCGTTGGCAGGTGTGGATGCCGGGGTTGGCGGAGATTCGTGCCCTGTCGTTGTCGGTTAGGTCGCGTAGACGGCTTTCCGGCAGGTGAGCCAGGCTTCGGCTCTTGGCCAACGGGTGGGTAGGTTGTCAATCCCCTGGATCATGGAGAACTCCGTCATGCGGCTCGGGTTGCGTCCACTGGAGTGGCGTGGGTACGACTTGTTCCGTGATGGGCGTGTCGCGTAGATGGGAGACGGCCACCGCGTGATCCATCGAGACGACCCAAGTCATGAAGGAGAGGAACCCGGCCGAGAGAGTGGGACACCAAAGGATGTCTCGTACTAAGGAGTTCGTAAGTTTCTGGACTGTCCATGCTGGACGTGGCAAAATGGTCGAATGGCGAAGAAGGGCCGCAGATCGACGCACGAGGAACGTATCCGTGCGGTCCAGTTGATGGAGAACGGGTGGCGGGCTGAGGATGTCGCCGAGGCGCTGGGGGTCAGCCGCGGGTCGGTGTTCGCTTGGCAGAAAACCTTCCGCGAAGGCGGGCTGGAGGCGTTGTCGACCAAGTTCGCCTCGGGTCGGCCGACGGCGCTCAGCGATGAGCAAATGATGCAGGTATACACGTGGATTGTGGGATCGGATCCGCGGGCGCATACGTTCGGATTCGCCTTGTGGACCCGTCAGTTGGTGCGGGACCTGATCAAGCGTCATTTCCGGGTGCGGTTGTCGCTGCCGACTGTGGGCCGGATCTTGAAAAAGCTCGGCCTGTCGCCGCAGCGGCCGTTATACCGGGCCTATCAGCAGGACCCGGACAAGGTGCGGGCATGGAAGCAGGAGACCTTCCCGGCGATCAAGGCGGAGGCTGCCGCGGTCGGCGCGGAGGTCTTCTTTGCTGATGAGGCCGGCATCCGCACGGACCACCACGCCGGTACCACGTGGGGACGGATCGGGCAGACCCGGTCGTTGTCGCCACCGGCGAACGCAAGTCGATCAATATGATCTCGGCGGTCAACGCCAAGGGGCTGTTGCGGTTCCAGGTGTTCGAGGGCACGTTGAACGCCGGCCGGTTCATCGAGTTCTGCAAGCGGCTCGTGGCTGATGCAAGCGGCCCGGTGTTCTTGATCGTGGACGGGCACCCCGCCCACAGGGCAAAGGAGACCACGCAGTATGTGGAGTCCACCAACGGGCGGCTGAAGCTGTTCTTCCTTCCCGGCTACTCCCCGGAACTCAACCCGGACGAGTGGGTGTGGAAGAACGTGAAGCACGACCGGATCAAACGCGCCGTCCCCATGAGCCAGACGGAGATGAAACGCCTCGCTATCGGCGCCCTGCGGCGCCTCCAGAAGATGCCTCAGATCGTGCGCGGGTTCTTCGCCGACCCGCACCTTGCGTACATCGGTGCATAACGCCGAAATCACCATCAACGGTCAAGAAACTAACGCTCGTCTTGGTAACTCGGCGCCAGGTCCATGGTGGATCATGTCGGGGTGCAGGTGATCTCAGCGGCTCTCTCAAGCGCCGTGGTGACCACTCGGCCGCTGACGGAACTGCTGTACTCGCTGGTGTGCGCAAGCAGGAAGGCCACCTCCCGAATCCGGGAAGTGGCCTTTGACCTGCGCGGGCGGTACTGGGATCGAACCTCTTCGGTGTGAACTAGGCGCAGGTGCCGCCGACGGTGAACCAGCAGGCCGTGGTCGGGGAGTTCTTGAAGAAGCGGAGCAGCAGGGTCCCCACCTTCTGGCGTCCGCTGTCGGACGGATGTGTGCCGTCGGAGCCGAAGTCCGACCGGGTGTCGGGGTACGGCCTGGAGTGCAGAGCTAAGTACAGCTGATCTTGCAGAGGTGCGCACTGTTTGTCCGTCGTCAGCGGGTGACTGAGGGTGAGGCTGCTCGGGTCGTGATCGGGCAGACGTGGGGCGGCTGGCGATGGGAGCGATGGATGAGCAGCGGTGGCTGGATGTGCGCCGGTTCCGGGCGTTGCACGAGGCTGGTGCGAGTGTCTCGGAGATCGCTCGTGAGACGGGCCTGAACTGGCGGACGGTGAAGAAGTACCTGGCTGCTGGTAGCGGCGAGGTGGTGCCGCCGGTTCGGGCGCGGCCGGCTCGGGGGCAGTTGATCGACGTGTTCGCGCACGTGGTCGATGCGTGGCTGCGGGCGGAGTTGCTGCTCAAGGGCACGGTGATCCATGAACGCCTTGTCGAGCAGTACGGGTTCACCGGCAACTATCAGCGGGTGAAGCTGTATCTGCAGCAGGCCCGGCCGCGGATCGCTGCGGAGTTGGGGATCAGTCCGGATCAGCTGGCCGGGCTGCACCGCCGGTTCGAGGTCGTTCCGGGCGCCCAGGCGCAGGTGGACTGGGGCGACGAAGGCGGCATCCTGGCCCATGTCGGGATCCCGAAGGTGTACTCGTTTCACATGGTGCTGTCGTACTCGCGGGACCCGTTCTGCTGTTTCACCACCAGCCGGGACCTGGCCGCGTTCTGGGAGTGTCACCGGCGGGCGTTCGCGCACTTCGGCGGGGTTCCCGGGGCGATCGTCTACGACCGGACCAAGACCGTGGTCCGCCGGCATGTCGCCCCGGGCCAGGCGGTGCCGCTGCACCCGGAAGCGGTCGCGTTCGCCGGGCACTACGACTTCGACATCGATGTGCTGGCCGCCTATCGGCCGACCGGCAAAGGGCGGGTCGAACGGCAGGTCACCACAACACCGTTGCGTTTAGCGCCGTGAGCGGGAGGCAAGCCCCTTTTCGAAGATTGTGATGTCGGCGTGGAAGGTGTAGGTCTGCGTGGTTGCGGGGTGCTGTCCGGCGTTCGGGCTGTACTTGCTGGTCGGGTTCTTGCGGGAGCGGGCCTTGATTCGAGGGCGGCGCCAGGCGGGTAGGAGGTCGGCCAGCGCGGCGTGGCCTATCGTGCCGAGGAGGTCGGTTGAGCTGCCGGGAAGGATTCCGCTGGCGGTGGTGATCGTGTCGGCGGCGGCGTCGATGAGGACGGTGAAGCTGATCCGGTCCATGTCCAGGCCGGGCTGGGTGCAGGTGGCGTCTGCTGCCGCGCGGATGAGGGCCTGGTAGGCGGTGAGCAGGGCGTACACCTCCTGCTCGATCCCGGGGATGCTGCGGGAGCGCAGGACGCGGCCGTCGAGCATGGTCGCTTTGATCGAGAAATACGTGGTTTCGGCCTGCCAGCGTTCGTGGTAGAGGTCCACGAGTTCGTGGGCGGGGTAGCGGGTGTGGTCTGTCAGGCTGGTGATCAGCCGCCACTGCTCGCGCCGCAGGCTGCCGTCGGCCAGTGTGACGGTGACCTGCGCTTCGATGACCCGCACCAGGATGAGAGCGGGTAGGCTGCCGTAGCCGATGCGGGCCAGGTAGGAGCCGTCGGGTAGGCGACGCTGGATGGTCGGGCAGCGGCGGGCGGATGAGCGGACCAGGAACTGCGCGCCGGTGGCGCCGACGTCGCGCAGGAATTCCGCGGCGTCGAAGCCGGCGTCGGCCAGCAGCAGCATCGTGCGGTCCAGGACGCCCAGAAGCCGCCGCGCGTAAGCCAGTTCGCCTTCTGTTTCGGGGCCGAAGGCCGCGGCGAGCAGGGCGCGGGTCCCACACTCGATCACCACGAGCAGCCGTAGCAGCGGGTAGCCGAACTCCAGCTTGTCTCCTACGCGTTTGGGGTAGCGCCAGGTGACCCGTTCCTCGTCGGGCACGTGCAGGTGGGTGCCGTCGATGGCCACGGTACGCAGGCCCCGGTAGAACACGCCGGGCTGGCCGAGCAGACCGACGGCACCGGCCAGGGTCTCGAACAGGCGCCGTAGCGGCGCTACTCCGACCCGGCGGCGAGCGCGTGACAGTGAGGAGATACTCGGCCGCGTCAGGCACAAGCCGGCCAGGGCCGCGGTCAGCTTCCCCCACGTCGCTCGGTAGGAACAGCGGTCGAGCAGGGCGAGTGCGAGGACGAAGTACACCACGACCCGAGACGGCAGCAGCCGCAGCCGCTTCTCGCGTGTCCCGGTTTCTTCCAGCACCGCGTCGACCAGGTCGAAGTCGATGATCTGGGTCAACTCGCCCAGATGTCCGGGCGCGTGCACACCCCCGGCTACCTCGATCGACCGGGTGATGACAGACTTCTCCTGCAACGGGACTCCTGAGGCATGATCTTCTTGCTCGACACAAGTTGATCTATCAGAAGTCCCGTTCGCGTCTTCAAAGTCCCCCTTGACTCATCCGCCGATCGCCAAACGCAACGGCGTTGCAGGTCACCATCATCCGCGATCATGTCCTGGCCGGGCGGGCGTTCTCGTCGCTGGCCGAACTCGACGCCACGTTCATGGCCTGGGTGCCACAGCGGCGGGCCGTAAGGCATCGCACCCACGGCGAGATCATCGGCGTGCGGGCGGTCCGCGACCACGCCGCGCTGCGACCGATCCCCGCCCGGCCGTATGTGGTCGCCGACCGGCATCTGCGGCACGTCGGCAAGGACTGCCTGGTCGCCTACGCCGGCAACCTCTACTCCGTGCCGGCCCGACGGGTCCGCCACCGCCAACTCGTGGAGATTCGGGCGACCGCCGCCACGATCACTATTCACGCCATCGTGCCCGGTCTGGACGGCACCACGCTGCTGGCCACGCACCAGCGGGCCGTGGGCCGCGGCGCCCGCGTGGTCGACGAGAGCCACTGGGACGGTCTGCCCGACGGACACACCCGGGCCGTCACCATCGGCGACCCCGACAGCGGGCAGTCGACCGCACGCCGACCGGCCCGTCACGACGGCGGCCAGGGGCCGCTGCAAGCCCTGCTCAACCGGGCCGCCGCCGCCCAGATCGCCGTCGAGGCCCGGCCGCTGTCGGTCTATGAGCAGATCGCTGCGGCCAGCCCGTTCACCAACCGCCCACACCTGAAGGACGTCTCGAAGTGAGTGAGCTGGTCACCAACCGCATCCACGCCAGCGCCACCAAACTCGGCCTGCCTCACCTGGCCAAGACGCTGCGGGAACTCACCGGCCGGGCCGACACCGAAGCCATGGGCTACCTGGAGTTCCTCGACCTCGTCCTGGAAGAGGAACTCGCCGTCCGCGACGAACGCCGCTTCCGCGCCGGGCTACGCCTGTCGAAGCTGCCGCACCACAAGACCCTCGACGACTACGACTTCAGCTTCCAACCCGACCTGGACCCCCGCAAGGTCCGTGACCTCGCGACCCTCGCATTCGTGCAGGCCAAGGCCAACGTCGCTCTCCTCGGCCCACCCGGCGTCGGCAAGACCCACATCGCCGTGTCCCTCGCGGTCGCCGCCTGCCGAGCCGGATTCACCGTCTACTTCACCACCCTCGACGACATGGTCCGCCACCTCACCGCCGCCGACGCGATCGGCCGCCTGGCCCGCAAGCTGCAAACCTACCTACGCCCCACCGTCCTGGTCATCGACGAAGTGGGCTACCAACCCCTCGAACGACCCGAGGCCAACCTCGTCTTCCAAGTGATCTCGAAACGCTACGAGAAGGGCTCCACCCTGCTGACCTCGAACAAAGGCTTCGGCGAATGGGGCCAAGTCTTCGGCGACGAGGTCCTGGCCACCGCCATCCTCGACCGGCTCCTGCACCACTGCGACGTCGTCCCCATCAACGGCCCCAGCTACCGACTCAAGAACCGCCTCACCGCCATCGAGAACGTCGCCTGATGCCCACCCCGGCCACCCCGGACGACCCCGCAGCCACCAGCGACACCAACCGCGGCGACCTGCTGCAACTCCTGCTCCAGATCTGCGAGGACTTCCTCGCCCGCACCACTCCGGCGACCCACCACGAGGTCGACACCCTCCTACGCGCCCGCGGCATCACCGGCGGACCCGGATGGCTGATCGACATGCTCGGCCTCACCCGCCTGCGCCTGCAAGACGCAACCCACCGTGACGAACAAGGCGCCCACCGCGACACCTGACCTCTGCAAGATCAGCCGTACTCACCTCTGCACTCCAACGAGTACCCCGACACCGGGCCCAGGTGAGCCCGTCGGAGCGGGGCTGGAGGCCGTTTGCCCACAGGTGCGGGCCTCAGGCCGCCCACGCCACGGTGCCGTTGTAGTCCAGGTTGCCGGCCCGGGGGTCGGTGCCGCCGCCCGACATCTGGGTGAGCTGGGCCTGGATCAACCATTTGACACCGAAGCCGGTCTCGTACGCGTACGGCTCGGGGTTGAGGGTCGTCGTGGCGTAGCCGCCGTAGATCCGGCTGGAGACGAAGACCTGCTGCAGGTTGGGGTAGCGCTTCTTGAGCGCCCGCATGATGTTGCCCTGCTGGGTCACGAGCTGGTACGCGTCGGCGTTGGCCGCGGGCAGGGACACCGACGGCTGGGCGTTGGCGACCTTGACCCAGGCGATCTGGACCTGTCGTTCCGTCAGGCCGAGGGGCGCGAGTCGGGTGTCGCGCACGCGGTCGTAGTTGGCGTCGGTGGGGGAGTCCCACGTGTCCGCGGTCTGGCCGCCCGCCGCGCCGTCGACGATGGCGAGCTCGTCGTGGTTGACCTGCGGGTCCGCCGCGGCCTGGCCGATGAAGGAGAACGGCGCGCACTGGCCGCCGGTCCCGCCGGAGCAGAACTCCTGGGTGGTGTTGGACATGCCGATGGACAGCAGGACGTACCTGCCGTTGGCGCTCGGGTTGCCGGCGGTGTCGACCGGGCGTACCCGCAGGGCCCGGTTGACACCCACGGTGCGGTGGGCGCCGGGCATGGCGTTGCTGCCGGCGGGATACAGGCCGCCCTGGAAGCCGAGGTAGGTGCCGCTGCCGAGGTCGTTGATGGGTACGGGGCCCGCGGCGACCGCATCGGGCATGCCGACGACGGCGACCGCCGCGAAGGCGGTCAGCGCCGCCAACGCCCGGCGAACATTGATAATCATGGCGCCGAAGGTAGGGGCAAGAGTGAAGCACGTCAATGCCGCGGAAGTCGCCTCTGCGCGACCCCGATGTGGGCTGCCCGTGGTTTCCGGACGCCGGCCCGCTCGCCTACGACCCCGTGGCCCGGGCCCCGGCGTACGCTGGTCCGCGTGGATCAAGAAGACCGGATCGCCCTGTTCCTCGACTACGAGAACCTCGCGCTGGGGGCACGCGACCACCATGGCGGGATGGCGTTCGACTTCCGCCCGATCGCCGACGCCCTCGCCGAGCGGGGACGGGTGGTGGTGCGCCGGGCGTACGCGGACTGGTCGTACTTCGACGAGGACCGCCGGATGCTCACCCGGTCGCACGTCGAACTCATCGAGATACCGCAGCGCATGGGCGCCTCGCGCAAGAACGCCGCCGACATCAAGATGGCCGTCGACGCCGTGGAGCTCGCCTTCGAGCGCGCGTACATCTCGACGTTCGTGATCTGCACCGGCGACAGCGACTTCACCCCGCTCGTCCACAAGCTCCGCGAGCTCAACAAGCGCGTCATCGGGGTCGGCATCGAGAAGTCCACCTCGGCGCTGCTGCCGCCCGCGTGCGACGAGTTCCTCTACTACGACCGCCTCGAGGGAGTCGACATCCCTACGACGCGCGCCCGGCGCGGCCGCCCCGGCCGGGTGCCGAGTCCGGAGCCGCAGCCGGTCGAGCCGCAGCCGGTCGAGCCGCAGCCGGGGGAGCAGGAGCCCGAGCCGCAGCGGGTCGTCGAGGAACCCACCCGCGACGTCGACGCCCTGGCGGTCCTCGTGGCACAGACCGTGGCAGGCCTCCAGGGCAGCTCCAGCGGGCAGGTGACCGCCTCCGGGCTCAAGCGCACCCTGCTGCGGAAGGATCCGACGTTCAGCGAATCCGACTACGGGTTCCGCGCCTTCGGCGAACTCCTGCGCCACCTTGCCGGGCACAACGTGATCGAGCTGGCCGAGGGCCCGGCCAAGGGCGACCCGGAGGTGTCGCTGCCGGAGCACGGCGACCGGGAGGTGGCGTTCGGCCTGCTCCGCTCCGTCGTCCTCGACCTGGCTGGCGACGAGGGCTCGGTGGCCCTGTCCGGCCTGAAGAACCAGCTGCAGCGGGCCAGGCCCGACTTCAGCGAGAAGAAGCTGGGCTACCGAAGCTTCCTCCAGTTCTGCAAGGCGGCCGCCACCAGCGGCATGATCGACCTGCGATGGAGCCCGGACGTCGACGACTACCTCCTCGACGCGACGCCTTCGTGATCGTCAGGTCTTCCTGGCGCCCGTGTTCCCCGCCGAGCGGCGCTGAGCCGTCCGGGCTTCGCCGCCGACCTCGGCACTAACCCCGGTCAGCCGGTCCCGGCTGGCTGTTGCGCCGCGGGGCGGCCCGGAGGTGCGCGCGTTCGCCCTGGCTGCCGAACAGGCTGAGGAACTCGACCGACTCGGTGCCGACGGCGCCGAACCAGTGCGGTACGCGGGTGTCGAACTCGGCCGCCTCGCCGGGGGAGAGCACCAGGTCGTGCTCGCCGAGGACGAGTCGCAACCGGCCGTTGAGGACGTAGAGCCACTCGTACCCCTCGTGGCTGCGAGGGTCGGGCTCGGCCCGGCGGCTGCCGGCCTGGATCACGAGCTTGTACGCCTGGATGCCGCCGGCGCGGCGGGTCAGGGGCAGCATGGTCATGCCGTGGCGGGTGATCGGGCGCAGGTGGATGCGCGGGTCGCCGGTGGGCGGGGCGCCGACGAGTTCGTCGAGCGTGACGCCGTGGGCTCGGGCCAGGGGGAGCAACAGTTCGAGTGTCGGCCGGCGGGCGCCGGACTCCAGCCGGGACAGGGTGCTCACCGAGATGCCGGTCGCCTCCGACAGGTCGGCCAGCGTGGTTTCGCGCTGACGGCGCAGGGCGCGTAGCCGCGGCCCCACCACGCCGAGGGTCTGGTCGAGGTCCTGGTCCATGGTCCGTACTTTGCCATAACGGCAACAGAGTTTGCAGGCGCTGCCCGCGGCTCGGCATGGTCGTCGTGGAGGTGGTCACGGTGACAAATCGACTGAGGGACGGCTACGACGTGGTGGTGGTCGGCGGTGGCGCGGCGGGGCTGAGCGGCGCGTTGACGCTCGCCCGGGCACGGCGGTCCGTGCTGGTGATCGACGGTGGTGCCCCGCGCAACGCCCCCGCGTCCGGCGTGCACGGGCTGCTGGCCCGCGACGGGATCCGCCCGGCGGACCTGCTGGAGCGCGGCCGGGCGGAGGTCCGTGGCTACGGCGGCCAGGTGGTGCCCGGCGAGGTCGACGGCGCGCGCCGCGAGGACGGCGGGTTCGTCGTACGGCTGGCCGACGGCCGGACGGTCCGTGCGCGCCGGCTGCTGGCGGCCACCGGGCTGGTGGACCAGCTGCCGGACATCCCCGGAGTGCGCGAGCGCTGGGGCCGGGATGTGCTGCACTGCCCGTACTGCCACGGCCGGGAGGTCCGGGACCGGGCCATCGGCGTGCTGGCCAGCGGGCCCCTGGCGGTGCACCAGGCGCTGCTGTTCCGGCAGTGGAGCCCCGACGTCACGCTCTTCGCCCATGCCACTGCGCCCCCTGCCGGAGAGGAGGCGGAGCAGTTGGCCGCCCGCGGCGTCACCGTGGTGGCCGGGGAGGTGGCCTCCCTGGAAGTCGCCGAGGACCGGCTCGTCGGCGTACGGCTGCGCGACGGCACAGTCGTCCGCCGCGAGGCGGTGGTGGTCTCGACGCGGATGGTGGCGCGGTCCGGCTTCCTGGCGGCGCTCGGATTGCGGCCGGTGGAAGATCCGCGCGGCGTCGGGGAGTACGTCCCCGCCGACCCGACCGGCCGTACGGAGGTGCCCGGCGTGTGGGTCGCTGGCAACGTCGCGGACCTGGTCGCCCAGGTCGGCGCCGCGGCGGCCGGCGGCGCGGCGGCGGCAGCGGCGATCAACGCCGACCTGGTCGCCGAGGAGACCCGCCACGCGGTCGCCGCCCACCGCGACTCCACCGTGCCGGCCCGCACGCGTCCCTGACGGCCAGGCTCGGCTCGGGCATGATGATGACGCGCCGGCGGGCTCGGAGCAGAGCCGGTGCCGGCCCAGAGCCAGCGGTCCAGGGAGAAGAGCATGACGTACCCGCCACCTCGGTACCTCGGCACGGACGGCGAGACCAGTGCCACCTACCGCCCCGCCGACGCCGGGCCGGAACTGCGGTACGCCAACGGTGGCTCGGCGCACTACCTGGCGACCGGCGCCACGACGAACGGCCAGTTCGGCCTCTACCGCTGGGACATGGGCCCGACGCCGAGCGGCCCCGCCCCGCACTTCCACCGCTCCATCTCCGAGTCCTTCTTCATCCTCGCCGGCTCCGTACGGATCTACGACGGCACCCGGTGGATCGATACCGTCCCGGGTGACTTCGTCCATGTGCCGGAAGGCGGGGTGCACGCGTTCCGGAACGAGTCCGGCGAGCCCGCGTCGATGCTGCTGCACTTCTCGCCCGGTGCCCAGCGGGAGGGCTACTTCGAAGGGCTGCCCGGGCTGGCGGAGCTGAGCGAGGAGGAACGCGCCGAGTTCTTCCTCCGCCACGACACCTACTGGCTCTGACGGGCCGGCACCGGGCGCCGCGCCGACCAGGAGCGATCGGCAAGCATAGGGAAACGCCCGATTACCCGCCGCGCGTTGCCGCCTAGCCTCGGGTCATGACCGCACACCTGTTCGCACTGGAGCAGTACGACTGCTCGCCCGGCGCGGACGGGCCGAGGCCGGCGTTCGGCACCCCGGACTGCCGTTTGGTCGCCGTCGTCCAGCTACCCACCGACGACGTGGTGATCGCGCTCGTCAAGGGGCCCGACGCCGACGTGGTGGCCGCCGCCGCCGAGGCCGCGGCCTGGCGGGTCGACCGCCTCGTCCCGGCCCGGTGGATCCATCCACCCGGAACCGAATCCCCAGATCCGAAGCTTTCCTGACTTCCGAAAGGAGCACGACCATGCGCCGTCTGATCGCACCCATGTCGTGCTCGTTCCTGATCCTGCCGCTCGTCGCCTGCGGCGCCGAGGACGTCGGTGACGCCGACCCGGCCGCCGAGGCAGGCGTCGAGGCGGACACCGGCGGCGAGACGGCGGACACACCGGCGCCCCGGTGCCCGTTCACCGTCAGCCAGCTGTCCGAGATCGTCGGCCAGCCCATGGTCTACCAGGGCAGCTGCTCGTTCGGCGACGGCAACGGCGTCGCGCTGCTCACCGTCACCACCGCCAGCCGGCTCGCCGGCGAGACCACCTACGGCTACGAGCGGGACCAGGCCGGGAAGGTGTACCGCGAGGTGAAGGACGTCGACAAGGGCGACAAGGCGTACCTCGCGGTCAAGGACATCGGGGCGGAGGCCGTCGTGGTCAGCGGCGCCGGCAGCTACACGGTGACCCTGAGCAGCTTCCAGCGCCTCGGCGCCAGCCCCGACGGGTACGAGCGGACGCTGCGCGCCCTTCTCGACGCCCTCCCTCTGTGACACGACCTTTACGACAGGACTCGCGGGCCTACCTGTCCAGCGCGTTCGGCAGCGCGCCCCGGTAGTCGGCCGGCCGGGGCGCCGGGCCACTCCCGGCCGGGCGCCCCGGCCGTCACGGCCGGGCCGAGGACGCCGTACGCGGGCCGTGGACCATCCGCAAGCCAGGGACGTGGCACTATGGCCTTCACCCCCGCGGAGCCCGAGCTCGGATAGGTACGTGAGAATGCCGCTGTCTCGTCGCCTGATCATCTCAGCCGTCGTCGCCACGGCCGCCGTGGGCGCGGGGATCACCATCGCCCTCCTGGTCGACGGCGACGATCCGCCGTACCGCGCGCCGAGCTCGCACGTGGTCCAGCCCGGCGCCCCGGGCCAACCCGGCAGGACGCTGTCGGGCGAGGACCTGTCCCGGATCCCACCGCCCCGGTTCACCGCGGCCGACACCCTGTTCATCCAGGGGATGATTCCGCACCATGCGCAGGCACTGGCGATGACCGCGCTCGTGCCGAGCCGTACCACCAACCCCGACCTGGCGTTGCTCGCCAAGCGGATCGACGCGTCGCAGCGCGAGGAGATCACGCGAATGCAGCGGTGGCTGGAGGAGCGGGACGTGCCGAGTGCGGGGCCGCAGGCGGGCCACGCGGGGCACGACAAGCTCATGCCCGGGATGCTCACCGACGAGCAGCTCGGCCAGCTCAGGCAGGCGAGGGGAGCGGAGTTCGACCGGCTCTTCCTGACCCTCATGATCCGCCACCACCAGGGGGCGCTGGCGATGGTGCGGGAACTCTACGCGACGGGGGGCGGGCTGGAGCCGGCCAGCGACCAGTTCGCCCGGGAGGTCGACGCCGACCAGAGCATCGAGATCCAGCGGATGCAGGAGCTGCTGGCCAGGCTGGGCTGACGCCCGCACGGTCGACGGCAAAGGCGGAGGGCGCCCCGGCTCGACGGGTGTCGAGCCGGGGCGCCCCCGGTCAGGAACGGGTCAGAGCGAGTTCGCCAGGTCCAGGACCGCCCGCTTCAGCGCCTGGTGCCGGGCGGCGTCCAGCTGGTTGGAGATGGCCCGCAACTGCGCGGCCGCCGCGGCCCGCTGACCGTTGGCCGCGAACGTCTCGGCGCGCTCCAGGAACTTGTCGACCTGGGACCGCAGCGGGTGGCCGAGGGCGTCGGCACGTACCAGCTGGTCGTAGTACGCGCGCGCGACGGCGAAGCTCGGCGTCCAGGCGACCTTCGGCTGGTGCTGGGCGTTGAACTGGTCGAGCCGCACCTGCTCGGCCGCCTCGATCTCCGCCTGCGACAGGTGCTCGCTGGGCAGCAGCCTGAACACGTCGAGCCCGCGGGAGATCTCGTTGCCGTAGAGGTTGCCGTTGTACCAGTACGCCGACCAGAACCCACCGAACCGGGCCGTGTTCGCGTCCATGGGACCGCGGTCGAAGAACGCGATCTCGCGCGGGTTGGCGGAGTCGGTGAAGTCGAGCACCGAGATGCCGCCCTGGTACCAGGCCTGCATCATGATGTCGCGGTCGGGCACCGGGATCAGCGACCCGTTGTGCGCGACGCAGTTCTCCAGCGCCGTCTGCGGGACCGGCAGCTTGTAGTAGCTGGCGAACTCCAGCTTCCGGTCGACGATGTCGAAGATCGCGTTGGCGCCCCACTGCGGCTGGTCCGTCTCGCGGCAGCGTGCGGCGCCGCCGCCGCCCCACTCGTCGGTGAAGACCACCTTGGTGCCGTCGTTGTTGAACGTCGCCGAGTGCCAGTACGCGAAGTTCGGATCGGCGACCTCGTCGATGCGGCGGGGGTTCGCCGGGTCGGAGATGTCGATCAGGATCCCGTTGCCCTGGCACGCGCCGGCTGCCAGCCCGATCTCCGGGTACGCGGTGATGTCGTGGCAGGCGTGCGTCCTGGGCGTGGGCGACCAGGTGGTGCCCGACGGGTGCAGGGGCGTCGGCGGGTCGTTCTGCAGGCCGTCGATCCGGCCCGTCTCCGGGTCGGTGAAGAGCCTCGGCTGGTTCACGACCGCGGCCTGCTGGGGCGCCGACAGGGGCACCTTGATGACGTCGATCCGCCACCGCACCGGGTTCTCGCCCGTCGCGGGGTTGTCGTTGCAGCCCTCCATGGTGGTGGCCGGCCGCGGCGTGGTCGTACCCGACACGTAGACGTAGACGTTGGCGGCGTCGTCCGGGTCGGTCACCACCGTGTGGGTGTGCGAGCCGCGGCAGAGCTGGACGGCCGAGACCTGCACCGGGTTGCGTACGTCGCTGATGTCGAAGATCCGGACGCCCTGGAACCGGGTGCCCGCGTTGGGGTCCGTGCCGCAGTCGACCCGCCCGCGGGTCTCCTCGACGGACATGAACAGCAGATTGCCGTGCACGGAGATGTCGCCCTGCCCGCCGGGGCACACGACGCTGGTGACGAGCGTCGGGTCGGTGGGGTCGGCGACGTCGACGATGTTGAACCCGTGGTAGTTGCCCTGGAATACGTACCTGCCGCCGAAGGCGAGGTCCGAGTTGGCGTACCGGCTGGTGCCCGGGTTCGTCGGGTCGAAGAACCCGGCCGGCTTGTCGCGGTGCGCGACGTGTTCGAGGTTGCTGATCGCGGACTGCGCGTCCAGCCAGCCGGCGCCGAGCCCGATCCGTGGGTCGGGCTCGGCTGCCGAGGCGGTGCCGGGAAGCGCGCCGGCCAGGAGTAGGCCCGCGGCCGCCAGGGCGAGCGCCCGCCGGCCTCTTGGCGATCGTCTCAATTGAGCGGTCATCTGCCGCCTTCCGTTCGAAGGACCTGGTGCGACGTGCGGTCGGGGGAGGCGCGTCGTTCAGGTAAGGACCGTAACGTCGATGGATGGTTGATCAAAGGGGCTTACGAGATATCGACATATTTGTGGGTGCCGACGGCGCCGCGCGGCCGGCTGCGGTGCGTACCGTGCCGGTTTGACCACGTAGGGTGGCCGAATGTTTCGTGGTGTGCCCGGCGGGGCGCCGGTACGCCGGCGCCGGACGTGCTCAACCCGCGGCGGTCGGGGAGGGAGCCGCGCTGCCCCCCTGCGGCGCCTCGGCCGTCATCAACCGGATGATCTCGGACCGGTCGGCGGCGGAGGGCAGGCCCCACCCGGGCCGGTATCCGTACACCTCGTCCAACGGCGTGGAGGCGGTACGGCCGTGGAGAACCTCGACCGCGCCGGTGTCGATCAGGCCGGGGTGCTCGACGCCGCACGCCTCGGCGACCCTGAGCAGGTCGCGCCGCAGCGTCCGGACGTAGTTGGCCGCCCGCACCGACTTGCGGGCCGGGTCGAGGCCGCGCGCCAGCCACGGGTTCTGGGTGGCGACCCCGGTGGGGCAGGTGTCCGTGTGGCACTTCTGGGCCTGGATGCAGCCGATCGCCAGCATCGCCTCCCGGCCGACGTTCACCATGTCGGCGCCGAGGGCGAACGCCACCACGGCGTTGTCCGGCAGCCCGAGCTTGCCGGAGCCGACGAAGACCACCCGCTTGTGCAGGTCCCGTTCGGCGAAGACCCGGTAGACGCGGGAGAAGCCCTGCTGGAACGGCAGCGACACCGAGTCGGTGAAGATCAGCGGGGCGGCTCCGGTGCCTCCCTCGCCGCCGTCCACGGTCACGAAGTCCACCCCGCGGCCGGTGTCGCGCATCAGCGTGGCCAGTTCCACCCAGAAGTCCAGGTCGCCGACGGCGGACTTGATGCCGACCGGCAGGCCGGTCTCGGCGGCGAGCAGTTCCACCCAGTCCAGCAGGCTGTCGCAGTCGGAGAACTCGGCGTGCCGCGAGGGGCTGACGCAGTCGCGTCCCGGCGGGACCCCCCGGGCCGCGGCGATCTCGGCGGACACCTTCGCCGCCGGCAGCAGGCCGCCGAGGCTGGGCTTCGCGCCCTGACTCAGCTTGATCTCCAGCGCCCGGACCGGTGCTCCCGCAACGAGGTCCTTGAGCCGGTCGAGACTGAACCGGCCCCGCTCGTCCCGGCAGCCGAAGTACGCCGTGCCGATCTGGAAGACCAGGTCGCCGCCCCTGCGGTGGTACGGCGACAGCCCGCCCTCACCGGATCACCGCCAGGATGCCCCGTCCTTCAGGGCGGGGAGGAATGGCGGACGCGCCGTCAACCATGACTGTCCTTTCTGGTTGGATGGGTTCTGTGCGGACGGCGTACAGGTGTCGGGCGTATCCGACCCCGGAACAGGTGGTGGTGCTGAGCCGCACGTTCGGTTGCGTCCGGGTGGTGTGGAACCGCACTCTCGCCGCCCGTCGTGCTCGTTACCGCGCTGAGGGCAGGTCGACCTCGTACGCGGAGACGGATCGGGCGCTGACCGAGATGAAAAAGCAGCCCGACCTGGCGTTTCTGGGTGAGGTGTCGTCGGTGCCGTTGCAGCAGACGCTGCGGCACCAGCACACCGCCATGACCGCCTTCTTTCAGAAGCGGGCCCGGTATCCGCGCTACAAGTCCCGGCACGGCCGCCAGTCCGCGAGCTTCACCCGGTCGGCGTTGCGGATGCGTGGCGGGAACCTGACGTTGGGGAAGACACCGGGTGTGCTGCGGTTCGTGTGGTCGTGGCCCGGCGTGGACGTGGCCGGGTTGGATCCGACGACGGTGACGGTGTCCCGTGACCCGGACGGCCGTTGGTTCGTGACGTTCGCCGTCGACGTCGAGGCACCCGTCGCACCCGAAGCCACCGGTCAGGTGGTGGGTGTGGACCTCGGGTTGACCGACTTCGCGGTGCTGTCCACCGGCGAGCGCATCCCGCATCCGAAGCACATGGAGCGTCGGGAGCGCCGACTCAAGCGGTACCAGCGGATGATGGCCCGCCGGCAGAAGGGCTCCGCCAACCGCGCCAAAGCCAAGCGGAAGGTCGCCCGTGCGTATTCGCGGGTACGCGACGCCCGCCGGGACTTCCTCCACCAACAGTCCACCACCCTGGTACGCCGGTTCGACGCCATCGCTGTGGAGGACCTGGCCGTGGCGAACATGGTCCGCAACCGGTCCCTGGCCAGATCGATCTCCCGTACCGGCTGGGCGGAGTTCCGTACCCTGCTCACCTACAAGGCCCATCGCGACGGCCGCACCCTCGCCGTGGTGGACCGCTGGTACCCGTCGTCGAAGACCTGCTCGGCGTGCGGGCATCTGCTCGCCACACTCTCCCTCGGCACGCGCCACTGGCGGTGTCCGGGTTGCGGCACCCGGCATGACCGGGACGTCAACGCCGCTCAGAACATCGCCGTCGCGGCCGGGCTGGTCGAGACGAAAAACGCCTGCGGAGTGGACGTCAGACACGAAGGATCTCCTTCCGTGCGGTCTGCGGTGAACCAGGAACCCCAACCTGCGAGGGTGGGAATCCCCCGCGTTTAGGCGGGGGAGGATGTCAACGGTGTTGTGCAGGCAGCCGGCGAGGGCGGCGCCCCGGTTGAGCGCCTCCACCGCGTTCCCGGAGAGGGAGCCGAAGCTCATGCCGGAGATGTTGACCACCGACTCCGGGCGGAAGGCGCGGACCCGCCCCCGGGCGGCGCCGAGCACCTTCGCGCACGGCAGCGCGACGTCGTGCCCGGCCGTGGGGGACGACGGCGGCACCGCCCGGCCGAACGTGCGGTGCTTGATGATCGGATAGCCGGGCGTGTACTCGATGTCGTTGTCGGTCCCGAATCCGAAGTAGTTGTTCTGCTGCTTCGCCGACGCGTACACCCAGCGCCGCTGGTCGCGGGTGAACGGCCGCTCCTCGTTGTTGCCGGCCACGATGTACTGGCGCAGCTCGGGCCCGATGGACTCCAGCAGGTACCGGGCACGGCCGAGGACGGGGAAGTTGCGCAGCAGCGCGCGGTCGCGCTGGAGCAGGTCGTGTGCGGCGAGGGCCGCGGCGGCGACGGCGGCGGCGGGTACGGCTCTACGGGCCCAGCTCATGCCGGCAATCTTTCCGGGATCAGGGTCGGCCAAACGGCCCGGTACGACGAGCGCCCGTCTCTGTCACCCGACGACCGGCACGGGACCGGGGTGACCCTCTACCCGTCGGCTCCCCGGGATCCGTCCAACGTAGGGCCTGTTACGAAAGTGGAGTTGCCGTCCGAAGGGCGTGCCATGCGGCAGGCGCCGCTCTGCGTCAGGCTCTGGAGGGCCGCTGTCTCGGGGAGCTGTCGGCCGCGAGCGGGAGACTGCGCAGCGACAGAGTGCTCGGCGGAGGTAGGGCCCCGTGAGCCGCCTCAGCGCGGAACGACTGGAGCAGGTACGCCACCAGGCGCCGGGACGCAGCACTGTCACGCGGCAGCGCGGTGACCAGACCGCAGTGGGACAACAGGGCCACGGCGAGGTCAGAAGGGTGGAAGTCGGCCCGCAACGCGCCCGCTGCCTGGGCTCTGCGGACCAGGGTCAGGAGGTCCCGCTCGGCCCGTTCTCGGGCCTGCGCGTGTTCCGCCGTGCTGTCCGGGAAGGCCGCGACGAACGCGGCCGGAAACCCCTGTTCCTCCCGCTGAAGCTCGCAGGCCGTCTCGACCAGGCGCTGGAAGCCCCGCCAGGGGTCGGGGTCGGCCAGCGCCTCGGTGAGCGCTCGGGCGCAGGTCTCCATCTGCTGCGCGAACGCGGCCCGCACCAGGGCATCCCGGGTCGGAAAACGCCGGTACAGCGTCGCTACGCCGACCCCGGCCCGTCGGGCCACGGTCGCCATGGGCGCGTCGACCCCGTGCTCGGCGAAGACCGCGCGGGCGGAGACGAGGATGCGCTCCTGGTTGCGCCGGGCGTCGGCCCGCAGCCTGGCCGGGCCCGCGATCCGAGAGGATTTCTCCACCACTGTTTCTCACCTCCGGTCCAACCGGACGATCTCGTCCATTTATTAGCCTACGCTCGGGGCCAGGTCCCCCGCACGGCCACTGGTGGCGAAGGTGAGAACGATGGACGACCGCATGATGAGAGCAGTACTTTTCGACCGCTTCGGCGGCCCCGAGGTGCTGTACGTGGGCCGGGTACCACGCCCCGAACCGGCGCCCGGCGAGGTACTCGTGCGGGTACGCGCGTTCAGCATCAACGGCAGCGAACTGGCGGCCCGTTCCGGCAGCCTCCGTCTCTTCACCGGACGGAAGTTCCCGCAGCGCGTCGGGTTGGACCTCACCGGCGAGGTCGCCGCACTCGGCGCCGGCGTGACGGACTTCGCGGTCGGCGACCGTGTGTGGGGCATCGTGGGCCGTACCGGATTCGGCAGCGCCGCCGAGTACGTGACAGTCCGCGCCGAGCGGCTCGGCCGGGTCCCGGACGGACTGGATCTGGCGGCAGCCGCCGCACTGCCGGTGGCAACCACGGCCATCACGGCGCTGCGCGACAAGGCCAGGCTGCGCCCCGGCGAACGACTGCTCGTACGCGGCGCTGCGGGCGGCGTCGGCAACGCCGCCGTCCAGCTCGGACAGGCATATGGTGCCGAGGTGACGGCCCTGGCCCGCGCCGCCAACCTTGACTTCGTCCGCACGCTCGGCGCCCACCACGCCATCGACCACCGGACCGTCCCGCCGAGGGAACTTGGCCTGTTCGACGTGGTCCTCGACACCGCGGGCACCGACCTGCGGGCCTTCCGGCGTCTGCTGGCACCCGGCGGACGCATGGTCACTATCGCCTTCGACCCGGCACGGCCCGCCGCCTCACTCGGCTACATCGCCGCCAGCGCCGTACACGGAGGCGGCCGGGTGCGCTTCTTCAGCGGCAACCCCACGCGGGCACTCTTCGACGACCTCGCCCGCCAGGTGGCGGAGGGTGGACTGCGCCCTGTGGTGGACAGGTGCTTCTCGTTGGAGGAGACAGCGGCGGCACACCGGGCGCTGGAGGCGGGCGGGGTGCGGGGCAAGTACGTGGTCAGGGTCGACTAAGGTCTGTTGCACTGTGCTGGTCGAGCAGGCGGTGGACCTGGTGCCAGCGTTGCAGGGTCGTCCGCGCGCGGGCCCGTCATACAGGGGCGCGTCCAGTACGGGGGCCCAGCAGGTGCTGTGTGCCTTCACCTCGCTCAGGGCGGCTTCGCACAGGTTTGTGCCACAGGTGCCATCTGTCCGCGACCTGCACCGCGTCGGGCAGGGCGCGGCGGACGGCCTCGGCATAGGTGGCGGAGCCGTCACGGCACACGACCTGCACGCCCGGATGTTCGCGTAGCCACGTTCCGAGGGTGTGGGCGGTGCGGTCGGGCAGCACGACGGGACAGGCCCATGGCGAGTACCGCCAGCAGACGGGCTCCCGCCCGGCCCGCTAACTCCTTGACCACGGCCTTGACGTGCCGGGACAGGCGGGCCGTGCGTCGCTGGTATCGCTCCAGCACCCCGGGAACCTGTTCGCGGAGAGTGTGGCGGCAGCCGCGCGTGGGGCACACCAGACGCCGCACCCGCACACGGACCACCACCCGACGCCCGTCGACCGGAACGTCGGCCACCGTCCGCCAGTGATAGCCGTGGACCCGTCCCGACGAGGCCCCGCACATCGGGCAGACCGCGGTGTCCTGCGGCGTCCGGGCCCGCACCACGATCCGCTCGCCCTCGTCGGCCACGTCCGCTACGACCAGCGGAGAAAGACCCGAAAACACCGTCCGCGCAAGCTCATCGACATCCTTCACGCCAGTGTCAACGACCCCCACGACTCTCCGTCACCACCGAATGTGAGACAGGGCCGAAATCCTACGCAGTCCCCGGTGGTGAACCCACTGCCAGGATTCAGTCGTGGGGTAACGGGGGGGAGATGGGATGAGCGCGTTGAGTGATGAGGAGCTGTTGGTCGAGGTGTGTGCGGCCCTGGATTTCAGGGCGAGGCGGTGGGCCTCTGTCGTTGTGTCGGGGTGAACACCGAGGCCATCGGTACCGAGCTGGTTGCGGACATGAGTGGCGGTGCGCGGGGCTGCTCCGCGTGGGAACGAGATGGCCGAGGGCCGAGGCGTTGGTGCGCTGCTGGGTGATTGGCATTGAGTGCCCCTGATCGGGGTGGGGAGGGGGCGTTGCGCGATGGGTGAGGCTCCCGTTCCTTCCGTTGGTCTCAGTGAGTCGTCGAAGCGGGCCCTGGAAAATTTCACCGGGATGCGGTTGCACCGGTCGAATCTGCCGGTGTTGGCGTATGACCTGAACGCGTTGGAGGTGTTGGCGGATCGGGTGCGGACCCTGTTGGTTCCGGAGCTGGTCCAGGCGATCAGGGCGGTTCGGGCGGCGGGGGAGGGTGAGGTCTACGACCGGTTCGTGGCGCAGACCGCTCCGTTCGTGGAAATGCTGGACCGGGTCGCCGATCTGAAGGTGAACCTGGCGCAGGCGATGCGGGGCTTCCTGAACCAGATGGAGCTGACGGATCGTCAGGCGCTGGTCATGTTCGTGTTCATGATGACGGAGTTGGCGGTCGCGTTCGCGATGGCGTTCTTCCTGCCGGTGGAGGCGGCGGCGCACATCGTGAAGGTGCGGACGATCATTCAGACGATCCTGCGGTCGTCGATGGTGCGGGCGGCGGCGAGTAGCACGGCGATTCAGATGTTGTTCGTGCCGGGGTCGTCGTTGTTGGCGCAGATCAGCATGTTGGCTGATGGTCTGATGTCGGGGGTCGACTGGGGGCAGGTTGGTAAGCAGGCGTTGTACGGGTTGGCGGTGGCGGGTGTCAGCACGGCGGCCGGGCCGGCGTTGGCGCGGTTCGCCGGTGCGGTGGGTGGTGGTTTGTCGCATCTCGGGGTGTCGGGTTCCACGCGGGATCTGTTGACCAGCCTGTCGATGGTGCCGGTGTCGGAGGTCGGCGTGGAGGTGGTCGGCGGTATCGCCGCCAGCTACCTCGTTGACGGGCATTACGACACGGGCAGTCTCGGGCCGGATGCGCTTTCTGGGGCGTTGTCGGGGTCGGGTGAGTTGGCCGCGACCGGGGCCGGGATGGGTGCGCGTCGTGGCGCGGTGGGTCTGGGGTTCAACCCGACCCGGCCCCGGTGGCGGATGCCGGATGGTGTCGGTTTCACCGCCGACGGTAGGCCGGTCGCGCCGCTACCGCCGCCCCCGCCGGTCACTGCGGACCCGTCCGCGTATCTGCCGGAGGTCGGCGATCCGGCGGGTGCGGGCTCCGGCGGGCAGGCCCTGGTGCCTGTCCCGCCGGTGCCGGTACCGGCCCTGTCGGCACCGGACCTGTCCGCGCCGGCGTGGTCGGTGCCGGACCTGCCGGCGCCGTCGTGGTCCGTGCCGAGCTTCTCGGTGCCGCTGGTGCCGGTGCCGGAGTGGGTAGCGGCCGCTGGTGCGCTGGTGGTGGAGCAGTGGCAGCGGTTCCAGCGGGAACTGGTGGACCACTATGGTGGACTGCTGGCCGGGATGGGGCAGGCGCGGCAGTTCCTGGCCGCGCTTCCCGTGTCGGTTGAGCGGCTGTTCGCCGGGTGGGTCGACGCCCGGCGGGGTGATCGGGCTGTTGCGGCTTTCCTATCCGCTGTCGCGCTTCCTGTGCCGGGCGAGCGGGTGTTCGCCGGGTGGGTCGACGCCCGGCGGGGTGATCGGGCTGTTGCGGCTTTCCTATCCGCTGCCGCGTTGACCGAGGGGTATCTGACGGGTGTCCGGCAGCGGGCGGTGGCCCGGATGGTCGAGGCGTTGGCGTTCTCCGGTGGGCGGATCCCGGCCGAGGTGCGGGCGCGGCAGGTGATCGCCGGGCTGCCGGCGGAGTTCGACCGGCAGGCGCTGCGCTCGCTCGCGCACCTGGCCGTTCAACACCACATCGACCAGTACCTCGCCGCCGGCCTACCGACAGGCCCCGGCACGCCGACAGGCGCTGGCGTGTCGGGGGGCGCTGGGGCGGTGGTGCCGTCCGCTGGCGTGCTCAGGGCGGTCGAGGGCGGCGTGTGGAGCCAGGTGGACCGAGGGGTCGATGTGATCCTCGGTGCCCCCGCCGTGCTGCCGGGTGTGGTGGCCGGTCCCGACGCCGGGCAGGTCAGTGCCGTGGCGAGCGTGGTCCGGCAGGTGGTCGTCGACCTGCCCGCCCGTTTCTCGGCCGCGGCCGTCCCCGGCGTCACCGCAGCGGCCGCCGGTGTGGCTACCGTCGATGTCGAGGAAGGCGGGCGTGTCGGCGGGCCGACGGTGCCGGTGATGTCCGAGCGGCACATCGCGGCGGCGGCTGGTCTGGCGCGGGCCCAGTTCACCGCGTTGGCCCGCCGCTACGGTGTCGATCTGGCCGGTCATGCGGCGCTGGTCGCCTCGTTCCAGCGGGAGTGGGTGGACGGGTACCACAGGGTGCTCGTGTCGGCCGGCGGGAGCGTGACGCCCGGGACGGCGGAGGTGGTCGGGGCCCTCGGTACGGTGCCGGGTGGTGCCGGCTCCCGTGTCGGTGGCATGTCGATCGTCGACGTCGTCAGCGTCGGTGATACGGCGTCGGTCAGTGACGTGTCTGTGGCAAGCGGTGCGGTGTTCAGCCCCGATCTCGGCTCCAGGGACACGGATTCGGCCGGTTTCGGGGATACGGGTTCGATCGGTGATGTGTCGGTGTTGGACGAACCGGTCGGTGCCGGCGCTGCCGGTTTCGGCGAGCCGGCCGTCGCGGCTACCGGGTCGGCCGGGCAACGAATCCACGAGCTCGCCAGCGGTGGCTACGGCCGTGCCAGCGACGCTCAGCTGCGCCGCCTCGCCGCGGACATCGGTATCCAGGCGGCGTCGCCGGACGGGGTCCTGCCCCGACTGTTCGAGGTTTCCAGGGACATCGTCATGGCGGACACGTTCAGCGGTGTGTACTTCGCAGACCCGGCGGCGGCGGATCCGGACGCGGCGGCGGCGGATCGCACGGCGGCGCGGGCGCTGCCGTGGGTGCGGGGATGGTTCACCATCGCCGGGCACCGGAACCTGGCCGAGCGGCTGGCCGACGATCCGGTGCGTCAGGCCTTGTTCCTCCGGATGCTCACCGCCTCGCCCGCCTGGCGACACGCCGTCGCGCAGGCGCGGCAGCGCGGCGGCGACGCACCCGACATCATGCTGGTCTGGTGCGACGCGGCATGGCAGGCACCGGGACAGGCCACCTCCTTCGGTGAATGGCTGCGCACCCGGCTGCGCGCCCGGCGGCTGATGTCGTCCACGCACGAGGTGGACCAGATACCCGGCGAGTTGCGGCCGCACGTGGACGAGCCGGTGCGGTCGGTGTTGTTCTCGGACGCTTCGGTGGAGTTGTTCGGGCCGGATCTGGTGGAGGCGGTACGGACCGCGGACATCGTGCAGAACGATCAGGAACCCGGCGTGCGCTGGCCGGACCAGGAGGACTTCGCCGCCGCTGGCGGCCGGCACCGGTGGGCCGGCAACACCTCACACGGGCAGTCGCCCGATCCAGCGGAAGACGGCGACCCGTCTGGTCCTGGCCCGGCGTCCGCGGCCCAGTGGATGTGGGGCCCGTCGCGGGATCCAGGGGCGGAATTGCCGGTGCCGGGCCCTGCCCTGGAGCCGGACCGCCCGCAGGGTGAGGATCTGTCCTGGCTGGACGACTGGGATGCGCTGCCGATGCCGGGGATGGCACCTGCCCCGCCGGCAGGCACGGGTCTGCCCTGGCTGCCCTGGCTGCCCTGGCCGCTGGACGACCCGGACGCCCCCACCGCGTCGTCCTGGCCGGCGGGGTGGGCGGAACCGGGGTGGCCGGTACCCGGCATGGGCGTGACCGACGGGCACGGTGCTGCGATCTCCACCGACTTCGGCCAGCCGCGCATCGACGATCAGGCCGGCGAGGGCAGCGGGAACCTCGGCGACTGGGCCGGCGAGGGCAGCGGGATCCTCGGCGACTGGGCCGGCGAGGGCAGCGGGAACCTCGGCGACTGGGCCGGCGAGGGCGGGAACCTCGGCGACTGGGCCACCTACCAGGGGCCGGACATGGACTGGCAGCCATCCCTCGCGTCCTGGCCAGCGGTGGCCCGCACCGACGCCGGCACTGTCCACGTCGGCGACATCCTCCATCACCCGGCCGACGAGCCACCCACCACGCCCGCCGCGCCGCACCCCGACCAACCCCAACCCCAACCCGCTGCGGGCAGCCGGCGGGTGCGCGACCCGGGCGAGGCCCGGAGGCTGTTCGACCAGCACGCCGGCCACATCGCCACCACAACGCGGCAGCGGGAACCGCTGCGGCAGTTGTGGAACGCCCTGATCGACCGGATGGACGACAACGGGATCATCACCGCCGGCGAGCCAGACCTCGCCGAGGCGACATCCACACCGCAGCCGACGGTGCATCGCCGGATCGGGGTATTGCGCGACCGTGGTCTGCTGCAGCTGGTCCAGGAAGCACACGGTCGCGGGGTGGCGCGGTACGGGGTGAGCGATCCGGGTCAGCCCCGGCAAGCACCGCTGCCGGCCCCTCCCGAGGGCACCCGGTGGCTGCGCGACCCGGGCGGGGCCCGGGCGCTGTTCGACCAGCACGCCGGCCACATCGCCACCACAACACCGCAGCGGGACCGGCTGCGGCAGTTGTGGAACGCCCTGATCGACCGGATGGACGACAACGGGATCATCACCGCCAGCGTGTCAGACCTCGTCGAGGCGACATCCACACCGCGGCCGACGGTGCAGGCCCGGATCGGGGTATTGCGCGACCGTGGTCTGCTGCAGCTGGTGCAGGAAGGTCGCGGTGGCGGGGTGGCGCGGTACGGGGTGAGCGATCCGGGTCCGCCCCGGCAAGCACCGCTGCCGGCCCCTCCCGAGGGCAGCCAGTGGCTGCGCGACCCGGGCGGGGCCCTGGCGCTGTTCGACCAGCACGCCGGCCACATCGCCACCACAACACCGCAGCCGGAACCGCTGCGGCAGTTGTGGAACGCCCTGATCGACCGGATGGACGACAACGGGATCATCACCGCCAGCCTGTCAGACCTCGCCGAGGCGACATCCACACCGCAGCCGACGGTGCGTCACCGGATCGGGGCATTGCGCGACCGTGGTCTGCTGCAGCTGGTCCAGGAAGCACACGGTGGCGGGGCGGCGCGGTACGGGGTGAGCGATCCGGGTCCGCCCCGGCAAGCACCACTGCCGGCCCCTCCCGAGGGCAGCCAGTGGGTGCGCGACCCGGACGGGGCCCGGGGGCTGTTCGACCAGCACGTCGGCCACATCGCCACCACAACACGGCAGCGGGAACCGCTGCGGCAGTTGTGGCACGCCCTGATCGACCGGATGGACGACAACGGGATCATCACCGCCAGCCTGTCAGACCTCGCCGAGGCGACATCCACACCGCAGCCGACGGTGCGTCACCGGATCGGGGTATTGCGCGACCGTGGTCTGCTGCAGCTGGTCCAGGAAGCACACGGTCGTGTGGCGGCGCGGTACGGGGTGAGCGATCCGGGTCAGCCCCGGCAAGCACCACCGCCGGGCCCTGCCCTCGGACCGGACCGCCCGCAGGGTGAGGACCTGTCCTGGCTGGACCACGGGGCTACGGTGCCGATGCCCGGGCCGGTACCTGCCCCGCCGGCGGGCACGGGTCTGCCTGGGCTGCCAGGGCCGTTGGACGACCCGGACGCCCCCACCGCGTCGTCCTGGCCGGCGGGGTGGGCGGAACCGGGGTGGCCGGTACCCGGCATGGGCGTGACCGACGGGCACGGTGCTGCGATCTCCATCGACTTCGGCCAGCCGGGCATCGACGATCAGGCCGGCGAGGGCAGCGGGAACCTCGGCGACTGGGCCGGCGAGGGCGGGAACCTCGGCGACTGGGCCACCTACGAGGTGGGCCCAGCCGGTTCGCTCGATGTGGACCCGGCCGATCTGCTCTATCTGCTTGAGGCCGTGGGCACGGAACCCGACCCCGGGCCGCAACCGATGGATCCGCCCCGGCCGCAGGCCCCGCCCGGCCCGACATCGTGGTCGCAGCCCAGCGGCGACCAGCCCAGCCAGTCCCCAGGGACTCAGTCGTTCCCGCCCGGACCGGGTATGCAGGATCCGGCACCTCAGTCGCCGATGCCCGGGCCTGCGCCTGCCCCGCCGGCGGACACGGGCCTGCCAGGGCTGCCCGGGCCGTTGGACGACCCGGACGCCCCCACCGCGTCGTCCTGGCCGGCGGGGTGGGCGGAACCGGGGTGGCCGGTACCCGGCATGGGCGTGACCGACGGGCACGGTGCTACGATCTCCACCGACTTCGACCAGCCGGGCATCGACGATCAAGCCAGCGACGGCGGGAACCTCGGCGACTGGGCCACCTACCAGGGGCCGGACATGGACTGGCAGCCATCCCTCGCGCCCTCTCCAGCGGTGACCCGCACCGACGCCGGCACTGTCCACGTCGGCGACATCCTCCATCACCCGGCCGACGAGCCACCCACCACGCCCGCCTCGCCGCACCCCGACCAACCCCAACCCCAACCCGCTGCGGACAGCCGGCGGGTGCGCGACCCGGGCGAGGCCCGGGCGCTGTTCGACCAGCACGCCGGCCACATCGCCACCACAACACGGCAGCGGGAACCGCTGCGGAAATTGTGGAACGCCCTGATCGACCGGATGGACGACAACGGGATCATCACCGCCAGCGAGCCAGCCCTCGCCGCGGCGACATCCACACTGCGGCAGACGGTGCATCGCCGGATCGGGGTATTGCGCGACCGTGGTCTGCTGCAGCGGGTCCAGGAAGGTCGCGGTCGCGGGGTGGCGCGGTACGGGGTGAGCGATCCGGGTCCGCCCCGGCAAGCACCGCTGCCGGCCCCTCCCGAGGGCAGCCAGTGGCTGCGCGACCCGGGCGAGGCCCGGAGGCTGTTCGACCAGCACGCCGGCCACATCGCCACCACAACACCGCAGCGGGAACAGCTGCGGCAGTTGTGGCACGCCCTGATCGACCGGATGGACGACAACGGGATCATCACCGCCAGCGAGTCAGACCTCGCCGCGGCGACATCCACACCGCAGCCGACGGTGCATGACCGGATCGGGGTATTGCGCGACCGTGGTCTGCTGCAGCGGGTCCAGGAAGGTCGCGGTGGCGGGGCGGCGCGGTACGGGGTGAGCGATCCGGGTCAGCCCCGGCGGAACGTGTCAAGGGATTGAGGCCAGCGGGAGTTGATACTCCAACGTCACTTGGCTTCGCTGTGGGCGTGGCGTGGGCATGAGGACGGCCACCGCGCTGATCATCGATGGTTTGTGAGGACAACCGAAGATCGCGCGATGGCCGTGGGCCACAGCCTAGCTAGCTAGCTAGATTGGTGCGTACCGACCGAGGAGGACCACGATGCGGACCTGGACGCCGCGCCGTCTGGTCGCGGCGGTGCTCGGCGCCGCCGGGACCGCGGCGGTGATCTCCGTGCCGACCGACCTGATCGACACCCCGCTGTTCACCCGCAGCGTCCCGGTGACGTGGTGGGCCTGGCCCGCGTTGGCCGTCACCGCGGTGCTGGCCGGCCTGCTGCTCGCCACCTACGTGCAGCCTGCGGACGCCGTGCCCCCGGCGACGGAGAAGCGGCTGGGCACCGTCGGCGGGGTGCTGTCACTGCTGGCGGTCGGCTGCCCCGTCTGCAACAAGCTGGTGCTGCTCGCGCTCGGCGCGAGCGGCGCCATGACCTGGTTCGCGCCGGCGCAGCCGTTGCTCGCCGTCGCCTCGATCGTCCTGCTCGGCTGGGCCCTCGGCCGGCGCCTGCGCGGCGAGCGCAGGTGCCCGGTGCCCACTCCGGCGGACGGATAGGTCAGGCGGTCAACCGGCCCGGCGCCGCACGCCCGCCCGCGTCCGGCAGGTCAAGCCTCGAAGCCGGCGGGGTGGGCGTCGCCGACGGCGGTCAGCACCGCGCCGTGCTCCAGCAGCGCCTTGCAGGCGCACAGCACCATCGTGAACCCGCCCATGGAGTCGATCGCCCTGGCCACGCACTCGTCACCGCTGCCGCGGAAACCAGTCTCGGTGATCCGGACCAGGGTGACGTCCCCCTCGCCGGGCAGGAAACGCCATTCGAGCTGGGTGGGCGACTCCGGGTCCCACTCCGCCAGGATGCGGCTTGGTCAAGCGGTCACTGGCCACGGACGCGGTGTTCCTTCCTCGTGCTGCTTGTGCCCGGCGGACAACGAGGTGGGAAGGGTGCTGGGGTGATCGTACGTGCCCGCCGACGCTCTACGGGGGCGCCGCCGCCCTCCATTCGAGCAGCCGGAGCAGGTAGTCGCCGTAGCCGCTCCGCGTCAACGGTTCCGCGAGGGCCCGTAGCTCGTGGTCGTCGAGGAAGCCGGCCCGCCACGCCGCCTCCTCCACACATCCGATCTTGAACCCCTGCCGCTCCTCGATCACCCGCACGTACTCGCCGGCCTGGACCAGTCCGGTGAACGTGCCGGTGTCCAGCCATGCCGTGCCCCGGTCGAGCAGGGTCAGGCTCAGCGCGCCCCGGCGCAGGTACTCCCTGTTGACGGCGGTGATCTCCAGCTCGCCGCGGTCGCTCGGCTTCAACCGGTCCGCGATGTCGACGACGTCGCCGTCGTAGAAGTAGAGGCCCGGCACGACGTACCGTGACCTCGGCTCGGCCGGCTTCTCCTCGAGGGACAGCACCCGTCCCGACTCGTCGAACTCCACCACTCCGTACGACGACGGGTCGGCGACCGGGTAGCCGAAGATCTGCGCGCCCGACGGATCGGTGTGGCCACGCAGTTTCCGGCCGAGCCCCACGCCGTGGAAGATGTTGTCGCCCAGGATGAGCGCGACCGGTCCACCGGCCAGGAAGTCCCGTGCGATGACGACGGCCTGCGCTATGCCCTCGGGTCGGGGCTGCACCCCGTACGTGAGGGAGAGCCCCCACTGCCTCCCGTCACCGAGCAGCCGGTGGAACTGCGGCTGGTCCTCCTCGGTGGTGATCACCATGATCTCGTTGACCCCGGCCATCACCAACGTGGACAGCGGATAGTAGACCATGGGCTTGTCGAACACCGGCAGGAGTTGTTTCGACACCGCCCGCGTGATCGGCCACAATCGCGATCCGGTTCCGCCTGCCAGCAGAATTCCTCGCACCGGTGCAGGGTAACAACGCGGTCGCGGCTGGCGATTGTCGATGCCGAGGCGCTACCCGCCCTGCGGGGGCGAGACGAAGTCCTTCGAGCGGATCAGGGCGAACGCCAGTATCCCGGCGGCGATCGTGACGATCGCCGCCAGCAGCAGGATCTCGTTCAGGCCGCTGGCGAAACTGCCGCGCGCGATCTCGTCGAGCAGGTCGCGCTGCTGCGGCGGGACGGTCGCGAAGAGCCGGTTGACGCTGCCGTTGCGCAGGGCCCTGGCGATGTCGTCGCCGTGCGCGGCCAGCGGGGTTCCGGCGGTCCGGCTCTGCACCACGGTGGTCAGCCGGTTGGCGAGCAGGGTGCCCAACAGCGCCACACCGGTGGCGATGCCGACCTGCCGGAAGGTCAGGTTGATTCCCGACGCCATGCCCGATCGCCTCGGTGGCACGACCCCGACCGCGGTGGACGCCAGCGGCGGGTTCACGAAACCGATGCCGACGCCGGCCACGATCAGGCCCGGGACCAGGTGCGTCCACGACGACGCCGCGGTCAGGCCGCGCATGAGCAGCAACCCGACGCCGACCAGAGCCAGCCCCGGACCGACGAGCGCCCGGATCGGCACCTTCGCGCTCAGCCGTCCCGCCACGGCACTGGCGACCAGGACGGCGCCGGAGAGCAGGAGCAGCCGTACGCCGGTCTGCAGTGCGCTGTAGCCGAGCACGTTCTGCAGGTAGAGGACCAGGTACAGCAGCATGGAGAAGATGCTGAAGGAGACGCCGAACGCGGCGATGTCGCCGCCGACGAACGTGGGCACCCGGAACAGCCGTAGGTCGAACATCGGGTGCGTGCTGCGGGCCTCAATCAGGAGGAAGGCGGTGAGCAGCACCGCGGCCGCGGCGAAGCAGGCGACGACCACGCCGGCGGTGAAACTGCTGCGCCCCGCTTCGATCAGGGCGTAGACCAGGCAGGCCAGTGCCGCCGAGAAGACCACGAAGCCCGGCCAGTCCGGGCGGGTGGCCTGCTCGTCGCGCGACTCGACGACCTTCAGCCTGGTCAGGGCCAGCGCGACGACACCGATGGGCAGGTTGACGAAGAAGATCCACCGCCAGGACAGGCCCGAGACCAGTGCGCCTCCGATGATGGGTCCGATGGCCACAGCGACCCCGACCAGGCTGCCCCAGATGCCGAAGGCCACGCCGCGCTCCGCGCCGCGAAAGGCGCTGGCCACCAGGGCCAGCGAGACGGAGAACATGATCGCCCCACCGACGCCCTGCAGGCCGCGGGACAGTTCGAGCATGAACGGGGACTGCGCGAAGCCGCACAGCGCCGACGCCGCGGTGAAGACGACCAGGCCGATCAGGTAGAGGCGGCGCCGGCCGAACAGGTCGGCCAGCGACCCGGCGGTCAGCAGGAGCGCCGCGAGGGTCAGCGAGTACGCGTCGACGACCCACTGCACGTCGGAGAAGGACGCCCCCAGCGAGGCCTGGATGTCCGGCAACGCGACGTTCACGATCGTCAGGTCGAGCAGCAACATGAACGTGCCCAGGCAGACTGCCGTGAGCGTCCACCACTTCGGGTCGACTCCCGGACGCGACGGCCCCCGCGCACCTGAGCTGGCGGCGCCGATCCGGCTCGGCTCGGTCATAGGCGGGATGGTACCGGCGGTGTGTGCAGGTTTATCCGGATTTTGGCGGATAGCGGGCATGGGTACGGTCCGCGGGCCGCCGGTGCGGCGGTCCTGCCGGATGCCGGTTGCGGTCAGCCTGCGGGGAGGGGGTCAAGGTCGGCCGGGTGGAACCCTGAAGATCTGACGAAGAACGACGGGTGGGGCCCGGCGCGTGCGCCGGGCCCCACCACTGTCGCCGTCAGGCGGTCACTTCACCACGTTGTACGCGTTGACCATGCCCGCGCCGTAGAAGCCGTTGCGGGTCCCGCCGGAGCAGGTCGCGTCGTACAGGTGCGGGTTGGTGGCGCTGATCAGCGGCACCGGGTTGTACACGCCCGCCGGGCACGACTGCGCCACGGCGGTCCGCTCCAGGAACGACGCCAGCTGGCCCGGGGTCAGGCCCGGGTGGGCCGACAGCGCCAGGGCGGCGACACCGGTCGCGTGCGGACCGGACATCGAGGTGCCCTGCTTGTAACCCCAGCCGTTGGTCCGGGTCACCGTGTTGAAGGTGGTGGACAGGATCGAGTCGGCGCTGGTCGACCGGACGCCCTGCGTACGGAACCGGGTGTCGCCACCAGGGGCCGTGACGTCGACGACGCCCTGGCCGTACGAGGAGTAGTAGCTCTTCGCCCCGGTCGGGCCGACCGCCGACACCGTCACCACGCCCGGCGCCTCGGCCGGCAGGTCGAGGCAGGCGTTGGTGAGGTTCTCGCGCACCTCGGGCGTCCCGTTGTTCGGGCTGCCGTCGTCGGTGATCTTGTGCGCGAGGTCGAAGTTGGAGTTACCCGCGGACGCGATGTTCAGCACGCCCTTGCTCTGCGAGTAACGGATGGCACGCTGGACCGCCTGCCACACCGGACGCTGGCGCGCGTCGTTGCGGCAGTTCAGCTCCCACGGGTCGATGTAGTAGCTGTTGTTGGTCAGCTGCATGCCGTGCTCGGCGGCCCACACGAACCCGCAGACCGCGGCCTCCGGGAAGATGTAGCCGTCGTTGTTCACGACCTTGACCGCCGCGACCTTGACGCCCGGGGCGACACCGGTCACGCCGACGCCGTTGACGGCGGCGGCGATGGTGCCGGCCACGTGGGTGCCGTGGTCGGAGTTGGTCGGGTTCCAGGACGCCTCGGTGGTGTCGACGACACCACCCAGGCAGGACGCGCTCTTGTCCTTGGCGATCTGGCTGGCCAGGTCGGGGTGGCTGCTGGAGATGCCGCTGTCCAGCACGCCGACGACGACGTTCGAGCTGCCCGCGTTCACCGCGTGGGCCTGCGGAACGCCGATCATCGGCATGTCCCACTGCAGGCCGAACATCGGCTCCTTGGTCGGGTCGGCCGTGGCGTTGGCGACGTCGGCCGCCGACACCTCCACGGTCTCGCCCTCGTCGAGCGCGGTGCCGAGGCCGGCGGTGGAGGCCACCGACTCGACGCCCGCGCCCTGCACCTCGGTGGTGAAGGACGGGTTGGTCGACCGGACGACGAGCACACCGATCTTGTCGTAGCTCGCCACCACCGTGCCGTTGGCGGCGGCCACCCGGGCGGCCGCCTTGCCGGTGCCGTTGCCCTGCGGGGCGAGGACCAGGTAAGTGGTGTCCGGGCCGGTGGCCGCGGCCGGGGCCAGTCCGCCGGTGACGGCGAGACCGACACCGAGCGTCACTGTGGACGCTGCGGCCAGGGTCTTGCGACGAAGGTTCTTCACACAGACTCCCAGGGGCTGTTCCAGCCGGCCCACGCCCCTGTGGAGGCTGGGCCGGCGGGAGACGGACAGGACGCCCGCCTTCGAACGACCAGCGTAGGAGCCGAGTGTCGCGTTACACACGGCCGTTTGGTCAGTCCCAGGCTGTCAGACAGTGGCCAGCGTGTGGGGGATCTCGTCGAGCAGTTCGCGGGCCAGGAAGCCGATGCGGCCGAACCGGGGCACCAGCCGCTGCCCGCTCACCGCGTGCGCGAACGCCGCCCAGCAGGCGGCCTGCGCCGGCTCCGCGCCGCGGGAGAGCAGCCCGGCCAGCAGCCCGGCCCGCACGTCGCCGCTGCCGGACGTGCCCAGCCCGGCGTCGCCGCTCTCCTCCCGCCAGCCCCGCCCGTCGGGCGTGGCGATGTGGCCGTACAGGGAGACCACCGCGTCGTACCGGCGGGCCAGCTCGGCGGCCTCGGCGTCCAGGTCGTCGCCGGGGTCGCGGCCGAGCAGGTGCCGGGCCTCGGTCAGGTTGGGGGTGAGCACCGCCGGCCGGCCGGAGCCGACCAGCAGGTCCGGCGCGTGGCTGAGCGCCCCGAGGGCGTACGCGTCGATCACCAGCGGGGTGTCGGTGGGCGCCGCGTCGAGGACCAGGCGCAGCAGCACGCCGGTCTCCTCGACCTCCGTGAGCCCGGGGCCGACGGCCACCACGTCGGCGCCCGCCACCAGCTCGGCGAGCCTGTCGCCGGGACGGCCGCCGACCGCGCCGTCGGGGGTCTCCGGCAGGCCCACCACCAGCGCCTCGGGCACCTGGATGCTCAGCGCGGCGGCGGTGGACTCGGCGGCGGCCAGCCGCAGTACGCCGGCGCCGGCCCGCAGCGCGGCCACCCCGGCCAGCAGCACCGCGCCGGGGGTGAAGCGGGAGCCGCCGACGACCAGCACGCTGCCGCGGCTCTCCTTGCCCCCGCCCGGTACGGGCAGCGCCCAGTCCCGCAGCAGACCGGGGGTGATCACGGCGGTGTCAGACCGGTTCGGCATCGACCTCGTCCTCCCGGGTCGGCCGGGCGCCCTGCCGGTGCAGGTGGCGCACGTCGTTGAAAATGTCGGGGCGCAGCCGGCCGTCAGCGCCGGCCGACCAGCCCGTGACGGAGCAGTTGGCGATGGAGTGCTGCCGGGTCAGCGCCATCAGCTCCGCCTCGGTCAGCCCTTCGACCAGGTAGCGCAGCACGAAGACCAGGGCGTCGTGGCCGAACAGCAGCACCCGCCGGCCGGCGTGGTCGCGGCGCAGGTCGGCGAGCAGGGTACGCAGCCGCAGCGCCACGTCCGTCCACGACTCGCCGCCCGGCGGGCGGTAGTAGAACTTGCCCAGCCGGGTCCGCCGCTCGGCCTCCTCGGGGAACCGCCGGGCGACGCCGCGTTCGGTCAGTCCGTCCAGGATGCCCAGCTCGCGGTCCCGCAGCCGCTCGTCCCGGCTGATCTCGACGCCGGTGCCGGCCAGGGCCAGCTCGGCGGTCCGCACCGCCCGCACGTACGGCGACGTGAGCGCCACATCCGGGCGACGCTGCTCCGGCAGCCCGGCCAGCCAGCGGCCGGTGGCCCGGGCCTGCTCCTCCCCGGTCGGGGACAGCGGCACGTCCGGGTCACGGTGGTTCAGCCCGATCAGCTCCCCGCCGGCGGCCTCGGCCGCCGTCGCGGCGACGTTCGCCGCGCTCTCGCCGTGCCGGACGATCCACAGCGCTGCCAGTTCCGCCATGCGGCCACCCGTACCCGGCGCCCCTGACGGTTAACCGTGTCCGTGTCCGTGTCCGGTCGAGCCCGCGCCCGCCGTCCGGCCCTGTCGCGCCGGCCGGCGGTGCGTGAGAAAGCGGCGCTGCCGGGTAATCGCGCGCTGCACCGAGACGCGACAGGGGGAGGTATCCGGTGGCAACGATGGTCAGGGAAGAGATCAGCCCGGTCAGGGACAAGAACTACGACCTCATCCACACGCTGCAGATGTCGCTGGAGCAGGTGTACCGGATGGAGACGTACATCTCCGACGCCGACTCGCGCGGCGACAGCGAGCTCGCGACCTGGTTCCGGAAGATCCAGGACAACAACCGTAAGGCGGGCGAGCAGGCCAAGCAGATGCTGATGGACCGCATCCAGAAGGAGAAGCGCTGAGTCACGACTCGGGCCGGCCGGGGTGGACGCCTGCTGCGCCCACCCGGCCGGCCCGCGTCCGGTGGGATCAGGGCACCCGGACGGCGTACACGCCCCGGCCGAAGGTGCCCGCGACGAGGCGGTGGTTGTCGCCGTCGTACTCGATGTCGTCGACCGAGACGAGCGGCAGGCCCCTGCCCTGCCGCAGCCACCCCCCACCGCCGGACGGGCTGACGAAGACGCCCTGGTCGGTGGTGGCGTAGAGGGCCGCGCCCCGGCCGATGGCCAGGTCGTTGACGGGCGCGTCGGGCAGTGTGCCGCTGAGGTCGGTGAAGTGCCGGCCGCCACGGCGGCGAGGGGCAGGGGGAGGAGTCGTCGTCGTGCCACGGAGGTCCCTTCGCCGGTGGAGGGGAAGACGGCGGATCCCGGCAAACGTTACGAAGACCGCTGTCGATGGTCAACCCCGGGCGGGTGTGGTACGGCGGAGGTCGGTGTGGAGGGTAGCCAGGGTGGACATCGATGGGGTGCAATGGCGGGAGCTGTCGTGCCGTCGGAAGGACACCGATGTCGCCCGCCGTACCGCGCGCCCTGGCCGCGTCCGCCCTGACCGCGCTCCTGGTCGCCGCCGCCCCGCCGGCGACCGCCGCTCCGACCGTCGGCCCACCACACGTCGCCGGCGACCGGACGGTGCCGGTCTACTCCTATCCCGACGTCCAGGGTGGCCCGGGGCTCGTCCATGATCCCGTTGGGCAGGCCCTGGAGCCAGTGGTCGAACCAGCGGTGCAGCGTGTCGACCCACTCGGCGCGGCGCACGTCGAACGGGTCTGCCGGTGGCGGGCCCGGTCGGGCTGCCCGCGGTCACCGGGGCGCCCCGGGCCGAGGCCGCGCCGGCCGTACCGTCGGCGGAGCGCACCGCTCCCCGTGACCGCCGGCAGTTGCCGGCGGGACGCTGACGACGCTCGGGATGTTGGGCGCCCGGGCCACCTTCGGCCTCGCCCCGGAGCGCGAGGACGCCGGCGGCGGCCGGGTGCTCACGGGGGTGGGCATCTTCCTGTTCGTGTCGCTGCCGCTGACGGCCGTCGGGGTGGCGCTGTTGTCCTGACCGCCCCCACGGGGCGCGCGGCGATCGGCTGTGCCGGTCGGTCGGGCGTCGTACGGTGTGAGGCGTGGCGGGCGCCGAGGAGATCCGGGTCGGGGAGCGGGTGGTGCGTGTCTCCAACCCGGACAAGCCGTACTTCCCCGAGCGCGGGCTGACGAAGCGCGACGTGGTGCGCTATTTCCTCGCCGTCGGCGACGGGATCCTGCGCGCGCTGCGCGACCGCCCCACCATGCTGGAGCGCTGGCCCCGGGGGGTCTTCCCCGGTGCGAAGATCGCCACCCGGCAGGACAACCGGGGCGACGCGTTCTACCAGAAGCGGCTGCCCGCCGGTGCGCCCGACTGGGTCCGCACGGCGCACATCACCTTCCCGAGCGGGCGCACGGCCGACGAGGTCGCGCCGAGCGAGCTGGCCGTGGTGGCCTGGGCCGCCAACCTGGGCACGCTGCGCTTCCACCCGTGGCCGGTGACGGCCGCCGACGTGGATCGTCCCGACCAGCTGCGCATCGACCTCGACCCGCTGCCCGGGGTCGACTTCGCGCAGGTGGTGCCGGTCGCGCACGAGGTCCGGGCGTTCCTCGCCGAGCTGGGCATGACCGGCTACCCGAAGACCACGGGCGGGCGGGGCCTGCACGTGTACCTGTCGATCGAGCCGCGGTGGAGCTTCGGCGACTGCCGCCGGGCGGTGCTGGCGCTGGGCCGCGAGATGCGGCGCCGGCTGCCGGAGCTGGTCACCACCACCTGGTGGCGGGAGCAGCGGGACCGCCCGGTCTTCGTCGACTACAACCAGATGTCCCGGGACCACACCATGGCGTCGGCGTACTCGATCCGGCCCACCCCGGCGGCCCTGGTGTCCGCGCCGCTGGACTGGTCGGAGCTGGACGACGCCCGGCCGGAGGACTTCGACGTGGCGAGCATGCCTGCCCGGTTCGCCGAGCGCGGCGACCCGCACGCCGGCCTCGACGGGCCGCGCTTCTCCCTGGAACCGCTGCTGGAGCTGGCCGAGCGCGAGGGCCTGGAGGCCCCACCGGAGCGCTGAGGCGCAGCCGCCGCCGGGTCACTGCCACGGGCTCTCCGCGCCGTCGAACTCCCGGAAGACCAACCACGTCCGGGTGGAGAGCACGCCGGCGATGGCCTGCACCCGCTCCAGCACCACGTCCCGCAACGTGGCGTTGTCCGGCGCCCGGACCAGGGCCAGCACGTCGTGCTCGCCGCCGAGCAGCGCGACGTGTTCGACGTAGCGCACCTGGGCCAGCTCCGCCGACACCTCCCGCCAGGTGTTCTGCTCGATGGTCAGCGCGATGTACGCTGACGTGCCCAGCCCGGCCGGCTCGGGCGCCACCTGCGCCCGGAATCCGGTGACCACGCCGTCGCGTAGCAGCCGCTCCACCCGGGCGTACGCGTTGGTGCGGGAGACGTGCACCCGCTCGGCCAGCGTACGCACGGACATCCGCCCGTCCCGGACCAGCTCGTCCAGGATGCGCCGGTCCACCTCGTCGAGCGGCCCGGCCGAACGTCCCGCCCCGCCCGTTTCGCCCGGCCCGGCGGTGGCCCTCTGGCTCACGTCAACCTCTTTCGGATGCCATTCGTCCCACGTTCATCGCGTATGTTGAGTCAATCATCCAACGGCAGGAGCATAGGGCCACCACACGTCCAGGAGGTCCCCGTCGTGACGACCACACCCCAGGCGGTCCGCAGGGCATCCACCCGCACCCGTACGCCGGCCAAGAAGTCCACGAAGGCGTCGGCCGCCCGGGAGGCGGCGACCGACCCGTCCGCCGCCCTGCTGCCGCAGGCCGAGCCCGTCCGGCTGCTGGAGCCCGACGGCACCCCGCTGCCGGCCCCCGCCGACTATCCCGAGCCGCCCGTCGAGGCGCTGCGCGAGATGTACCGCCGGATGGTGGTCGGTCGCCGCTTCGACACCCAGGCCACCGCCCTGACCAAGCAGGGTCGCCTCGCGGTCTACCCGTCCGCGCATGGCCAGGAGGCCTGCCAGGTGGGCGCGGGGCTCGCCGTACGCGACACCGACTGGGTCTTCCCGACCTACCGCGAGTCGATGGCCCTGGTCGCCCGGGGCATCGACCCCGTCGAGGTGCTCACGCTGCTGCGCGGCGACTGGCACTGCGGGTACGACCCCGCCGCCCGGCACACCGCCCCCCAGTGCACCCCCCTCGGGACGCAGTGCGTGCACGCCGCCGGGCTCGCGTACGGCGAGGCCCACCAGGGACGGGACACCGTGGCGCTGGCGTTCGTCGGCGACGGCGCCACCAGCGAGGGCGACTTCCACGAGGGCGTGAACTTCGCCGCCGTGTTCAGGGCCCCGGTCGTCTACTTCGTGCAGAACAACAAGTACGCCATCAGCGTGCCGCTGTCCCAGCAGACCGCCGCCCCCAGCCTGGCGTACAAGGGGATCGGCTACGGGGTGCCCAGCGAGCAGGTCGACGGCAACGACCCCGCCGCCGTGCTCGCCGTGCTCGCCCGCGCGGTCGAGCACGCCCGCTCCGGTCAGGGCCCGTTCCTCGTCGAGGCGCACACGTACCGGATGGAGCCGCACACCAACGCCGACGACGCCACCCGCTACCGCGACGGCGCCGAGGTGGACGCCTGGCGCGACCGCGACCCGGTCGCCCGGCTGGAGACGTACCTGCGGGCGCGGGGCGTGCTCGACGACGCCGCCGTCGCGGCGATCGCCGAAGAGGCCGAGGCGTACGCGGCCGACCTGCGCCGGCGCCTGCACGACAAGCCCCAGGTCGACCCGCTCAGCCTCTTCGACCACGTCTACGCCGAGCCGACCCCCCAGCTCGTCGAGCAGCGCGACCTGGTCCGCGCCGAGCTGGCCGCAGCCGAGGAGGGGGACGCCTGATGGCCGCCACCACCCTGGCGAAGGCGCTCAACGCCGCGCTCGCCGACGCGCTGGCCGACGACGACCGCGTGCTCGTCTTCGGCGAGGACGTCGGGAGGCTCGGCGGTGTCTTCCGGATCACCGACGGGCTCCAGGCCCGCTTCGGGGACAAGCGCTGCTTCGACACCCCGCTCGCCGAGGCCGGCATCGTCGGCTTCGCCGTCGGCCTGGCCATGTCCGGGCTGCGGCCGGTCGTGGAGATGCAGTTCGACGCGTTCGCGTACCCGGCGTTCGAGCAGATCGCCTCGCACGTGGCGAAGCTGCGCAACCGCACCCGCGGCGCGCTGAGCGTGCCCATGGTCATCCGCGTCCCGTACGCCGGCGGCATCGGCGGCGTGGAGCACCACTGCGACTCGTCCGAGGCGTACTACGCGCACACCCCGGGCCTGAAGGTGGTCACCCCGGCGACCGTCGCCGACGCGTACTCGCTGCTGCGCGAGGCGATCGCCGACCCCGACCCGGTCGTGTTCATGGAGCCGAAGAAGCTCTACTTCTCCAGCGCCGAGGCGGAGCTGCCCGCCCGCACCGAGCCGTTCGGGCGCGCCGTCGTCCGCCGGCCGGGCCGCGACGCCACCCTCGTCGCGTACGGGCCGGCCGTGCCGGTCGCGCTGGAGGCCGCCGAGGCCGCCCGCGAGGAGGGCTGGGACCTGGAGGTGGTGGACGTGCGCACCATCGTCCCGTTCGACGATGCCACCGTCGCGGGGTCCGTCCGGAAGACCGGCCGGTGCGTGGTGGTGCAGGAGGCGCAGGGCTTCGCCGGTGTCGGCGCGGAGATCGCCGCCCGGGTGCAGGAGCGCTGCTTCCACGCCCTGCACGCCCCGGTGCTGCGGGTCGCCGGGCTGGACATCCCGTACCCGGCGCCGATGCTGGAGCACACCCACCTGCCCGGTGTGGACCGGGTGCTCGACGCGGTGGCCCGGCTCCAGTGGGACGACCAGCCCGATCCGCGCTGGGTGGCGGCATGACCGCCACCACCGGGAACCGGGACTTCCTCCTGCCCGACCTCGGGGAAGGGCTCAGCGAGGCCGAGATCGTCGAGTGGCGGGTCGCCGTCGGCGACGAGGTCACGGTGGACCAGACCGTCGTCGAGGTGGAGACCGCCAAGGCCGTCGTCGACGTGCCCTGCCCGTACGCCGGGCGGGTGGTGGCCCTGCACGGCGCGGCGGGCGAGACGCGCCCCGTCGGCCAGCCGCTGATCACCATCGCGCCGCTCGACGGCGCCGCCGGCGACGAGCCCGCCGCGCACGCCACGTACCGGGAGGAGGAGCGCGCCGGCTCCGGCAACGTCCTCATCGGGTACGGCACTGGGCACGGCGGGACGGGCCGGCGGCGGCGCCGCCCGCGCCTCGCGGTCGTCCCGGGACCCGCGCCCAGGGTCCCCGAGCCGTGGCCGGCGGCCCCCGCTCCCACCCCGGCGCCCGCCGCCCGCCCCGCGCTGGTCATCTCGCCGATCGTCCGGCGGCTGGCCCGCGAGCACGGCATCGACCCGGCCACCCTGCGCGGCACCGGGCCCGGCGGGGTGGTCCGCCGCGCCGACGTCGAGGCCGCCCTCGCGGCCGCCGACGCCGCCCCCGTCCTCGTGCCGGCCGCCCGGTCGGCACCGGAGCCGACCGGCGAGGACCTGGTCGTCCCGCTCACCGGCATCCGCCGGGCGATCGCGGACAAGCTCTCGCGCAGCCGCCGGGAGATTCCCGAGGTGACCGTCTGGGTCGACGTGGACGCCACGGCGCTGGTGGAGACCCGCCGGGCCATCAACGCCGCGACCCCGGACGAGCCGGTGAGCATCCTGGCCCTGCTGGCCCGGATCTGCCTCAGCGGGCTGCGCCGGTTCCCGCAGCTCAACGCGCGGGTCGACACCGAGGGGCAGCGGATCATCCAGTCGCGGGGGGTGCACCTGGGCATCGCGGCGCAGACCGACCGGGGCCTGGTCGTCCCGGTGCTGCGCGACGCCCAGCGGCTCACCACCCGGGAGTTGGCCGCGGCGCTGGCGGAGACCACCGCCGCGGCCCGGGCCGGTACCCTGCCGGCCGGCCGCCTCACCGGCGGCACCTTCACGCTCAACAACTACGGCGTGTTCGGCGTCGACGGCTCCACCCCGATCATCAACCACCCCGAGGCGGCGCTGCTCGGGGTGGGCCGGATCGTGGACAAGCCGTGGGTCGTCGACGGCCAGCTCGCCGTGCGCAAGGTGACGCAGCTCAGCCTCACCTTCGACCACCGGGTGTGCGACGGCGGGGTGGCCGGGGGGTTCCTGCGCCACGTCGCCGACTGCGTCGAGCAGCCCGCCCTGCTGGTGGCGAACGTGTGACCCGGTGTCCGGTCCTGGCGCACCCCGGGACCGGACACCGGCCCTCCACCCGCCGCAAAACGGGCGCCGGTCGCCGGCGCGGCCGTTCCGGCCAGCACTGCCGCGGCACTTCCGATCGGGGACGGTCCGGCATTTCCCGGCGCAATTCCGCCCGCGCCGGGGAGCGGAGCCGAGGGCCGCAATTCCGGGCGCGCCGGAAAAGGAGCCGAGCGGGTGGTTCCGGCCGGCCCGGCCCGCGTTTTCCACTCCGCCCGCCGGGAAAACGGCGCCGTCGACGAAGCGCCGTCGACGGCCGCCCGGGCGGGCCCGGCGGCCCCCACCGCCGAGGGGAGAGCCGAGTGCCGTTCGTGGGGCTGCCCGCCGCCGTCCGGTACCGTCGCCCGGCCGTCGCCGGGGCGCCGCTGCACTGCGACGCCACCGACTACGGGCTGCGCGGCGACGGGGTGACCAACGACCAGCCGGCGCTGGCCGCGCTGGTGGACCGCCTCGGCGACGGCTACGCCGCCGACGGGCGCGCCCGGGTGATCTACTGCCCGCCGGGCATCTACTCCATCCGGGACGCGGGCACGGTCTGGCGCAGCGGGGTGTCCCTGATCGGCGCCGGGCCGGGCGCCACCCGGTTCCTGCTGAGCAACGAGGGCAACCGCGCCGACCCGACCCCGCTGGCGTACTGGACCGCCGTCCAGCACGGCGCCGGCCGGGACCGGCACCTCGCGGACTGCACCTTCGCCGACTTCGAGATCGACGGCTCCGGTGTCGCCATGGCCGAGTACAACTACCTCGCCAAGGGCCTCGGCCTCCAGTACGTGGTGCGCGGCTTGTTCCGCAACCTCTACGTCCACCACACCGCCGCGACGGGCCTGGGCTGCGACTTCCTCCAGGACACGGTGATCGAGTCGGTGCTGGCGGTCGGCTGTGGCCGGCTGGACAACGGCGAGGAGATGGGCGGCGCGGGCATCGGCGTCGGCATCGGCGGCTGGGGAACGATGGAACGGCTGACCATCGCCAACTGCACCACCGTCGGCAACGGCACCAACGGCATCTTCCTGGAGCTGCAGAAGTGCCGGTGGCCGCCGCCGCGTGGCTACCGCATCATCGGCTGCCACAGCGAGGGCAACCGGTTCGGCATCTCCGACTGGGGCGCCGACGGGCTGATCGTCTCGGGCTGCACCCTCACCGGCAACCTGGAGGCCGGCTTCGACGTCTCCGCCAAGGGGACCTCCGGGATCGCCGGGCGGGGCGGCCTGCTGACCGACTGCGTCATCGACGGCAACGTCCGCGACGGGATCAGCATGGGCAACACCCCCGGCCCGTACACGATCCGGGGCAACCGGATCAGCGGCAACGGCGCGTACGGCTACCACGAGCACAACCTGGGGCGCGGCTACGAGGGCCCGGCGCGGGACGTGGTCGTCGAGAGCAACGACGTCTGGGGCAACGGCCTGGACGGCGTCCGGATCGACCGGCCGATGGCCGACGCGGTGCTGCTGAACAACCGCGTCCGCAACAACGGCCGGCAGTACGCCGGCGCCTGCGCCGGGGGCGGCGACTCGGTGCGCTACAACGACAAGACGCTGGTCGACCGGACGGCGGACTGGCCGGACGACGGGCACCGGGGCAAGGTGCTGCGGGTCGGCGAGCGCGTCGCGGTGGTGGCCGCGAACGACGCCACCGAGCTGACCCTCGCCCCGGTCCGCCCGGACGCCTTCGCCGCCTGGAGCGGGGACACCCCGCCGCCCGGCTGCCCGTACGAGCTGCCGGCGGCACCGGACCGCCGGGCCGGCATCACCGTCAACGCGGCGGTCGACTCGGCCACCATCCGGGGCAACCGGATCTGGGACAACCAGCACGACCGGACGCAGACCCACGGGCTGTGGATCACCGAGCTGGGCAGCTGCGTCGGCTGTCGGGTGGAGGACAACGACCTGGCCGGCAACGGTGTGGCCGCGACCCGCCTGGACACCCCGCCGCTCGGCGGGCGGTGGGAACGCAACCACGGCGACCAGGACTGGGACTGAGCGGACGGTCGGGTATCCGCGGTGCGTACGGCGCGCCCGGCCGGTATTCGTCCCGGTTCCGGCGAAACCGCCGGCCATTTGTTCCGCCGGCTTTCGCTGAACCGCGCCGGAGGGTGAGCCGAGCCGTACAGAATGTGGCCAAAGGGGGAGTGGAAATGGGGGGCGGAATATGGACCTGAGGCGACGAGTCACGCTATTCGCGGTAACCATCGCTGCCACGCCACTGGTCATCGGCGGATGCACCGCCGACCGGAAGGCGGAGTCGGCGCGGGAGGCCAAGCCACCCACGGTCACCCTGTCGCCCGCCGACAAGGCCAGGGACATCCCGGTCAGCGCCGAGATCGGCACCACCGTGGCCCACGGCAAGGTCACCGGCGTGCGGCTGAAGGACGACAAGGGGGCCGAGGTCCGGGGCGAGCCCCGTGAGGACGGGTCCACCTGGGTGCCGAGCGAGCCGCTGGCGAACGGCCGGACGTACACCGCGGAGGTGACGGCGACCGGCGACCGGGGGAAGACCACCACGAGTACGACGACGTTCACCACGATGCGGAGGCCGAGCACGCCGCCGATCACCAGCACCCTCTACTTTGCCGGCAACCAGACGTACGGCACGGCGATGCCGGTGACCGTCGCCTTCGAGCCGGGCGTGCCGAAGGAGGCCCGGGCGGAGGTGCAGAAGCGGCTGTTCGTCAAGACCGACCCGCCGCAGCCGGGCACCTGGTCGTGGCTGGAGGACGGCACCCAGGTGTACTACCGCGCCCCGGACTTTTGGAAGCCCGGCACGCAGATCAGCGTCCGGGCCGGGTTGCAGGGGCTGCCCATCGGCAAGGACCTCATCGGCGACGCCGACCGGAAGGCCACCTCGAAGATCGGCCGCCAGGTCTCCCTCGACATCGACAACGCCACCAAGCAGATGTCGGTGTTCCAGGACGGCAAGCTGCTGCGGCGCATCCCGGTCAGCCTCGGCAAGCCGAGCACGCCGAGTTCCAGCGGCAAGATGGTGATCATGGAAAAGCACGAGCGGACGACGTTCGACACCCGCGGCGAGCCCGACGGCGGCTACGTCGTGGACGTCGACGACGCCCAGCGGCTGACCTGGGGCGGCGAGTTCATCCACTCGGCGCCGTGGTCGGAGGGGGACCAGGGCTACACCAACGTCTCCCACGGTTGCGCCAACGTCTCCGCCACCGCGGCCGACTGGCTGATGGGCATCACCCAGGTCGGCGACCTGGTCACCGTCAAGGGCACGGAGGTGCAGTTGCAGGCGGGCAACGGCTGGACGGCCTGGAACGTCAGCTGGGACGAGTTCACCAAGGGCAGCGCCCTGCCGGTCCCGGCCGGCCTGCGCCCCGCCCCGACCACCACGGCGCCGCACCCGGGGGCGGTCGCCGGGGGCAACGCACCCGCGCCGGTGCCCTCGGCGAGCGGCGGCTGACCAGGGGAGGAACGACCGCCGGGCCGGCCCGTCACCCACGCGGTGGCGGGCCGGCCGCCGTCGCGCGGGTGGCGCCTGGGGGCGGTGCCCGGTGCCGGACGTCGGGGGCGGCTCAGGGGCAGACCCTGGATGTACCCGGAGTCACTCCTGAGGAGGACGGAAATGTCGGTGGGGGCGGCTAGATTCTTGGCCATGCAGGAGCGCAACGACCGGTTCCACGTGCAGGTCAGCGTGGGGGACCACGCGGTGGAGGTGCGGGCGACCGGCGAGGTCGACATCGCCACCGTCGGTGTGCTCCGCTCGGCGCTGTGGGCCGCGCCGTCGCGGCCGCTGCTCCGGCTCGACCTCTCCGGCGTCCGGCTGCTCTCCGCCGCCGGGGTCCGGGCCCTGCTCGCCGCGCACCGTCGGATCCGCGCCCGCGGCGGGGTGCTGGTGCTGGTCGACCCGGCGCCCACGGTCGCCCGTGTGCTGCGCGTGACGGGCCTGCACCGCGTCATCCCGGTCTGGCCGGCCGCCCCGGCCGGGGCGCTCCCCGCGCGTCCGCTGTCGCTCGTCCCGCCGGCCGAGGTGCCGGTCGCGGCGTCGCTCGCCGGCCCGCTCGGGGCGCTCGTGCCGATCGCGCAGCCGACCGCCGCGCCGGTGCTGGCCTGCGCCTGACACCGTCGTGGGCGCCGGTGGGCCGGGCGCCGGTGACGGGGCCGCCGGCACGTGCCCGGCGACCCCGTCCGGCCTAGCGGACGCCGAGCAGGTCGACGACGAAGACGAGCGTCTCGCCCGGCTTGATGACGCCGCCCGCGCCTCGGCTGCCGTACCCGAGGTGCGGCGGGATGGTGAGCTTGCGCCGGCCGCCGACCCGCATGCCCACGACGCCCTGGTCCCAGCCGGCGATGACGCGACCGCCGCCGAGCGGGAACTCGAAGGGCTCGCCCCGGTTCCAGGAGGCGTCGAACTCCCGGCCGGTCGAGTGGGCCACCCCGACGTAGTGGACGGTGGTTCGCTGGCCGGGCTGGGCCTCCGGGCCCTCGCCGACGGTGATGTCCTCGATGACGAGATCGGCGGGCGGCGCGCCCTCGATCGGGCCTACCTCGGGCTTGTCCATGCCGTACGCCTCCTGCTCGGTGATGCCTCTGATGTGGTCTCCGTCGATCCTGCCGGATCGTGGTTCGTCGATCCCCGGCGGTCCCGCCAGGCCGCCGGCGTTCAGGCGGCCGGGTGGACCACGGGCCGGGCCAGCTGCGCGGCGAGCAGCGCGGGCGCCTCGGCCAGCGACGGGCCGTACCAGGTGAGATGGCGGCCGGAGATCAGCGCGCACGGGATGCCGGGGAACGCCTCGGGACCGTCGTCGACGGTGAACCGGTAGGGCTCGTCCGGCAGCACCACCAGCTCCGGCGCCGCCGCGCGCAGCTCGGCCACGGCGGGTCGGGGGTAGCGCTCGGCGTGCCCGGCGTAGGCGTTCGCGACGCCGAGCCGGCTCAGCACGTCGCCGGCGAAGGTGTCCGCGCCGAGCACCACCCACGGGCGGCGCCACACCGGCACGACCGCCCGTCGGCCCTCCGCCGGGGTCGGCCCCGTCCACGCCCGCCGGGCCGCCCGCAGCCAGCCCGGTTCGCCGGGTACGCCGAGCGCGGCGAGCAGCCCGGCCAACTCCCGGAGCGCCTGCGGCACCGTACGGGGATACGTGACGAGCACCCGCACCCCGGCCGCGCGCAGCGCGTCCGCGTCCTCCCGGCGGTTCTCCTCGACGTTGAGCAGCACGAGGTCGGGTCGCAGCTCGCGTACCCGGTCGAGGTCGGGGTACTTGCTGCCGCCGACCCTCGGCACGTCCAGCCCCGCCGGGTGGGTGCACCAGTCCGTCGCGCCGACCAGCACCCGCGGCACGGTCACCGCCACGGCCTCGGTCAGCGACGGCACGAGGGACACCACCCGCACGCCGTCCCCCCTACCGCCCGGCCGGCGCCTCGGCCGCCTCCGGGGCCAGCCGGGCGACCGGCACGCCCTCCCGGGCGGCCCACCCGACGGCGTGCCGGACGTCGGCCACGGGCAGCGGCCGGCGGGTGGTCACCGTGACCGCCGCGTGCACCGCGAAGGCCACGAACGGGTACGACTGGGCCAGCGCGGTGACCGCCTCGTGGACCTGGCCGGCCACCGCCACCGCCTGCTCCTCGGTCAGCGACGGCAGGATCAGCAGGTACTCCTGGTCCGTCAGGCGCACCGCCCGGTCGACCGGGCGCAGCGGGGCGGTGACCGCCCGGATCACTGCCTGCGCCTCCCGGCCGGTGGTGCGCCGCCCGAAGCGTTCCGGCACGCCGGCCGGCTCGTCCACCCGCACGCCCACCAGCGCGACCGGGAGCGTGCCCGAGGCGGTCACCCCGTCCGCGCCCGTCCAACGCCGCATCCCCGGCTCGTCCAGCGGCCCCGGGCCGCCCTCGGCGGGTGCCGGAGCGCCGGCGCCGGAGCCAGGGGACCGCCGCGCCCGGGCGGCCCGCTCGGCGTGGGAGAACATCAGCCGCAGCGCCGCCTCGCCGCGCGCCTCGCCGGGGGTCGAGGGCAGGTCGCTTACCCGGGCGAGGACCCCGTCCACGGCGGCCCGGACCGACGCGGGCAGCCGCTCGGCCAGCCGGTCGCGCAGCCGGAGCGCCTCGTGCAGCGCCTCGTCCCGGCGGAACCCCCACCATCCCTCGAAGATCCGGCCGGACTCCAGCGTGGCGGCGGGCTCGACCTCCGCCCGGTCGTACGCGACCAGGGCCGCGCCGAACCGGGGGGTCAGCGCGACGACCGTCCACTCCCGGGCCAGGTCCTCCGCCTCGTCCAGGACCACCCCGCACAGCCCCGCCGGCAGCGCCTCGGGGCACTGCCCCGCCACGCCCACCACGGTCGCCGCGGCCGTCTCCGCGATCCGGGCGTAGACCGGAAGTTCCCGCTCGAGGTACGGCAGCCGCTGGAACAGCGCCATCACCAGCAGCGGGCCGTCCTCGGCGGTGGCCAGCGCGGCCTGCTCGACGGCGTGGGAGACAGCGACGAGGCTGCGCTTGGTCAACAGTTCCGGAGGCCCTCCACTGTGCACGGGCTGAGCCTAGAGAACCCGGTCGGCGACCGCGCGCGGCGGTCCCGTGCCCCGTGCCGCGACGCGGGCGGCCCGCGTCGGCGGGGCGACTTCGGGGCGGCCTAGACTCTGGCCGTCGACGGCGACGGATGGGTACGGGCGGATGACGAGCACCGGCAGTGACGACGGCTCCCTACTGCGCCCGCTCGTGGCGTCGACCGGCCGCGGGCCGGTCCTCGTCCGCGGCGGCCACCTGGTGTACGCCGCCCGGCGGCTCGCGGAACTGCTGCACGGCCGTCCGCCCGGGGTCACCGGTCACCAGTGGAACTCGGCCGGCCGGGAGTCCTTCGACTACGTGGTCTGCGCCGGCGACACCGGGCGCCCGCTGTTCGCCGTCGAGTTCGGGGCCCCGACGGCGGCCGACCCCGCGGCCGAGCGCGGCGAGCGGATGAAGAACGCCGTGTGCGCGGCGGTCGGTCTGGAGGTGCTGCGGATCGCCTCGCCCACCCTGCGCGCGGCCGACCACGGCCGCCGGGTCGTGGAGTACGTCATCGACGCGCGCGGCTACGCCGCGGCCGTCGGGCCCGAGCCGGAGCACGTCGATCCGGTGGAGGCCGCCCCGGTCGCGTTCCGCGACATCGTCGGCCGGCTGCCGGACGGGCGCAGCGGGCACGTCAACGATCTCGGCGCGCTCGCCCGGGCCGCGGCGGTGGAGGCGTACGTGGCCCGGCGGTTGGCCGACCCGATCGTCCGGGGCCTGCACGTGTGCTGGACGGACGGACCGGCCGAGGGCTGGAGCTGGGTCGAGGTGTTCCCCGGCCGCTGCCTGGTGGAGCGGGTGGAGGTGTGGGAGCACCGCTTCTCCTGCGGCGTGGACCCGGGCCGGCTCGCCGAGGACCTGGCGGCCGCGGCCGTGGGCGAGCGGCTGCGCGCCCTGGACGCCGCCGGGCCCGACCTGATGGCCCGGGAGCGGCTCGACCGCGACATCCGGCGGCTGCGGGAACGCGGCGGCGAAATGCGGGACGGCTTCGGCTTCGCACATCTCTGCGCCTGAGTCCTATTCGGACCGGCGCCGATTCCCGCCGCCGGGTCGAGCCTTCCCGGCGCCGCCGTACTCCAGCCGGCACCGGACAGGATCTTCCCCACCGACCGTCCGGCGTGGACGACCGGGCGGAAATGTCATCGTCGGTCGTCGACCTACGGGCCGCCCCTCCGTGCTGGTCATCGTCGATGCGTCCCATCGGGGTTCCGCCCGTCCCCCGGCTCACGCCGCAATCCACCGACGGAGCGGGCCGACCAAAACGCCGGCCTTCGACGTGGTGGGCATCCGGGTGGGCTGAGCCGGCGGCGCGGTCGCGAGGACGAAAGCGGGGCCGCCCGGGTCAACCCGACCGGCCCCGCGCCGTTTCCCAAGCCCGCCGGCCCGCACCTGCCGTGGAATTTGCGTCGGGCGAAAAACCCGGGTCAGCTGGTCCCCCAGCGTGACCCTGGCGTGCCCGATGCTGATCCGCTCGGCGGATCAGCGGTTCTTGTAGGCCTCCACGACCGAGACCGGGATCCGCCCACGGTCGGAAATCTCGTACCCCTTCTTCGCGGCCCATTCCCGGATGGCGCGGTTCTGCTCGCGGTCCATTCCCGAGACGGCGGGCCGACCCGCGCGGCGGGTCGCGCGGCCGGTGTCCACCGGCCCTCGACCGATGCGCCGGCCAGCGTTGATGTAGGGGTCGAGCGCCTTGCGCAGGGTGCCGGCGTTCTCGTCGGAGACATCGATGGTGTACGCCACGCCATCGAGGCTGAACTCGACGGTCCGATCCGCCTTACCGCCGTCGAGGTCGTCCGTCAGAACGGTGATTACTTTCCGGGCCATCGCCAATTACTCCTTGTGTGGGGCGGGGTGTGCTAAGAGTTTGACCTATCCCATGGCAAATCCGCAAGAATATGCCCCGTTTCCAATCGGCGCGTCGAGTTAACGGCCGCCGATTCCCGCGCCCATGGTGGAATTGCCAGTGTCGCGCGCGCCCTTCGGCCGGTCGCACCCGGCCGCCGCCGAGTGCCGTGGATCACATCCGGGAAGAAGGGGGGTGCCGCGTGACTTGAGCCTGACACGCTCAACTCAACGCGATAGCAGGTGTTCGATGGCTACCCTTCCGGTACTTCCACTGACCGACGCCGTCCTGCTGCCCGGCATGGTCATCCCGGTGACCCTCGACCCGACCACCCAGGCCGCGGTCGACGCGGCCCGCGCCACCGGCGACAAGAAGCTGCTCGCCGTGCCCCGCATCGACGGCGACTACGGCCCCGTCGGGGCCGTCGCCATGATCGAGAAGGTGGGCCGGCTGCCCAGCGGCGAGCCCGCCGCCGTCATCCGCGGCCTGTCCCGGGCCCGGATCGGCTCCGGTGTGCCCGGCCCCGGCGCCGCCCTCTGGGTCGAGGCGACCGAACTGCACGAACCCGCCCCCGCCGGCCGGGCCCGGGAGCTCGCCCGCGAGTACCGCGCCCTGATGACCTCCGTGCTGCAACAGCGCGGCGCCTGGCAGGTCATCGACGCCATGGAGCGGATGACCGACCTGTCCGAGCTGGCCGACGCCGCCGGCTACGCGCCCTGGCTCAGCCTCGCGCAGAAGACCGAACTGCTCGCCGCGCCCGACGTCACCGCCCGGCTGGAGCTGCTGGTCGGCTGGGTGAAGGACCACCTGGCCGAGCAGGAGGTCACCGAGCGGATCAACACCGACGTCCGGGAGGGGCTGGAGAAGTCGCAGCGCGAGTTCCTGCTCCGCCAGCAGCTCGCCGCCATCCGCAAGGAACTCGGCGAGGACGAGCCGGACGGCTCCGCCGACTACCGGGCCCGGGTCGAGGCCGCCGAGCTGCCGGAGAAGGTTCGCGAGGCGGCGCTGCGCGAGGTCGGCAAGCTGGAGCGGGCCAGCGACGCCTCCCCGGAGGCGGGCTGGATCCGCACCTGGCTCGACACGGTGCTGGAGATGCCGTGGACGACGCGTACCGAGGACAACACCGACCTCGACGCGGCCCGCGCGGTGCTCGACGCCGACCACGCCGGCCTGGCCGACGTGAAGGACCGCATCCTGGAGTACCTCGCGGTGCGCGGCCGCCGCGCCGAGCGCAACCTCGGCGTGGTCGGCGGGCGCGGCTCCGGTGCGGTGCTCGCCCTCGCCGGCCCGCCCGGCGTCGGCAAGACCAGCCTCGGCGAGTCGATCGCCCGGGCGCTCGGGCGCAACTTCGTCCGGGTCTCGCTCGGCGGCGTACGCGACGAGGCGGAGATCCGCGGCCACCGGCGCACGTACGTCGGCGCGTTGCCCGGCCGGATCGTCCGGGCGCTGCGCGAGGCCGGCTCGATGAACCCGGTCGTGCTCCTCGACGAGGTGGACAAGCTGGCCGTCGGCTACGCCGGCGACCCGGCCGCCGCCCTGCTGGAGGTGCTCGACCCGGCGCAGAACCACACCTTCCGGGACCACTACCTTGAGGTCGATCTCGACCTGTCCGACGTGCTGTTCCTGGCCACCGCCAACGTCGTCGAGACCGTCCCCGGCCCGCTGCTGGACCGGATGGAGCTGGTCACCCTCGATGGCTACACCGAGGACGAGAAGGTCGCCATCGCCCGGGACCACCTGCTGCCCCGGCAGCGGGAGCGCGCCGGGCTGACCGCCGACGAGGTGACGGTCGCCGACGAGGCGCTGGCCCGGATCGCGGGGGAGCACACCCGGGAGGCCGGCGTCCGGCAGCTCGAGCGGGCCCTGGCGAAGATCATGCGCAAGGTCGCGGTGGCGCTGGCCGCAGACCCGGCCCCGGCACGCGTCGACGCCGAGAACCTGACCCGCTACCTGGGCCGGCCCAGGTTCACCCCGGAGTCGGCCGAGCGGACCGCCGTGCCCGGCGTGGCCACCGGCCTCGCGGTCACGGGCGCCGGCGGCGACGTGCTGTTCATCGAGGCGACCAGCATGGAGGGCGAGCCGGGGCTGACCCTGACCGGTCAGCTCGGCGACGTGATGAAGGAGTCGGCGCACATCGCCCTGTCGTACCTGCGCTCCAACGGGCGGCGGCTCGGGCTCGATCCGAACGCCCTCGCCGGGCGGCGGATCCACCTGCACGTCCCGGCGGGTGCGGTGCCCAAGGACGGCCCCAGCGCGGGCATCACCATGGTCACCGCGCTGGCGTCGCTGGCCAGCGGCCGACCGGTACGCCCCGAGTTCGGGATGACCGGCGAGGTGACCCTCTCCGGCCGGGTGCTGCCCATCGGCGGCGTGAAGCAGAAGCTGCTCGCCGCCCACCGCGCCGGCCTGACCGAGGTGATCATCCCGGCGCGCAACGAGCCGGACCTGGACGACCTGCCGGCCGAGGTGCGGGCGGCGCTGACCGTGCACACCCTCGCCGACGTCGCCGACGTGCTCGCCCTGGCGCTGCGCCCGGCCGACCTCGACGCCGGCTCGCTCGAGTCGCCCGCCCTGGCCGCGTCCTGACAGGCGCACTCCGACGCGGAGCGCCCGCCCCGGGTGGGGCGGGCGCTCCGCCTGGTCGGAGGCCGGCCTGCTCCACGGGCCGGCCGTGCACCGCCTCAGCGCTGATCGCGTCGCCGGTCGCCGCCGTCCGAGCGTCGTTCCCGGCCCCCGGTACGGCGGTCGCCGAGGTCGCCCTCCCCGTCACGGTCGCGGCGGACGGTCGCCTTGCGCCCCTTGATGGTGCTGCCCCGCAGCCCGGCGATGACCTCCTCGGCCAGCGCGTACGGGACCTCCACCAGGGAGAACCGGTCGGCGATCTCGATGGAGCCGATGTCCCGCCCGCTGACCCCGGTCTCCCCGGTGATCGCCCCGACCAGATCCTGCGGGCGTACGCCGGCGCGCCGGCCCAGGCCGACGAACACCTGGGTCGTACCCCCGCCGTGGCCCCGGACCGGGCGCCGCTCGCGCCCCGTCGCCCCGGTGCGGGGCTCCCGGGGCGGGCGCACCGCGACCTGCGGGATCTCCTCTTCCTCCTCGGCGGCGCCGGGCAGGGTGGTTTCGTGCGCCAGCTTCACCGCCGCGAGCGCGACCTCCATCAGGTCGAACTCGTCCGACAGCGACTCGACGATCACCCGGTACGGCTCCAGGTCGTCCTCCAGCAGGCTCTCGCGCAGCGCCGCCTGGGTGAGCTCCAGCCGCCTGGTCCGCAGGTCGGCCACGGTGGGGATCTTGTCGACCGTGATCCGCTGCCCGGTCACCCGCTCGATGGTCTTGAGCATCCGGTGCTCGCGCGGCTCGGCGAGGGTGATCGCCACCCCCTCGCGCCCGGCCCGGCCCACCCGGCCGATCCGGTGCACGTACGACTCGGGGGCCGACGGCACGTCGTAGTTGACCACGTGGGTGAGCTGCTCCACGTCCAGCCCCCGGGCGGCCACGTCGGTGGCCACCAGCAGGTCGGCGGTGCCGGCGCGCAGCCGCCCCATCACCCGGTCCCGCTGCTCCTGGCTCATCCCGCCGTGCAGGGCCTCCGCCCGGTACCCGCGCCCGTTCATCGTCTCGGTGAGCCGGTCCACCTCCTCCCGGCTGCGGCAGAAGACGATCGCCGCGGTGGGGGACTCCACGTCCAGGACCCGGCCCAGCGCCGCCGGCTTGTGCGCCCGCGTGACGATGTACGCGCTCTGCCGCACCCGCGGCGCCTCGCCGGCCACCGGCCGTTCGCGCTCGATCTGGATGCGCACCGGGTCGGTCAGGTGCTGCCGGGCCATCCCGTCGATCCGCGACGGCATCGTCGCCGAGAACAGCACCGTCTGCCGCTGCTGCGGGGCGTGCTCCAGGATTGCCTCGATGTCCTCGGCGAAGCCCATGTCGAGCATCTCGTCGGCCTCGTCGAGCACCACCGTGGCCAGCTCGCCCAGCCGCAGCGTGCCCCGGGCGATGTGGTCCAGCGCGCGCCCCGGGGTGGCCACCACCACGTCGACCCCGGCGTCCAGGGCGCGTAGCTGCCGGCCGATCGGCTGGCCGCCGTAGATCGGCAGCACCCGGGCGCCCAGGTCCTTGCCGTACCGGTGGAACGCCTCCGAGACCTGCACCGCGAGCTCCCGGGTCGGCACCAGCACCAGCGCCACCGGGTCACCGCCGGCCCGGCCGTCCGGCATCCGCTGCAGCAGCGGCAGCGCGAACGCCGCCGTCTTGCCCGTGCCCGTGGCCGCCTGACCCAGCAGGTCCCGGCCGGCCAGCAGGGGAGGGATCGCCTCGCGCTGGATCGGCGTCGGCTCCTCGTAGCCGAGCGCGGAGAGGGCGTGCAGCAGCTCGGCGCGCAGGCCGAGGTCGACGAATGCGCCCCCGTCGTCGGGGCCGCCGAAGGCGGTGGGGTCGGTCGGTGTTGGTGCGGAACTCATGCCACAAGCCTTTCATCACCGCCCCGGCGCCGTTCCGGCGACCGGCCCCCAACCGTCCGGGAAACCGCGCCCCCCCGGCGGCCCGGACACCGGCCGGGGCGCTCGTGGCGGCGTCCGGCTACGGCGGCACTACCCGAACGGCCAGGCCGACTGGCCGGATGAGGACGGTTCCCACGACCGGGGGCTGCGGGATCGGCCCGGTTCCGTGAGACTGGGGGCAAGGGCCTCTTCCGACCGGAATCGAGGCCCGGGCGGACGGCCGGGGTGCCGCACCCACCCCGGCCGTCCAGCTCTTCATCAGGTGCCGGCGTAGAAGCGCACGTAGTCGAACTCCGCCGTCACCGCCGGCTGGGCGCCGCCGTGCGCGACCAGGCCGATCCGGGGCGTGGTGTCCGCCGGGAACGTCCACACCCCGCCCCAGGTCCAGGTCCGGCCGTCCCGGCTGGAGCCGGCCCGGAACTCGTGCTCCCCGGTGACCGGGTCGACCCGGTGGGCCAGCCGCAGCCAGGTGGTGGTCGCCGGGGCGCCGACGATGTTGCCCCCGTACACCGGCTGGCCGGCGAAGGGCAGCTCGTAGCCGTACTCCACCTGACGGGTGTTCCAGATGGCCACCTGCGCCAGCCGGGCGAACCGGTCGTCGTCGACGTACGCGACGAGGCCGGCCTGCTGGTAGTTGCGGACGGTCTCCTCGCCGAGGTCGAGGGTCACCCTCGTCTCGACCACGTAGTCGCCGGCGGGCGCGTCGCGCAGCAGCACCCCGGCGGTGTTGCCGGTGCCGACCAGGTCGCCCCCCTGCACCGGCCAGCGCAGCGCGCCGCCGGAGACGGTGGCCGACGCGTCGGGCCGTACCCACCGCCACGCCGGGTCGAGGCCGCCGTCGAACTCGTCGGACGCACCCGGCAGGGGCGCGCCGGCCCGCGGCGGGGCGACCGCCAGGCGCGCCGCGCGGTGCAGCCGGGCCGCGCTGACGTTGTCGAACTCCGCGTCCCCGCCGGTGGCGGCCAGGGTGAGCGGGCCGGTCGCCGGCCGGGACAGCCGCAGCGACACCACGGCCTCCTGGTCGCCGAGCCGGGCCGGGCTCAGCTCGACCACCAGGTCGCGCCCGCGTACCTCGACGGCCAGGTTGTGGCGGTCGGCGGCGGCGAATCCGGCGGGCAGCGCGGCGGTGACCACCCGGTCGCCGTCCCGGGCGACCAGCCGGCCGCCGGTGCCGATCCAGCGGTTGCCGTTCTGGGCGAGCACCGGGGTGCCGCCGGCCCGGGAGGCGTCCAGCCGCAGGCCGTCCCGGTCGACGAACGGGCCGCGCGGGCCGCGGGCGCGGCCGACGTGGACGGAGTAGCCGGTCGCCGGGCCGGCGCAGCAGTTCGCGGTCGAGGCGAACAGGAGGCGCTCCCGTCGTTTCTACAACGTTATATTCAACGTTGTAGAAGTCGGCTGTTCGGCGCCCCGCGCCGATCGCCCATCCGCCCCGCCCCGCCCTGCCCTGCCCCGCGCTCGCCGTCTGTCGACGCCGTGGCGGCCCGGCGACGCCGCGGCCGGGGCGGCTGCGCCGTCGTACGCCGAGGTGCAGGGGCCTGGGCGGGCGGTGGTTCGTCCCCGGCCGCGTGCGGAGGGCCACTCGACGCCCTTCCGGGGGTCGATAGGAGGATTATTCGTACTCTCCCCCCTCGTGCCGATTACGGTGAGTTTCGGGTCGCCCACACCGAGTTGTACCGGGAGAGAGGACCAGACGATGCGAGTGCCCAGCCGAAGTCCTGGCCAGCCCCCCGGTACGCCCCTCGCCGCCGCACCGGCCCACCGGCTGCCCGCGGAGGGCGCCCGGCAGCCGGTGCCCGCCGCCACCCCCGACCTCGACGCCTACCGGGCCGCCGTGGCGGACCTGCTGGTCGAGGTCACCGCCCTGGCCGACCCGGCGTCGACGACGGCCCGGCAGGTGCTGCTCGACGAGCGGCTGCGGGAGCCGGCGATCGCCGCGGTGCTCGACGCCACGCCGCAGGGCCCGATCGGGGCCCGGGAGACGCTGCTGCTGGAGATGGCCCGCTACCGGCCGAACCCGCGCAGCTCCGCCGCGGACCTGACCGCGCTGGTCCGGATCTACCTCCTCTCCCGCATCGACGTGATGTGGTGGCGCGACGCCCCCGCCTTCCGCACCGACGCCCAGGTCCAGGCCAGCCCGGACCTGGTCGACCTGGAGTGGCTGCGCCGCCGCGACCTGCTCCGGTTCCGCTACCAGGAGCAGCCCGTGACCCTGCTGGGGCGCGGCGTGCGCGCGGCGCGCCGGCAGCTGCTGCCGGACGCCCGGCCGCGCACCGCCGGGCTGCGGTTCCGGCGCGCCCGGCGGGAGGTGATCGCCCTGCTCAACGACATCGGCCGCGAGTTCGCCCGGCTCGCCCCGCCCGCCACCCCGCCGCTGTGGGTGACCAGCCTGGTCCGCAGCGCCGAGTACCAGTACCAGTTGCGCCGCCTCGGGTACTCGGCGATGGTGCCCAGCGGCCACTGCCTCGGCTACGCCGTCGACGTGGAGCTGGCCTGGTTCGCGCGGTTCGGCGTCCGGGACGCATTGGCCCACCTGCTGCTGGCCCGCCAGCGCGCGGGCGAGGTCAACGTGGTCGACGAGGGCCAGACCTGGCACCTGTGCCTGTCGCCCGCCGCCCGGCCGCGGTTCCGCCGGGCCTACGAAGCCGAGATGGGGGCCTGACCGGTGTGCGGCATCGCCCTGAGCGTCGGCCCCGAGGCCGACCCCGCCACCTTCCGGCGGATGCTGGCAGCCCTCGCCCCGCGCGGCGAGATGACCGAGACCCGCCAGGAGGCCGGGCTGCTGGCCGGCACCCGCCGGCCGCGCGTCGTCGACCCGGACCGGGCCGTGCAGCCCTGGGTCTCCGCCGACGCGCGGTTCGTGCTCTGCTACGACGGCGAGGTCTTCAACCACCGGGACCTGCGCGCCGAGCTGGCCCGCCTCGGCCACGCGTTCCGCAGCGAGAGCGACGCCGAGGTCGTGCTCGCGGCGTTCCTGGCGTGGGGCGAGGACGCGGTGACCCGGCTGCGCGGCGAGTACGCCTTCGCCGTGGTCGAGCGGGCCACCGGGCGGACCTACCTCGCCCGCGATCCGCTCGGGGTCAGGGCGCTGTACTGGTCCCGCGTGCCCGGCTGCCTCCACCTGGCCACCGAGGTCAAGGCGCTGGTCGGGTTCCGGTCGCCGATCGGCGAGGTGCCGCGGGGGCACCACGGCTGGGCCGAGCCGGGCGGCCGGTCCTGGCCGCACCCGTACGTCGACCTGCTCACCCCCGGCGAGGGGCTGCCCGCGGTGGGCGACCCGGACGAGTCCGCCGTGCTCGTCCGCGCGGCCCTGCGGGACAGCACGCGGGTGTGGCTGGACACCACCTCACCGTCGGTGTGGCGCTCTCCGGCGGGCTCGACAGCGCACCCGCCCTGCTGCCCGCACGCGAGCTGCCCGCGCACCGGCCACCGCACCCCGGTGGGGTGACCGGCGACTGGAGAGGGGTGCCGCTCTCTACCGCAGGCCCTGACACGGGTCCTCCCATCCAGCAATGGCGTGGCACGGCCCGGGCGGGGTACAGAGCGCCGCATGGCGGAACTGGACGCGATGGTGGTCGGGCAGGTGGCACGGGACCTGGTCCTGCTCGTGGACGAGGTGCCGGGGCCCGCCGGCACGGCGCCCGCGCGCCGGCGGCGGGAACTGCCCGGCGGCAAGGGCGCCAACCAGGCGGTCGGCCTCGCCCAGCTCGGCGCGCGTCCCGGCCTGCTCGGGGTGGTCGGCGACGACGACATCGCCGAGCGGCTGCTGGCCCGGGCCCGCGCCGACGGCGTCGACGTGCGGGCGGTGCTGCGCCGGGCCGGCACCCCGACCGGGCTGATCCTCGACCTCGTGGACGCCGGCGGCCGGTGGCGGTACGTCGAGGACCTGCCCGAGCCGACCCTGCTGACCGAGGCGGACGTGACCGGCGCGGCCGACGCGCTGCGCGCCGCCCGGGCGGTGCTCGTGCAGCTCCAGCAGCCGCCGGCCGCGGCGATCGCGGCGGCCCGGATCGGCCGGGCGGCCGGCCGGCGGCGGCGGGGGCCACCGTCGGCCACCCCGGCGGCCGGCCCGCCCTGACCCGCGAGGCGATCGAGGAGCAACTGGCCCGCATCCCGGCGCGCTGACCCGGGCCGTCTGTTCGGACGTCCCCGACGTGGTGGACAACGTTCGATGCCTGCCCTACCGTTCAGGCATCATGCGTAGGACGTTCCTGGGCGCCGGCCTGGCGGTGCTGCTCGCCCTCACCGCCTGCTCCGAGTCCGCGCCGACTGTCAACGGGGCGACGCCCGCCGGCGCACCGACCGCCGCCGGCACGCCGACCGCGTCGCGGCAGAGCGCCGCCGAGGCCGAGCAGACCCTGGCCAGCCTGCGCCGGGTCGACGACCTGCCGATGTACGAGATGACCTTCGTCGGCGACTACGACCCGACCGTCGGCACCGACGCCGCGCCGCCCAGCCCGTTCGGGTGCTCGCTCTTCGTCGCCCGGGGCGACCGTGACCGGCCCCTGTTCGCCCGCAACTTCGACTGGGACGCCAACCCGGCGATGGTGCTGCGCACCGACCCGCCGGACGGGTACGCCTCGATCTCGCTGGTCGACATCTCGTACCTGGGGGTGGGCGACGACCCGACCGGTGACCGGCGGCTGCTCAACGCGCCGCTGCTGCCGTTCGACGGGATGAACGAGCGTGGGCTGGCCGTGGGCCTGGCCGCCGACGACGGGGCGAGCGCCCGGCCCGAGCCGGGCAGGTCGACCGTCGGCTCGGTGCGCATCCTGCGGCTGGTGCTCGACCAGGCCGCCACGGTCGACGAGGCGGTGACCGTCTTCGGGCGGCACAACCTCGACTTCGAGGGCGGGCCGCCGCTGCACTATCTGCTCGCCGACGCCACCGGCGCGTCGGCGGTGGTGGAGTTCGTCGAGGGCGGGATGCGGGTCGAGAAGGGCCAGGGCAACTGGCAGGCGCTGACCAATGTGCCGGTGGTGGGCGTGCCGGAGGGGAAACGCCGCAGCGACCACCGGTACGGGGTGCTCGCGGCCGCGCTGTCCGCGGCCGGCGGGGTGGTCGACCACCCGGCCGGGCTGGAGCTGCTCAACGACGTCCGGCAGTCGCACACCCGCTGGTCCGTCGCGTACGGCCTGCGCACGGGTGAGGTGCACGTCCGCACGGCGGGGGGGACCCTGCGCCGGTACTCGCTGCCGCTGACCCTGCCCTGACGTGCGCTGCCGTCCGCACCGGCCAACTGTCGCTGGGGCGGCGCCCAGTTCGTCCAGGAGCGCCCGGCCCGTACGCTGGGTGACCGTGAACCGGGAAATCTTCGGCCGTCCGTTGCGCAGCGTGGCCTTCGACGTGGCGGTCGCCGGCTTCGTGGTGCTGTTCGGCCTCGCCGGGGCCGCCAACCAGCCGGGCGGCTGGTGGGCCACCCTGGTCGGGGCGGGGATGGCCGTGACGCTGCTGTTCCGGCGTACCCATCCGTCGGCGGTGGCGGCGGCCGTCGCCGCGCTCGCCCTGGTCCAGGTGGCCTTCGGCTGGGGGCCGCTGGCCTTCGACGTCGGCGTGCTGATCGCCCTGTACAGCGTGGTGAAGTACGCCGAGAAGCTGCGCGACGGCGTCCTCGCCGGCATCGTGGCCGCGGTCGGGGTGGTGCTGGGGGCCCTCCAGACCCGGGGCGAGGTCGCCTGGTGGGCCTCGGCCATCTGGCTCGCCCTGATCACCGGCGCCGTCTGGCTGATGGGGCTCAACGTGCGCACCCGCCGGCTGTACGTGCTCAGCCTGGAGGAGCGGGCCGCCACGCTGGAACGCGAGCGGGAGGCCGAGGCGCGGGCGGCGGTGGCCGAGGAGCGCACCCGGATCGCCCGCGAGCTGCACGACGTGGTGGCGCACAGCATGGCCGTCATGATCGTGCAGGCCGACGGGGCGCGGTACCTGTTCGACCGGGACCCGGAGACCGCCCGGGAGGCGGTCCGGGTGGTCGCCGACACCGGCCGGCAGGCCCTCGAAGAGATGCGGCGGCTGGTGGGCGTACTGCGGGAGCCGAGCCCGGCCGAGCCGCCGGGCGTCCCCGCCGCGACGCCCGCGACCGACGGCGGCGGGACCCCGGGCCTGTCGGCGGAGCCGGCGCACCGGCGCCCGGCGCTGGTGGAACTGCCCGACCTGCTGGACCGGTTCCGCGCAGCCGGGCTGCGCATCGACTGGGCCGTCACCGGCGAGGCGCCGTCGCTGCCCCCCGGCCTGGAGCTGACCGTGTACCGGGTGGTGCAGGAGGCGCTGACCAACGCGCTCAAGCACGCCGGGGTCGGCGCGACCGTCACCCTGAGCCTCGACCACACCGGCGAGGCCGTCGAGGTCCGGGCCGTCGACGACGGGCGTGGCCGGCCGCCGGTGCGGCCCGCGCCGTCCGGCGGGCACGGCCTGGTCGGCATGCGCGAGCGGGTGATGGTGTACGACGGCAGCCTCACCGCCGGGCCCCGCCTGGCCGGCGGCTGGCAGGTCGAGGTGCGGCTGCCGCTACCGTCGACGACCGGGACGGAGGTGGCAGCGTGAGGCAGTCGCGAGCAGAAGGTAGGACGGCATGACGGTCCGCGTGGTGATCGTGGACGACCAGGCGCTGGTCAGGGCGGGATTCCGGATGGTGCTGGACTCCCAGCCCGACCTGGCCGTGGTCGGCGAGGCGATCGACGGTGCCGACGCGCTGCGGGTGCTCGACCGGGTCGAGGCGGACGTGGTGGTGATGGACATCCGGATGCCGACCATGGACGGGGTGGAGGCCACCCGGCGGATCTGCGCCGGCCGCACCGGCGACCGGCCCGGGTGCTGGCGCTGACGACCTTCGACACCGAGGCCGACGCGTTCGCCGCCCTCCAGGCCGGGGCGAGCGGGTTCCTGCTGAAGAACGTGCCGCCGGAGGAGCTGCTGACGGCGATCCGGGTGGTGGCCGAGGGCGACTCGGTGGTCGCCCCGTCGATCACCCGTCGACTGCTGGACCGGTTCGCCGGCCAGCTCGGCCCCGGCCCCGCCGAGGACCCGCGGCTGGCCCAGCTCACCGAGCGGGAGCGGCAGGTGCTGCTGCTGGTCGCCCAGGGCCTGTCCAACGCGGAGATCGCCGCGCGGGTACACGTCGCCGAGGCGACCGTGAAGACCCACGTCGGGCGGATCCTGGCCAAGCTCCAGCTCCGCGACCGGGTGCAGGCGGTGGTGCTGGCGTACGAGAGCGGCCTGGTCACCCCCGGCGGCTGAGCCCGCGTACGACCCAGGTCGTACGCGGGGGCACCGGCGGGGCCCCCGCGGGCGCACGGAGGTCGGGCGCGCGGGTGGACGCGGGTGGGGCGCCGCCGCTCATAGCGTCGGAGACGTCCCAGTCACCGTCTTCCACGGGGAGCACCACGTGTCCGTCGCACCTCCCGCGTTCGCCGCCGCCGGCGTCGCGGTCACCGCCCGCGGCCTGCGCAAGGAGTACGGCTCCGGCCAGGCGAGGGTCGTCGCCCTGCACGGCGTCGACGTCGACTTCGCCGCCGGCCGGTTCACCGCCATCATGGGCTCGTCCGGGTCGGGCAAGTCCACCCTGATGCACTGCCTGGCCGGCCTGGACCAGCCCACGGCCGGTTCCGTGCGCATCGGCGACGCCGACACCGGCCGCCTCGACGACAAGCGGCTCACCCTGCTGCGCCGGGACCGGATCGGCTTCGTCTTCCAGAAGTTCAACCTGCTGCCCGCGTTGAGCGCCGAGGAGAACATCGTGCTGCCGCTGGCCATCGCCGGCCGCCGGCCGGACCCGGCCTGGCTGCGGCAGGTGGTCGCCGCCGTGGGCCTGGCCGACCGGCTCCGGCACCGGCCGGCCGAGCTCTCCGGCGGCCAGCAGCAGCGCGTCGCGGTCGCCCGGGCGCTGATCACCAAGCCGTGGGTCGTCTTCGCCGACGAGCCCACCGGCAACCTCGACTCCCGCTCCGGGGCGGAGGTGCTGCGGCTGCTCCGCGAGGCCGTCGACACCCTCGGCCAGACCGTGGTGATGGTGACCCACGACCCGGTCGCCGCGGGCCACGCCGACCGGGTGGTCTTCCTCGCCGACGGCCGGCTGGTCCGCGACCTGGCGGCGCCGAGCGCGGAGGCGGTCCTCGACGCGCTCGCCCACCTCGAGCCGGCCCCGGCCCGCGCGGCGGGGGTGACCGGCCGATGATCCGCCTGACCCTGCGGACGATGCGCGCCGACGCGGTGCGGCTGCTGCTGTCCACCCTCGCCATCGTGCTCGGCGTCGCCTTCATCGCCGGCACGTTGATCTTCACCGACGGGATGAAGGCCGGCGCGTACGCTCGCGCGGGCGCCTTCGACCGGCACACCGACCTCGCCGTGTACGCCGAGAAGACCCCGATCCCGCCCGCGCTGGTCGAGAAGGTGCGCGCGGTCGACGGGGTGCGCGCCGCCGACGGCGAACTGACCGGCACGGCCGGCGTGGTCGGCTCCGACGGGCGACCCGTGCTCGGCTTCGCCGTGCTCGCCGCGATCCCCACCGACCCGGCCCTGCAGTCGTACGACGTGGTAGCCGGCCGGCTGCCGCAGCGCACCGGTGAGCTGGTGCTGGACGCGCCCACGGTGGCCGAGGAGGGCTTCGTCCTCGGTGCTCCGGTGAGCGTCGGCGGCAGCGGAGGAGCGGCCCGCCCGTACACCCTGGTCGGCACGGTCGACGTGGCCGGCACGACCCGGGACGTCGGCGGCCCGTTCATCGGCCTGGCCGGCCCGGACGCGCTGGCCGTCGGCGCCGACAAGGGCTACGGCCGGATCGTGGTGGCCGCCGCGCCCGGCGTGTCCACGGCGGAACTGGCCGACCGGGTGGCGGCGGTGGCCGGTCCCGGCGTGACCGTGAAGATTCGTCAGGCGATCCTCGACGATGCGGTCGACGATGCGGTCCGCGACCTGAAGCAGTTCAACCTGTTCCTGCTCACCTTCGCCGCGGTCGCCGTGCTGGTGGCCGGGTTCGTCATCGCCAACACCTTCGCCATCGTGCTCGCCCAGCGCACCCGGCGCACGGCGCTGCTGCGGCTGGTCGGCGCGACCCGGGGTCAGGTGTTCCGGGCGACCCTGCTGGAGGCGGCGGCGACGGGGTTCGCGGCGTCGGCGCTGGGCGTGCTCACCGGTGTCGGCCTGGCGGTCGGACTGAACGCCCTGATGGCCGCGGTCGACCTGCCCCTCGCCGCCGGCCTCACGGTCACGGCGCCGACCGTGCTGCTGTCCCTGCTGCTCGGCACGGGCATCACCGTCGGGGCCGCGGCCGCCCCGGCGTGGCGGGGCACCCGGGTCGCGCCGGTGGCCGCGCTCACCGACGCGGCGGTCCAGTCCACCCGCCGGGCCGGACGGGTCCGGCTGGCGGTCGGCGCGCTGGTCTTCGCCGCCGGCGTGGCCGCCCTGATGGGGGCAGGCGTGGTCGGCCAGGTGTTCCTGGTGGCGGCCGGCGGGGTGTTCACCTTCTTCGGCATCGTGTTGTTCGGCCCGGTGCTGGTGCCGGCGCTCGTGCGTGTCCTCGGCTGGCCGGCCCGCCGGCTGTTCGGGGCGACCGCCGGGCTGGCCGTGGCCAACGCCGTGCGCAACCCGCGCCGCATCGCCGCCACCGCCACCGCACTGGTCATCGGCATCGGCCTGGTCTCCGCGTTCGTGGTCGGCGCGCGCAGCGTCAAGTCCGGCATCGAGCAGGCGGTCGACCAGCAGATCGGGGTGGACTTCCTGGTCACCGGCATCGGCGGGGACCTGCCGCCGACCCTCCCCGCCGAGCTGGCCGCCCGCGACGAGCTGGGCCTGGTGCACGAGCAGCGCGACCGCGTCGCGGACGGCATCGAGCTGCGCTCCGCCCATCCCGCGCTGGTCGGGCGCACGCTCACGGCCGTGGACTCCGGCGACGTCGGCCGGCTCGCGCCGGGCCGGGTGCTGGTGCACCGGGAACTGGCGCGGGCGAAGGGCTGGGCGGTGGGCGACACGATCACCCTGGCCGGGCAGCCGTTCACGGTGGCCGCCGTGGTCGCCGCCGACGGGCCGGCGCTGGCCGGCAGCCCCGTGCCCGCCGGGCACCAGGTCGAGGTGGTCGACGCCGACTTCGCCCGGCTCTTCCCGACCGAGCGGGGCTACCTGGCGCAGGTCGACCCGGCCGACGGCGTGTCGGCGGAGCGGGCGCGGAAGGCGATCGAGTCGGTGCTGAGCCGGTACCCGACGGTGAACCTGATGGACCAGGCGGCGTACAAGAGGATGCTCACCGGCACGGTGGACATGCTGCTGGCGTTCGTCACCGCGCTGCTCGGCCTGGCCGTGGTGATCGCGCTGGTCGGCGTGGCGAACACGCTGAGCCTGTCGGTGGTGGAGCGGACCCGGGAGAACGCCGTGCTGCGGGCCGTCGGGCTCACCAGGGGCCGGATGCGGGCCATGCTCGCCGTCGAGGCGGTGCTGATGGCCCTGGTCGGGGCAGTGCTCGGGGTGGGCCTCGGCACCGGCGTCAGCGCCGGCGCGATGGCGGTGTTCGCCCGCATCGGCGGCGACTTCACCCTGGTGCTGCCGTGGGACCAGCTCGGGCTGATCCTCGGGGTGGCGGTGCTGGCCGCGCTGGCCGCGTCGGTGCTCCCGGCCCGCCGCGCCCTGGCCCGCCCGGTCGTGGAGTCCCTCGGCGCCGAGTGACCCGGAAGCCCCCTGTCACATCGTCCGAATGTGACAGGGGGCCTCCGGTCTGTCAGAGACGCTCGACGACCGGACCCCGGCAGCGGTTACGGGTGTCGAAGACGTACCGGGCGTGGCGTACGACCAGGTCGTAGTCGAGGCAGTCGTGGTCGGTGACCACCACCACCGCGTCGGCCTCGCGGACCTCGCGCTCGGTCAGCTCGACCACCGTCACGCCGCCGGGAATGTGGTGCGGCTCGGCGTACGGCTCCACCGCCCGCACCTCCGCGCCCAGGGCCCGCAGCCGGCGGGCGACGTCGACGGCGGGGGAGTCGCGCATGTCGCCGGTGTTCTTCTTGTACGCCAGCCCGAGCAGCAGCAGCCGCGCCCCGCTGACCGCCCGGCCGGCCCGGTTCAACCCGCCCATGATCCGCTGGGCGACGTGCTCCGGCATCTCGTGGTTGACGTCGTTGGCCAGCTCGATGAACCGGAACTGCCGGCCCAGCCGCCGCTTCACCTGCCAGGACAGGTAGCACGGGTCGATCGGCAGGCAGTGCCCACCCACGCCGGGGCCGGGGCGGAACGACATGAACCCGAACGGCTTGGTCTCGGCCGCCTCGATCGCCTGCCAGACGTCGATGTCCAGGTGGTGGCTGAGCACCGTCAGCTCGTTGATCAGCGCGATGTTGACCTGGCGGAACGTGTTCTCGATGAGCTTGGTCAACTCGGCGACCCGGGTCGAGTCGACGGGCACCGTCCGCTCGACCAGCCGTCGGTAGAACGCGTCGACCCGCCGCCGGGACGCCTCGTCCACCCCGGAGACCACCTTCGGGGTGTTCTCCAGACGCCAGGTGGGGTTGCCCGGGTCGATCCGCTCGGGGCTGTAGCCGAGGTGGAAGTCGCCGGGGCTGGTGAGCCCGCTGGCCGACTCCAGCAGCGGCCGCAGCAGCTCCTCCGTGGTGCCGGGGTAGGTGGTGGACTCCAGGATGACCACGCATCCGGGCCGCACGTACGGGCCGATGCCCACGCCGGCCTGCTCCACGAAACTCAGGTCGGGGGTGCCGTCGCGCAACGGGGTGGGCACGGTGATCACGCAGCTGTCGAAGCCCTCGGCGTCGGCGTACTCGCTGGTCGGGCGGTACCGTCCGCTGCGCAGCGCCCGGCTGAGCCGGTGGGTCGGGATGTCCTCGACGAACGACTCGCCGGCGGCGAGTCGCTTGACCCGGTCGGCGTCGACGTCGAGGCCGACCACGTCCATGCCCGCCTCGACGGCCCGCACGGCCAGCGGCAGGCCCACGTATCCCTGGCCGATGACGACCAACTTCTCAGCGCTCACCCGTGCTCCCGTAGCAGACGATGGAACGTGCCGCTCGTCAGCCTAGGAGACTATCTGCGCATTTAGTCCGATTTGGTGATTCTGGGGCGTGTGGGGGTCAGGCGTTGCCCGCCAGTGGCCCCTGCTCCGTGTCCGCGGTCGTCGGCGGCGTCGCGGTCGGACCGGTCGGTTCCTCGCTCGGCGGCGGGCCGGCCGGGTCCTCCGTTGCGGGCGGCGGGTCCGGCGACTCGGACGGATCCGGCGTCGCGGACGGCTCGGGCTCGGCCGTCGCGCTCGCCCCGGCGCTGGGCGTCGCCTTCGACGAGCCCGAGGGGCGCCCCCGGCCGGTCGGCCGGTCCGTCCGGTCGCCGTCGGGCTCCTCGGTCGCCGCCGCGTCGTCGACGCTCCCGCTCGGCACCGCCGCCGGCGTGGTCGGCCTGAGGTTGGTGGCGGGAGAGTCCGCGTTCTTGGCCGCGCCGAGGGCCGCCCCGAGCGCGGCCAGCGCCACCAGCACCGCGGCGAGCGCGCCGACGAGCGTGCCGCGGCGTGCGCCCCGGCGGGGCGGCTCGCCGCCGGACAGGGCCGCGACGCCCGCCGGCGACAGGTCGTCGCGGGTGGTGCCGCCGGCCCCGGCCGCCCCACGCAGCGTCACCGGGACGGTGGCGGTGGGGGCGGAGCCGTCCGCGATCGTGGCGCGGGCGGCCTCGGCCATCGCCGCGCCCGTGGGGAAGCGGTCCGCCGGGTCCTTCGCCAGGGCCCGGGCCACCAGCTCGCGCACCGCCGCCGGGATCTCGCCCGGCAGCTCCGGCGGCTCGTCGTCCAGGTGCCGGACGGCCACCTGGAGCGGGTTGTCGCCGGTGAACGGCGGCTCGCCGGTCAGGCAGCAGTACGCCACCGCGCCCAGGGCGTAGATGTCGGTGGCCCCGGACACCGGACGCCCGGCCGCCTGCTCCGGCGCCATGTAGAGCGCCGTGCCCGGCACCGCGTTGGTGCTGGTGATGCTGGTGACGTTGGTCGAGCGGGCGACGCCGAAGTCGACCAGCACGACGCTGCCGTCCTCCTGCACCAGCAGGTTGCTCGGCTTCACGTCGCGGTGCACGATCCCGCCGGCGTGGGCGGCGTGCAGCGCCTGCGCCGCCTGGGCGACGATCGACATGGTCTCGGCCACCTCGAGGTGACCGGACGCCTCGATCCGCCGGGACAGGGGCTCGCCCTCGACGAACTCCATGACCAGGTAGTCGGCCCGCCCGCCGTCGGACAGGTCGTCCTGCCCGACGTCGTAGACCTGGACGATGCCGGGGTGCCGCAGGGCGGCCATGATCCGCGCCTCGGCGCGGAACCGGGCGATGAAGTCGGGGTCGGAGACCAGCGCCGGCAGCAGGACCTTGACCGCGACCTGCCGGCCGAGGATCTGGTCTGTGCCCCGCCAGACATCGCCCATGCCGCCGGTGGCGACACGGTCGTCCAGGCGGTACCGACCGCTGAGTACGACTCCCGAAGACAACACCGCACTACCGTACCCAGAGCGGGCGCGGCCCACGCGCCCCGCTCCGGTCAGCCGGGGACGGAGACGCGGGACCGGAGGGACGGCGCGCCGCCGGGCAAATTCTGTGACCCGTTCCTGACTGTGGGTCGCGATCGGCGGGCGGGCGTGCCACGGTACCCGCGCCGGCGGGCGGCGAGAGCGTCCCATCTTCCCGGCGGCGGGCGTCCTTTCGGCCTCCCGTGTTACATCGACCCGCCGGCCGGGCGGGTTGATTATTCTCACTCTTCTCTCGACGGGCGTCGACTTGTCGGTCCGGCCCTCCGCTCCTAGCGTTAGCGCGACTCGGGCCGCCCCGCCGCACGTCCAACGGCGGCCGTACCTCGTGGTGAGTCCAGACAAACCCCGCCCGAGGCATACGGTGTCGGGCGTGATCAAGGTCGGCGGGGGGCTGATGGCAGGGGAGGAGGTCCGGCCGCCGGACCGGGGCGTCGCGGTGCCCGCCGCCGGCGTGCGCGCCGGGGCCCGGACGACGGAATCGGCGTGTCCATGAGCGACGAGTTGAGCGAGGCGGTCGGCGCGGCGCAGGCCGGCGACGAAAACGCCTTCCGCTTCCTCTACCGGCGCCTCCAGCCCGGCCTGCTGCGCTACCTCACCGCGCTGGTCGGTGCCGACGCGGAGGACGTCGCCTCCGAGACGTGGCTGCAGATCTCCCGCGACCTGCCCCGCTTCGCCGGCGGGGAGTTCCGGGCCTGGACCGTCACCATCGCCCGCAATCGGGCCATGGACCACCTGCGCCGGCAGCGCCGCCGGCCCGCGCTGCCGGTGCCCGTACAGGCACTCACCGACCTCGCCGGCGACGCCGACACCGCCGAGCGGGCCGGCGAGACCATCGGCACGGAGGCCGCGCTCGCGCTGATCGCCACCCTGCCACCCCGCGAGGCCGAGGCCGTGCTGCTGCGCGCGGTGATCGGCCTGGACGCCGAGAGCGCCGGCCGGGTGCTGGGCCGCCGCGCCGGCGCGGTGCGTACGGCCGCCCACCGCGGGCTGCGGCGGCTCGCCGCGATGATGCAACGCCAAGACTCGCCCCCGGCCGCCGCGCCGCGCGCCACGGCGCCCCGACCCCGTGCGGGACGGGGCCGGCCGGCGTCGGGCTCGCCCGTCGAGCGGGCGGACGGATGACTTGACATCCTCCCCCGCCTAAACGTGGGGGATTCCCACCCTCGCAGGTTGGGGTTCCTGGTTCACCGCAGACCGCACGGAAGGAGATCCTTCGTGTCTGACGTCCGCTCCGCAGGCGTTTTTCGTCTCGACCAGCCCGGCCGCGACGGCGATGTTCTGAGCGGCGTTGACGTCCCGGTCATGCCGGGTGCCGCAACCCGGACACCGCCGGTGGCGCGTGCCGAGGGAGAGTGTGGCGAGCAGATGCCCGCACGCCGAGCAGGTCTTCGACGACGGGTACCAGCGGTCCACCACGGCGAGGGTGCGGCCGTCGCGATGGGCCTTGTAGGTGAGCAGGGTACGGAACTCCGCCCAGCCGGTACGGGAGATCGATCTGGCCAGGGACCGGTTGCGGACCATGTTCGCCACGGCCAGGTCCTCCACAGCGATGGCGTCGAACCGGCGTACCAGGGTGGTGGACTGTTGGTGGAGGAAGTCCCGGCGGGCGTGGCGTACCCGCGAATACGCACGGGCGACCTTCCGCTTGGCTTTGGCGCGGTTGGCGGAGCCCTTCTGCCGGCGGGCCATCATCCGCTGGTACCGCTTGAGTCGGCGCTCCCGACGCTCCATGTGCTTCGGATGCGGGATGCGCTCGCCGGTGGACAGCACCGCGAAGTCGGTCAACCCGAGGTCCACACCCACCACCTGACCGGTGGCTTCGGGTGCGACGGGTGCCTCGATGTCGACGGCGAAGGTCACGAACCAGCGGCCGTCCGGGTCACGGGACACCGTCACCGTCGTCGGATCCAACCCGGCCACGTCCACGCCGGGCCACGACCACACGAACCGCAGCACACCCGGTGTCTTCCCCAACGTCAGGTTCCCGCCACGCATCCGCAACGCCGACCGGGTGAAGCTCGCGGACTGGCGGCCGTGCCGGGACTTGTAGCGCGGATACCGGGCCCGCTTCTGAAAGAAGGCGGTCATGGCGGTGTGCTGGTGCCGCAGTGTCTGCTGCAACGGCACCGACGACACCTCACCCAGAAACGCCAGGTCGGGCTGCTTTTTCATCTCGGTCAGCGCCCGATCCGTCTCCGCGTACGAGGTCGACCTGCCCTCAGCGCGGTAACGAGCACGACGGGCGGCGAGAGTGCGGTTCCACACCACCCGGACGCAACCGAACGTGCGGCTCAGCACCACCACCTGTTCCGGGGTCGGATACGCCCGACACCTGTACGCCGTCCGCACAGAACCCAGCCAACCAGAAAGGACAGTCATGGTTGACGGCGCGTCCGCCGTTCCTCCCCGCCCTGAAGGACGGGGCATCCTGGCGGTGATCCGGTGAAGGGAAACCGATGAGCCTCCGACGCCCCGACGGGGCGGACCGGCCCGCCGACCGGTCGGAGTCCGAACGACTCCTCGACGCGGCGCGCGCCGGCCGGCCGGCCGACGATCCGCTGGCCCGCCTGCTCGCCGCCGCCGCGGCCCCGGCCCGTGCTGGCGAACTCGCCGGCGAGGAGGCCGCACTGGCCGTGTTCCGGGACGCCCGGTCCGGCCCCGCGCCAGCTCCGGGCCGGGGCCCCGGCCGGCGTCGCCTCACCGTCGGCGCCTTCGCCTGGATCGGCGCGGTGGCCGCGACGGCCACCGCCGGGGTCGCCGTCGCCGCGGTCACCCTGGACCGCGGTGAGCGACCGTCGCCGCCGCCCGCCCCGACGGTCGCTCCGCCGCCCTCGCCGGACCCGGACCCCGCGGGGCCCCGTCGACCAGCCCGACCCCGGCCGGCGCCGGCCCGAGCGCCCCGGGGCAGCCCGGCAGGTCCGCCGGTCCGGCGGGCCCCGCCGGACCGGGCCGCTCCGAGACCGACGCCCGGCTGCCCGGCCTGTGCCGCGCCTACCTGGCCATGCCGGCGGCCAGGAGGGAGCGGGCGCTCGACGCCCCGGGCTTCGGGCCCCTGCTCGCCGCGGCCGGCGGGGCGGGGCAGGTCGAGCCCTTCTGTCAGGACCTGGTGCCCGACGCCGATCCGGACGGGAAGCCGGAGACCGACCCCGCCCGGCCGAGCTCCGGCACCGGCGACGACGGCGGCCGCAACCCCGGCCGGGGCGGCTGAGCCCGAAACATCTGTTACGGACAGGCGAGCGGAATTCTCTGTTACACAGATGATGGCGGGCGGGAGCCGTCGCAGATCTCGGCCGCCGGTGTCCCGCCGACCGTGGACCGTCAGCGCAGCGCGGAGGTGAGCGTCTCGTGGTAGCATCGCCCGAGCTGGATCGGAGCAGCCCGCTGCGGCAGGCGGCCGACGCAGCCCGGCACATCGCCCGGATCTGCTTCAAGACCGGCCCGCCGAGGCGCCTCGGCGTCGAACTGGAATGGACCGTGCACGACGTCGCCGACCCCGCACTCCGGCTCGACCGCGAGCGGCTGCGGGCGGCGCTGGGGCCGTACAGCCCCACCACCATTGACAGCTCCAGCCCGGCCGCCCCGCTGCGGCACGGGAGCGCCGTGACCGTGGAGCCCGGCGGTCAACTGGAGATCTCCACCGCGCCGCGAGCCTCGCTCGCCGCGCTGATCGAGGCCACCGACGCCGACATCGCCCAGGTCACCGACCTGCTCCGGGCCGCCGGCCTGGTGCTCGGGCGCACCGGCATCGACCCGTGGCGCACTCCGCGAGCGGTCGTCGAGACGCCGCGCTACCGCGCTATGCGATGCGTGTTCGACCGGCAGGGCCAGGCCGGGCGGACCATGATGTACAGCACCGCGGGCCTGCAGATCTGCCTGGACGCGGGCGAGCCTGACCAGGCGGCGGCCCGCTGGGCCGCCGCGCACGCCGTCGGTCCGCCGCTGCTGGCCGCGTTCGCCACCGCCGGCCGACACGCCGGCCGGCCGACCGGGTGGGTGTCGGCCCGGATGGCGGCGTGGCTGGCCATCGACCCGGCCCGCACCAGGCCCGTCTGGTCGCCGGCCCGCCCGGACGCGGACCCGGTCGCCGCCTGGACCGCGTACGCCCTGGCCGCGCCGCTGCTCTGCCTGCGCACCGACGGCGCGGACTGGACCCCTCCGGCCGGGGTCACCTTCGGCGACTGGATCGCCGGGGCCCTGCCCCGCCCGCCCACCACCGACGACCTGGACTATCACTTGAGTACGCTCTTCCCGGTCGTGCGGCCCCGCGGCTACCTGGAGATCCGCTACCTGGACGCCCAGCCGGGCCGGGACTGGAAACTTCCGCTGGCCGTGCTGGCCGCGCTGTTCGCCGACCCCGGCACGGTCGCCCGGGCCACCGCGCTCGCCGCCCCGGTGGCCGACCGGTGGCGTGCGGCGGCCCGGTACGGGCTGGCCGACCCGGCGCTGGCGCGGGCCGCCGCCGGCCTGCTGGACCTGGCCCTGGCGGCCCTGCCGCGGCTCGACCTGCCCGGGCCGCTGCACGAGGAGACGACCCGAGCGATACGGCGGCGGCGGGCCGCCGCGGAGGGGGGACCCCGGTGACGACAATCCACGAGGCCGGCACGGAACGGCTGCGCGGCCGGATCGCCGCCGAGCTCGAGCGGACGCGCGCGCGGACCGCCCTGCTGACCGATGCGGTCGACGACGCCGACCTGATGCGCCAGCACTCGCCGCTGATGTCCCCGCTGGTCTGGGACCTCGCCCACGTCGGCAACCAGGAGGAACTCTGGCTGGTCCGGGACGTCGGCGGCCGCGAGCCGGTGCGTCGCGACATCGACGACCTGTACGACGCGTTCAAGCAGCCCCGCAGGGACCGCCCCGCGCTGCCCCTGCTGCCGCCCGCCGAGGCCCGCGCGTACGTCGCGACCGTCCGGGACAAGGTGTACGACCTGCTCGACCGGGCCGCGTTCACCGACCGTCCGCTGGTCGCCGACGGGTTCGCCTTCGGCATGATCGTGCAGCACGAGCAGCAGCACGACGAGACCATGCTCGCCACCCACCAGTTGCGCTCCGGGCCACCGGCGCTGCACGCGCCGGCCCCGCCCGAGCCGCGTGCCCGGGTCACCGGCGAGGTGCTGGTCCCGGCCGGCCCGTTCACCATGGGCACCTCCACCGACCCGTGGGCGCTGGACAACGAGCGCCCGGCGCACACCGTCCACCTGCCCGCCTACGTCATCGACGCCGCCCCGGTCACCAACGGCCGGTACGCCGAGTTCATCGCCGACGGCGGGTACGACGACCCGCGCTGGTGGAGCGAGGCGGGCTGGCGGCACCGCACCGAGGCCGGGCTGAGCGCCCCGATGCACTGGCGACGCGACGGCGGCGGGTGGGCGTACCGGCGGTTCGGCCGCTGGTCGGCGGTCCGCCCGGACGAGCCGGTGGTGCACGTCTGCTACCACGAGGCGCAGGCGTACGCCGCCTGGGCGGGCAGGCGACTGCCCACCGAGGCCGAGTGGGAGAAGGCGGCCCGCTGGGACCCGGCGACCGGCCGGTCCCGCCGCTACCCGTGGGGCGACGAGGACCCGACCGCCGAGCACGCCAACCTGGGGCAGCGGCACCTGTGGCCGGCGCCGGTGGGCGCGTACCCGGCGGGCGCGTCGCCGCTCGGGGTGCACCAGCTCGTCGGCGACGTCTGGGAGTGGACCTCCACCACCTTCCGCGGCCATCCCGGCTTCGCCGCCTTCCCGTACCGGGAGTACTCGGAGGTGTTCTTCGGCGCGGACTACCAGGTGCTGCGGGGCGGCTCGTTCGGCACCGACCGGGCCGCCTGCCGGGGCACGTTCCGCAACTGGGACTACCCGATCCGGCGGCAGATCTTCAGCGGCTTCCGCTGCGCCCGTGACGCCCGGCCGGAGGAAGCGCGCCCGTGACGCCGTACCGGACCGCCGGCGGCGGGGTCTTCTGATGTGCCGCCACCTGGCGTATCTCGGGCCGCCGGTGCCCCTGGGCGCCCTGCTGCTCGACCCGCCGCACTCGCTGCTGCGGCAGTCCTGGGCCCCGCGCGACATGCGCGGCGGCGGGACGGTCAACGCCGACGGCTTCGGCGTCGGCTGGTACCCGCCCGACGGCGGGCCGCCGGTCCGGTACCGGCGCGGCACGCCGATCTGGAGCGACGCGACCCTGCCGGAGCTGGCCGCCGCGACCACCAGCGGCGGGGTGCTGGCCGCCGTCCGGTCGGCCACCGTGGGCATGCCGGTGCTCGACACCGCCGCCGCCCCGTTCGCCGAGGGGCCGTGGCTGTTCAGCCACAACGGGGTGATCCGCGGCTGGCCCGACTCGGTGGCCGGGCTGGCCGGGCGGCTGCCGGTGCGGGACCTGCTCACCCTCGACGCGCCGACCGACTCCGCGCTGCTCTGGGCGCTGGTGCGGCACCGGCTGCGCGCCGGGGCCGAGCCGGCCCGGGCGGTCGCCGAGACGGTGGCGGCGGTCGCGGCGGCGGCCCCGGGGTCCCGGCTGAACCTGCTGCTCACCGACGGGCAGACGGTCGTGGCCAGCGTCGCCGGGCACGCGCTCTCGGTCCGGCGGCGCCCGGGGGCGGTGCTGCTGGCCTCCGAGCCGTACGACGACGACCCCGGCTGGCAGGCGGTGCCGGACGGGCGGCTGGTGGTGGCCACGGCGGCCGGGGTGCGGACCGACGCCCTGGCGGCCGGGTGAGCTGGGGCCGGCCGGCAGGAAACTCACACTCACGAACGAGGGGAAGGCCATGAGCGCCGAACCACTGGAGATCCACCTGGAGGGGTGGGACCTGGACCGCAGGCTGCGGGAGGACGTCGAGGCCGGGCTGACGGCGCGGCCGAAGTGGCTGCCGCCCAGGTGGTTCTACGACGCCCGGGGCAGCGAGCTGTTCGAGGAGATCACCCGACTGCCCGAGTACTACCCGACCCGCGCCGAACGGTCGATCCTGACGGAGCGGGCCGGCGAGATCGCCGAGCTGACCGGCGCGAAGACCCTGATCGAGCTGGGCTCCGGCTCGTCGGAGAAGACCCGGCTGCTGCTGGACGCCTTCACCCGGCGGGGCGGGCTGGGCACCTTCGTGCCGCTGGACGTCTCGGTGAGCGCGCTGCGGCAGTCCACCGAGCAGATCGCCGCGGACTATCCCGGCCTGCGCGTACGTGGAATCGTCGGGGACTTCACGCACCACCTGGACCGGCTGCCCGCCGGCGGGGGCCGGCTCGTGGTGTTCCTCGGCGGGACGATCGGCAACCTGCTGCCCGCCGAGCGGGTCCGGTTCCTCGCCGCCACGCGCGCGGCCCTGGAACCCGGCGACTGGCTGCTCCTCGGCACCGACCTGGTCAAGGACCCGGCGGTGATCGTCCCCGCCTACGACGACGCGGCCGGCGTGACCGCCGAGTTCAACCGCAACGTGCTGCGGATGATCAACCGCGAGCTGGGCGCCGACTTCGAACCGGAGGCGTTCGCCCACGTCGCGCTCTGGGACCCGGAGCGGGAGTGGATCGAGATGCGGCTGCGCGCCGAGCGCCCGATGCGGGTCCGGGTGCTCGACCTCGACGTCGAGTTCGGCGCGGGGGAGGACCTGCGCACCGAGGTGTCGGCGAAGTTCCGCCCGGAGGGGATCGCCGAGGAGTTGGCCGCCGCCGGCTTCGCCGGCCACGCCTTCTGGACCGACGCCGACGGCCTGTTCGGCGTCACCCTGGCCCGCGCCGACGAGCGGCTGCGGCCTCCGACCGCCGACTGAGCCCGCCCACCCATCCGCGCCGGCCCCGACCGCCGACTGAGCCCGGCCACCCGACCCGCCCCGGCCGGGCCGGTCGGGGTCGGCTATGGTTGGCGCAGCGAAGGGGAGTAGCCCCCAATGTCGTGGTCGACACACTGGCGCGTTCCGCGCCCGGCCACGCGGCCCCGCCGTAAGGCGGGGCGGGCGAGACCTTCGACCCAGGCTGTGCGCAACAGCCGGGTCGAGGGCGCCCCAAACACCCCGGCCCGGCCTGATCGGGAAGGGTGTCATGGAAGGTTTCCTCGTCGCGCTGGTGATCAGCTTCGGCGTGATCTTCGTCGCGGAGCTCGGCGACAAGTCGCAGCTGATGGCGCTGACGTTCGCCACACGATTCAGACCGGTTCCGGTGCTGATCGGCATCACGATCGCCACCGCGATCGTCCACCTGGCCTCGGTGGCCATCGGCTACGGGCTGGGCGCCACCCTGCCCACCGCGTGGATCTCGATGCTCGCCGGCCTGGCGTTCCTGGGCTTCGGCGCCTGGACGCTGCGCGGCGACAAACTCACCGAGGAGGAGAAGCGCAAGGCGGAGCGGAGCAGCAAGTCCGCCGTCATCGCGGTCGGCGTCGCGTTCTTCCTCGCCGAGCTGGGCGACAAGACGATGCTGGCCACGATCACCCTGGCCACCAAGTACGGCTGGTTCGGCACCTGGCTCGGCTCGACCCTCGGCATGGTCGCCGCGGACGCGCTGGCGATCCTCGTCGGCCGGCTGCTCGGCCGGCACCTGCCCGAGCGCGCCATCCGCTACGGCGCCGCGGTGCTCTTCGCCATCTGCGGCCTGTGGCTGATCTTCGAGGCGATCGCCGAGCTCACCTGAGCCGGTGCTCCCCGGGCTCACCTGAGCCGGTGCCCGGGCGGACCCGCCGGTCCGTCCGGGCACGACGGCCCGTACGCGCTGCGGCCGAGACGATCACGGCTTACGGTGGGCGACGAGAGGCAGTGCGACCAGCGGGAGGACAACGGTATGAGCCGGCACGACGAGCCCAACGAGTACGGCTACTCCGGCGGCGCCACCGCGCCCGAGCCCCCGCCCGGCGGCCGCCCCGACGAGCAGGACCTGGCCGAGGAGGTGGCGGTGCCGGCCGACGACCTCACCGACCCGTACGCCGACGCGCTGGCGGAGGAGACCGACCAGGCCGAGGAGGAGGGGGACCACCCGGCCGACCGCCACCGGTGACCGTCACCGGCGGGGGTCGCTCGGGTAGCGGCCCTCACCGGCCCGGCGCCCCGGCCGGTCAGTCGCGGTCGGGGCGCCGCTGGTACACGTCCGGCACGCCGTCGCCGTCGGCGTCGACCGCCTCCCGCTCGGCGATGCGCCGGTAGGCCGCGTTGCGGCGCCGCAGCACCACCGACGCCGACGCGGCGGCGACCAGCGAGGCGGTCAGCACGGCCACCTTCACCCGGTCGTCGGCCGTGCTCCCGGCGCCGAACGCGAGTTCGCCGATCAGCAGCGAGACGGTGAAGCCGATCCCGGCCAGCATCGCGACCCCGAGCAGGTCCGGCCACGTGATGTCCTCGTCCAGCTCGGCGCGGGTGAACCGGGCCAGCAGGTACGTGGAACCGAAGACCCCGACCGCCTTGCCGAGCACCAGGCCGGCGCCGACCCCGACCACCACCGGATCGGTGAAGACCGCGCCCAGGTCGGCGTCCCGCAGCGACACCCCCGCGGCGAAGAACGCGAAGACCGGCACCGCGAAGCCGGCAGACAACGGCCGCCAACGGTGTTCCAGCCGCTCGGCCAGCCCGGGCGCGCCGTCGCGGCTCGCCCGTACCGGCACGGTGAAGCCGAGCAGCACCCCGGCGACGGTGGCGTGCACGCCGGAGGCGTGCACCAGCGCCCACGCCGCCGCGGCCAGCGGCAGCAGCGCCCACCACCAGGTGCGGCGGCGGTGCACCAGCGCGGCGAACGCGGCGATCGGCAGCAGCGCGGCGAGCAGCGGCACGGGGTGGAAGCCCGCGGTGTAGAAGACCGCGATGACGACGATCGCGAACAGGTCGTCCACGACGGCGAGGGTCAGCAGGAACGCCCGCAGGCCCTGCGGCAGGTGCGAGCCGACCACCGCCAGGACCGCCAGGGCGAACGCGATGTCCGTGGCGGTCGGGATGGCCCAGCCGCGCAGGCCCGCGCCGCCGGCGGCCAGCACCACGGTGGTGAAGACCAACGCGGGCAGCAGCATGCCGCCCAGGGCGGCGACCACGGGCAGTGCCGCCCGGCGCGGGTCGCGCAGGTCACCGGCGACGAACTCGCGCTTGAGTTCGAGCCCGACCACGAAGAAGAAGACCGCGAGCAGCCCGTCCGCGGCCCACGTCGCCAGGTCCAGGTCGAGGTGCAGCGGCGTGCCGCCGGGCCAGGGCACCCAGTCGCCGAGCGCGGCGTAGGACCGCCGCCAGGGGGAGTTGGCCCAGAGCAGGGCCACCGCCGCGCCGAGCAGCAGGAGCACGCCGCCCACCGACTCGGTGCGCAGCACGTCGGCGAGGAACCGGGCCTCCGGCCACGAGGTACGGGTGAACAGCCGGCGCGCGGCGCGGGGACGGTCGGTGCGGGGCGTGCGGTCGCGCATGGGCGTGTTCCACCTCGGCGGGTCGCGGGCAGGGCAGGGCTCGACGCCGACCAGACTTCCCGGCACACCGCGTCCGACCCTATCCGGCGTCGTCCGGCGCGGCCACCGGGGCGCCCGGGGGCGGACGCACGTCACTTCACCGGCCCTCGCGGAGTTGTTCCGTTCGCATCCGGTGAAACATCGCCGCATTCACAGCCATGTTTCACCTTGTGTGCCGATTGCCACTTATATCCGCTTAAATCCTCTACAGTCGGTGGCACGGCGTATGCGCCGGGTGGGGCTGTCGGAGCTGACATCGCCCCTTGATCGCTGAGGGAGCTTTCGTGGTTTACATGTCGACCGAACGGACCGGACGGGGGCTGCCCGGCTGATGGACGTTCGCGATTACCTCCGGGCCGTTCGCCGCGGCTGGTGGCTGGTCCTGCTCGCCGTGCTGGTGAGCCTCGGCGTGGCCGGCCTGGTCACCGTCCGTACCCAGCCCAAGTACGTGGCCTCCGTGACCTTCTTCGTCACCACCCCCAACCAGGGGGTCAGCGAGGCGTACCAGGGCAGCATCTTCATGCAGCAGCGCGTCAAGTCGTACGCCGACCTCCTGCAGAGCGACCGCCTGGCGCAGAGCGTGGTGGCGAAGAGCCCTCTCGGCCTTACCGCCGAGGAGGTGCAGTCCCGGATCACCGCCGCCACCATCCCCGACACCGTCATGCTGCGCGGCACGGTCACCGACACGGACGCGACCCGGGCGCTGCGGCTGACCGAGGCGATCGCCGCCCGGTTCGTCGAGCTGGTCCGCGCGGTGGAGACCCCCGCCGAGGGGCGGGCCGCCGCGATCAAGGTGGAGGTGGTCAGCGGGCCACGCGTCTCGTCCACCCCCGTGTCGCCCCAGCCCCTGCGCAACTTCCTCCTCGGCGCGCTCGCCGGGCTGCTCGTCGGCGTCGCCCTCGCCGTGCTCCGGGCGCGGCTGGACACCCGGTTGCGCGACGCCGTCGCGCTGCAGCGCGTCACCGGCAGCCCGCTGCTCGGCGAGATCCCGTTCGACCCCGCGGCCCGCACCGCCCCGCTGATCGTGGGGGAGGCGGCCACCTCGGCGCGGGCCGAGGCGATCCGCAAGCTGCGGACGAACCTGCGCTTCGTGGACGTGAACGAGCCGGCCCGGGTGATCGCCGTGACCAGCGCGTTGCAGGGCGAGGGGAAGACCACCCTCTCCTGCAACCTGGCCATCGCGTTGGCCGAGGCCGGCTGGCGGGTCGCACTGGTCGACGCCGACCTGCGCCGGCCGAAGGTCGCCGAGTACCTGGGCCTGGAGGCCAGCGTCGGGCTGACCGACGTGCTGCTCGGCGACGTCAACGTGGGCGACGTCGTGCAGCGGTGGGGGGACAAGTCGCTGCTGGTGCTGCCCAGCGGATCGTCCCCGCCCAACCCCAGCGAGCTGCTCGGGTCCAAGGCCATGGCGGACCTGCTGCTCGTGCTGCGCGAGTCGGCGGACATCGTCGTCATCGACACCGCCCCGCTGCGCAACGTCACCGACGGGGTGGTCGTCGCCGTCCAGGCCGACGGCGCGCTGCTGGTGAGCGCCCACGGTCGGACCGACCGGGGGCAGGTCACCGCCGCGGCGCAGGCGCTCCAGTCGGTCTCCGTCCGGCTGCTCGGCTGCGTGCTGAACATGGCGAAGCTCGGCCGCGCCGAGACGTACCAGTACGAGAGCTACCGCGTCATCGTGCCGCCGGCCCCGCCCGCCGTGCCCATGGACCGGGCCAGCGCCGCGGCGGCCCGGGGCGCCGGGTACCGGGGCCGGGAGCAGGCCGGGGCCCCGACGCAGGAACTCACCCGGCTGCCTCGATGAGTGCCGCGACCGGGGTCAGCGACCGCTCGATCTCCGACGCGCAGCGCCGGAAGTCCATCGGCGTGCCGCCGATCGGGTCGGGCAGGTCGTCGTCGGCGGGGGCGGCTGGCTGCAGCCGCCCCCGGACCACGGCCGCGGCCCGCACCGCCGCCCGCAGGGCCCCGGCGTCCGCCACCTCCGTCTTGTCCGGGGGTTCGGCCAGCGCGGCGAGCCGCGCGAACTGGCGCAGCGTGAAGGCGCGGTGCAGGGTGGCGGGGACGAGCGAGACGCAGGCGGCCCGCTGGCGCCGGGTCGCGGTCAGCACCAGCGCCGCCTCGGCCAGGTGGGCGGGAGCCAGCAGGCGGCTGCGGAACTCCGCCGGGTCCCGCCCCGTGGCGGCGGCGATCGGCGCCGCGTACGGGTGCATGGGCCGGCCTTCCAGCGCCGCGACCCCGGCGCTGGCCGTCTCGATGGGCAGCTTCGCCATCAGCCAGCCCGCCAGGTACTCCGCCATCGGCGAGCGGCACATGTTGGCGTGGCAGACGAACAGGATCCGGTCGGCCATCGGAGACTCCCCCAGCGTTCTGGTCGTACGTCGGCCCGGCGGGCGGGCAGGGGGCCGGCCCGGCGGCGCGCCGGTCGACGGCGGGCTGCGGGCATCCTATGCGGGTACGACGACGGTCGGTGGTGACGCCGCGCCGAAGGGTGACACCGGCCGGCCCTGGTCCCGTCCGGCGCTCCGGGGCGGAGGACGGCGATGAAGATCGGCATCCTGTCGTACCACTTCCCGCCGGAGCCGGCGTTCATCCCCGGCACCCTCGCCGAGGAACTGGCCGCCCGCGGGCACGAGGTGCGGGTGCTGACGGGTTTCCCCGACTACCCGGGGGGCCACGTCTACCCGGGCTGGCGGCAGCGGTGGCGGCACGAGACGCGCAGCGAGCGGATCACCGTCCGGCGGGTACCGCGCTGGAGCGGCGGGGACGGCTCGGCACGCGCCCGGATGGCGACCTGGCTGTCCTTCGCCGGTAGCGCGGGGCTGATCGGGCGGGGTCACCTGGCGGGCGTGGACGCGCTCTACGTCCACCAGTTGCCGCCGACGACATTCGCCGCGCTCGGGCTGCTGCGCCTGCTGGGCTCGGTGCCGTCGCTGTTGCACGTGCAGGACGTCCGCCCGGAGCTGGTCGGCCCGACCGCGATGACCGGCCCCTGGGCGGCCCGGATCGCCGCCGCCACCCGTCGGCTCTACCGGGCGACCGACCTGGTCGCCGTCACCGCGCCGGGCATGCGCGACCTGGTGGTGGCCGACGGCGCCGACCCGGCCCGGGTGCGGCTGGTGCTCAACTGGACCGACGAGCGGATCTTCCATCCGGCCGAGCCGACCCGCGAGGCCCGCCGCCTCGTCCGGGGCGACGGCCGTTGCGTGGTGATGCACGCGGGCACCATCGGTCCCCGGCAGGGCCTGGAGACCGCCGTCCGCGCCGCCGCGCCGTTGCAGGGCACGATGGACCTGGTCCTGGTGGGGTCGGGCGCCGACGAGCCGGCGGTCCGCGGGCTCGCCAGCGAGCTGGGCGCCGGCAACGTCCGCTTCGTTCCGCGCCGGTCGGCGCTGGACATGGCCGATCTGTACGCCGCCGCCGACTACCAGCTGGTGATGCTGCGCGACCTGCCCGAGCTGCGGGCGGCGGTCCCCGGCAAGTTGCAGGCGGCGCTCAGCTCTGCCGCTCCGGTGGTCGCCTCGGCCGGCGGCGACACCGTCGAGCTGGTCGAGCGGACGAGGGCCGGGCTGTCCTGCCCGCCCGAGGACTGGGCCCTCCTGGCCGACCGTTTCTGGCTGGCCGCGACCATCCCGACCACGGCGCGCGTGGAGATGGGCCGGCGCGGCCGGGAGGCGTACCTGCGGGAGATGTCGCTGCGCGGCGGGGTGGACCGGGTGGAGCGGCTGCTTTACGAGATCGCCGCCCGCCGGGGCGACAAGCAGGGGTCGGGCCTGGACTCGGAGGCCTGAAACCACTGGCAGGGCCAGTTGCTCAGCCCATATTCGTGCTAGAAATCACCTGATCATCCGATTTGTCCTTTATTGAGCGGAGTGGGTGTGAGCGACAGTGAGCGGCGCCGACGTGGCGGGCGCAGATCCCGGCGGACCCGGGCGCGCGTACGCCGGGTCCTGCTCGTCGGCCTCCTCGTCGGCACGCTGGTTCTGCTGACCGGCGGCTGGGTGGGTTTCCGCGGCTGGCAGGCCCGCGCGCACCTGCTCAACGCGGCCGGGCTGGCGCGGGAGCTCAGCGGCGACGTGGTCGGCGCGGACGCCGCGCGGGCGCAACGCACGCTCTCGGCCCTGCAGGAGCAGGCCGGCGCCGCCCGGGCCGCGACCGGCGACCCGGGCTGGTGGCTCGGCCGGCACGTCCCGTACGCCGGGGACGACCTGTCGGCCGTACGCCAGATCGCGGTGGCGATCGACGACCTCGCCCGGGGAGCGTTCCCGGCCCTGCTGCGTACCGACCTGTCGACCCTGCTCCCCGGCAGGGGACAGTTGGACGTGAACCGGCTGCGCGCCGTCGCGTCGGAGCTCTCCGAGACCGACGCGGTCGTGCAGCGGACCCGTGCCCGCCTCGCCGCCGTGCCCACCGGGAACCTGGTCGCCCAGGTCCGCCGGGCCGTCACCGACCTGCGCGCCGAGATCGACCGGCTGGCCGGGCTGACCCGCGCCGCCGACCGGGCCGCGCGGCTGCTGCCGACCCTGCTCGGCGCGGACGGCCCGCGCAGCTATCTGATGGTGTCGCAGAACCCGGCGGAGCTGCGCGCCACCGGCGGCATGTTCGGCGCGTACGCCCTGATCAAAGCCGAGAACGGCAGGCTGCGGATGGCCGGGCAGGGCACCAGTGCCAGCCTGGGGCGGTTCACCCCGCCGCTGAAGCTGAGCCGGGACGTCCGGGCGCTGTACGCCGACCTGCCCGGAATCTATCCGGCGGACGTCAACCTCACGCCGGACTTCCCGACGGCCGCAGCGCTGTACCGGGAGATGTACCGCAAGCGCAGCGGCACGACCGTGGACGGCGTCCTCGCCGTCGATCCGGTGGTCCTGTCCTACCTGCTCCAGGCCACCGGGCCGGTGCCCGTGCCGGGCCGGCCCGCGCTCGTCGCCGAGAAGGTGGTGCAGACCCTGCTGTCGGACACGTACCAGCGGCTCAAGCCGGCCGAGCAGGACGAGTACTTCGCGGCCTCCTCGGCGGCCGTCTTCACCGCGTTCTTCTCGCGTGACGTCAACCCCCGGGCGTTTTTGTCCGGTATCGACCGGGCAATCACCGAACGTCGCATATTGTTCTGGAGTGCCCGACCAGAGGAGCAGCGGATCATCGGCGAGAACCGGCTGGCCGGATCGCTCCCGGAGCAGGAGACCGTGCCGACGGTCGGCGTGTTCCTCAACGACGGCAGCGGCGCGAAGCTCGGCTACTACCTGCGGCCGGCGGCCACGTTGACCGTGGGGGAGTGCCGGCCGGACGGCCGCCGGCAACTCCGGTTGCGGTTCACGCTCCACTCGACCGCCCCGGCGAGCGGGCTGAGCGCCTCCGTGCTCGGCCTGGGCCTGGCCGGCGACCCGTACACCGCCCGCACGCTGGTCTCCGTCCACAGCCCCGCCGGCGGCGCGGTGCTCGGCAGCCGGCTCGACGGCCACGACGCCCGCGCCGGCAGCGGATACGAGCGGCGCCGGCAGGTGGCGGTCGCCACCGTCGAGGTACGCCCCGGCGCCACCCGGACGCTCGAGGTCGACCTGCTGACCGGCGCGACCGGTAGCGGCGACGGCGAGCTGTGGCTCACCCCCACCGCCACCCCATGGACCACCCAAGTTGTTTCCGCACCGCACTGCGATCAGTAGAAGGGAACCAACCATGCGGCTATCCCGCATCATCATGGCGCTCACGATCGGCCTGGCCGTCGTGTCCGCGCCGACCGCGGCGGGGGCGGCGCAGCCGCAGCCGGCACCGACGCAGACCGTCACCGATCCGCCGCAGCCACCGCCGTACCCGCCGCAGGCGCCGCGGCTCAGGGTGGTTCCGACCACCATCTTCCTCGGTGAGACGGTGCGCGTCGTCGGCACCGGGTTCGGCCCGCGCGAGACCATCGACGTGGACATCGCGAGGTCGCCGCTCGCGGCGGGCCTCCCGGGCGAGAGCCGCCGCGGCGACGGCAGCACGGTGGCGATGGCACCGGTGGCGTACCAGGCCGCGGCGCCGCTGCACTTCACCGTGCGCACCGACGGGAACGGCGACTTCTCCCGCGAGTACCGGCCGAGCACGACCGGCCGGCTGACCTTCACCGCCACCGGTCGCACCACGGACAGGACGGCCAGCGCGACGCTCACCGTGCTGCGCGTTGCCCAGCCGGCGCCGACCCGTCCGGGCGGGCTGCCGGTGACCGGTGACAGCCTGGGCACCCCGCTCGCGATCGGCGGCGGACTGGTCGGTGCCGGTGTGGTGCTGACGCTCGCCGGTCTGCTCTGGCGTCGTCGCGGTCGGTTCGGGGTCGGGCCGACGCACTGAGGTCTGCCAACCGGGCGGTGCCCCTGGGTGACGGTGCCCGCCGGCGTGATCCGGCGGGCACCGTCGCGGCTTCGGGGTGTCGTGATCGACTCCATGGCGGCGACATGGGGGTGTCCGAGCTCTCCGGATACCGCCATGTCGGCGACACGGAGTGGATCATCCGCCCGGTCCGCGGCCGCGCTGGATGTCCACCAGGGCGGCCAGCAGCGCGAGCCCGACGATGCCGGTGGCCAGCAGCAGCGAGTGCCGGAACGCCGCGGCCCAGTCCCCGTGCGTGGCGCCCAGCGAGGAGAAGAAGAGCGCCCCCACGGCCGCGATGCCGGCGGCCGAGCCGATCCGCTGGCCGGTCTGGAGCATGCCGGCGCCGCTGCCCGCGTGGCGTACCGGCACCTCGGCGAGGGTGAGGGCCTGGTTGGGCGCGATGACCAGGCCGCTGCCCAACCCGGCGACCAGCAGCGGCACCGCCGTACGCAGGGGTACGTGGTGCGGCTCGCCGCGCAGCACGAACACCACCGCGCACAGGCCGAGTAACACGGCGACCAGCCCGACGGCGACCAGCGGCCGGCCGTACCGGTTGACGATCCGGCCGCCCAGCGCCGACGCCGCGGCAGAGCCCAGGGCGAACGGCGTGATGGCCAGGCCGGCGGCCAGGGCGCTGTAGCCGAGGCCGATCTGCAGGTACAGGGTGAAGATGAAGAAGATCGCGGTGAAGCCCCCGAAGTAGAGCAGCGCGATCAACGCCCCCAGCGTGTACGACCGGAACCGGAACAGCCGAAGGTCGAACAGCGGCGCCTGTCGCCGTGCGTACCGGTGCTCCCAGAGCGCGAAGGCGGCGAGCACCACGAGTCCGGCGGGGATCAGCAGCCACTTCCACGGAGTCTGCCACTGTCGCTCCTGTACGAGGGGCAGCAGGACGAGCACCACACCCGCGCCGAGCAGCAGCACGCCGACAGGGTCGAGCCGGTTGCGGTCGGCCGTGCCGGCCGGCCGCGTCGGCAGCAGCCGCCAACCGAGGACGACCGCGACGGCGCCCACGGGAACGTTGACGAAGAACACCCACCGCCAGCCGTTCTGCACCCCGCCGAGTTGGATCAGCAGCCCGCCGAGCAGCGGCCCGATCGCGGTGGAGATGCCGATGGTCGCGCCGAGCAGGCCGAACGGCCGACCCCGCTCCGGGCCCCGGAACAGTTGCTGGATGAGGCCGGTGACCTGCGGGTTGACGATGCCGGCGGCGGCGCCCTGCAGCAGTCGCGCACCGACCAGCCATTCGGGCGAGCGGGCCAGCCCGGCCAGGGCGCTGGTGACGGTGAACAGGGCGATCCCGAGGACGAACGCGTTGCGTCGCCCGCGGGCGTCGCCGAACCGGCCGGACGGCACGAGCGCCAGGCCGAAGGTGAGCGCGTACCCGGACAGGACCCACTGCAGGTCGCTCGGGGTGGCCTGGAGCGCCCGGTCGATCGACGGCACCGCGACGTTGACGATGCTCACGTCGAGCAGCGTCATGAAGGCGGCGACCAGCCCGACCCCGAGCGCCTGCCACCGTCGCCGGTCGTCGCCAGGGTCCCCCGGCCGGTCCTCGGCGCTCGTCACGGTGCCTCCCGTCGCCCGGCGGTCAACTGCCAGTGACCGCTACCCGGGCCCAACGGGGGCAAACCGCGACCGGTCGCGGGCTCACGCCATCTGGCGGGCGCACCAGCGGGGGCCGAAGTCCAGGCCCGCCATCGGGGAGTCCTCCCGGTGCAGGAGGTTCTTCTCGGTCAGCATGTGCAGCGGCGCATGGACCTCCTCCGCGGACAGCCCCGACTCCTCGGCGATCATGTCGGGGTACGGGACCTGTCCCCGGGCCTCCAGCGCCGCCACCGCCTGGTACACCCGCTCCTCGACGTCCGACAGACGTACCTGCTGCATCGCTCTCCTCCTCGGCGTGACCGCCCGCGAGGGGCGGATCTGCGCTGCGCGGTTACCCGCCGCCCCGGCGTTGATGCCCGCCCGATCGGGCGCTTCCGGCCCACGGCCGTGCCATAGGCTGCATCCGTGATCAACTGGGATCTGGTCGTCGTCGGCGGTGGACCCGCCGGGCTCTCCGCCGCCCACGTCGCGGCCTCCGCCGGGCTGCGCACCCGACATGACTGCCGCCACGATCACCAAATTCGTCAGCCCCCGCAGCGTCGCCGCCCACTACTTCCGCCCCGGCGAGTTCGTCAACGCCTTCGCCGTGGTCCTCAAGCCCCGAGAGGTCCTGCCGACCGGCGCTGACGGCAAGTCCGAGGTGCTGTGCTCGGCCATCATCTTCGGCACCGAGGACGCCCTCGAAGCCGGCCGCCCGACGCACGTGCTCGCCGACACCATCGTCAACACCAGCGTCGTCTACAAGCAGCTCGTCCGCACCTACGACCAGGGCGGCGTGCTCGCCGGCCGCGTCGGCCAGCTCGGCCGGATCAATCCCGAGATCAACCTGCGAGACAGGTTCCTCACCTGGGCCAGGGCTCGGTGAGCCGCGACCACGCCCCGAGGGCGAGGGGGCCGCCCTCTCTGCCCCCTTCCCAACCCTCCCAGGCACTCCAGCAGGACAGATAGCGGACGCAGCGACAGCACGAAGGAGAAGTCATGACCATCACCCTTGACCGATTGGTCACTCCCGCAGCAAACCCTCGGACCCTCGTCGACCCCACCACGTTCGGCAAGCTCGTCGAGCACTTCGCCGCCGACCAGCAGGTCACCCGTGCCTACGCGGAGCGCGCGGTCGAGCAGTGGCTCATCTTCCTCAAGGCGCACGCCGACAACGTCGACAACTCCGACTTCGGTATGCCGCTGCCGGACGGGTCCATCGGCCGGGTCGTGCCCACCCTGCCCATCGACGCGGTGTGGCACTCCGCGCTGAAGCACACGGTGCCGTACCTCGCCGCCTGCGAACAGATCGCCGGCAGCTTCATCCACCACATCCCGATCCTGACCGAGGGGATGATGGACGGCACCGCGAAGACCTTCACCCTCGCGGCGCTGCACCGCACCGGGTACCGGGTCGACATGGAATTCTGGACGGGCGAGGCGGAGTCCTGCTGCCCGCCGAACCCGCCGCAGCCGGGTATCGCTTAGCAGGAGAGGAAAGATAACTGATGCGCAGTGACTGGACCGCCCTACCCGAGGCCGTGACAGCGGAGATTGCCGAACGAGTCGGCGGGGCCTTCGAGGTGGCTCCGGCCGCGAGTGGCGATCACGCGGAGATCGCCTCGACCGTCACCGGGCCGGACGCGAGGGTCTTCGTCAAGGCAGCTTCCGCTGGGCCGGGCGCCCAGTCACTGCGCTACGAGCTGTCGGCGACCAGGGCTGTCGACCGGCACCCGCCGGCAGTCCTGTGGCACTTCGAGCGCGACGGCTGGCTGGTGGTGGGGACCGAGCACCTTGACGGTCCCCACCCCGACCTCTCCCCGGGCAGCCCGGATCTCGAACTGCTCGCCGTGACGCTGAAGGAACTCCAGGAGACTCCGGCACAGGGTGGGCCGTGGTTCACCCCGGAGGGCCGGGTCGGATTCGGGCACCCGGCGATGGACGGGCGGATGCTCGTCCACTCCGACCTCAACCCGACCAACCTGATCGTGACCCAGGCCGCCCTGCGGATCGTTGACTGGGCGTGGGCGACTAAGGCCGCGTCGTGGGTCGAGCTGGCGCTGCTCGTCCAGTGGTTGATCGGCAGTGGCCACACCCCCGAGCAGGCGGAGAGGTGGTTGGCGCAGTTCCCCGCGTGGGACGCGGTTGGCCGGGAAGTCCTGGATGACTTTGCCGCGAAGAATGCAGCGAAATGGCTAGCCAAGTCCCGGCAGAGCACCGAGGCGTGGGTGCACGATCTCGCGGCGTGGGCGGGCGAGTGGGCGGCCCACCGTTAGGCGAGCCCCGGCTCGCTCTGTTGGAGTCGGGCCTTCCTGCATCCAGGCCCTGAACAGGCAAAACTCTCTTCGACAGGGTGGGTGCATTTTGGGGTTGTTATCGAAGGGCGACAGGGTCACGGTGGGGGTGATCGCCGCCCGGGGCGAGGGGGAGCGGACCCGCGAGTACCTGCGTCGGTTCGTCGACCGGCTCGGCCTGTCCGGGGTGCGCTCCGGCGCGCTGGCGGGGGCGGCCGTCGTCGACGGCGACCTGGACGGCTACCGGCGATCGGTGGAGCGGAACCTGGTGCCCTCGATGCGGGCCGGGTACCGGCTGCTGGAGGTGTTCTCCCGGCGGCCCGACGTCTTCCACGCGCTGCTGGCCACCCCGCCCGGCTGGCGGATGTTCGTGCGCTTCTGCCAGGGTCGGGCGAGCTTCGAGGAGACGCTGACGCGGGCGCCGGTGCGGGCGGGCCTGGCACTGCTGGACCGGCTCCCGCCGGCGCGGCAGGTCCGCCGGCGGGTCGCCGTGGGCTGAGCGTCCCCACGTACGCGCACGGGCCGCGGGTGTCGCCACCCACGGCCCGCCGGACGGCGTCGCGTCAGAAGACCGGCACGCCCGCGCGCACCAGCTTCCAGTTGGGGACGTAGAAGTCGGCCGGGTCGATGACGCCCTTGGCCTGCGCCCAGTCGATCAGCAACTGGCGGATCTCCTGCTGCTGGTTGTAGACCTGGGTCTTGACGATGCCCGGGAAGTTGCCGCCGCCGCTGCGCCGGTAGTTGTTCACCGCGATCACGAACTGCGCGTCGTCGGCCACCGGGGTGTCGGTGCCCGGCAGGACCAGGCGGGTGATCCGCTGGCCGACCGGCCTGCTGATGTCGATGTCGTAGTCGAGCCCGGAGATGGTGTCGTTGTTGTAGTCCGGCACGGCCGGGTCGCTGATCGTCGCCGGGTCGACCGGGGCGCCCACCGCCAGGGTGGTGAAGTACTTCGCCGAGTACTCCAGGTACGCCCGCACCTCGGCGCCGGTGAGCACCACGGCCTCGAGGGTGTTGTCGAAGACGTAGAGCCCGGCCACGTCGCGGATGCGCACGTCACCGGCGGGGAAGACGGCCGTGCGGCTGAACGGCGCCGCGATCGACAGCACCGGCAGGCCCGCGTACGCCGTGCCGGCCAGCGCCTCGGTGACCACCTCGGTCTGGACGTGGTTGATGAAGTCCAGGATCGGGGTGTCCCTGTACCGGGACTCGGCGGCCGACAGCTCCACGCTCGACTGGGCGACGACCTGGTTGACGTACGCGACGGTCTTGCCGTGCTGGCCGCGCACTGCCGCGAGCACCGCCGGGTCCTCGACCACGGTGTTGGTGTTCAGCATGCTGGCGCCCTTGCTGGCGACCTTCCAGCTGCCCCGCTCGCGGACGAGGGTGAAGTCCATCCGGGTCAGCCGCTGGCCCCACTTCGAGGGCTCGGACATCAGCACCTGGGCGCCGGTCCGCGTGTTGGTCACGAACTTCTCGACGACCTCGTTGTGCGCGTGGCCGAAGAGGATCGCGTCGATGCCGGGCACCTGCTCGGCGATCATCGTGCACGGGTTCTCGTTCGGCAGCTCCGGGCCGTAGCTGGAGGTGCCGCTGTCGCCGCCGTGCGCGGAGACGATGACGAGGTCGGCACCGCGCTCGCGCATGACCGGCACCCACTTGGCGGCGGTCTCGACCATGTCGGCGAAGATCAGCTTGCCCTCGACGTTGCCCTTGTCCCAGATCGCCACGCCGGGGTTGGTCAGGCCCAGGATGCCGACCTTGAGCTTCGGCGCGCCCGGCCCGCCGAGGTCGACCTCCTTGATGACGTACGGCAGGTACGCCGGCTTGCCGGTGGCCTCGTTGATCGCGTTCGCGGCGAGGGCCGGGAAGCCGAGCTGGCCGATCCACCTGGCCAGCAGCGGCAGGCCGTAGTTGAACTCGTGGTTGCCCAGCGTGACGGCGTCGTACTTCAGCACGTTCATCGCGTTGGCCATCGGGTGCGTCTCACCGGTGACGGTGATCGGCTCCTGCTTGGCGTAGTACGTGGCCAGCGGCGTGCCCTGGATGGTGTCGCCGGCGTCGAGGACCAGGGTCGCCCTGCCCTTCCGCTCGGCGCGGATCTGGTTGACCAGGGTGGCCAGCTTCGCGACGCCGATGTCGTTGTGCCTGCTGTCGTCGTACTCGGCGTCCTTGTAGTAGTCCCAGTTGTAGACGTTGCCGTGGGTGTCCGAGGTGCCCAGGATCGTCAGGTCCCAGGTCTTCGGGCCCTTCGACGCGGCCGCCCGGGCGGGCGCGCCGGCGATCAGGGGGGCCGTCGCGGCGGCGGCCGTGACGGCCAGCACCTGGCGGCGCGAGGCGCCGGAGGAGGAGGTCATGAGGAGCCTTTCCATGGGGGTATACGCGCCTCGTGGGCGCCGAGCGCACCATAACCAGCCGTGGTAACAGGTGCCACAGTGGCCCGCGGTGTTCCCCGCCGCGACCCGAGGTGTTCCCCGCCACGAGCGCCGGAGGACATCCGGGCGCAACTCCCCGTCCTGGTCAGCGGGGCCAGGCGGCGAGGCGGGCGCGGAGGCGGGCGACCTGGGACGGGTCCAGGCCGTACCGGGCGAAGCGACGGTCCGGCAGGCGGTCCAGGTAGCGGCCCGCGGCCCGGACGTCCTCCGGGTCGAGCGCCGGGTCCACCTGCCGGGCCAGGTCGAGCAGTTCCGCCACCGGGTAGTGCTCGAGGGCCGCCGCCACGTCGATGAAGTCGCGCACCTCGCGCCGGTTGACCAGCGCGGCCGTCTTGTTCGCCACCAGGTCGCGCAGGTCCATCACCGGTCCGAGGTCCATCACCACCGGGCTGCGCCGCCGGTCGAGCCGGGCCAGGCTCAGCCGGATCTGCCGCGGCCCACGGCTGACCACGAAGTCCTTCATGTCCCGGTCGAACCCGGCGAACAGCTCGCCCAGGTCGCTGTCCGGGTCGGCGTCGGTCACCTGGAAGCCGGCGGCCTCCAGGGCCGCCCGGACACCCGTCGCCGCCGCCGCTGCCGCCCCCTCGACGTCCGCGAAGAGGTCCACGTCCTCGGTCGGGCGGAAGGTCAGCCCGTGCGCGGCCCAGGCGACCCCGCCGCCCAGCACGAACCGGTGCCGCCCCGCGACCGACAGGGCGACCCGGGCCACCTCGCGGTAGAAGTCGTCCGGCGGCGCGGCGCCGGTCACGCCGTACGCAGCTCGTCGTGCCGAAGCTCCCACGCCTCGCGGACCCCGCGGGGCAGGTTGAGCAGGCACCACACCTGGCGCAGCAGGTGACCGTTGATCAGCTCGCGCAGGTCGTCCACGCGGGTCGTCTCGCGCAGTACGTTCTCGTACATCCAGAGCAGGTCGTCCGGGTCGGCCAGGTCGAAGGTGCGCTCCGCGTTCCACATCAGGCGTACGGGCAGTTCGACGATCCCCCGGGTCGGACCGGTCAGCTCGGTCAGGCTGGGGCTGACGACGGCGGGGCGGCCCGGGCGGGCCAGGAAGGCCACACCGGTCGAGGTGGGGGATACGCCCTGCATCCTGTCAGGGTAACGCCTGGTCGGGGCCGCGGGTGGTTGCGGCCGGGTGGGGTGCTCGATCGACTTCATGTCGGCGACATCGGGGCGTCCGAGCCGCCGGATGGCCCCATGGCGGCGACATGGAGTGGATCACCTGCTCCGGATGCGCCGATTCACACTGAATGTCCGGTTCGCAGGCGGTGATCTCGATTGCTACCAGCCTGCAGGAGTCGAAGCTGGAGAACCTGGGCACCTGGGTGACGCGAACGACCACGACTCGTTGGGCCTGTTCCAGCAGCGCAGAATGAGGGCGTGGGCGCGGTGGGGGAATGGTGGGAGCGGACCGGGGTGGTCGTGCTCCCCGGCGGGGCGTCGGTACGCGGCCGACGGATCGGCGATCCGGCCACGCCGGCCGACTTCGCCCTGCTGCTGGCGCCCGGGCCTGAGCCGGCGTGGGCGCACCGGCGCGTGCGCTGGCCGGACTTCCTGCTGCCGCTGGACCGGGCCGACGCCCTGGACGCCCTCGGCGAGGCGCTGCGCCGGGCGTACGCCGGAGAGCGGGTGGAGGTGGCCTGCCGCGGCGGTGTCGGCCGCACCGGAACCGCCCTCGCGGCGCTCGCCGTGCTCGACGGGCTGCCAGCCGAGCGGGCGGTCGGATGGGTGCGCGAGCACTACCACCCGCGCGCGGTGGAGACCCCGTGGCAGCGGCGCTGGCTACGGCGGCTGCCGCGCTGACCGCTGCCCCGACACTCCGGGCCCGCGGCGACCGCCGCCCGATGCTGCGCCCGTCAGCGGGCGACGTACTCCCGCAGGTGGATGGCGGTGAGGGTGTCGCCGTGCGCGACGAGGTCGGCCGGGGTGCCGGTGAAGACGACCCGGCCGCCGTCGTGGCCCGCGCCGGGGCTGCTGACGCCGATCGCCCTCCTGGCGCTCCTGGCCGGGCGGCGACTGGCGGTCCGGGGCCGGCGTCGGCCGCGGTGAGCCCCGGCGGTCGGTGCCGGTCCGCGCCGTTCATGCCCGTTAGGGTGCTGCCCATGAGGGTTCCGCTGCTGGCCGCAACCGCCGCCGTCGTACTCGCCGCCGGGACGGCCGTTCCGGCCGCCGCCGCTTCGCGCGGCGGTCCGACCCCGACCGCGGCCGTCCCGGCGGGCGTCCTTCCGGTCGCGGCCGCACCCGGCGGCCCGGCGCCCACGGCTTCCGGCGCGACCGGACCCGGCGGCCCGGCGCTCACGGCTTCCGGCGCGACCGGACCCGGCGGCCCGGCGCTCACGGCTTCCGGCGCGACCGGACCCGGCGGCCCGGCGCCCACGGCTTCCGGCGCGACCGGACCCGGCGCCCCGGCGGCCGGCGCAGCGACGGTTCCCTGCCCGAAGGCCAAGGCGCCGCAGGTGCGGCGCTCCCCGCGGCCGACGCCGCCGCCGTCGGCGCCCGAGCAGCAGGCCGTGGGCGGCGCCGCGCTGGCCACCCCGGGCCTGGTCGTGCCGGCCGGCGTGCCCGCCCCGCCAGCGGTCACCGCGACCTCCTGGCTGGTGGCCGACCTGGACACCGGCACGGTGCTCGGTGGTTGCGGCCCGCACGAGTACGCCACGCCGGCCAGCGTGCAGAAGCTGCTGCTGACCGCCACCGCGCTGCCGAAGCTGGACCCGAAGCAGGTGGTGACGGTGACCCGTGACGATCTGAAGATCGCTCCGGGCAGCTCCGCCGTCGGCCTCGTCGAGGGCGGCCGGTACACCGTCGAGACCGTCTTCCTGGGGCTGCTGCTGCAGTCCGGCAACGAGGCGGCCAACGCCCTGGCCCGGCTCGTCGGCGGTCCCGGCGGGGCGGCGGACGGGGTCCGGGCGATGAACGAGCAGGCCCGGCACCTCGGCGCCCTGCAGACCCACGCGGTGACCCCGTCCGGGCTGGATGCGCCGGGCCAGTTCACCAGCGCGTACGACCTGGCGCTGATCGCCCGGGCCTGCTTCGCGAACCCGACCTTCCGCCGGTACGCGCTCACCGAGCGGGCGCAGATCCCCGCCCAGCCGGCCCTGCGGCAGAAGGGCTTCCAGATCCAGAACGAGAACCAGCTCATCTACCGCTACCCGGGCGCCCTCGGCGGCAAGACCGGCTTCACCGACTACGCCCGGCACACGTACGTCGGCGCCGCCCAGCGGGACGGCCGGCGGCTGGTGGTCACCCTGCTCGGCGCCGAGCCGCGGCCGATGCGCGGCTGGGAGCAGGGGGCGGCACTGCTGGACTGGGGCTTCTCGCTGCCCCGGGACGCCTCGGTGGGGCGGCTCGTCGAGCCGGGCGAGACGGCGGCGGACGGGGCGCCGGCGTCGGCGTCGGCCGCCGCCCGGGAGCCCCGGGCCGTGGCCGCCCACCGTGCCCCCGCGACCGGTTTGCCCGGCGCCTGGCCGCTGGTCGCGGTCGGGGTGGCCGCCGTGGCGGCGGTCGCGCTGGTGGCCCTGCTGCGGCGGCGTCAGCGCCGGGCCTGACGGGCCGGGCGGCACGGCGTCGGCGCGTTCGGCCCTTCCGACCCGTTACCGCCACGCCGGCCGGCGCCCGCCGTCAGGGCACCAGGCAGGGCCGGGGCGGCGTCAAGTCGTCCCTGGCGGGTATGCGCGCCCGGTGAGGGCGGAGCACAGGGGGCGCATCGTCGTGGTGTCGGCCGACGTCGGCGCGGGCCACGAGTCGGCCGCCGCCGAGCTGACCCGCCGCCTGCGCGAGCGCGGTTTTCTCGTGGACCGGCTGAACTTCCTGGACGTCGTGCCGGCCCCCGCCCGGTGGGGGTTCCGGGACGCGTACCGGGGCGTGCTGCGCTGGGCGCCGTGGTGGTACGAGGCGATGTTCAAAGTCACCGGGCGGTCCAGGCGCGCCGCCACCGTGCTGCGGGCGCTGCTCGCCCCGCTGCGGCGGCGCATGTGGCGGCGCATCCCGCCGGACACCCGGGCGGTGGTCACCACGTACCCGTTCGCCAACCAGTTGCTCGGGCCGCTGCGCCGGCGCGGGCTCAGCGCGCCACTGCTCACGTACGTCACGGACTTCGTCGTCCATCCCAGCTGGGTCTCGCCCGGCGTCGACCTTTACTGCGCGCTGCCGTACGCCCGGCCCCACTCCGCCCGGCTCCCCGCCGACCTCGACGTCCGCACGGTGCAGCCGCTGGTGTCCGCCGACTTCGCGGAGGCGCTGGGGACGAGCAAGAGCGAGGCGCGCCGGCGGTTCGGGCTGCCCGCGGACGAGCGCCTGGCCCTCGTCGTCGCCGGGGCGTGGGGGGTGGGCGAGGTCGAGACCACCGTCACCGAGGTGGGCGCCGGCGGAGGCGTCCGCACCGTGGTCGTCTGCGGCCGCAACGACGCGCTGCGGGAGCGCCTCGCGCCGGTCGCCGGCCACGTGTTCGGGTGGGTGGACGACATGCCCACGCTGATGCGCGCCGTCGACCTGGTGGTGGAGAACGCGGGCGGGTTGACCTGTCAGGAGGCGCTGGCCTGCGGCCTGCCGGTGGTCACCTACCGGCCGATACCCGGCCACGGCCGGGCCAACGCGCGGATCCTGGCCGCGGCCGGGCTGACCCGGTGGGCGCCGTCCCGCGACCACCTGCAGCGCGAGCTGGCCAGGTGGCCCGCCCCCGGCGCGCACCCGCCAGGACGGGAGATGGGGTCCTGGCCGGACCCGGCGGGCCTGGTCGCCGAGGTGGCCGCGCGGCCGTCGACCGTCGGCTGGTCCGGCGCGTACCGGAGGCGGCCGGTCGCCGACGTGGTGGGCGACACTCTGGCGGTGCTCGCCACGGTGCTGCCGAACGCCGGCCGGGCGGACCGGCGGTGAGCTCCGGCCGACGCCGGGAGCCGGCCGGCGCGGTGTCTTCCTCGCCCGCTGGGCCGTCGTCGGGCTCGCCGCCGTCCAGGTGGGCCCGGTGGTGACGGCCGCGCCGCCCGTGCGGGCCGGTTCCTGCCCCGGCTGTCCGGCGTGGGCCGCCCCGACCGGGTGGCGTTGACCTTCGACGACGGGCCGGACCCCGACTCCACCCCCCGGTTCCTGGAGGTCCTGGCGCGGCACCGGGCGCGGGCCACCTTCTTCCTGCTGGGCGCCCGGGTGGCCCGGTACCCCGCGCTGGTCGGCGAGATCGTCGCCGAGGGGCACGAGGTGGCCGTGCACGGCTGGGAGCACCGGAACCTGCTGCGCCGGGGGCCGCTGGCCACCTACCGGGACCTGGCCCGGGCCCGCGCGGCGATCACCACCGCCGCCGGCCGGCCCCCTCGGTTCTTCCGCCCCCCGTACGGGGTGCTGACCGGCCCGGCGCTGCTGGCGGGCGTCCGGCTGGGGCTGGAACCGGTGCTGTGGACCTGCTGGGGCCGGGACTGGACGGCGCGGGCGACGCCGGAGTCCGTCTTCCGCGCGGTCACCCGCGGGCTCGCCGGGGGCGGCACCGTCCTGCTGCACGACTCGGACTACGCCGCCGCCCCGGGCGCCTGGCGGGCCGGCCTCGCCGCCCTGCCCCGGGTGCTGGCCGAGTGCGACGGGCGGGGGTGGACCGTCGGTCCGCTCGGCCCCCACCTGGAGCCGGCGCGGTGATCCTGGCGGTCGCGTGCGCCCTCGCCGGGGCCTTCTGCCTGGCTGTCGCCACGACGATGCAGCAGCGGGCGGCGAAGCGGCAACACCGGGTCGGGCCGCTGGACCCGCGGCTGCTGCTGCGGCTCCTGCGTACCCGCCTCTGGCAGTTCGGCTGGCTGCCCGACGCGGCCGGCATCGGCCTCCAGGCGCTGGCCCTGCGGTTCGGGCCGCTGGCGCTGGTCCAGCCGCTGATGGCCAGCGGGCTGTTCATGGCGATCCTCGTCGAGGCGGTCTGGACCCGCCGGCGGCCCGCCCGCCGGGACCTGCTCGCCTCGGTGGTGGGCGTCGGGGGGCTGGGGGTCTTCCTGACCGTCGGCGATCCCCGGCCCGGCCTGGCGACCCCGCCCGCCACGGCCTGGTGGGGGGTGGCGCTGGGCGCGGGCGCCGTCGTCGCGGTCGCGGTGCTGCTGTCCGCGGCGGTGGGCGAGGCGACCCGGGGAGCGCTGCTGGGCCTCGCCGCCGGTGTCCTGTACGGGGTGACCGCCGCGCTGGTCAAGGCGCTCACCTCGATGTTGCACGGCGGCCCGGGCGGCCTCGGCCGGCTCCTCACGGACCCGCTCCTGGCCGCCCTGGTCGTGGTGGGCCTGCTCGGTCTGGTGCTCAACCAGGCCGCGTTCCAGCGCGGCCGGATCGCCGCTCCGCTGACCGCGCTCACCCTGGCGGAGCCGGTCGTCAGCGTGGCGGTCGGGGTGACGGCGTTCCGGGAGACGCTCGCGCTCGGCGGGGCCCGGGCCGCCGTACTGACCGCCTCGGCCGTCGCCATCGCGGTGGGCGTCTGGCTCGCCGGCACGGCGCGGGGCGGCGGGCGTGGCGACGGCGGGCGACACGGGGCCGGCACCGGCGGCACCGAGGGGGAGGCGGCGCGGGACACGGGCCGGCACCGGCGCGCCGGGCATCGACAAGGGACGGCGGCGTCCATAGACTGCGCTCTTTCTGGCACTTCAGCCCAGGGAGGACGTACGTGTCGAGGTCACCCCGCCGGGAACCGGCAGCACCGCCGTCAGCGCAGCGCCGCGGGGCGCGCATCCCCGTCCGGGCCGCGAGCGTGGCGTTCACCTGGCCCGGCACGGGTTCTACGATCGCACCTCGTGCCACCGGCTGACCGCGTACCCCACGCTCAGCGTGCTCCAGTGCGGCGACCCGTCCGGCACCGGCGCGGGCGGGCCCGGGTACCGCTACCGCGACGAGCTGCCCACCGACCTGCCGCCGGCGCCGACCGACCCGACGGGGGTGCGCAAGGTGTACGCCAGGGGCGTCCTCGCCATGGCCAACGCCGGTCCGGACACCAACGGCAGCCAGTTCTTCCTCGTCTACGCCAACTCGGCGCTGCGCCCCAACTACACGATCTTCGGTGAGGTCGACTCCGCCGGCCTGGACACCCTCGACCGGATCGCCGCCGGGGGCATCGCCCCCACGGCCGAGGACCCCGCCCCGGTCGACGGCGCGCCCGCGCTGCCCGTGGAGATCGTCAAGGCCGACCGTCGGCACTGACCGCCGTCCCACCGCCCGGCCCTCGCCCGGCTGCCGCGCGGGTCTGCTGGTGATTCCGGCGGCGCTGACGTCGGGTGCGCGCCGGACCCGGGTGGGCCGGGTCCGGCGCGCACCGGGACGCACCCTGATAGACAGGGCGGATGGGACAGCGACGGGGGCCGGGCCGGGCCGGACGGTCCGCCGCCCTGGCCGCGGTCGCCGTCGTGCTGCTGACGGCCTGCCCCGGGCCGCACCGGCCCGCACCGGCGCCGCCCTCGGCGTCCGTGCCGTCGCGGGCACCGGCAAACTTCGTCGTCCTCGCCGACGTGGACCCGACGATCGTCACCGACGTCCGGTACGCGACGGCGCACAACTTCGTCGGCCGGCCGATCGCCGGGTACGCCGAGCCACTGTGCGTGCTCACCCGGCCCGCCGCCGAGGCGCTGAGCCGGGTCCAGCGGGCCGCCCGGGCCGCCGGGCACCGGCTCAAGGTGTACGACTGCTACCGCCCCCAGCGGGCCGTGGCCGACTTCGTGGCCTGGGCGCGGCAGCCCGACGAGCAGCGGATGAAGGCCGAGTTCTATCCGCGCGTCGCCAAGGCGAAGCTGTTCGAGGACGGGTACGTCGGGACGCCCACCGCGCACAGCCGGGGCAGCACCCTGGACCTGACCCTGGTCCCCGACCCGCCGCCGTCCCAACGCCCGTACGCCCCGGGCGAACGCCTGGTCGCCTGCACCGCGCCGGCCGGGCAGCGCTTCCCGGACAACAGCGTCGACATGGGCACCGGCTTCGACTGCTTCGACCCGCTCGCGCACACCGCCGACCCGCGGGTCACCGGGGCCGCCCGGGGCAACCGGGAACTGCTGAAGCGGCTGATGACCGCCGGCGGCTTCAGCAACTACCCGCGCGAGTGGTGGCACTACCGGTACGATGCCGAGCCCTATCCCGACACGTACTTCGACTTCCCCGTGGCGCGCTCCGCGCTGTGAACCCCGGCGGCGCGCTCCGGGCTGTCAACCCGACGGCGGAACTCCGTGGCGCGTTCCGCAGCGGGACCCAGGCGGCGGCGAACGGTGGCGGACACCGCACTAGGCTCCCCCGCCATGACCACGGAACGCCCCGCGCCGCCCCTGATCGCCGACGAGCGCGAGATGCTGCGCGCCTTCCTCGACTTCCATCGCGCCACCCTGGCCATGAAGTGCGAGGGCCTCACCGACGACGAACTGCGCCGCCGGTCGTCGCCGCCGTCGGCGCTGAGCCTGCTCGCCCTCGTCCGGCACATGGCCGAGGTGGAGCGGGCCTGGTTCCGGCGGGCGATCAACCGGGAGGACGTCCCGCTGGTCTGGTCGGACAGCGGCGACTTCCAGCAGGCGTACGACGTGTCGTCGGCCAGCGCCGCCGAGGCGTTCGAGGCGTGGCGGCGCGAGGTCGAGCACGCCCGGCGCATCGAGCGGGAGGCCGAGTCGCTGGACGTCCTCGGGCACCAGGCCCGCTGGGGCGAGGACGTCTCGCTGCGCTTCGTGATGCTGCACATGATCCACGAGTACGCCCGGCACAACGGCCACGCCGACTTCCTCCGAGAGGCCACCGACGGCACGGTCGGCGCCTGAGACCGTGCCCGGCCGGCGGGGCGGTCCGCCGGCAGGCCCGTCACGCTGGGGCGGACGCCTCGTCGCGGCCGCGCAGCGGCAGCCACGCCAGCACGTCGCGGATCTTCGCGTCCCAGTACGCCCAGTCGTGCGTCCCGGGGGAGAAGTCCACGGTCAGCGGCACCCCGCGCCGGCGCGCTCCAGCAGCGCCACGGTGTCGTCGTCGCTGCCCGGCACCTGCCGGTCGCCGAACGCCGTGCGCCACACCGCCGGGTCCACGGGGCTGGTCGGGTGGTCCCGCCGCCGGGCGACGTCCAGCGCCCCGGACAGGCTCGCCGCCGCCGCGAACCGGCCCGGGTCCCGCAGTGCCCACTTCACCGCCCCGTACCCGCCCATGGACAGCCCCGCCACGAAGGTGTCCTCGCGCCGCTGCGAGAGCCGGAAGAACGACCGGCACACCTCGGGCAGTTCGGCGCTGAGGAAGGTCCAGTACCGGTTGCCGTTCGCCTCGTCGGCGTAGAAACTCCGCCCGGCCTGCGGCATCACCACGGCCAGCCCCAACGGCGCGACGTACCGCTCGATCGAGGTGCGCCGGGGCCAGATCGTGTCGTCGTCGCTGAGGCCGTGCAGCAGGTACAGCATGGGCGGGTCGCCGGCGGGCACGCTGCCGGTCAGGCCGATCGTGGAGTCGGCCCGCTCGGGCAGGAGCACGGTCATCGCGGTGCCCATGCCCAGGGCCTCGGAGTGGAAGTCGCAGCGGATCAACGCCACGGGCGCCGATGCTACGCGGACGGCCCCGGCCCCGCCGCCGTCCCGGCGGCCGGAGGAACTTCGACCGGGACGTCCAAGAGGGTAGATCAACGGTTTACCAGCCTGTAACGTCCAGACTGCTGGAACTGTCACAGAGAAGTGGGAGTCAGTGGTGAGCGACGTGTCGACGGCGCTGGGTGTGCGCCTCTACCCCGACCTGGTCGAGCTGGGCGGGCTCGCGTCCGCGCTGGCCCTGACGGCCACCCGGCTCGAGCTCGACGCGGGCCGGGTCAGCGCCCCCGAGCAGGGGCGCAGCCGCTTCACCTGCGCCAGGCTGAGCTCCGAGCGCGGCACGGTCACGGTCAGGCTGGGCTCCCAGGCCCGGTACTTCATGGTCGACCTCGCGACGGACGGCGGGACCCGGGCCTGCGGCGACACCATCGACCTGGACCAGGTCGTGCGGGTGGCCGCCGCGTGGCGTGAGGGCATCTCCCTGGCCGACCTCACCGCGCGGTTCCGCTTCATCGACCACGTCAGCGCCGACCCGGTCGCCGAAACGGCCTGACGGTACGTTCCCACCCGGGCCCGCCCGCGCGGTGGGCCCGTCGCGCGCGCCGCCGTGCCTGAGCGGCTCGGGCGATTCCCGCCGGCCGCACCCGCCGCCAATATCGAATTGTGGCCCCCGCGACCCCGGCCTTCCGTGAACGGGCAACGCCGAACGCACGAGTCAGAGGGAGTCGCCGTGGCGCAGCGCACCCGCACCCAGGCCCAGCGGCCCACGCCGCGCGGCGGTGCCCAGCTGCGCGCCGGAGAACCAGCCTGGGGCCGGCGGCGGCGACCGGGGTGGCGGCGCGGATAGCGCCCGCGCGACCCACGCAGCCGCCCGCCCCGACCGGGGCCGGGCGGCTTTCTCGTCCACCGGCTCCCGGCGGTGGCACCCCTCACCCGCGTCCCACAGGGACGCTCCCGCGGTTGTAGCGCAGCTCTGGCAGCGCGTCACCCCGCCATGGCGAGGTCGCCGGTGCGAATCCGGCCAACCGCTTCGCAGACGAAAGACCGACCAAGGAGACGACGATGGCATTCACCCCCCTGCCGGGCACCCGCGCGCCCGTTCGGGTCTGGACCGACCCGTACGGCATCGAGCCGCAGGCGGCCCAGCAGCTGCGTAACATCGGCGCACTGCCGTGGGTCGAGGGTGTGGCCGTCATGCCCGACGTCCACTTCGGCAAGGGCGCCACGGTCGGTTCGGTGATCGCGATGCGGCAGGCGGTCTCCCCGGCGGCCGTCGGCGTGGACATCGGCTGCGGGATGTCGGCCGTGCGCACCTCGCTCACCGCGGACGACCTGCCCGACGACCTCGCCCCGCTGCGCGCCGCGATCGAGGCGGCGATCCCGGTCGGCTTCGCCAAGCACGACGACGCGGTCGACCCGCGCCGGGTGCGGGGGCTGGAGCAGCGCGGCTGGGACGACTTCTGGCGGCGCTTCGGCACGCTCGACAAGCGGGTCGCCCAGCTGGAGACGCGCGCCCAGCAGCAGCTGGGCACCCTCGGCGGCGGCAACCACTTCATCGAGGTCTGCCTGGAGCAGGGCGGCCCCGACGCCGGGCGGGTCTGGCTGATGCTGCACTCCGGGTCGCGCAACATCGGCAAGGAGCTGGCCGAGCGGCACATCGACATCGCCCGGCGGCTGCCGCACAACGTCGACCTGCCCGACCGGGATCTCGCGGTGTTTTTCGCCGGCACGCCGGAGATGGACGCGTACCGCCGGGACCTCTGGTGGGCGCAGGAGTACGCGCGCCGCAACCGCGCGGTGATGCTCGCGCTGCTCTGCGGCGTGGTCCGGGACCGGTTTCCGTCGGTCGGCTTCGACGAGCCGATCAGCTGCCACCACAACTACGTGGCGGAGGAGACGTACGGCGGGGTGGACGTGCTGGTCACCCGCAAGGGCGCGATCCGGGCGGGCGCCGGCGACCTGGGCATCATCCCGGGCTCCATGGGTACGGGCTCGTACGTCGTGCGCGGCCGGGGGAACCCGGACGCGTACTGCTCGGCCTCGCACGGGGCCGGCCGGCGGATGTCGCGCGGGCAGGCCAAGCGGACGTTCAGCACCGAGGACCTGGCGCGGCAGACGGCCGGGGTGGAGTGCCGCAAGGACGCCGGGGTGGTCGACGAGATCCCCGGCGCGTACAAGGACATCACGGAGGTGATGGCCCAGCAGGAGGACCTGGTGGAGGTGGTCGCCCACCTCAAGCAGGTGGTCTGCGTGAAGGGCTGAGCGACCGGCCGGCGCCGCACACGGGGCGCCGGCCGGCCCAGGGTCAGGGCCGGCGCGGGCGGGCGCCCTTGAGGCGGCGGCCCAGCTCCCGGGCGATCTCCCGGTTGGCGTCGCGCTCGGCGATCGCCTGGCGCTTGTCGTACGACTTGCGGCCCTTGGCCAGGCCCAGCTCGACCTTGGCCCACCCGTTGGCGAAGTACATCGACAGCGGCACGAGGGTCAGCCCGCCCTCGCGCATCCGGTCGAGGATCCGGTCGATCTCGACCCGGCGCAGCAGCAGCTTGCGGGTGCGCCGGGGCTGGTGGTTGGTCCAGCTGCCGAAGCCGTACTCGGCGATGTGCAGCCCGTACAGCAGCAGCTCACCGTCGCGCTCCTGGGCGAAGGCGTCCACCAGCGAGACCCGGCCGGCGCGCAGCGACTTCACCTCCGTGCCGGCGAGCACCAGCCCCGCCTCGTACGTCTTCAGGATGGTGTAGTCGTGGCGGGCCTTGCGGTTCGACGCGACGAGGGTGCGTCCGGTCTCCCTGGGCACGATCGGCCTCCCCCTGATGGCGCGTCGGTCGCGGTCGGGACGCGGCGCCGTGAAGCGTAACGCGGGTGCGGCGCAAGGCGACGGCGGCCACAATGCCGGGATGGATCACCGAACGATGGTCCGCCTGAGCAAGCGGATGTCCCGGGCGCTGCGGCACGAGCCGTACCGGATCGGGCTGGCCCCGGACGACGCCGGCTGGGTCCGGGTGGACGACCTCCTCGCGGCGATGAGGATCGACCGGGCCGACCTCGACGCGGTGGTGGCCGGCAACGACAAGCAGCGCTTCGCGGTGCGGTGCGGCCCCGACGGGGTCGAACGGATCCGGGCCACTCAGGGGCACTCCATTCCCGTGGACCTCGGCCTGGCCCCGCAGTCCCCGCCCGAGCGGCTGTACCACGGCACCGCCGCCGCCGTGCTGGACTCGATCCGGGCCACCGGCCTGAACCGGGGCGGGCGGCACCACGTCCACCTGTCGCCGGACGTGGACACCGCCCGCCGGGTCGGCGCCCGCCGGGGCGGCCCGGTCGTGGTCCTCACCGTCGACGCGGCGGCGATGGCCCGCGACGGCCACGTCTTCTACCGCAGCGACAACGGCGTGTGGCTCACCGAGGCGGTGCCCGCCGCCTACCTCACCGCGGGGTAGTGGCAGGCGCGGATTCGCGTCACCGGCATTGAAAAGCCGGCCCCGGGCCGGCGGGATCGGCGGTCCGGCCCGGCCGTCGCGGCGCTGCTGCACGCCTGGCGGGCCCTGGACGCCCCACCCGTCCTCGCCGGGGCCGAGGACGCCGAGGCGCTGCGCCGCCTGCCGCTGGCCGGCCGGGTGCTCCCCGTGGCCGACCTGGCGACGGCCGCCGGAGCCGGACGCCGACCCGGCCCGCAGTGACCTGGGGTTTTCCCTCGACCGGGACCGTTGGGTCCCCGAGAGCGCAGTTATTGTCGTACCCGGCGTCCAGCATGGACGCATGGCTGTCCCCGCACTGGCCCACGAGCCCACCCCGCCGCGTGCCCTGCCGCTGCGCGAGGCCCGCACCCGGCTGACCCAGCTCGTCGCGATGGCCGAGCTGACCGACACGGTCACGCTGGTCACCCGCGACGGCGACCCCCGCCCGATCGCCGCGATCGTGCCCGCTACCGCCGCCCGGACGGCGGCCCAGGCCCGCGCCGACGCCGACCGTCTCGCCACGGTCACCGCCGGCTGGGCTCGCCGCCTCGACGAGCTGCACCGGCAGAGCAGCCGGCGGCACGCCGCCGAGCTGCGGGCGGTGACCGCGGCGCTCGCCGAGGTCTGGGCCGAGCTCGACCGCCGGGTCGCCCCCGGCAGCGACCCGGCCCTGGCCCGGCTCCGCGCCGCCCACGCCGACCTGCTGCGCGACTGACCCGTCCCGGTCGGCCGGTGAATTCCGGCCGGCCGCTGACGTCCGACCCCCGGGCGGCTGGCGCGACGGCCAGCGACGGCTCGTATCCTGTGCGCGAAGGCTCGATAAGTTCCCAGAAGGGGGTCGGTGTGAGCAACCGGATCGAGACGCTGGAGTTCCAGGCGGAGGCGCGCCAGCTGCTTCAGCTGATGGTCCATTCGATCTACTCGAACAAGGACGTCTTCCTGCGCGAGCTGATCTCCAACGCGTCCGACGCACTGGACAAGCTGCGCCTGGAGTCCCTGGTCGACAAGGATCTCGCAGCCGACGTCTCCGACCTGCACATCGAGATCGAGGTCGACCGCGACGCCCGCACGCTCACCGTCCGGGACAACGGCATCGGCATGTCCCGCGACGACGTGGTCCGGCTGATCGGCACCATCGCCAAGTCGGGCACCGCCGAGCTGCTGGCCAAGCTGCGCGAGTCCAAGGACTCGGCCGCGTCCGCCGACCTGATCGGGCAGTTCGGTGTCGGCTTCTACGCCACGTTCATGGTCGCCGACCGGGTCACGCTGCTGACCCGCCGCGCCGGGCAGAGCGAGGGCACCCGGTGGGAGTCCACCGGCGAGGGCACGTACAGCGTGGAGACCGTCGACGGCGCCCCGCAGGGCACCGCCGTCACGGTGCACCTGAAGCCCGAGGACAGCGACGACCACCTGTACGACTACACGGCCGAGTGGAAGATCCGCGAGATCGTCAAGCGGTACTCCGATTTCATCGCCTGGCCGATCCGGATGACCGTGGAGCGCAAGGGCGCCGACGACGAGGTCACCCGCGACGTGCAGACGCTGAACTCGATGAAGGCGCTGTGGGCCCGGCCGCGCAGCGAGGTCGACGAGGCCGAGTACAAGGAGTTCTACAAGCACGTCAGCCACGACTGGGCCGACCCCCTCGAGACCATCCACATGAGGGGCGAGGGGACCTTCGAGTACGAGGCGCTGCTGTTCCTGCCGTCGCACGCCCCGGTCGACCTGTTCGCCCCGCAGGCCCGTCGCGGCGTGCAGCTCTACGTCAAGCGCGTGTTCATCATGGACGACTGCGACGCGCTGATGCCCAACTACCTGCGCTTCGTCAAGGGCGTCGTCGACGCGCACGACCTGTCGCTCAACATCTCCCGCGAGATCCTCCAGCAGGACCGCCAGATCAAGGCGGTCCGCCGCCGGCTGGTGAAGAAGATCCTCGCCACGGTCAAGGAGATGAAGGCCGAGCACGCCGAGCGCTACCGCACCTTCTGGTCGGAGTTCGGCCCCGCGCTCAAGGAGGGCCTGCTCGACGACCCGGACAACACCGAGGCGATTCTCGACGTCGTCTCCGTGGCCTCCACTGACGACCCGGAGCAGCTGACCGGCCTGCGCGACTACGTGGAGCGGATGAAGGACGGCCAGACCGACATCTACTACATGACCGGCGAGTCCCGGTCGATGATCGAGAACTCGCCGCACATGGAGGCGTTCCGGGCCAAGGGTTACGAGGTGCTGATCCTCACCGACCCGGTGGACGAGGTCTGGGTCGACCGCGTCGGCCAGTTCGACGGCAAGCCGCTGCGCTCGATCGCCAAGGGCCAGGTCGACCTGGACACCGAGGAGGAGAAGAAGGAGGCGGAGTCCGCGCGTGAGCAGCAGCGCCAGGAGTACGCCGACCTGCTGTCGTGGATGACGGAGAAGCTGCGCGACAACGTCAAGGAGGTTCGGCTCTCCACCCGGCTGACCACCTCGCCGGCCTGCGTGGTCGGCGACGCCCACGACATCACCCCGACGCTGGAGAAGATGTACCGGGCGATGGGGCACGAGGTGCCGCAGGTCAAGCGGATCCTGGAGCTGAACCCGGGCCACCCGCTGGTGGAGGGGCTGCGCAAGGCCCACGAGCAGGGCGCCGAGTCCGACGCGGTCGCCGAGACCGCGGAGCTGCTGTACGGCATGGCGCTGCTGGCCGAGGGCGGCGAGCTGGCCGACCCGTCCCGGTTCACCCGCGTCCTCGCCGACCGGCTGGCTCGCACCCTGTAGGGCCGCGGCGGGCAGGTACGAACCGGCCGGCGCCAGGGAGGCGCCGGCCGGTCCTGCCGCTCGTGCCCGCCCCGTGCCGCCTTCGCGATCGCCGGTTCCGAGACCGCCAGGATCCACCACGCCGGGTGGGTACTTCCTGTGGAGCTGATGTCGTGGACGAATCGGCGGAGCGCCGGGCGATGTCGTGGCCGACTGGGCCAGCGACCGCCACACTGACCTGTGTGGGGGGTGACTCACGTTCGCGATGTGCGGGATCGGACGGACACTACGCTGCGTCACCGTCCGGCCCGGGGGCGGCCTGGTCCGAGTCGGTCCGTCGGGCGTCATGCACGGTCTGCGCGGCTGCGGAACTCGACTGTGGAGCCCGTCGCCCGAGCGGGTGAAGAAGGTAACAATAGGTGGGCGACCGTCGCGGAGGGTGCCTAACGTCGGTCGGGTCCGCGAACGTGGACACCACGGTCGGTAACGCCTAATCCTGCCGCCGGCCGTCGGCACCTTGTCCTCAGGCAGGAGCGGGGGACCCAACGTTCCTCGGTGCACCGTCACCTCGGGGTGAAGCCGCCACCGGCGGCCGGGCTCCTCGGCCCGAACCCGACAGCTCACCTCGTCGGCGTGGAGGATCACCATGGCAACTGGATACATCGCCCGCCACCGTCGGGTGACCGCTCGCCGTGCCGCCGTCGGGACCGTCGCGGCGGGCGCCGTCGCCGGCGCCGTCGCCCTGTTCGGGCCGGCCGCCCCGGCCCAGGCCGCGGTCAACTGGGACGCCATCGCCCAGTGCGAGTCCGGCAACAACTGGCACATCAACACCGGCAACGGCTACTACGGGGGCCTGCAGTTCTCGCAGAGCACCTGGGCCGGCTACGGCGGCAAGAAGTACGCCGCGCGCGCCGACCTGGCGACCCGCAGCGAGCAGATCCGCATCGCCGAGAAGGTGCTCCGGGGCCAGGGCATCGGGGCGTGGCCGACCTGCGGCAAGAAGGGCGGCTCGACCAAGAAGTACAGCCCGAAGTCGGAGACGAAGGCCGCCCCGAAGAAGGAGCGGTCCTCGCGTACCGAGAAGCCGGCGTCGCGGAGCAAGCGGGACACCACGAAGAGCACCCCGTCCACCGGCGGCGGCCGGACGTACGTGGTGCGGTCGGGGGACACCCTGTCGGAGATCGCGCAGGCCAAGGGCGTCGGGGGCGGCTGGCACGCGCTGTGGGAGAAGAACAGGCGGGTCCTGGGCGACCGGCCCAACCTGATCTTCCCCGGCCAGCGGCTCAGCCTCTGACACCCGCTCACCGGGCCGGTTCGGGCCGGTGACCCGCACCGAAGCGCCCGGCCGGTACTCCGGCCGGGCGCTTCCGGGTCCCGAGGCCGGTACGCGTGGACTCCGGGCCGGCTGGGTAACACGGGCGAGCATGAGCACCAGCACGCTGACCAGGCCCGACGAGGCCGCTCCGGACCGCGTCGGCATCGTCGCCGTCGTCGCCCACCGGAAGAAGACCCTCGGCGGCGGCCTCGACGAGCTGCGCGCCACGCTGGTCGACGCCGGCGTCGACGACCTGCTCTGGTACGAGGTGCCCAAGAGCCGCAAGGCGCCGAAGAAGGTCCGCAAGGCGCTGGAGAGGGGCGCCGGGCTGGTCTTCGTGTGGGGCGGCGACGGCATGGTGCAGCGCTGCGCCGACGCCCTCGCCGGCAGCGGCGTGCCGATGGCGATCCTGCCCGCCGGGACGGCGAACCTCTTCGCCACCAACCTCGGCGTCCCGGCCGACCTGCCGGGGCGGTGCGGGTGGGCCTGGGCGGGCGGCGGCGCCGGCTCGACCTGGGCCGGCTCAACGGCGAGCACTTCGCGGTGATGGCCGGTGCCGGCTTCGACGGCGAGCTGATCGGCGAGGCCGACCGCCGGCTCAAGGGCCGGCTGGGCCGCCTCGCGTACGTGTGGACGGGGCTGCGGCACGTCCGCGGCGAGCTGGTCCGCACCCGGATCCGGGTGGACGGGTCCGACTGGTTCGACGGCGAGGCGAGCTGCGTGCTGTTCGGCAACGTCGGCACGATCACCGGGGGCATCCCCGCGTTCGACGACGCCCGCCCCGACGACGGCGCGCTGGAGGTGGGGGTGGCCACGGCGGCCGGCGCGGTGGACTGGGCGCGGACGCTGGGCCGGATGGCCGCCGGCCGCTCCGACGAGTCGCCGTTCGTGCGGATCACCCGGGGCCGGAAGATCAAGGTACGGTTCGCCGCGCCGCGGACGTACGAGCTGGACGGCGGGGCGCGGGCGGAGACGAAGCGGCTGAAGGTCAGGGTGGCGCCCGGGGCGCTGACCGTCTGCTGCCCCGACGACTGAGGGTCAGCGCGGGGCCGCCCGCGCGGCCAGCGGGCGGGCCCGGCGTAGCACCGCCGGCAGCCGCCGGGACGCCAGCCGGGCGAGCGCCGCGCAGCCGATCCCGACGGCCAGGGACGCGACCAGTGCCGCCCACCGCGACCACGGGGCGACCAGCGGCCATACCTGCCAGTGCGTGAGGTGGACGTACAGCGAACCGCCGGCCAGCAGCGCCGCCGCCCGGTTGACCGCCCGCCGGCTCGGCAGCGCCGGCACCCAGACCAGCAGCGCGAACCCGGCCACGACCAGCGCCTCCCGCGCCGGCTCGCCGAAGAACCCGGGCACCGTGAGCACGGCGCCGGCGGTCACCGCGAGGCGCCGTCCGGTGGTGTCGGCCCGGGCCGCGGCCCAGCCGGCGAGCGGCAGCGCGAACGGCAGCCGCCGCTCCAGCCGGTCCACCGCCGGCACGGCCAGCACTGGCTGCTGGCGCTGGCGTACGCGACGCTGTTCCTGCCGCTGGCCGTCGGCGCGGTCGCGTCCGCCGCCGCGCAGAGCCCGACCGCCGTGGAGGAGGCCGCCCGGTCGCTGGGCCGGGGACCGTTCGCGGTGTTCCGCACGGTCACCCTGCCGCTGACCCTGCCCGGCATCGGCGCCGGCGCGGCGCTGACGTTCCTCACCTGCATGAAGGAACTCCCGGCCACGCTGCTGCTGCGGCCCACCGGAATGGACACCCTGGCCACCGAGCTGTGGACGCACACCTCGACCGCCGCGTACGCCGCCGCGGCCCCGTACGCGGCCATCCTCGTCGCGCTCGCCGCCGTGCCCACCTGGCTGCTCGCGGCCCGCACCGGACTCACCGACCCCGGAGGCACCCGGCGCGATCACGGTCGCCGGCCGGCCGGTGCTCGGGACCGCGTGCACGTCCCGGCGCACCGCCGCCGCGTCGCCGTCGTGCCGCAGGAGGGGGCGCTGTTCCCGCACCTGTCCGTCGCGGACAACGTCGGCTACGGCCTGGACCGGGCCGCCCGCCGCTCCGGCCGGGTCGAGGAGGTGCTCGACCTGGTCGGCCTCGCCGGGTACGGCGCGCGGATGCCGCACCAGCTCTCCGGCGGCCAGCAGCAGCGGGTCGCGGTGGCCCGGGCGCTGGCGCCCCGGCCGCCGCTGGTGCTGCTGGACGAGCCGTTCAGCGCCCTGGACGCGAAGCTGCGCGCCGAGCTGCGGGCCGACGTGCGGCAGGCGCTGCGCGCCGACGGCGCCACCGGCGTGCTGGTCACCCACGACCAGGGCGAGGCGCTGTCCGCTCGCCCCGTCCGGCGGGGCACCCGCGACCGTGGTCCGGCAGGACTTCCACGGGCGCGACGCGCTGACCACGCTGCGCCTCGACGACGGCACCGTGCTGACCGCCCGGACCCTCGACGAGGGCACCGGCCTGGCCGCCGGCGCCCAGGTCGCGGTCGCGGTGCGGGGGCAGGTCCGGGCGTACGCCGGATAGCCGCCAGGGCCCCTACCGGCGCGGGCCGGCCAGCCGGAGCGCGTTGCAGACGTCGACGACGTCGGGCACGCTCCACGCCAGCTCCCCGGCGGCCCGGCGGGTCTGCGGGTCGGCGACGACGCCGGAGAGGATGACCACGCGGTTCTGCACGGCGATGCAGACGTGCCGGTGCCGGCTGGTCCAGCCGTCGCCGAACCGCCGGGCCACCGCGGCGGCGATCCGGGCGTCGTCGTCCGTCGGCCCGGGCTCGTCCGGCCAGGAGCGGTCGTCGGGGTACGGCCAGGGCATGACCACGGAAGGTGCCTCTCTGGACTGGTCGGGCCGGCGACGCCGGGCGGCGGTCAGGTATGGGCGCAGGGGACGGCGGGGAGCGGCCCGGCCGGGGCCGGTGAGAGTCGGGCGAGCGCCGCGGCGGGACTGTCGAACAGCGGGAACGCCCCGGTCAGGCGCATGGTGTGCAGGACGGCGCGGACGAACCGCGACGGCGCGGCCAGGCACAGCGCCCTGCCCCGCTCGCGGGCGTCGCGCTGGGCGCGGACGAGCAGGCCCAGACCGTCGGAGTCGACGGTCCGCACCCCGCTCAAGTCGACCACGACGTACGCCCCGACCTCGACCGCGTCGCGCAGCGCGCACCGTAGGGCGTCGCCGTCGTCGAGGTCGGCGGCCACCACGCCCGGCAGGTCGACGCCGAGGGTGGTGTCGCGGTCCGCGCGGCGCGGGCGGGTCCCGGGCGGCAGCGGGCTGCACCGCGGGCAGCGGTGCGGGCCGGTGGCGAACGGGGACCCACTCCAGCCGTACTCGGCGAGCAGGGTCCAGACGACCTCGGCGTCCGGCAGCACGCACGCCGTGCCGGTGTCCGTGTCGCCGCAGGTGTCGCAGATCAGGGTCATCCGCTGGTCGTCCGGTACGACCGTCATCCGTGCTCCTCTCCCGGGCCGCGGTCGGTGCCGGACGGGGTCTGCCGCGCCCAGGCCGAGTCGGCGCGGCCGGCGGTGGCCGCGACGAGGGCGACGCCGACGCCGGCCAGCCCGGCCGGCGCCAGCAGGTCCAGCAGCCGGAGGCGCGCGCCGTCCACGCCGGCCAGGCGGACGAGGACGGCGCCGAGCAGGGCCGCGGCGACACCGGCGACGAGGGTGAGCCAGCGCGGCGCCACCGGCGCGGGAACCATCAGCCCGCCGAGCGCCCCGACGACGAGCCCCACGGCGAGGGCGCTGACGAGGGCGACCCCGGTCACGCCCGCTCCCGTGCGGGATGCGGGGCCGGCGGCGGGACGGTGCATCTCGCGCGTGCCAGCGGCGTGGTCACGACGTTCCCCCTCTCCTCGCGGATGCCGACGGCCACCACGGTGCCCGCCCCGGTTGGCGGGCTTGGCGCGGGCGCATGACAGTTGCGTGACAAATCCGCCGCCGGGCCGGCGCGACTGGTCGGCCGGCGGGGGGCTTGGGAATGATGCCGGTATGACGGCGGTACTGGTGATCGAGGACGACGACCGGATCCGGCTGGCGCTGCAACTGGCGCTGGAGGACGAGGGATACGACGCCTGGGGCGCGGCCACCGCCGAGGAGGGGCTGCGCGCGCAGCGCCGCGACCCGGCCGACTACGTCCTGGTCGACCTGATGCTGCCCGGCATGGACGGCTTCGAGTGCATCCGCGCGCTGCGCCGCGACGACGACGTGCCGATCGTGGTGGTCAGCGCCCGCGACGACACCCACGACATCGTGGCCGCGCTGGAGGCCGGTGCCGACGACTACGTGGTCAAGCCGGTCGCCATCAAGGAGCTGACGGCCCGGCTGCGTGCCCTGCGCCGCCGCGCCCGCGCCGCCGTGCCGGCGGCCTCCGGGCCGGTGCCGGTGCTGTCCTTCGGCGAGTTGGAGGTCAGCCCGGAGGCGGGCGAGGTCCGCCGCGCGGGGCGGACCGTCGCGGTCACCCGCACCGAGTTTCGACTGCTGTGTGAGCTGGCCGAGCACGCCGGCCGGGTGCTGTCGCGCCAGCAGCTGCTGAGCCGGGTGTGGGGGTACGACACCGGCGACGAGCGGCTGGTCGACGTCCACGTCGGACGGCTGCGGCAGAAGATCGAGGCGGATCCGGCCAACCCGAGGCACCTGGTGACCCTGCGCGGCCTCGGCTACAAGCTGCAGCGGTGAACCGCGTCCGCCGCCGGTCGTGCCGCCGCCTCGGCCTGCGCGCCCGGGTCACCGCCGCGTTCGCCGCCGGCGCGCTGCTGCTGGCCGCGTCGATGGCGCTGGTGTCGTACGAGCTGACCCGCCGCTCGCTGCTCGACGAGCGGGAGCGCACCGCGGTCCGGGCCGCGTACTTCGACGCCGCCGTGGTGCGCAGCGGGCTGGACGCCGAGGCCCCGGACGTGGCAGAGGTGCTGCGGTCGCTGGACACGGGGAGCAGCCGGCGGGCCCTGCTGCACCGCGACGGCCAGTGGTACGGCCTCATCGCCGACGAGGGCCTCACCGCCGCCATCCCCGAGGACCTGCAACGCCTCGTCCGCTCCGGCGAGCCGGCCGTGCAGCGGGTCCGGGTCGACGGGCAGGCGGCGCTGCTGGTCGGGGTGCCGCTGTCCGGCTCGGCGACGTACTACGAGGTCAACTCGCTGGGGGAGTTGGAGCGCACGTTCCGGGCCCTGGCGCTGACGCTGACCGCGGTGGCCATCATGGTGGCCGGCTCCGGTGCGGCGCTGGGCTGGTACGCGACCCGGCACAGCCTGCGTCCCCTCACCGCGGTCGCCGACGCCGCGGAGCGGATCGCCGCCGGCGACGTCACCGCCCGCCTCGACCCGGCCACCGATCCCGACCTGACCCGGCTGTCGACGTCGTTCAACCACATGGTCGACCAGCTCGCCCGCCGGATCGAGCGGGACCGCCGGTTCGCCGCCGACGTCAGCCACGAACTGCGCTCGCCGTTGCAGACCCTGGCCGCCGCCGCGAGCGTCCTGCAGCGGCGGCGCGCCCACCACGACGGGCGCACGGCCACCGCCGCCGGCCTGGTCGCCGACGAGATCGACCGCTTCCAGCGGCTGGTCAACGACCTGATCGACCTGGCCCGCAGCGACGAGACCGCCCGCCGGGCCGCCGTCGACGTGGCGGCCCTGGCCCGCGCCGCCTGCGCGGACCGGGACCTGCCGCCGGCGCTGGTGGCCCTCGGGGCGGACACGCCGGCCACCTGGCGGGTGGAGCGGCGCCGCGTCGCGCAGGTGCTGGCGAACCTGCTCGACAACGCCGTGCGGTACGGCGCCGGCCCGGTCGCGGTGCGGCTGTCCCGCGCCGGCGACGCCGGGGTGATCGAGGTCGACGACCACGGCCCGGGCGTCCCCGCGGAGGACCGCGAGACCATCTTCGACCGGTTCGTGCGCGGTCGGGCCGCCCACGACCGCGGCGCCGGCGACGGTACGGGCCTCGGCCTGGCGCTGGTCGCGCAGCACGCCGCGGCGCACGGCGGGCGGCCGAGGTCGCGGACCGCCCTGGCGGCGGCGGGGCCCGCTTCCGGGTGACCCTGCCGGGGAGCCTGTCGTGACCCGCGGTTCGTGCGGTGCCGGCGCCCGGCGGGTCGTCCGCGCCGCGCGCGGCGCCCGCCGGGGCGTCGTCCCGGTGGCGCTGGCCGCGCTGCTGACGGCGGTCGCCGCCTGCGGGGTCGGCACGGAGGCCGCGCCCCGGGTGGTCGAGGCCCCGCCCGGCCCGTTCCCCTCGCCGACCACCGTCGACCTGCCGCCGGCGGCCGGCCGGGTCACCGAGACGCTCTGCTTCGTCCGGGACGACCGGCTGGTGCCGGTGGCCCGCCGCGTCGTTGCCGCGCCCACCGCCGACGCCCAGCTCCGGCACCTGCTCGCCGGGCCCACCGCCGGCGAGCGGGCGGCCGGCCTCACCAGCGCCCTGGCCGGGGTGACGGGTGCCGGCGTCACGGGCGTGGTCGCCGGCGAGGCCCGGGTCACCGTGGCCGGCGCCGGCGATGACAACGCCCGCAGCGACGAACTGATCGCGTTCGGGCAGATCGTCTGCACGCTGACCGCCCGCGACGACGTCACCGCCGTGTCGTTCCTGCGCGGCGGCCGGCCCCTCGGGGTGCCCAGGGCGGACGGCGCGCTGTCGCCCCGGCCCCTGACCGCCGACGACTACACCGCCCTGCTCGCCGGCCGTTGATCCGCCCGCCGTGGCCCGGTCACGGCGGGCGGCGTCGTCCGCCCGGTGCGGTACGGTGCCGCGGGTGACCGTCCTTCGTTCGCTGCTGCTGTTCGCGCTCGCCGCGCTCGCCGAGATCGGCGGGGCCTGGCTGGTCTGGCAGGGTTGGCGCGAACACCGCGGCCTGTGGTGGATCGCCGCCGGCGTCATCGCCCTCGGCGCGTACGGCTTCGTCGCCACCTTCCAGCCCGACCCGAACTTCGGCCGGATCCTCGCGGCCTACGGCGGCGTGTTCGTCGCCGGCTCGCTCGCCTGGGGCGTCGTCGTCGACGGCTTCCGCCCCGACCGCTGGGACGTCGTGGGTGCCGTGATCTGCCTCGTCGGCGTCGCGGTGATCATGTACGCGCCGCGCGGCGCCTGACGTCCGGTCCCGCTCAGGTGACCCGGGACGGCTCGCCCGGCACGTGCTCCCAGGCGCGCCGCTCGGCGAGGTCGCGCAGCCGGTCCATGGCGTCCCAGACGTCCACGTACCGGGTGTACAGGGGCGCCGGGCCGAGGCGCAGCCGGTCGGGGGTGCGGTAGTCGCCCACCACCCGCGCCTGCGTGGCCAGCGCCCGGGAGATCCGCAGCGCCTCGGGGTGGTGCAGCGAGACGTGGCCGCCGCGCCGGTCCGGGTCGCGCGGCGAGGCCACCCGGAAGCCGTGCGGGGTGAGCCAGGCGTCGGTCAGCGCCACGATCAGCTCGCCGAGGCGGCGGCCCTTGGCGCGTATCCGGGCGACGCCGGCCTCGGCGAGGACGTCCAGGGCCGGGTCGAGCGCGGCCAGCGAGAGGATCGGCGGGGTGCCGACCAGGAACCGGTCCACGCCGGGGGCGGGGTCGTAGTCGGCCCCCATGAGGAACTGGTCGCGCTGGCCGAACCAGCCCTGGATCGGCTGGCGCAGCCGGGACTGCAGCTCCCGGCGCACGTACAGGAAGGCCGGGGCGCCGGGGCCGCCGTTGAGGTACTTGTAGGTGCAGCCGACGGCGAGCTCGGCGCCGCTGGCCTCCAGCTCGACCGGCACCGCCCCCACGGCGTGGCAGAGGTCCCACAGCACGACCGCACCGACCTCGCGGGCGGCGGCGTTCACGGCCGCCATGTCCAGCAGCGCCCCGGACCGGTAGGAGACCGCGGAGAGCACCACCAGCGCCACGTCGGTGTCCAGCGCGGCCCGCAGCTCGTGCAGCCGCAGCCCCTCGTCGAGGTCGGAGGGGAGCATCCGCAGGGTCAGCCCGCGGGCCTGCGCCAGCCCCTGCAGGACGTACCGGTCGGTGGGGAAGTCCTCGGCGTCGACGAGGATCGTACGGCGCCCGCCCGCGGCGTCCAGCGCGGCGGCGGCGAGCTTGTACAGGTTGACCGAGGTCGAGTCGGAGACCACGACCTCGCCGGGGCGGGCGCCGAGCGCGTGCGCGGCGAGCCGGTCGCCGAGGCGCCGGCCCCACTCGATCCACGTCGGCCAGGAGCGGACGAGTTGGTCCCCCCACCCCTGGCGGACCAGCCGGTCCAGGTGGGCCGGGGTGGCCGCCGGCAGCCGCCCCAGCGAGTTGCCGTCGAGGTAGATGAGGTCGTCGTCGCCGATCACGAACCGGTCGCGCAGGTCCGCCAGCGGGTCGGCGGCGTCCAGCTCCTTGGCCAGGTACCGCGGGAAGTCGTCGCGCATCTGCCGCTCCCTTCACCCGAGGTCTACCGCGGCGACGGGCGGCCCACCGTAGCCGTTCGGCCCCGCCGACCGGCCCGGGCGCGTACGCCGGTCCCGACCAGCGGGAGCGCGACCCGGGCGGAGGCCGGACGGGGATGGCCACTCGGGGTGCCCGATCGGCGTGCCAGGGCGCCTTCGAACGTTCCTACAGTCGCCGAGGACCCGCGCGGACGACGCCGCGTCATCCGTTCGGCTCCGGCCGAGCGCGACGTGGGCCGTGTGCCGCGCCGAACCGGCCCTGGGGCCACCGACGTGGAGGCGACGCCGACATGCGGAAGCAGCCTGGCGGTGCTGGTCGCCATGGCCGGCCGCACCCGCTCGCCGGGGAGGCTGCGTACGGGCGACCCGCGGACGGGTGCCGGGTCGAGAGGCGGAAGGGGCTGATGGACGTGCCGCTGGACGGGGCGCCGCACGCGGCGATCGTGGGGATCGGCGGGTACCTGCCCGAGCGGGTGGTGACCAACCGGGAGGTGTGTGCCGGCATCGACTCGACCGAGGAGTGGATCCAACGCCGCTCCGGCATCCGGCTCCGTCGCTTCGCGGGCCCCGAGGAGACCCTCGCGGTGATGGGGCACGCGGACCTGGGCAACGCCGCCGCCGCGTCGGTGCCCATGGCGCTGGACCGACTGGTCAGCCGTGCCCCGGAGGTCCGCGGCGGCCTCGCGCTGCTGCTCGGGTTCGGCGCCGGTCTGCTGTACGCTGGTCAGGTGGTGCGGCTGCCCTGAACGTCCGTTTACCTCGCAGGGCGAACATTTGCGGACGGGCGCTACCGCCGCGTCCCAATATACTTGTCGACTCAATAATTCCCTGCCGGTTGGCGCATGGCGGGTAATCGCGCGCTGGGAGCGGTCCCGATATTGGTCGCCGAGCTTTCCGGCAGGGTGCGAAAGGTTTACCGGTCCGGTAACCCGCGAATGCTACGGAGAGTAGTAGTCGCCCCGGCAGGAGGCTCTCTCGGCAGCCAATCGACAAGCCGAGGGCGGGTAACCTTGGCTGCAATTTGCAACGTTGTCGACCGGTGGCCGCCCTGGCCCGCGTCGATGCCTGGCCCGCTCAGCGGGCGCCCTGGTAGTTCGGCGGCGGCTCGGCGTCCGACCAGGGCGGCAGCGGGCTCGGGGCGTCGGCCAGGAAGGCGCGGACCACCGCCAGGAACTCGGCCTCCTGCTCCAGGTGGATCTGGTGACCGGAGCGGTCGAAGAAGATCAGCCGGCTGCCCGGCACGCTGCCCTGGTAGTCGGCGGCGAACGACCACGGCAGGTAGTCGCAGGCGCCCTTGAGGATCAGCGCGGGCACCCGCAGCCCGGCCAGGGCCGGGCGGATGTCGTCCGCCTGTCGGGTGCTGGCGAGGGGCACCTGGTTGGCGTAGAACCCGGGTCGGGCGGGGGCCGGCGGGGCGGGGCTGTCGGCGCAGACCAGGCCCGGCGCGGCCTGCCGGTACAGGGTGGCGAAGCGGGCGTCCATCTCCGCGTCGCCGGAGAACGCGTGCGCCGCCCGCGGATTGGCCCTGACCAGGCTCCAGGTCAGCATGGCCCGCGGGGACAGCGTGCTGCCGAGCACGGCCAGCCGCTGCCGGGTGTCGAGCCGGCCGAGCATGCCGTTGCCGCTGACGTCGCCCACCTGCGGCACCAGGCGCCCGGGCGAGTAGAAGACCACCCGGGAGACCCGCTCCGGGTGCCGGGCCAGGTAGTTGGCGGCGAGAGTCGCCCCGTACGAGTGCCCGATCAACACCATCCGGTCGGTGCCGATCCGGCGGCGGACCTCCTCCAGGTCGGCGACGTCCCGTTCGAGTGAGTAGCCGGCCGGGTCGGCCAGCCGGCTGGAGCGGCCCGCCCCGCGCTGGTCGTAGAGCCAGACGTCCCGGCCGCTGCCGGCGAGCCGGCCCAGCACCGGCGCGTCGTGGTCCATGTCCGCCACCCCGGGGTCGCCGTGCAGGAAGACGATCGGATCGCCGGTCGCCCGGGGCCGGGCCGGCACCAGCAGCGCGGCGAGCCGGGCGCCGTCGGGCAGCGCCCAGTGCCGCAGGCCGGCCGGGTCCCGCGTGGCGTGCGGGGCGTTCGGCGCCAGCAGCGCCCACGCCGCGGGGAGCAGGACCAGGATCGCCGCCACGGCGGCCCCCACCGCCCGGGCCCGGCTGGCCGTGCCGTCCGGCAGCCGCTGGGTGAGCAGCCAACCGCCCGCCGCCAGTACGGCCGCGTAGGCCGCCAGGCCGGCCGCGAGGAACACGGCGGGGCGGTCGCTGACCCGGGCCACCCCGAACACGGCGGACCAGGCGACTCCGATTGCGACAACGAGGATTGCTAATGCACCGGCAATACGCAGAACGGTCATCGCGGTCCGTCTTGCCCGGGGGAATGTCGTCACGCCGGCATCGTTTCACGCCGGGTCGCCGGGGCAAAGCCACAATGGTCCGGGGCGGCGGGACTCGCATTTGACGACGTCAACGCGGGTCGGCGCCTCCCGGCCGCGTGGCCTACTCTTCGTAGTCACTCTGGTTTTGTGGTGTCGAGAGCCATGGACCGTTAACATTCCCGTCAGGAATGATCGACCAGCTCGGATATCTGCTTATCCGGCTGGTCGAGCCGCAAGCTCATGTTCCATTTCCAACGGGCGGCGAGGCCCCCGGCCGCACCGGCCGTCGGCGCCGCGCCGCCCGGATGTGTGCAGGGGGCCGTGCGAGGCCCCGGGGGAGGAAGAGAACATGCAAGAGGTGAGCGTCAGCCCACGCCCGTCAACGGCCACCGCCGGGCTCGCGGTCCTGGTGGCCATCGAGAACGAGCTGACCCGCTGCGGACTCAGTCAGATGCTGGCGGACCTGCCGATGGTGACCACCGTGCAGCCCGGCGGCGACCCGCTCGCCACCATCCGACTGCTGGAGACGGGCGAGTACCAGATCCTGATCGTCTCCGCCGACGGCCCGCCCGGCGGCACCGACGCGGTCCTCGCCGCCGCCGTGCGTACCGGCACGTCCTCGCTGTTCCTGCTCCGGCAGCCGGAGGACGCCCTGCTGCCGGAGGTCGCCACGCTGTCGGTCGACGGGTTCCTGCTGGAGCCGGGGCTGAACCGCACGGTCCTGGCCGACAGCCTGCACAAGCTGCGCCACGGCGAGATGCCCATCCCGGGGTCCCTGGCGCGGCGCATTCTCGATGAGCTACGTACCGCTGGCAAGCCCCGTTCGGACCCGCCTTTCATGCTCACGCCGCGGGAACGGCAGGCTCTTAAGCTCTTGGCCGAAGGGCTCAGCAACAAGCAGATCGCCCGACGGCTCGGCATCTCCGAGCACGGCGCGAAGCGGCACGTCGGCAACGTCCTGGCCAAACTGAACTGTCCCAACCGGACGGTGGCGGTGACCGTCGCCCTGAGCCACGGTCTGCTGGCCGAGGAGACGGTACAACCACCGGACCCGGCCGTGGTCAACCTCCGCCGCCGCATCGCGTCCGTGCCGGAGCAGCAGCAGTGGGGCAACGGAGGGAGAGCGTGATGACCGACGCCAAGGTGTGGCTGGACGGGGCCCTGGTTGACTGGGACGACGCGCACGTGCACGTCAGCTCGCACGGCCTGCACTACGGGATCGGCTTCTTCGAGGGTATCCGGTGCCACGACACCCCGCAGGGCCCGGCCATCTTCCGCCTCACCGACCACCTGCGCCGGCTGGCCCGCTCCGCGGCCACCTACCTGGTCCGCCTGCCGTACACCGTCGAGGACCTCGCCGAGGCGTGCCGGGCGGTGGTGCGGGCCAACGGCCTCACCGAGGCGTACCTGCGGCCGATCGTCTTCCTCGGCGCCGGGCCGAACCCGCTCACCGCCCCCTACCGGGTGGCGATCATCGCCGGCACCGACGGCCCGCTCGTCGGCGGCGCCAAGGAGCAGGGTGTAAAGGCCAAGGTGTCCAGCTACCAGCGGATGCCCTCGCACGTGCTGCCCCCGGCGGCGAAGGCCACCGGCCAGTACCTGAACTCCTACCTGGCCCAGGTGGAGGCGCTGACCAGCGGATACGACGAGGCCATCATGCTCAACACCGAGGGCCACGTCACCGACGGCTACGCGCACAACATCTTCGTCGTGCGCGACGGTGAGCTGCGCACCCCCACCCTCGCCTCCGGTGCCCTGGAGGGCGTGGTTCGCGACACCGTTCTCACCCTCGCCAGGGAGGACGACATCCCGACCCGCGTCGACGTGCTCGTCCGCACCGACCTTTACCACGCCGACGAGTGCTTCCTCACCGGCACGGCGGCCGGCATCGTGCCGGTGCTGAACGTGGACGGCCGGCCCGTGGGCAGCGGCAAGGTGGGGCCGGTGACGCAGCAGCTCGCCGCCCGGTACGCCGACCTGAACACCGGGCGCAACACCGCCCACCCCGAATGGCGGGAGCTGGTGGGATGACCGTGCCGGAGACGGCCACGGAGCTCGACTACCGGGGGCTGGTCCGCGGCGCGCTCGCGGGCGTCGACCCGGACCGGCGGCGTGGCTGGGCGGCCGACGGGCACCTCCACCGGGAGGTGCTCGCGGCCCTCGCCGCGCACGGCGTCTTCCGCGAGCGGTGGACGCCCGGGGCGACCGGCGGGCTGCCCCGGCTGGTCGCCATGGCCGAGGAACTCGCCGAGTTCGACAGCGGGCTGGCGCTGGCCGCGATGGGGCACAGCGAGGTGTTCGTCGGCGCGCTGACGTGGCTGGCCGCCGACGCCGCCCAGCGGGACCTGCTCGACGACGCGCTCGCCGGCCGGGCCGTCGGCTGCTTCGGCGCCACCGAGCCGCGGGGCGGCTCCGACCTCGCCGGTATCCGCAGCACCGCCACCCGGGAGCCGGAGGGCTGGCGGCTGGTCGGCCGCAAGCGGTACGTGTCGAACCTCGGCGCGGCGACGCACCTGCTGGCCGTGGCCCGGGTGGCCGGCGGCGGCCCGCGCGACCTGGCGCTGTTCCTGGTCCCCCTGGACACTCCGGGCGTCCGCGTCGAGGGCTTTTTCGACACCGCCGGCCTGCGTTCCTGCGACGTCGGCGAGGTCGCCTTCGACACGCTGCTGCCGCCGTACGCGCTGCTCGGCGCCCCCGGCATGGGCCTGGCGTACGCCAGCCGGCTGCTGCAGTTCGAGCGCCTCTCCATCTGCGCGCAGCTGCTCACCGCCGGCCGGATGGCGCTGGGACTGGCCGCCGCGCACGCCCGCCGGCGGATCGTCGGTGACGGACCACTGCTGGACGAGCAGGCCGTCCGGCACCGGCTGGCCCACGCCCACGCCCGGCTCGGCGTCGCCGGCGCCGCGCTGCGCGACACCGTGGCCCGGGGCGCGGCCGGCGAGGGCTTCGCGCACGAGGCCGCCGCCCTCAAGCTGGTCGTCTGCGACATCGTGGAACGCGTGACCGACGACTGCCTCCAGGTCTTCGGAGCCCGCGGCTACACCACGAACTTCCCGCTCGAGGGCTGGTGGCGGGACGTGCGGCTGGCCCGCATCGGCGGCGGCGCCGACGAGGTGCTCACCGAGCTGGTCGCGCGTCGGCTGCTGCGGCCGGACCCCCCGGTTCGACGCCGAGCTGGAGCGGCTGACGGCCGCCGACACCCCCCATCCCTGAGCCCGGCCGGGGCGCGACCACCAAGTCCACCCCCACCCCCACCCCCACCCCCACCCCCACCCCGCCGCCCGGCCCCGTGCCCTGCACGCCGCCGGGCCCGCCGGGCCGCCGGGCCGCCGGGCGGCTATCGGATCGAGCTGGGCGAGATCGAGGCCGCCCTGGCCCGCCACCCCGGCGTCGCCGCGGCCGTGGCCGCCGCCCCGGGCGACCGGCACCACCGGCGGCTGGTCGCGTACGTGGTGCCCACCGACCCGGACGCCGACCGGGACGCCCTCGTCGAGGCGGTCCGCGAGGACGCCGCCCGGACGCTGCCCGCGTACCTGGTGCCGCAGTTCGTGCTGGCCCTGGACCGGCTGCCGCTGTCGGCCAACGGCAAGGTCGACCGGGCGGCCCTGCCCGACCCGGCCCGGCTGGCCGGCGAGCAGGCCCCGACCGGGGAGGCGAGCCCGACGGCGCTGCTGCTGGCCCGGCTGATCGGCGAGGTGCTCAACCAGCCCGAGGTGGGGCCGTTCGACAACTTTTTCGCCGTCGGCGGCGACTCCATCACCGGCATCCAGATCGTCGGCCGGGCCACCGCCGAGGGCATCGAGATCACCCCCGCCGACCTGTTCGCCCACCAGGTCGTCGCCGAACTGGCGGCGGTCGCCGACGCCCGCGCCACCGCCGCCGGGCGGGACGCCACGGGCGGCACCTTCCCGCTCACCCCGTGGCAGGCGGCGCTCGTCGGCCCGGACGGGCCGGCCCGGCCGCTGGGCGTGCAGGTGCTCGACCTGCCGGTGCCCGCCGGGGTCGACTCCGACGCCGCCGGCCGCGTGCTGGCCGCCCTGCTCGCCGCGCACCCCGCGCTGCGGCTGCGGCTGGTGCCCGGCACGGACGGCTGGCGGCAGCGCGTCGGCGTCGAGGACGAGCCGTACGTGCCGCTGATCGACCTGGCGCCGCTGCCCGAGGCGCGCCGGGAGGCGGCCCGCGCCCAGATGGTCGCGGACATCCGGGACGAACTGGACGCGGTCGACGGGCCGCTGACCCGGGCCGCCCTGTTCGACCTCGGCGACGGGCAGCGCCGCCTCGTCTGGCTGGTCGCCGACCTCGCCGTCGACGCCCGCTCCTGGCCGCCGCTCTACGCCGACCTGCGCCGCGCCCTGGACACCGCCGCCAGCGGCGCCGGCCCGGAGCTGCCCGCGGCGCCGGTGCCGCTGGGCCACTGGGCCGAACGCCTGGCCGCCGCGGTCGCCGGTCCGGCTGCGACCGCCGGTCCGGCTGCGACCGCCGGTCCGCGACCGCCGGTCCGGCTGCGACCGCCGGTCCGGCTGCGACCGCCGATCCGGCCGCCGACGCCGAGTCCGGCGGCCCGGCCGCCGGAAGCGCGAACGGGCAGCTCCACAGGACACCGACGCGGGCACCCGCGGCGGCGACGGCGACAGCTCGCCCCTGCCACTCGGGCCGGCCGAGCCGGGCGCGCCCGCGTACCGGCGGGAGGTGCGGGTGCCGGCCGCGCGGGCGGCGGCGCTGCTCGACGCGGCGTCCCGGGCGTACCGGCTGGCCGCCGACGAGGTGGTGCTCGTCGCGCTCGCCGCCGCGCTGCGTGCCACCGGCGCCGACCGGGCCACCGTGGACGTCGAGCACGACCTGCGCGCCGACGGGGTCGGCGACCTCGACGTCACCGGCGCGGTCGGCCCGTACGCCACGGTCGCCCCGCTGACCCTGGACCTCCCCCCGGACCCTGATCCAGACGGTCAAGGACCACCACCGCGCCACCACCCCCGCCCCGGCGATCTTGCACTTTCGGCCCTCGGTTCGCGGCATTCGTCCGGTTCGCCGGGGCGCGAAGTGCAAGATCGCGGGCACCTGCGCCGGCGGGCGCAGGTGCTGGTGCGGCATCTCGGGGACCTCAACGGGGCACCGGGGGCGGCCGGGGAGGCCGCGGCGGCGCCGCGGGCGTACGACGGGACGGGGCACCGGCTGCTGGTCACCGGGCACCTCGCCGCCGGCGACCTCGTGGTCGAGCTGTCCGCCGTCGCGGGACCCGCCGACGCCGCCACGCTGGACGGTCTGGCCGAGGCGCTGACCGCCGCGCTGGACGAGCTGGCCGAGCACTGCGCCCGGCCGGGCGCCGGCACGGTCAGCCCGAGCGACTTCCCGCTCGCCGGGCTCGGCCGCGACGACCTCGCGGCCTTCCTCACCGCCGTGACCCGGTCCACCAGCGCCGACGCCGCCGGCCGGGACTCCGACGCCGACACCGAGGGGACGCCACGATGACCGTCGCCACCGAACCGGGGGTGCCGCAGCCGGTGACCTGGCTGCCGCCGGAGGACGCCAAGTGGCGCGACACCGTCCGCGGGTTCGCCGCCGAGGCCGTCGCGCCCCGCGTCCGCGCCATGGACGAGGCCGCCCGGATCGACCCCGACCTGGTCCGGGAGCTGTTCGCCGCCGGGCTGATGGGGGTGGAGATCCCCGAGCTGTACGGCGGCGCCGGGCGGGACCTGTTCGCCACCGTGCTCACCATCGAGGAGATCGCCCGGGTCGACCCGTCCGTGGCCGTCCTCGTCGACGTGCAGAACGCCCTGGTGGCCAGCGCGCTGCTGCACCACGGCGACGGCGACGCCCGCCGCCGGCACCTGCCCCGGCTGGCCAACGGCACCGTCGGCGCGTACGCCATCAGCGAGCCGGAGGCCGGCAGCGACGCCTTCGCCAGCCGCACCACGGCCGTCGCAGACGGCGGCGGGTACGTCCTCAACGGGGCGAAGCGGTGGATCAGCAGCGCAGCCGAGGCCGGCCTGTTCATCGTCTTCGCCCGTCGCCGCCGAGCTGCAGGCCGCACGGGCCCTGCTCTACGACACCACCCGGCTGCTCCAGCACGGGGGCACACCCGCGCAACGGCTGCGCGCCACCGCGATGGCCAAGTACGTCGCCTCCGACGTCGCCGAGCGGGCGGCCGCGCTGGCGGTGGAGACGCTCGGCGCCAACGGCTTCGTCCCCGAGCACGGGGTGGAGAAGTTCTACCGGGACGCCAAAGTCGGCAAGATCTACGAGGGGACCTCCAACATGCAGTTCCGCACGATAGCCGCCACCCACGGCCGCGCCGGCGGCCCGACGGAGGGCTGAGCGATGGCCAGGACGCTGCTCTTCTGCCTGCCGTACGCCGGCGGCTCCGCGATGCGCATCTACGGCCGCTGGCACCGGGAGCTGCCCGACTCGATCGAGGTGGTGCCGGTCGAGTACGCCGGCCGGGGGGCCCGGATCGCCGACACTCCGCTGACCAGCGTCGACGCCATCACCGCGGACATCATCGGCGTCCTGCTGGGCCGCATCGACCGGCCGTACGCCATCTTCGGCCACAGCCTCGGCGCGCTGGTCGCGTTCGAGCTGGCCCGCCGGCTGGAGCACCTGCACGGCCGGCCCGCCACCCACCTGTTCGTCTCCGGGCAGCGCGCCCCGCAGCTGCCCCACCCCATGGCCCAGTACGACTACCAGCTGCCCGAGCCCGAGTTCAAGGAGCGGCTGCGCGAGCTGGCCGGCACGCCGGAGGAGGTGCTCGCCAACGAGGAGCTGCTGAACCTGGTGACTCCCGTCCTGCGCGCCGACTTCGAGGCCGCCGACACGTACCAGTACCGGCCCGGCCCCCGGATGAGCTGCCCGCTGACCGTCTACGGCGGCGCCGACGACCCCGAGGCGCCGCCGGACACCCTGCCGGACTGGTCGGCGCTGACGTCCGGCCCCTGCGACGTGCGGGTCCTCCCGGGTCAGCACTTCTTCCTCAACGACGAGCAGGCGACGGTGCTCAAGGGGATCGTCGCGGACCTGGAGCCGGCGGCGCCGGTGGAGAACGGAAGGACGTCCTGATGCGGCTGCGCCCCTGGTTCTACAACATCCTGTACCGGTTGAACGCCGCACCCTGGGACAAGGAGGTGCGCCCGCAGCTCACCGAGCTGGTCGAGTCCGGCCGGCTCACCCCGACCGAGCTGCCACGCGCCCTGGACTTCGGCTGCGGCACCGGCGCGGAGGCCGTCTACCTGGCCACCAAGGGTTTCGGCCCGGTCGTCGGCGTCGACTTCTCGCCGGTCGCGCTGCGCCGCGCCCGCGCCCGCGCCCGCGCCGCGTCGGCGGGCGTCGCCGACCGGTGCACGTTCACCCAGGCCGACATCACCGCCGGCCCGATCCCCGGCCTGGCCGACGAGTACGACCTGATCTGCGACTTCGGCGCGCTCAACGACACCGAGGGCGAGCAGCGCCTCGCGGTGGCCCGGGCCATCCACCGGCTCAGCCGCACCGGCGGCAAGGTCGTGCTGTTCTGCTTTTAGGGCGACAAGACGCAGCTCAAGGGCGGGCAGAAGATGGCGCCGATGATCGCCCCGGGCGAGGAGAAGGAACTCTTCGGCGACGCGTTCGAACTGGAGTACCTGCCCAGCCGGCCGCGCACCGTGACGCTGCTGATGACCCGCCGCTGACCACCCGAGGAGCGAACTGATGAACCTGACCCGCCCCATCCTGGTCACCGGCGCGGGCGTGGGCGGCCTCACCGCCGCGCTGGCCCTGGCCCGCCACGGCTTCGCCGTGCAGGTGTACGAGCGGCGCGAGCTGGAGGAGATCACGGCCAACGCCGGCTTCGGGCACACCATCTGGAGCAACGCCACCACCAGCCTGCGCACCATCGGGGTGGGGGAGCGGCTGCTGGCGCGCGCCGAGCCGATGCTCGGCTTCGAGAGCCGCAACTCCCGCCAGCAGGTGATGTTCCGGACCAACACCGCCGACAGCATCTGGCCCGGTTGCGCCCCGACCGTCGGCATCGGCCGGGGCGACCTGATCGGCGCCGACGGTATCCGCTCGACCATCCTGGAGCAGCTGCACGGCCGTATCCCCGCCGTCTACACCGGACGGTCGACGTACCGAGGCATCGCGCCCGGCGCCTGCGGCCTCAAGCGCGGCACCGTGCACCTCTTCTCCGACCCGGACAGCCGCTTCGGTGGCGGGGCGTGGCTGATCGGCGGCGACCGGGTGGTCTGGACGCTGTCCTGCGAGCGCACTCCCGGCACCGAGGACCCGCAGGGCATCCCGGCTTGGGCCCGCGAGATCGCCGACGTGCTCCGCGGCCCCGCCCCGACGTTCGTCCGAAACACGTCGCAGGAGACGATCAGCCGGATCGACGTCTATTATCACGAGTGGCTCGACCGCTGGGGTGAGGGCCCCGTGACGCTGCTCGGCGACGCCGCCCACGCGCTGCCGACCGACCTGGGCCAGGGCGCCTGCATGGCCATCGAGGACGGCGTGGTGCTGGCGGACTGCCTGGCCACCGCCGTCGACGTCCACTCCGGCCTGCGCGAGTACGAACGCCGCCGCCGCGAGCGGGTGCACTGGGTCCGGGAGCACGTGCTGCGGGTCAACAGGTTCAAGCCGATCCGCAACAAGGCGCTGCGCTGGGTCGTCGGCAAGATCGCCAAGGTGGTGGTGGCGTCCAGCGCCCCGAAGATGTGGCGGGAGGTGCAACGCCCCCCGGAGTTGACCGCCGAGCGCTCGTGAGCTGACCGGACCGCCTCTGGAGAGCGGCCGGGCGCCCGGCGGCCGGTAGGGGCTTCGGCCCGGTCGTCGGCGTGGACTTCTCCCCGGTGGCCCTGCGCCGGGCCCGCGCCCGCGCGCGGGCCGCCGGGGTGACCGACCGGTGCGCGTTCGTCCAGGCCGACGTCACCGCCGTCCAGGCCGACAAGGCGCAGCTCAAGGGCGGCCAGAAGATGGCGCCGATGCTCGCCCCGGGGGAGGAGCGGGAGCTGTTCGGCGAGGCGTTCGACCTGGAGTAGCGTCGATGTCGAGTCACTCAGCGGCCGACCGAGCTCGCCGGCACCGCGTCGGCGGGCACGGGGGAGTCGGGCGGCGTACGCGGCTCGCGGATCAGCAGCGCGACGACCGCGCCGACCAGCGCGGCGACTCCGGCCGCCCACGGGCGCCGCCATCCGGCAGGACGAGCTGGACCGCTTCCTCGCCCGGGTGCCCCGGCGGGTGTTCGTCGTCCTCGACGAGGTGTACCGGGGCTACGCCACCGACCCGGCCACGGCCGACGGCCTGCGCACCCTGCCCGCGCACCCCAACCTGGTGGTGCTGCGCAGCTTCTCCAAGGCGTACGGGCTGGCCGGCCTGCGGGTCGGCTACGCCGTCGGGCACCCCGGCCCGATCGCCGGTCTGCGCGCGGTGACCATGCCGTTCCTGGTGCCCGAGGTGGCCCAGGCGGCGGCGATCGCGGCGCTGGCCGCCGAGCCGGAGTACGCGGCCCGCCGCCGGGAGATCGCCGCCGAACGCGACCGCGTCCTGCGGGCGCTGCGGGAGTCCGGCGTCGACGCGCCGCCCAGCGAGGGGAACTTCGTCTGGCTGCCCTGGGCGAGCGCACCGCCGGCTTCGAGGCCGCCTGCCGCGCCGAGGGGCTGCTGGTGCACGCGTTCCCCGGCGAGGGCGCCCGGGTCACCATCGGGCTGCCCGAGAGCAACGACCTGCTCCTCAAGGTCGCCACCGCGGCCGCCTCGTCCCGGACCTGAGCCGTCCTCCTGCGCCGCGGACGCTCCGCCGTCTTCCGTCGCCGCCCGGGCGGCGGGCCGGGCCGCGATGCCCGCCCCGCCGCCTCAGGCCCGACTGGTGGCCAGGTCCGCCGGGAGTTCCGGCGCCAGCTTGCGGGCGACCACCGTGAACGCGTCGACCACCCGCTCCAGGTGCTCCTCGGTGTGCGTGGCCATCACGCTGACCCGAAGCTGAGCCTGTCCCTTCGGCACCGCCGGGTGCAGCGCCACGTTGACGTAGACCCCCTGGTCGTACAGGAGCCGCCACATCCGGGCGGCGGTCAGGTCGTCCGGGGCGGGCACCCGCAGGATCGGGGTCTGCACCTCCACCTCGTTGGCCGAGACCGGCACCGGCCCGACCCCGAAGCCCAGCTCGGCGAGCGCGGCCCGCAGCCGGGCCGTGTTGGCCGCCAGCCGCACCCGCCGCTCCTCGCCCTCCGCCGCCCGGGCGATCTCCATCCCGGCCAGCGCCGCGCCGATCGCCCCGGGCGGGGCCGCCGCGGTGAACATGAACGCCCGCGACTGCACCCGCAGGAAGTCGATGACGTCGGCCGGCCCGGTGACGAAGCCGCCCCCGCCGCCCAGTGCCTTGGAGAACGTGCCCATCCGCAGGTCCACCGCGTCGGCCAGGCAGGCCAGCGCGGCCACCCCCTGCCCGTCCGGTCCGAGCACACCCACGGCGTGCGCCTCGTCGACGAGCAGGCGGGCGCCGTACCGGCGGGACAGGCCGGTGACGCCGACGATGTCGGACAGGTCGCCCTGCATCGAGTAGACGGTGTCGACGACCACCAGGATCCCGCCGTCGGCCTGGGCGGCCCGGCGCAGCAGCGCCTCCACGCGGTCCATCCGGTTGTGCCGGAACGGCAGCAGCCGGCCCCGGGCCAGGGCCGCGCCGTCGAGGATGGACGCGTGGTCGCCGGCGTCGCAGACGGCCACGTCGCCCTCGCCGACCAGCGCGCCGATCACCCCGAGGTTCGTGGTGTAGCCGCTGCCGAAGACGAGGGCGTCCTCCTCGCCGAACCAGTCCGCCACCGCCGCCTCGACCCGCAGGTGCAGCTCCGTGGTGCCGTTCATCAGGCGGGAACCGTTGACCGAGGTGCCGTACCGCTGGGCGGCCAGGTTGGCCGCCTCGGTGAGCCTCGGGTCCCCGGACAGCCCCAGGTAGTTGCTGGAGCCCAGGTTCACCCGGGGCGCACCGTCCATCATCGGCACCGCCGCCGGGGGGCCCTGCAGGGTCCGGAAGTAGGGCAGCAGGTCCCGCATTTCCAGCTCCCGGCGAAACGCGTACGAGTCGTACCCTCGTACTTTGGCGAAGAGGTCTCCACTCATACCGCCCATGGCACACCGGGAAGGGCGGCTTTTCGATCCCCGGTCAACCCGACAGTTGGCCACCCCAACCGTGCACCTGCCCGCGCGCTGGCACCCCGGCCCGGGCGTCCATGGTGTGGAATGGAGAGCGGGGAGCGATCCGGGAATGGGGAGGTCGGGATGTCCGGTGTGGAGCTGCTCGTCGCGGCGCTGATGGGAGGGCTCACGGCGGGGGTGGGCGACGCGACCAGCGGCCTGGTGCGGGACGGCTTCGTCAGGCTGCGGGACCTGGTGCGGCCCCGGCTGACGGCCCGGGGCGAGGAGGCGCTGCGGGCGTTGGAGGCCGAGGAGTCCGACCAGGGCGTGTGGCAGGTCCGGCTCACCGAGGAGCTGATCCGCTCCGGCGCCGACCGGGACGCGCGGATCCTCGCCGCCGCCCGGGAGCTGCTGGCCCAGGTGGAGGCGGCGGGCGGCCGGACCGAGGTGGGGCACGTCGACCTGCGCGAGGCGCGGGGCGTCCAGCTCGGCAGCCACAACACCCAGCACAACACTTTCAACTGATCGGGGCGGAGCGCGATGGCCGGCGACGATCGGGACCAGGGCGGTCGGCGGGTGCCGCCCTCAGTCGACGCGCGCCACGCCCGGGGCGTGCAGTTCGGCGACCACAACGTCCAGCACAACCACTTCGCGCCGCCGGTGCGCTCCGCGTACCTGGAGCACGTCCGGCGGCTCGCCCCGCAGACGCTGCTGGACCGGGACGCCGAGCTGGCGCGGCTCGCGGCGTTCTGCGCCGGGGACCAGTCGGGCGCGTACCTGTGGTGGGAGGCCCGCCCCGGCGACGGCCGGACGGCGCTGCTGTCCTGGTTCGTGCTCCACCCACCAGCCGGCGTGCGGGCGGTGTCGTTCTTCGTGAACGGGCGTCGCACCGCCCGGCGCAACCGGGACGCGTTCATCGACGTCGTGCTGGAGCAGCTGGTCGAGCTGACGGACGGGTCGATGCCCGGGCACCTCACCGAGTCGACCCGGGAAGCGCACCTGCTGAGGCGGTACGCGGAGGCGGCCGAGGCGTGCCGGCGGCGCGGCGAGCGACTGGTGCTGGTGGTCGACGGGCTGGGCGAGGACGACGGGACGGACGCCCGGGGGGCCAGCATCGCCGCGCTGCTGCCGGCCGACGGGCCGCCCGTCGTCGTGACGAGCGCGGTCGGCTGGCGGATCCCCGCCGACGTACCGCCCGACCACCCACTGCGCAGGTGGCGCGCCCGGTGGCTGCCCCGCCACGTCGGGCCGGAGGAGCGCCGGCGCGCCGCCGAGGAGGCCGCCCGCCGGGAGCTGCGGCTCCGCCAGGCAGAGCGGGAACGGCGGGAGGCGGAACAGCGGGCCCGGCAGGAGCAGGCCGCCGAGTCCGAACGGACCAGCCGGGCGGCGCGGGCGGAGGCTGCGCGCCGGGCGTCGACCCTGGTGGGCGGGTGGATCCTCGCCCTCGTCGTCACCGCCTGGTTCGCCTGGGGCTGGAACGATCCGGGGATCGCCCGCATCCTCACCGGCCAGCTGCTGCTGGGCGGCCTGGGAGCCGTGGCCGGCCTGGTCGTCCCCGCCGTGCGGCTCGGCGCGGCGTACCGGCCGGCGCTGCGCTCGCCCGCAGCGTGGTTGCCGTCGCCCCGGGCCGCGCTCGCCCGCGGCGCCGCGGTGCTGGCGTTCCTGGTGCTGGGCGGCGCGCTCGCGCACGACTACCGCCTCGCGCGCCACGAGCGCCTGATCGAGGAGCTCGTCCGGCGGGAGCAGCAGCTGCCGGGCTTCGGCGAGGTGCTGACGCTGGTGTTCCTGCTGCTCGTGGGCGCCGGTGCGGTCGTCGCCGGGCTCCTGGTCGGGCAGTCGGCCGTCGCGCCATGGCAGCAGCGACACCGGGAGGCGCGGCGGTCGGGCCTGCCGGCCACTCGACCCGGCCACCCCACCGAGCGTCCGGGCGGCGCGGCCGGCTGAGCCGCGCCGAGGGCTCAGCCGACCGGCCAGGCCGCCGGGATGCGTTCCAGCACCCCGCCGGCGAACACGTCGCGCAGCCCCAGCGGCTTGAGGTGGACGTACCCGATGTGGCAGTCGCAGACGGCGTTGCCGCACGGCCGGGGCCGCAGCGCGGCCCGCCACGACCCGTCGTACAGGTTGCCGATGGGCTCGGGGATGAAGTGGCAGCGGCGCACGGTGCCGTCCCCGAGGACGGAGATCGCGGTTTCCCCGGCGTGGCAGGGCCGGCCCAGCGACAGGTGCGGGCGGACGCTGTGGCCGAACAGCGGGTCCAGTTCCGTCCACGTCGCCTCCTCGGCGGCGGCGTAGCGGCGGCCCTCGGCGGCGTTGACCCACAGGTACACGTGCGGAGGCAGCGCCGCGCGCAGGGCCCGCGCCTCGGCCAGGTGCTCCGGCAGCCCGACCACGCCGACGGAGAACCGGACGCCCAGCTCCGTCAGGCGGGCGCAGCGCGCCAGGAACCGGTCCCGGTCGACCTGCCCGGGGTGGTACGTCGTCCACAGCGCGGCCCGCGCCGCGTCGGCGTCGGCCAGCCAGTCCACCCGGGCGGCCAGGTTGGTCTGGATGACCACCCGCTCGACGTGCGGCAGGTGCGACAGCGACACCATCGCCTCCCGGTACCAGCGGCGGGTCAGCCCCTCGCCCCACGGGGTGAACAGCACCGACAGCCGTACGTCGGTGGTGGCCGCCACCCAGCCGGCGAACCGCTCCAGCGCGGCCCGGTCGGCGCGCAGCAGCTCCGGCGGGGCGGAGGTCAGCCACGGGCCGACCGCGTCGGAGCGGGCCAGCCCGACAGCCACTGGAACGGCTACAAGGTCGACATTGCCAAGAACTCCTGCGTAGGCCGGCCCCGACCCGGCTACGCGCCGGTCACGGTCACGTCGGCGGCCGGTTCCGGCTGGGCGGCCACCGCGGCCGGGGGCCCCGCCTCCGGGCGGGCCTGCACTGTCGGGTACTCGGCCGTCGCGCCGCCGCCCGCCGCGGCGGCCATCACCGCCGCCGCCGCCAGGTCGGCCACCCGCTTCGCCTCCCGCTGCACCCGGGCCCGGACGTCCTTCGCGTGCCGCTCGGCCTCCTCGGCCGCCCTGCGCGCCTCGTCCAGCCGGCCCGTCTCCACCGTCAGCTCCTGCCGGACCGCGGCGAGGCGCTGCTGCAACCGGCCGATCTCGTGCTCGAACGCGGCCCCCTCCTCGCGGGCCTGCGCCAACTGCTGCTGCGCCGTGTCCAGCTCGGCGTGTATCTGGACCAGCGCCTGCCGCTGGCCGCCGATCTCCTGCTGCAGGGCGGTCAGCTGCTCCTGGTGCACGGTCGCCTGCTCGTCGGCCCGCTTGCGGACCTCCGTCGAGTACTGCTGCGCCTCCGCGATCAGGTTGGCGATCTTCTGCTCCGCGGCGGTCAGTTGGGCGGCCACGTCCCGCTCGGCCGCCGCGCGGTACTCGGCCAGCTCCTGCTCGGCAGCCGTCCGCCGCTCGCTGATCTCCCGCTCCACGTTGACCCGCCACTGCGCCAGCTCCTGCTGGCTCTGCGCGCGCGCCGCCTGCACCTCCTGCTGGATCTGCGTACGGGCCGCCTTGGTCAGCGCGTCGGCGGCGGCCTGGGCCTGCTCGACCTGCTGGGTGGTCAGCTCGTTGATCCGCTTCGCCTCCTGCTGGGCGTGCTCGTGCGCGGCCTCGCCGTCGACCCGCAGCTGCTCCACCAGCTCCTGGATGTCCGCGAGCTGAGCCTCCGCCGCCGCCCGGCGCTCCTCGTACGCCTTCTCCTGCTCCGCCCGGCGCGCCGACAGCCGCGTCTCCAGCTCCTGCACCGCCTGGGCGGCGTGCTCCCGCGCCTCGACGACCACCCGCTCCGCCTCCGCCTGCAGCTCACCGGCCTGCTGCGCGGCGCTCTCGGTGATCACGCCGGCCTGCTTCTCCGCCAGCGCCAGGATCTGGTCGACCATCGGCCCCAGGTCGCGGAACGAGGCCCGGTCCACCTGCGCGGGGCGCTGGCGCAGCTCGGCCACCTCCGCCTGCAGCTGCTGGTACTGGATGGTCAGGCCCCGCAGCTGGTGCTGCGCCCGGTCCCGCTCGGCCATCAGCGCCGCGGCGGTGGCGTCGGCCTGCTCGACGTACCGGTCGACCTGCCGCTTGTCGTAGCCGCGCAACGCCTGCTCGAAGCTCGGCCGCCCGCTCGCCTCCGTGCGTACCGGAAACGGCTCCCCGCCGTTGGACATGCGCAACCCTCCGTAGACGTCAGACCCGGCGCGTGACCGCACCGCGGGGCGTGGTGTCGCGCAACGCTACCGCCGCCGCCCGATGCCGAACACCCCACCCCGGACCCGCCGCCCGGCGGCGGGACCACCCATCCGGACCTGGGTCGGGTCCTACGGGGTTCCCGACGATCCCGGAACCTCAAATCATCCTCAAGATCCTGGCCCCGGCCCCCTTTGGACGATCATGATGGCCCGCATGCACTCCCTGCTCAATCCCCCTTCGGAGTCGCATGCGAATGAGACGATCCACCGTCATCGTCCTCTCCACAGTCCTCGCCGCCACGCTCGGCACCGTCACCGCGCCGGCGGTGGCGCTCGGTCAGCCGGCCCCGGCCGGCGCGGCCGCGGCGGAGCCCAACCAGGTCACCAATCTCACCGTCCGGCAGGGCGACGGGTACGCCACGCTGGCCTGGACGCCGGTGGACGGCGCCACGGACTACCAGATCGAACGCACCCCGGTCGACGCCGGCGGCGCCGCCGCGGGCCCGTCTGTGGTGGTCGGCGTGTGGCGGCCCAACCGACAGGTCAACAACGGGTCGCCGACGTTCGCCGACGCCGGGTTCAACCCGGGTGACCGGTTCCAGTGGCGGGTGCGCGCCATGCTCGTCATCGGCTACCCGACCCCGCCGGCCACCCCGGAGGCGGTCGCCGCAACCTCGCCGCTGGCGATCAACTGCAACGTGCACGGCAACGAGCCGGGCGACCGCGAGGCCTGCCTGATCATGGCCCGCCAGCTCGCCTTCGGCACCGACGCCCGCACGATCGACCTGCTGTCGCACAGCACCGTTCTGATCGTCCCGACCATCAACGGCGACGGCCGGGCGGCGAACACCCGGGGCAACTCCACCGGGCAGGACCTGAACCGCGACTACTCGCTGATCCGCCAGCCGGAGACCGCGGCGTACGTCAACATGCTCCGCGAGTACTGACCCGACCCGCCCGCGGCGTCATGGGGCCCCGGCGGCCCCGGCGGCCCCGCGACGGTGTGACGGGGCGGGGCCGCTCAGCGGCGTCGGGCCAGGACGACATGGTCGACGAGGGTGCCCGTCTCGCCGTCCGGGCCGGTGCCCGTGCGGTGCGCGGCCCCGAGGCGTTCGGTGTGCCAGCCGTCCGGGGCGAGGTCGAGGGCGGCCAGGATCTCCTCCGGGCTGGCGAACCGGGCGTGCGGGTGGCTCTCGCGGGCCCACGGCGGGGGCGCGCCGTGCTCGACGACCAGGAGCCGGCCGCCGGGCGCGACGGCCCGCGCCGCCGCGCGCAGCACCGCCTCCCGGGGCAGCTCCAGCGGGGACTGGAGGAACTGCGCCGAGACCAGGTCGTACCGGCCGGCGGGGAAGGTCCGGGTCAGGTCGTGCCGGGCCACGGTGATCCGGGACGCCACGCCGGCCCGGGTCGCCTCGGCGGTCAGCCGGTCCAGGGCGGTGGTGGAGACGTCCACGGCGGTGACCCGCCAGCCCCGGCCGGCCAACCAGATCGCGTCGCCGCCCTCACCGCAGCCCAGATCGAGCGCGGCGCCGGGTGGCAGCGGCTCCACGACCTCGGCCAGGACGGCGTTCGCCCGGCCGCTCCACACCCGGTCGCGCCGCTGGTACAGCTCCTCCCAGAAACCGGCGGTGTCCGCGTCCACCGCCGGGTCCACCGGGTACGCCCTGGGCTCGGTCATCGTGTCCCCCTCCGCGCCGGGCGGACGGCCGCCGCCCCGACCCGGCGATGGTCCGCCACCGGCGCACCGGACGGCAAGCGTCTTTGCCGGTTCGGCAAACGGCGTGGTTCGCGCGAACCCGGAGGTACCCCGAGCCCCGGTCGGTTCGCCCGCCGACCGGGGCCCGGGGGCGCGTCAGGCGAGGTCGTACCGGTCCAGGTTCATGACCTTGACCCACGCCCTGATGAAGTCGTGGACGAACTTCTCCTGCGCGTCGCGGCTGCCGTAGACCTCCGCGATGCCTCGGAGCTGCGAGTTTGCGCCGAAGACGAGGTCGACGGCGGTGGCCGTCCACCTGACCTCCCCGGTGGCCCGGTCCCGGCCCTCGAACACGTGCTCGGCCGAGCTCGACGCCTTCCACTCCGTGCCGATGTCGAGCAGGTTCACGAAGAAGTCGTTCGTCAACGTCCCGGGCCGATCGGTGAGCACGCCGTGTCCTGCCTGCCCCGCGTTGGCGCCCAGCGCCCGCATGCCGCCGATCAGGACCGTCATCTCGGGGGCGGTCAGCGTCAGCAGGTTGGCCCGGTCCAGCAGCAGGGTCTCCGGCGACAACTTCTGCTCGGCGCGCAGGTAGTTGCGGAACCCGTCCGCCCTCGGCTCGAGCACGGCGAACGACGCCACGTCCGTCTGCTCCTGGGAGGCGTCCGTGCGCCCGGGTGCGAACGGCACCGTGACGTCGTGCCCGGCGTCCCTGGCCGCCTGCTCGACCGCGGCGCACCCGCCCAGCACGATCAGGTCGGCGAGGGAGACCTTCTTGCCGCCGGACCGCGCCTTGTTGAACTCCAGCTGGACGCCCTCCAGCGTCCGCAGCACCGTGGCCAGCTCGGCCGGGTCGTTGACCTCCCAGTTGCGTTGCGGTTCGAGGCGGATCCGCGCCCCGTTCGCCCCGCCACGCATGTCGGTGCCCCGGAAGGTCGCCGCCGAGGCCCACGCCGTCCGGGCCAGTTGGGAGACGGACAGCCCCGACGCGAGGAGCGCGTCCTTGAGGGCCGCGACATCCTCGTCCGCGATCAGTTCGTGGTCGACCGCCGGCACGGGGTCCTGCCACAGCTGCGGCTCCGGGACCCACGGGCCGAGGTAGCGCGAAACGGGTCCCATGTCACGGTGCAGCAGCTTGTACCACGCCCTGGCGAACGCGTCCGCGAGCTGGTCCGGGTGCTCCAGGAAACGCCGCGAGATCTTCTCGTAGGCCGGGTCGACGCGCAGCGCGAGGTCGGTCGTCGCCATCATCGGGGCGTGCCTGACCGAGGGGTCGTGGGCGTCGGGCACGGTGTCCGCGCCGGCGCCGCCCTTCGGCTTCCACTGCTTGGCGCCGGCCGGGCTCTCGGTGAGTTCCCACTCGTATCCGAAGAGGGTCTCGAAGAAGCTGTTGTCCCACGTGATCGGGGTGGGCGTCCACGCGCCCTCGAGCCCGCTGGTGATCGTGTCCCGGCCCTTGCCGCTGCCGAAGGTGTTCTTCCAGCCGAGGCCCTGGCTCTCCAGGGGAGCGCCCTCGGGCTCGGGGCCGACGTACTCGGCCGGGGCGGCGCCGTGGGTCTTGCCGAAGGTGTGACCGCCGGCGATCAGCGCGACCGTCTCCTCGTCGTCCATCGCCATCCGGCGGAAGGTCTCCCGGATGTCCCGGCCGGCCGCCAGCGGGTCCGGGTTGCCGTTGGGGCCCTCCGGATTCACGTAGATGAGGCCCATCTGCACGGCACCGAGAGGACCGGCGAGCTCCCGGTCGCCGCTGTAGCGCTCGTCGCCGAGCCAGGTGTCCTCGGGCCCCCAGAAGATCTCCTCGGGCTCCCAGACGTCCTCCCGCCCGAAGCCGAAACCGAAGGTCCTGAAGCCCATCGACTCCAGGGCGACGTTGCCGGTGAAGACCAGGAGGTCGGCCCAGGAGATCTTCCGGCCGTACTTCTGCTTGACCGGCCACAGCAGTCGCCGGGCCTTGTCGAGGTTCGCGTTGTCCGGCCAACTGTTGAGGGGGGCGAAGCGCTGGGCGCCGTCGCCGGCACCGCCGCGGCCGTCCTCGATCCGGTACGTGCCGGCGGCGTGCCAGCTCATCCGGATGAACAGCGGCCCGTAGTGGCCGTAGTCGGCGGGCCACCAGTCCTGCGACGTCGTCATCACGTCGAGGATGTCGCGCCTGAGCGCCTCCACGTCGAGGGTCCTGAACTCCTCGGCGTAGTCGAAGTCCTCGCCCATCGGATTGGCGCGCGGCGAGTGCTGGTGCAGCACCTGCAGGTTCAGCTGATTCGGCCACCAGTCCTGGTTCGTCCTGGGCCGGTGCGGGGCCGGAGTGGGGGATGGGATTGCCGGGTTCTCACTCTCGCTGCCGCGATCAGACACGTCGGTCGCTCTCCTGTCTCGTGTTCTCGTTCCGTCCACTGGTTGCCGGTGCCGAGACGCACCCGGGACAGACTCCCCAGTAGGTGACCTCGGCCTCGTCGATCGAGAAGCCCCGGTCGTCGGACGCGGTCAGGCACGGGCTCTCGCCGGCCGCGCAGTCGACGTCGGCGATGGCGCCGCACGACCGGCACACGACGTGGTGGTGGTTGTCCCCGACCCGGGACTCGTAGCGGGCCACCGAGCCGGAGGGCTCGATGCGCCGCAGCAGCCCCGCGGCGGTCAGCGCGCGCAGCACGTCGTACACGGCCTGGTGGGACACCTCGGGCAGCTCCCGGCGTACGGCGCCGAAGATCGAGAGGGTGTCGGCGTGCGGATGCGCGTGCACCGCGGCCAGCACGGCGAGCCGCGGACGGGTCACGCGGAGCGCGGCACCGCGCAGCAGGCGCTCGAAGTCCGAAATCGTGGCCACGGTGCGCAGTATGCTCCACTTTCTTCTTGAATGCATCAAATGGCGCGCGCACCTCGGGGATGGGTGAACGAGGACGGGACGCGGGCTACAGCCCGATGCGGGCCTGGTAGACGCGGTGCTGGGCGCCCCGGAGGAACAGCCGCAGCTCGCCGCCGTAGACGGTGGCCGCCGGTGCCGCCTTCGCGCCCGCGGGCCCGCCAGGGTCGTCCACCCGGACCAGGCTCCCGTCGTCGCCGACAGCGAGTTGCTCCGGACCTGGCCGTCGTCGCCGCGGGCGAACAGGCGCAGTTCGCCGCCGTAGACGGTCGCCGCGGGGGCGGACCGCGCGCCCGCCGCCCCGGGGACGGTGGTCCAGCCGGACCAGGTGCCGGTGGTGGAGTAGCGGTTGGTGCGGAGCCGGCCGGTGACGGTGGTGGTGAACAGGTGCAGTTCGCCGCCGTAGACGGCGGCGGCGGGGGCGGTGACCGAGTTCGTGGCGCCGGGGATGCCGGTCCAGCCCGACCAGGCGCCCGTCGGGGCAGACAGTCGGTTGGTGCGCACCTGGCCGCCGGCGGCACGGGCGAACAGGTGCAGTTCGCCGCCGTAGACGGCGGCGGCGGGGGCGGTGGCCGCGTTGGCGATGCCGGGGACGGTGGTCCAGCCGGACCAGGTGCCGGTGGTGGAGTAGCGGTTGGTGCGGAGCCGGCCGGTGACGGTGGTGGTGAACAGGTGCAGTTCGCCGCCGTAGACGGCGGCGGCGGGGGCGGTGACCGAGTTCGTGGCGCCGGGGACGGCGGTCCAGCCCGACCACGCGTCGGCCGTGAGCGAGTACCGGTTCGACCGCACCTCGCCGCCCGGGCCCCGAACGAACAGGAACAGGTCGCCCGCGTACGGCACCGCGGCCGGCCCGGAGCGAGCCCGGGCCGGGTCGGGCACGGGAGCCCAGCCGGACGCCGACGAGGGCTGGGGCTGACCGGAGCCGCCCGCCTCGGCCGCGCCGGCCGGCGCGAGCAGCAGGGCCGCACCGAGGACGACGACGGACAGGCGCCGCAGCGGCCCGCCCACCTTGATCGCGCGCATTTGTCACTCCCTTGTGGACGGTCGGTGCCAGGTGGCCGCCAGGTCGACGGGGCTCAGGGACATCATCCCCGCCGTCAGTCGCGTCGTACAGCCGTACGGTCGCAAACCCGATCTCGGTGGCTCGGGCGCGCTGCCACGTTGACATCCCTCGCATCCCGCCGGAGAGTGAGATCCGGACCGGTCGATCGAGAGGAGCCGGCCGGCGGGCAGGGCGATTACCAGTACGTGTGGGTCGCCTCGCTGCTCGTGACGCTGCCCGTGCTGCTGCTGTTCAGCTTCGGTCTGCGTTACTTCATCGAGGGTGTGGCCACCCAGGGCCGCAAGGGCTGACGGGGTACGGGGGTGACGCCCCCGTACCCCGTCGCCAGAGCGCTCAGGCGCGGGTGTGCTGACCCGCCTTCACGACCTGGTCGTACTCGCTGCGTCGGGCGTCGTAGGCGGCCTCCAGGAACGCCTCTGAGTCTGGTCCCACCGGCAGCCGCAGCGGCGGCGACTCCAGCTGGCCGAGCCGCCAGACCACGTCGGCGAAGAGTTCGGGGGAGTTGACCTCCATGCTGGCGTTCATGCCGCGCAACGCGCCGAGCATGCCGTCGCTGACCGGCGTGTAGTCCGGGATCCGGCGCTCCGGCATGGCCAGGTTGGTGCTGTATCCGGTGGCGAAGCCGCCCGGCTGCAGGATGGTCACCTTCACCCCGAGGTGCGCGGCCTCGGTGGCCAGCGACTCGGCCGCCCCCTCCACCGCGAACTTGCTCGCGGTGTACGCGGCGAGCCCCGGGAAGGGGACTGTGCCGGCGACCGAGCTGACGAAGACGGCGTGCCCGCTGCGCTGCTTCCGCCACACCGGCAGCACCGCCCGGGTGAGCCGCCACGGCCCGAACACGTTGGTGTCGAACTGCGCGGCCAGCTCGGCGTCGGAGACCTCCTCGAAGGTGCCGAACTGGCCGTAGGCCGCGTTGTTGACCAGGACGTCGACGCCGCCGAACGCGTCCACCGCCCGCCCGACCGCCGCCGCGCACTGCGCCGGATCCCGTACGTCCAGGGCTGCGGCCACCACGGTGTCCGGGTGTCGTGCCACCAGCCAGTCGAGGGTCTCCGGCCGCCGGGCCGTCGCCACCACCCGCTCTCCCTCGCTGGCGAGCCGGGCCGCGAGGGCCCGACCGAGTCCGCTCGAACACCCCGTGACCAACCACCGCTTCGTCATCGCCGTCGACCCGTTCCATCCGCTGGGGCACCTGTCGATGGGAGGTTGGCAGAGCGGGCCGGGCAGGTGAAGGGGTACGGGCTGTCGCCAATCGGATTCGTCGGCTATCCGGCTTGTTCGATGGCTCTGGCAGGCCGGCGTCCGGGCCGGCGGACCTCCCGAGGCAGGGGCCGAGAGGCAACCCACTGCCACTCGACGACCTTCCCCTGCTGGACGACCCGGTCCTACCGTCCCTTCCCCCACTGCCGGGGCCGCTCGACGTCGACCCCGAGCTGCCCGACCTGGGGCACCTACCTTCTCTCGGCTCCCTGCCGAAGCCGCCACCGATCCCGAGGCTGCCCGGGGCGGTGGTTCCCACGGCGGTGGTGTCGCCCTGACCGTGCGCCCCCGACCGCAGCGCGGACGGGGGCGGCGCCGGTGGTGGCGGGAGGCCACCACCGGCGCCGGGCGCCGTCAGTGCCGGCACTCCGGCATCGAGTCCAGGTTGTTCGGCGAGCTGCCGTCGGCCACCGTCCGCAGGTAGGGCCGGCCGTTCTTCGGGCGCACCACCCGGATCTCGGTACGTTTGGCGCCGGGCTGCTCGATGTAGAACGCGAACCGGCCGGTGGTGATGAAGTCGATGGCCTCGGCCACCGGGATGAGGAAGTGGCTGCCGTCGGCGTTCGTGCCACCGAGCGCGGTCACCGTCCGGTTGCTCGACGAGCCGCCGGTGCTGCGGATGCAGGTGATCCGCACCGGCACGGCGCTGTCGAAGTAGGCGGTGTCCGGCGCGAGCGCCACCTGGAGCCAGCCCTCGCTGGTGACCGCCGGCTCGTCCGGCAGGCGGGCGTCCACCGTGGCGGCGACGACCTCGTCGGTGGCCCAGGCCCCCGGGCCGGGCCGGCGGTGCCAGGTCCACACCCCCCGCACGTCCTGCGGCAACGGCAGCCGGGTCTCGGTGGCCTCGCGCAGCACGGGGCCGTAGCGCAGGGCCGGCGACAGCCGGGACAGTGCCCGGCCCGTCCACTCCCGCAGCAGGCCGACGCCCTTCTGCGGCACCAGCCCGGTGGTGATGTGCACGTCCGACCCGGGTGCCATCAGCAGGGTCACCGGCACCGGCACCCCCGGCGTCACGGTGAACGTCCCCGAGGTCTCCAGGTAGGGCGAGCGCAGCGGATCGAGCCCGGGCGAGGCGGCGGCGCCGGAGCCGTCCGGCAACCCCGGCGCCAGCAGCGCGACCGCCGGGTCGACCAGGTGGCAGCGGTCCATCTCGTCGCCCACGCAGTACGCCAGCAGCCCGTCCTGGCTGCGCGCGAGGTCGCCCAGTCGCACCGGCACGGCGGTGGTGGCGTTCTCCGCCGGCTGGCGGGGGTCCTCCACCTCCACCTTCACGTACGCCCGTACCACCGCCACCGGGCGGCCCAGCAGCAGCGCGAGGTGCTCGTCGCCGGAGCGGCCCGTCAGGTCCACCGTCCACCGGGTCGTGTCCAACGCCCGCAGCAACGCCTCCAGCGCGCTCTGCCCGACGCCGGCCGCGCGTCCGTCGCGCCGGGCGGCGGCGAGCGCGTTGTCGGCCGCCAGCAGCCCGTCGGCGAACCGGCCCAGGTACGTGTTGGGCAGGAACCGGCTCGGCGCCGCGCCCAGCGTGGCCGGGCGCCCCGGGTCCTCCTCCCACGCGGTCACCCGCTCGGGGTCGGGGCGCAGCCGGCCGTACGCGGTCCCGGCCGCGTCGAAGAACTCCAGCGTGCGGTCCGTCGGCGACGGCACGAGGTAGCCGCAGACGGGACTGACCCCGGCGCTGGCGTCGCGCAGCGCCCCGGTGGCGTCGGCGAAGCGCAGCAGCGCCCGGGCCGGCGCGGTGAACCGGGGCCGCAGCGCCGCCAGGTCCGGCTGCCCGGGCACCTTCAGGGTCGCTCCGGTGCGTACCTGTGCCGGAGCCGGCGCGGCCGCGCCCAGCAGCTCCAGGTACCGGCCGAAGCCGTCGACCAGCCGGGCCCGGTCCAGCCGCAGGAAGCCGGCGCGCAGGGCGACGAAGTCCGCGGGCCGCGGCGTGGGCGCCGGGGTCGCCGAGTCCGGGGCGTCCGGGGCGTCGACCACGGCGCCGGTCGGGTCGCCGCGTAGCTCGGCGGCGATGCCGGTCAGCTCGCCGCCGAGCAGGTCGCGCTCGTCGGCCCCGGCGCCCGCGGGGTCCAGCAGCGTCCCGGCGGCGGGGGAGAGCATGACGCGCCCCCGGAGCACCCGCGCCCGGTTCTCCGCCGGCCGCCGCACCGGTCCCGGCAGCACGAAGTCGGTGTCGTCCAGCCGCCAGTCGTGCGCGCCCCGGGGTGAGGGCAGGTAGCTCGCCTCCCACTCCAGCAGCAGGGGGTTCCATGGCCGGCTCGGCGGCGTCACCCCCACCGGGCTGGGCAGCGTCCCCTCGACCGTGGCCCCCGGCGGGGGCAGGGTCGGGTCGTCGTGGTCGGGGTCGAACGCCACCCACCAGGCCGCCCGCGCCGCCGCCACGGGCGCCGGCGCGGTGTCGGTGCCCTGGGCCAGGTCCGGTGCCGAGCCGGGGTCGAGGCAGGCCAGCTCCACCAGCAGCTCGGCGGCGGCGGCCGGCACCCCGTACGCGGCGGGCAGCCCGGCCAGCGGCGCCGCGGGCAGCACGTCGGCGCCCCGGCCCGGGTCACCGGCGGCGACCCCGAAGGCGCGCACCGCCTGCCCCTCGAGCCGGCACAGCAGGGTGCCGATGTCGGAGTAGCGGCCGTCCGCGCCGTGTTTCGGGCTGCGCCCGCCGCCGGAGACCACCAGCGCGGGCTCCAGCGCGTGCCACACCCGCGGCGCCGTCCGCTCCACCTGGACGAACGAGCCGCCCTCGGTCGCGTCGCCGGCCGGCTGCCAGATGTACTCGTTGCCGGCGGCGGCGGGCGCCGAACCGAACCGGGCCTGGTGCAGGTCGGCGTCCAGGCGGGCGTCGGCGTCCGTGCCGTCGGCGTCGGCCAGCGCGCCGAGCAGCAGGCCCTCCACGAGCCGGGCGGCGGCGAACTGGTCCTCCGGCTCGGCGGCCACGGCGGCCAGCGACTCGGCCAGCGTCTCGCCGACGGCCAGGGTGACGTCCCGTGCCGCCGGCCGGTAGTCCACCTCCCGGCCGAGCAACCCGCCGTCGCCCGGCCAGCCGGGCGTGGGCCAGCCGATCGCGACGGCCGCCGCGTGGTAGACGGACCGGTCCGGCACGGGCTGCCCGACCGGGCGCGGCGGGTGGATCTCCCAGCCGAGCTCCTCCATCCGTCGGGTGTGCTCCACCTCGCCGGTGACCCGCAGCGGGTCCTGCGCCGGGCTGGTGTACCAGCCCAGCACCAGGTACGCCACGGGGCCGGTGACGCCGGCGAGGTCGTCGTGCAGCGCGAACCGGTGGGTGACGTTGTCGTAGTAGCCGGCCCAGCCGAGGTCGCCGTGCCCGAGGGCGGTCAGCGGCGACTTCGGCGCGGGGCCGGGCGCGGGCAGGGTCGGCCCGGCCAGCGCGTTGTCGACGCGGACCGGGTCGACCGCGCCCGCGTACGGCAGCAGCCACGCGTGCACCGCGCGGCGCTGCTGCCCGCCGGTGGGCCCGGAGAGCCGGACGACCAGCCACCGGTCCGGCACGGGCCGGAACGACGTGGCGCCGGTGTCGTCGGCCACGCCCCGGGTCAGCCCGTCGGGCAGTCCCCAGTGCAGGTGGGCCCCGGCGGGGCGGGCCTGCGCGCGAGGGGTGAACGGGGCCGGCAGCAGGTCTTCGTGCACCCGGCCGCTGGCCGGCGGGGTGGGCCGGCCCAGGGCCGTGTGGGCCCAGTCGGCCGGCGCGGTGGGTTCCCGGACGACCAGGACGTCGAGGGCCACGGGTACGAGGACGGCGGTCACGGGGAGAACTCCTCAGCGGTGCGGCGGTACGGGGCGGGCGCGGCGGCCGGGCGGCCCGCGCGGGCGGGGCCGGCGGCCGCGGCGTGGGCGGCGCTCACCGCGCCGTGCCGGCGGCGAAGCGCTGCCGCGACGGCGCCTGGAGCAGGGACAGCGCGACTCCCGCGCCGCGGTTCGGCGGAGACCCTGACACGGCGGCGTCGAGGGCCCCGGCCAGCGTCGCGACATCGACCACGCCGGCCACCGGACCGGGCCGCATCGGCACCGGCACCGATGTCACCTCCTGCCCGCCGGCCGACCGGACCGGCACCCGCCAGCCCGTGCCGGAGGGCTCCAGCCCGAACTGGACGCTCTGCGGCGGCTCCTGCAACCAGATCAGGCGCGGCGCGCCGTGGAACAGCGCCAGCAGCACGGCCGGGGACAGCCGCTGCAGCCGCAGCAGCGGCACCACCAGGTCGGGCCGCCGGCCGGCCAGCTCGTCCGGGTCGACGCCCGGCGGCACGTCGGCGGGCAGGTCGCTGGCCCAGGCGCGGATCTGCATCGCCGGCCAGCCCGACACCAGCGCCGAGCGGAGCAGGAACCCGGTCACCGGCACGGCGGCCCCGGCCAGCCTGACGGCGTCCGTACCGGCGGCGAGGGCGACGGACTCGGCGCGCTCCTCGGCCACCACCTCGGCGGCGACCGGGATGCTGATCCGGCCCCGCTGCACCTCCCGGACCAGCGGCAGGTGCTCGGCCGCGGCGCCGTCGGCACGCGGCAGCAGGGCCGCCGTCGCGGCGCGCTCCCGGCTGCCGTCACCGCCGCCCACCGCGAGCGCCCCCGCGCGCAGCCGGTCGAGCCACCCCCGGTCCAGCCGGAAGAAGCGGATCGACTCGGGGGGCAGCAGCCGCGCGTCCGGGACCAGGTACCGGAACGGCACGTCGTGCAGCAGGTCCCAGCGGGCCAGCACGTGCGCCACGTAGTCCGGCAGCGGCGGCTCGCCCGCCCCGGCCTTCGCGGCGGCAGGCGTTGCCGACCCGGCCCGGCCGGCGGGCGCTACCAGCCCGTCACCGCCGGCCGCGGGCGGGTCGCCGAGCACGGCGGCGAGCCGTTGGGCCAGCAGCCGGCCCCCGGCCGACATCGTCTGCGTCATGACCGTTCCCCCTCCTCGGAGCTGATGGTGCGGGCGGCCTCCGCCGCCTGCGGCGGGGCCTGCCACAGGTCGGCCTGGCCGGTGCGGGCGAACAGCCGGTCGGCCAGCGCCTGGGCCAGCAGCGGCTGCGGCTGCCGCCCGTCGGTCTCCGGCACGTCGGCCGGCGCGTACCCGAGGGTCTCCGCGGTCTCGCCCGCCAGGGCCGCCCGCCGTGCCTGCGCCCGCGCGCCGCCGGCCAGGTAGTCGCGGACCACCGTGGCCCGGCGGGCCGCCGTGTCCGCCGACCGGGCCGTGGCCTCGGCGGCGCGGTGCCAGCCGACCACCTCGCGGATGAACCGCCCGTCCGCCGCGGCGAGCAACCGGCCCAGCTCGTACGCGGCCGCGTCGGTGACGTCGTCGGTGGCGCCGGTGCCGGGGCCCAGCAGCGGGGGGCGGTAGCCGACGGCGGTGGGGCCGCCGTCGCGGGCGGTGCCGGCCAGCGGCACCACCCCGTCGGGGCGTAGCACCGGGGCGGCGCCGGCTGCCGGCTCCCCGAAGGCCGCCACGTCGAGGTCGGCGGCCAGCCGTTCGAAGGTGCCGCCGGTCGAGCTGGTGACGAACTTCCACGACGCGAGCACCACCAGCGTCGGCGGCGTCCCCGTGGTCGTCGACCAGGCGTCCTCGCGCGCCTCCAGGGAGACCAGGCACGCCGTCCAGGAGGTGGGCCCGCTCCCGGCCAGGGGCAGCCGGTTGGCGGTGACGACGGAGAACCAGCCGTCGTCGTCGGCGCCGGCCAGGGCGGTGTCGGCGAGGTTGACCCGGCGTACGTGGGTCAGCAGGGCGACGTCGGCGCGGCCGGGCAGCAGCGCCCGGAACGTGGCCAGATCCTTGATCTGCAGGCCGCGCACCGGCCGGTTCGGGTCCACCGGCTGGTTGGCGGCCAGCGCCGCGACCACGCCGCTGCCGACGAGCCCCTGCAGCGTACCGTCGACGATCTTGCCCTCGTCGGCGCGGACGACCAGCAGCGCCAGCCACGGTGTGCCGTCGGCCAGCCGGCGTTCCCAGGGCAGGGTGCGCCGCCCGAGCACGACGTGCGGCAGGCGGTCGCCGAACGTCCCGACGGCGTCCGCCGGGGGTGCTGCGCGGCGACCTCGGCGGCGTCCAGGGCGAACCGGGGCGCGTCGAGCTGCACGTGGGTGGCGTGGGTGGGCGGCGACGCGAGCTGGCCGCCAGCCGTGGTCCGCACGTCGAGGGTGGAGCTGACCCGGTAGAGGCCCGCCCGCAGGGTCGGCTCCACCCGGTCGTACAGGCGCACGGAGCCGGGCGCCACAGGTGTCTCGGTCATCTCATCTCTTCCGTCGTTGCCGGGCCGGCCTGCGCCGGGCCGGGCTCGAAACCCACGAGGGTCGCCGGGGCGGGGGCCGCGGCGGCACGCAGGCCGGCCGCGCGCATCGGGCGGTCCGTGGCGATGACGTCGGCGAAAACGCCGGCCAGGCGCGCCCGGGCGGGACCGTCGTCGGGGTCGATGGAGTCGTCGCCGTCGCCGACCACCCCGCCGAGCCGCCACCGGTCGCCGGTGCGGACCAGCACACTGATCGTGCGGGCGGACTCCTCGGCCTCGACGCTGAGCACGATCCGCTGCCGCGGTCCGGCCTCGGGCGTGGCGTGCCGGCTGCTGACCCGTACGCCGTCGACGTCGACCACCACGTCGTCGAGGTCGGCGCCCGCGGCGACCGCCTCCACCGTGACGACGATCCGGCGGACCGTGGCGGGCAGGTCGGTGACCAGCCCGTCGACCTCACCGGCCAGCAGGGCGGCGGGCACCGGCACGTGCTCGCCGGCGCGGCGGTAGCGGGCCGGCGGCCGCCACGGGTGCGGCAGCCGGACGGTGGCGCCGGGCGCGACCAGCACGCCCTCGGTCACCGGCACCAACGGGGTGTCCGCGACCCAGCCGGCCGTGCCGTCGGCCGGGGCCGCGGTGACCACGGCCGTGGCCGCGCCGTCCGGCAGCGGCGCGCCGGAGCGGGCCGGCCCGTCGACGAGCGGCGCGCCGGTGCTGGTGAACGCCGCCAGCCGCAGCGCCCCCGACGGCGACGGTCCGGCCGGCCCCGCGTCCGCCAGCCGCAACCGGAAGCCGGCGGCGTCGGCGACGTCCCAGACCTGGACGTGCCCGGCGGGCAGCGTGGCCGTGCCGGCCCGGGCGGCGAGTGGCGCCGGGTCGGCGCGGCGGCCGCGTCGGCGGTCGGGCGAGACGGTGGCGCGCAGGCGCGGCGGGACCGGGGTGAGTGGCCGGGGCTCGGCGTGCGTCGCGGCGCGGCGCGCCGTGACCCGGGCGGCGATCCGGGCGGCGGTGCGGCTCGTGGCCGCGCCGGGCGCGGCGGCCCGGGCGAGGGCCGCCTCGGCGGGCAGCGGCAGCGGACGCGGCAGCTCCTCCTCGATCAGCGTCGACAGCGGCACGTCCCGGACCGCCCCGGCGGACTCGCTGACGGTGACCGGGGCGGCGAGGGTGACCGACGACAGGGCGCGGACCACGGGGTCCGGCCGGCCCCGGCCCGCCGCCGCGCCGTCCCAGACCGCGGCGGGGAAGCCGGTCGACGCCGTGGCGGGGCGCAGGCCGGCCAGCTCGGCGGGAGTCAGGGCCGCCCAGCCGGTGCCGCTGGCCCGCTCCACGGTGACCGCCATGACCGCCCGGACCCGCCCGACCGCGTGCCCGGCGGGCACCACGTCGACCTCCCGGCCGCCGGCGCCGCCCTGACCGGAGCCGGTCAGCGACCAGCCGGCCAGCGGCATCGCCGAGTCGACGCGTACGGCGAACTCGGGCGCGGTCGACCACGGGCGCTGGGGGTCCCGTCGGGCCGCGACCCGGGCGCGGGCGGCAGGGTGCCGGCGGTGACGGTCGTGGCGGTGGCGGGCCGGGCGGCGTCGCCGTTGCCGAGGTACTTGGTGACGACCTGCGACCACGTCAGGTACGGCTGCGCCTGCGCCTTGCCGAACCGCACGGTCACCGAGGCGATGGCCAGGTCGACGGTGACGGTGCCGCGCAGCGGCGGCCCCTCCAGGTGCACCCGGGCGCCGAGCGAGACGCTGACGTTGATCCGGGCGCAGGCGAAGAAGCAGACCTTGATGGTGAACCGGGCGCCGACGGAGACCGACACGTCGGCCAGGTACGTCAGCGGGTCCCAGGTCACCATCACGTCGAGGGCGGCGGCGAACCACACCCGCACCGGCGACCTGTCGTACGACGCCTCGAGTCGGCCGCCGACCATCACCGTCGACGGGGTGAGGGTGAAGTACGACTGGCCCTTGACCACCACGCCGCTGCCGACGGACCAGTTGAACCCGACCCGGGGCACCTCCGGGTAGTGGGCCGGGCGGGCGAAGGCCGGGTGGTAGCCGCCGATGGACAGCAGCACATCGGAGCGGTCCATCCACACCACGAGGGCGAACCCGCCGGTGAGCCGGCAGTCCCGGCTCAGCAGCCAGGAGTTGCGGGTCAGCGCGGCGCGCACCGACAGCACCCGGTCCAGGGTGCTGTACCGGGCCGCCAGCGCAAGCTCGACGTTCACGATCGCCGACTCGGCCGAGGGCAGCGCCATGCGCATCAGGCCCAGCACGCCCACCTCGACGGCGCGGTCCACCGCCAGGTACGCCACGGCGGTCGTGTTGAGCAGCCCGAAGGTGGAGAACTTCACGCCGGCGGCGAGCCAGAAGCCGCCCCGGGCCGGCGGGATGTCCGCCGACATGCGCGCCAGCGCCGCCGTCGGTCCGCCGTCGCCGGCGAAGCCACCGTCGGCGATCGCCTTGACCAGTGGGAACGCCGGCACCGACTGCGGGTCGCTGGGCACCAGCAGCCGCCGGTTGTAGCCGGCGCCGCCGCCGAGGCCGAGGACGAACAGGTACGGCGGCCCGCCCAGCGGCGTGGCGACGGAGAGGAACACGAACAGCGAGGTGTACTCGCCGAGGCTGTCCTTCGGCCGGGCGTACGAGCCGACGGCGGTCAGTCCCCGGCCGGCCAGGTCCACCGAGAGCATGCCGTCGTACTGGATCGTCCCGCCCGCGCCGACGACCTTGCGCAGGCCGCCGGCGATGGACACCTCCGGGGAGCTGAACGCGACCGACAGCCCGGCCAGGTCGAGCTGCCAGGTGCGCAGGTCGGTCGGGGTGCGCAGCGGCACCAGCAGCGACAGGTCGTCGACGTTCAGGGTGAGCCCGGAGATGGCCACCCCGCCGTCGACGGCCAGGCCGATCTTGCCCGGTCCCGTGGCGGCCTGCTGGTACAGCAGGGCGATCTCGGCGATGTGCAGCGGCCCGAAGCTGCGCTGGATGGCGAAGCGGGCCTCCGCGCGGCCGCCGAAGAGCACCTGCCAGCGGCTGCCGGCGCGGGCGACGGTCAGGTCCAGCGGCGGGTTGACCGGGGTCGGGTCCCCGCTGCCGCCGCCGCTCTGCAGCAGCGACGCGGCGACGGGGTTGCCGCCGGCTCCGGAGGCCATCGGGAAGCCGATCCCCTCCAGCACCAGCGCCCCGTCGAGCACCGCCGGGCGGCGTAGCGCGGCCGCGCCGGCCAGCGGGATGTCGGCGCGTACGTGCCCGGCGGCGGCGCCGAGCCGGAACCCGCCCGTGTCGACCAGGGCCTTCCCGGAGGCGGCGGAGGCCACCCGCAGGCCCAGGCCGCCCAGCCGCAGCACCGGCGCGAGCGCCGGAGCGGCCGGGTTGCTCAGGTCCAGCAGCAGCAGCCCGGTGCCCCGCCCGGTCTCGCCCCAACCGGGGTCGAGCCCGTCGGGCAGGGCGAAGCGCAGCACCACCGCCACGTCGCCGACGGTCACCGGCAGGTCGCCGCGGACGGCGAGCCCGTAGCGGCCCCCGTCGGCGACCACCCGCAGGGCCAGGTCGCCCGGCAGCGGCACGTCGACGCCGGCGACGGCGTCGAGCAGCCCGCGCAGTAGCGCCAGCGGGGCGGGCAGGGCGGCGGCCATGCGCAGCCCGTCCGGGTGCTCCTGCGCGACGCCGACGGCGGTGAGCAGCTGCGTCGTGGTGCGTCCGCCGGGCCACAGCGGCCGGTCGAGCCAGGGCCGGCTGGCCCGCAGGGCGAGGGTGCCGGCAAGCGGCACCGCCGTCTGCTCGACGATGCGGCGCAGCTCGGCCTCGCCGGGCAGGACGACGGCCGGCGCCAGCCGCACCGTCACCTCCCCGGTGCCGGCGGCGTCGCCGCCGAGGAGCCCGAGCTGCACGCCGACCCCGGCGGGGCCGGCGGCGACGGTGAGCCGTCCGCGCAGCAGGATGCCGAGCCCGGTGTCGACGGCCGCGCCGGCGGTCAGGGTGGCGGTGACGGCGGGGTGGGCGTAGCCGACGACGACGTCGCCGGTCAGCGCCCCGGCGGTGAGGCCGGCGGCGCGCAGCTCCACCGTCGGCCGGTCGGCCCCGAGGTCCACCCGCAGCGCCAGGTCGGCGCCGAGCGGCCCGGCGGCGCGGACCACCACCAGCCCGGGCCGGGTCGGGTCCTGGGCGGGCACCCGGTCCGGGCCGAGGATCCGGCGCAGCAGCGTGACCAGCGCCGGACCGGCGTGCTTGCCCACGTCGGCGAGGTCGCCGGAGGCGAGGTCCGCGGCGAGGTCGGCCAGCGCGCCGGCCCTCGCGGCGAAGCCGTGCGGCGCGGCGCCCGGCTCGTACACCCCGAGGGCCGCGAGGGCCGCCAGCGCGTCGTCGAGGACGGCCGGCCGGGGGGTACGCGCGCCGAGGCCGGTCACGAGCTGGTCGAGCACCTCCGGCAGCAGCCGCTGCGCGGCGGCGCTGACCAGCTCGTCCATCCCGGACACGGCGGGCAGCAGCGTGACCGTGGCGCCCAGCGCGGCCGGGGCCACCGACAGGGCCAGGCCGGACGGGTCGGCGCCCAGGCGCACGTCCACGGCGTCCCAGTCGCCGGGCAGCGGCACGTGCAGCGTGAGGTCCCCGGCGGGGCGCACCTGCCGGGTCCCGTCCACGTCCAGCCGCAGCCCGACGTCGAGGGTGGCCGGACGCCCTTCGGCGTGCCACAGCGCGACCGGGGCGGCGGTGGCGACGCGTACCCGCAGCCGCCGGTCGGCGCCGCTGCCGGCGTCCTCCAGGTCGACGGTGAGGCCGCCGGGCAGGCGCAGGGTGTGCGCCGGGTCGTCGGCCAGCCCGAGCGGACCGGCGGCCAGGCGCAGGACGTCGGCCAGCGGCTGGGCCCGGGGCGGCTGGCCCGGTGCGGGGGCGAACGTGTCGGACAGCCAGCCGCCGGGGTCGGTCAGCAGCCGGCTGAGGCTGCGGACCTGCACGCCGGGGCCGGCGAGCTGTTCCAGCAGCACCCCGAGGGCGGAGTCGACGAGCAGCCGGGGCACCAGCGGGGCGAGCCGCGCCGCCAGGCCCGCCGGGGCCGGCAGCAGCGGCACCGGGCCGTCCAGCCAGGACGTGTCCAGCGTCAGCCGGCCGGCCTCGGCGGCCACGCGCAGCCCGCCGACGCGCAGCGCGGCCCACCCGGTCGGCCGCGGGTCGCCCAGGGGCACGGTCGTCGCGCCGGTGAGCCGGGCGGTGTGGGCCAGCCGCAGCCCGTCGCCGACGGTGCGGGCGGTCAGCCGCCAGGGCCGCGACTCCAGCACCAGCTCGACGGGCAGGTTCGGCAGCCGGCGCCGCCACGGCCCGCTCCCGTCGGTCGCGCCGGGGTCGCGGACCAGCCCGGCCAGGCCGGCGGCGCGGTCGACGAGCCCGGGCAGCCGGGCGGCGAGGAACGCCGCGGGGTCGCCGGTCAGCCCGGCGACGGCGTCGGCGAGCACGGCGGCGGGCTGACCGGCAGCGGCGCGCCGGACGACGCCGAGGGCGGCCAGCTCGTCGAGCAGCCGCGCGAGTCGCCCGCCGGCCCTGGCGACCCGGTCCAGCTCCCGGACGAGGGCGTCGAGCAGCGGCGGGGTGCGCGGGTCGGCCAGGTCGACCACGGCGGCGGCCTCGCCGCGGACGGCGACGTCGTGCAGCAGCACCGCCACGGTCGTGCCCGTCCCGGTGACGGTGGCCCGCACCGACAGGGCCCGCACCCGGGCGTCCAGGGGCCGGCCGTCGCCGGGGCCGCCGAGCAGCCAGCCGTCCGGGCGGCTCAGCCGCAGCCGCACCTGCAGCGCGGGGGGCGCACCGGCGCCGGGGTCGGCGGTCAGGGCCACCCGGCCGAGGTCGAGGCGCACGTCGGCGTCCACCTGCGGGTCGCCGGCTGGGCGGGGCCGAGGTCCAGGGCGACGCGCACCGCGCCCGCGGCGGCGGTGGGCAGGTCCAGCGGGTCCGCGGCGGCGTACGTGCGCCAGGTCAGCGCGTTGGCCAGCAGCTCGCGCAGGCCGCCGCGCAGCCGCCCGTGCACGGCCAGCGTCGGCACGGCGGGCGGAGCGACCGGCGGCGTCCACCGGGCGAACGCGGCCGACGGCAGGGGCAGGGCGGTGGGCGCCTGCCCGTCCGTGGCCGCGTACCCGTCGAGCAGCCGCCCGAGCAGGTCCAGGGCGGCGTCGGTGGCCGTGTCCTCCGGCATGCCCTCGGGGGAGAGCAGCCGGGCCAGCCGCACCCCCTCGGCGACGGCGGGGGCGTCGACGGGCAGGACGGTGTTGTCCGCGGGGGTGCCGATGGTGGCCAGCCCGAGGACCTGGTCGGGTACGGCGGCGGCGAGCTGCCGGGCGACCTGCCCGAGGTAGGAGTGCCCGACGAGCACGGTGCGCGTGCCGGGGCGTACGGTCCGCACGGCGTCGTGCACGCGGCGCAGCGCGGCCAGCGCGGTCGCGGCGGGCAGGGTCCCGTCGTCGGCGAGGTCCACCACGTACCAGCGGGCGGCGGGCAGCGCGCCGAGGTCCACCCGGTCCGGCGCGGTGCCGGGCACCCGCAGGTCGACCCGGTGCACGTCGCCGGCCGGCACGTCGGCCAGCAACGGCTCCCACGGCCGCGGCCCGGCCAGCGGCGGGGCCATCAGCAGCACGGCCCAGCCGTCGCCGGCCGGGGCGGTGTACCCGGCGACGGCCTCGCGCAGCTGCGCGACGGTCGCCGGTGCGGCCGGCAGCTCGTGGTGGGCCGCGTCGACAAGGTCGCCGACGCGGATCCCGGCCGCCGCCGCGGAGGCGTCGGCGGGCACCAGCCCGTCGCCGTCGGCGAGCAGGTCGGCCAGGGAGTCCACGGCGAACGCGGCCGCCGCGGGGTCGAGCAGCGGCAGCACCTCGGCCAGGTCGGGCCGGTACGCCGCGGCGAGCCGGCCGGCCGCGAGCACGGCGGCCCCGGTGAGCGGCTCCCGCACCGGCTCGTCGCCGTCGGCGTCGGCCCGGGCTGGTTCCTCGTCGCCCTCCGGGCCCTCGGCGGTGCCGGTGAGGTAGCGGTCGAGCAGCGGTTCCACCGCCCACGCGCCGGGCGGACCGGCCGGCTCCAGCCAGGTCAGCAGCTCCACGGCGTCGTCGCCGGCGCGGTGGATCGGCACCCGCCACGGCACCTCGGGCGTGCCGGAGCCGTCGACCGGCAGGTCCGGGCCCGGCAGCGGCTGGCCGGGCAGCGCCGGCAGCCGGTCGGTGAGCAGGGCCTGCACCAGTTCCAGCAGGTGGCGCAGCGGCGGCCCGGCCGGGGTGGTGCCGGCGGCGGCGTCCCGGGCGAGCGCCGCCAGCCAGGCGCGGACCGCCTCGGCGGGGTCGGCCAGCAGGCTGGCCAGGTCGTCCGGGTCGGGCGGCAGGAGCGCCGGCACGCGGTCGCCGCCGGTGCTGTCGGGGCCGGCGACGCCGACGAGCGCCAGCAGGTCGCGGGCGGCCGGGCCGCCCCAGGAGTACGCGACGCGGGACAGCAGCGCGCGCAGCGCCGCCCACAGCGGGCCGGCGGCCAGGCCGAGGCCCAGGTCGGGTCGGGTCGCGTCGACCGGTCCGGCGGTGGGCAGCCGCAGGTCCCCCAGCGGGTACGGGGTGCCGTCGACGAGGACGGTCAGGCCCCGGATCGCCGCGGTGGCGGTCACCGGGGCGCCCAGCGCCCAGTCGGCGGCGACACGCACCCCGTCGGTGCGGACGGCCACCCCGGCCGCGGCCGGCGTGACGGCGGCGAAGTCGGCGGTGACGGTCGCCGAGGGGAGCCACGTAGCGGTCCCGCCGTCGGGGGCGAGCGGGACGGCGACCAGGGTCAGCCGCGCGTCGGCCCGCCACGGCACGGCGGGGTCGAGCGGGGCCCGGCGGCCAGGCCGAGGCCGAGGGTGAACACCGGCGCGGCGGGCGTACCGGAGTCCCAGAGGGACAGCCGCACGGCCAGGGACGTACCGGCGAAGGCCGGCAGGTCGACCGCCCAGGGGTCGGCGGCGGTGCCGGCGCCGGCCACCGCCGGGGCGTCGACGCCGGCCAGCCGGGCCAGGTCGGCCAGCACGGGCGCCCAGCCGGCACCGCCGGCCCGCAGCGCCCGGTAGTGGGCGGCGATCGCGGCGCCCGGCGCGGTGGCCAGCAGCGCGAGGTCGACGCCGGGCGTCGTGCCGAGGCCGACGAGGCGGCGCAGCGCGGCGACCGGCCCGGCGGCCGGCCCGAGGCCGGCGTCGATGGCCTCGTCGAGCAGCGACTGGGCGGCGGCGGTCAGCGAGCGGGCGTCGGTGAGGTCGACCAGCGGCAGCTCGGTCGGCGTGCCGTCGAGGTCGACCCGGACGTCGCGCAGCTCCAGCAGCGGGCGGACGGCGCGGTCGGCGGCGGTGTAGCGGACGCCGGCGCGCAGCCCGCCGACGCGGAGTGCGCCGGTGGGCTCGCCGTCCGCCGGGTAGAGCCTGCCGCCGCCGGCGGGGGCGGTGACGACGAGGTCGAGCCGCTCGAAGAGGGTGACCGGGGCCGGGTCGCCGAGCGGCATCACGAGCAGGACGGCGTCACCGTCGACCCGGGCGTCCACGCCGGCGCCGGTGAAGCTGATCCGGGCGCCCCACACCAGCGCGGTGGCCCCGGTGGCCGGGTCCGTGCGCACGCCCACGGTCAGCGCCACGGCGGGGTCGTCGACCAGGGCGAAGACGATCGGGTCGGCCTCGGTGGGCAGCGTGGTGCGGCCGGAGGCGGGCCGGCCCAGCAGCTGACCGACCGAGTCGAGCCAGGTCACCAGGCCCGGGACGCTGGCGTCGGTGCGGGAGGTGGCCAGCCCGGCGAGCCAGTCGCGGAACGCGGCCGGCCCCTCGGCGAGGCGGTCCATGGGCAGCGGCGCGAGCCCGGGCGTCAGCCCGAGCAGGCCGGGCAGGTGCTCGGCGACCAGCCGTACGGGCTCGGGCACCGTGCCGGCGAGCTCGGCGAGGACCAGCCGCAACAGGGTGGTGACCAGGGTGGCGGCGCCCGCGCTGCCGGCGCCGGGTCCAGCACCAGTGGCGCGGACATGCCGGGCAGGCCGCTGACGGTGACCACCAGCCGGGTCTGCGCCTCGTGCGGCGGGGCGACCAGCAGCACGCTGGCCTCGGCGGTCGCGCCGGTGTCGCCGAGCGGGGTGCGTACCCGCAGCCGCATCGGGTGCTCCGGGGTGGCGGCGACCGCCCGCGCGCTGCCGCCGTCGGCGACGAGCAGGTCGAGCTGGACGGTGACGCCGGGCCCGCCGGCCAGCGGCCCGCCCTCGGCGGCGAGGCCGAGGGTCAGCCGGCCGCCGGCCTCCTCGCGGACGACGAGGAACAGTTGTCCCCTGCCGTCCTGGGCGAGCAGCGGCACGTGCCGGGTGCGCACCCCGAGCGGGTCCCGGCCGAGGGCGGGGAAGCGGGGATCGTCCTGCGGCAGCAGCGCGGCGACGGCGCGCACCAGGGCGGCGCGCTGGGTGTCGTCGCTGACGAGCTTGCCGACGCGTCCCCACGGGTCGGTGAAGAACGCCTCGTCCAGCCGCAGCTGCCCGCCCGTGCCGGGGACGAGCAGGCCGAGGGCGATGCCGAGGTCGGTGAGGTCGGCGTCGAGGCCGTCGACGGTGATCATTCGCCCACCCATCCGTGGAAGCTGCCCGGCGCGCCGTCGAGGCCGATCAGCTCGGTGTCGTTCTTGAACTTGTCCTGCAGGAGCAGGAGGTAGTGGTCGCGGATCGGCTTGTCGTAGATCACGCGTTCGATGAGGTAGTTGAGCTGGAACAGCCGCAGCCAGGCCGGCCGCAGCGGGGTCGCCGGCCCGGGGTCGAACGGGCGCAGCTCGTTCTGCGTGGCCGCGTCGAGCCGGGCGATCGCCCGTTCGGTGCGGGTTATCGCGGCGTCGATGGCCAGCGGCACCTTCGCTGGCTTGTTGATGTGCTGGTCGAGGGCCACGGCCGCCAGGAACTCGGAGCTCACGAAGTCGCGGATGCGGAACTGCCGTCCACGCACCTTCAGCGTCGACTCGCCGAGGGGCTGCCGGGCCAGCCGCTCGAAGCGCCAGATGCCGGTCCAGATCTGCGTGACCCTGTATTCGGTGGAGCACACCGAGGCCAGCCGCACGCGGGCACACCAGTGCGGCGCGATGTGGTACTTGTTGCCGACCTTGGTGGCGCCGAAGAACGCCTGCCGGGGCTTGACCGCGGTCTGCGCGCCGGTCGGAGCGGGCAGCCGCCGGCGGGGCTGGCCCGGCGGCACCTCGAACAGGGTCGCGTACTGGGGGGCGAAGTCCTTGCCCGCCTTGGGCGTGCCGTCGGCGTGGAACGCCTCCGGGTTCGCGGCGCGCACCTTGACCGGGTCGGGTGTCTCGGCGGCGGCCTCCGCGCCGCCGACCTTCCACCACAGCTCCACCTGGAGGCCCCACATGCCGAAGTACAGGTCGTACAGGTCCGGGGCGGCGTTCCTGTACCGGGCCAGCAGCACGGACAGTTCCTCGTTGACGTGCGCCGACCACTGCTGGATGCCGGTCGACAGCAGCCCCACGTCGGCGCTGCGCGAGGCGTCGAGCATGCCCTCCTTCGGGGCGATCAGCCGCACGACGCGCAGCCGGGCCCGCTCGTGGTCGCTGGTCAGCCCGATCGCGGCCTCGTTGTCGACGATGAAGGCCGCCGGGTCGAGGCGGCCGCCGTTGGCCGGGCCGTGCCAGGTCTTGGTCTCCTCGCTGGTCTGTACGCCCAGGCTCAGGTCGCGCCCGTGGATCATGTAGCGGATCCCGCCGGTCTTCTCCTGCGCGGCGGCGTCGGTGGGGTTGACCGCGGCGGGGGGAGCCGTGGCGGCGACGGGCGGCAGGGGCAGGTCGACCGGCACGACGCGGGGGCCCACCAGCTCCGGCGGCTGCCACGCCCCGGCCTCCGTGCGGGTGAGGCCGAGGGCGGTGCCCAGGGCTGCCACGGCGGCGGTCGCCGGCTCCCCGCCGGCGCGGCTGGCCAGGGTGAACAGGCGGCGCAGCAGGGCGTGTCCCGAGGTGACCCCGGCCAGCATGTCCAGCTCCCACGCGGCCAGGCGCGCGGTGACCTTCACCGCGAGAGTGGCCGCGTCGGCCGGGCTGGCGGTCTCGACCTGGCGCAGGACCTCGACGATCCGGAAGACCACCTCGAACGGGTTGCCCACGACCCTCTTCTCGAGCAGCGCCGCCATGTCGTCGAGGCTCAGCCCGCCGCGCCAGGCCGCGACGGCCTGACGCAGCAGGTTCGGGTCGGGCAGGCGCAGCGGCTCGGCGGGCAGCTCCAGGGTGGTGCCGGGGATCTCCGGGTGGGCCAGGCCCAGCAGGCGGATGCTCTCCCAGTCGGTGACCCACGAGTCGCCGGCCATGGCAAGCTCCACCGGCAACGGAAACCATAGCCCGGCCCGCCACGGCTCGGTGCCGTGCCAGGTGAGGTATGCCTCGTTCCACGCCCACAGCCCGCGGGCGATCTGGAGCCGATCCTCGACGCTGGGGGCGGGCAGGCCGGCGGGCCAGAGCCGCTGCGTGATCCAGTAGGCCAGTCCGTGCGCGGTGGCGCCGGGGCCGAGGAAGACCGACAGGGTGGGGCGTTGGCCGCCGGTGCGCCGCCCGCCGACGCCGTTGACCAGTGCCCCGTTGACGATCGGCCGCATCAGCGGCCCGGGCAGCGGTGCCGGATCGCGCGGCAGGACGTTGTAGGTCGACGGGGGCACGGCGCCGGGCTGGGCGGCGGCCAGGGTGGCGGTGGCGAGCGTCTGGGCCAGGCTTGTCACGCGGCTCTCTCCAGGTGGGGCGGCCGCCGGCCGGCACGCGCGGGCCGGCCGGCGGGAGGGAAGGGGTCAGCGGGTGTCGGCGCGCAGGGCGGCGAGGGTCTTCGGGCCGACGATCCCGTCGATGGTCAGGCGCCGGGACTTCTGGTACGCCCGTACCCAGGCGTCGGTGCGCGGGCCGAAGATCCCGTCGACGGCGAGCTTCGCCCCGACGGCGTCGGCCAGGCGTTGCAGCTCCCGTACGTCGTCGCCGCGGTCGCCCCTGCGCAGGTTGCGGCTGCCCAGGCGGCGGCCCTCGGCGTTGCCGATGCCCCAGGGGCGGGTGCTGTTCTCCAGTGCCCTGTCGTGGCTGACGCTGACGTGGACGTGCTTGTCGTGCGGGTTCGCGCCGGTGTACCGGGCCGGCTGGAAGCCGCGGGTACGGCTCCAGATGGTCCGGTTGTAGATCACGTACGCGGTGGCCGGGTGGGCGATGCAGCGCCGGACCACCAGCATCGGGTCGATGCCGTCCTTGTCGAAGTCGGCCGCGTTGACGGAGCCGTCGGCATCCGGGTTGTGGTCGGACCTGCGGGCTTGGTGCGCCGCGTCACCGATCCACCCGTCGGACGTGCGGTCCCGTTTCGGCCAGCGCGCGTCGATCTCCGCCCGGAGCACCCGCAGGGCGGGGGCGAGTCGTACGGCCACGTCACTCCTCCTCGTCCGCGTGCGGCTCGTCGCCGATCGGCTCGCCGATCAGGCTCTCCGGGTCGTCGTCCTCGCCGGCGGTGGCGAGGGCGTACTCGACGCCGCCGTGGTCGGTCTCCATCCGCTTTCCTCTCCGGCCGGGGCCCCGCGGGCAGGCGGCACCCTCGACCCACTGCGCCAGGGATCGCGACGGGGCCCGGGCCGGGAGGCCGGGACGGGCGGGCCGGGACGTCACTGTGGACAGTCACGGGGCCGTGCTCCCGTCGCTGCACACACCATGGGGCAGGGACGGCGGTTGCGGAAGGAGGAGTCGTGCTCCTGGCAGTAACCCTGCCGCTGCGGTTGGCGGGCGGCGTCGTTCGGCCCGGCCCGGCGGCGGGAGCGCCGATGGTTGTCAGACCCAGCGGCAGAAATCAGGTGACTCCCGGGTGACCGGGGCGGCCCGGGGCGCGCGTCCGATCGAGCCGGATGGCAGGAAGGGCTCCGCCGCGTCCCGGGACGCCGTCCCGGGTGCCTGGGACGCCGCGCCCGGCGCGGGGACGGGCGCCGCGGCGGGCTGGGCGGGGTGCGCGGCGCGGATCGGGACGGCGCGTCCCGGGCCCCGCCGGCGTTCATCCACCCGGCTCCACGGGCTGCTGAGGCCCCGTCGCCGCGCTCTCCCAGTGGCCGCCGACGGCGGGCGTGTCCGTCCGGATCGGGGTGCGGTTGCCGTCGAGGTCGTTCCCGATCACCCGGCAGTCGAGGCAGCTGCCCCGCTCGGTGATCCACCCGCCGTGGGTCTGGGTGCCGGCGCCCTTGTCGCGGATCAGGTTGCCCCGGATGGTGAGGGAGTCGACGGCGGCGTTGATGGTGAGGCCGGCCCGGATCGGCGGGGCGGGCGGCAGCTCGTACGGGGTGCCGGGCAGGGGCGCGTCGGCGCTCCAGCTCGTGGTGGCGGCCGGACGGATCGGGGCGAGGGTGAGGCTGTTCTCGTCGTTCGCCGCGACCACGGCGTACCGGGCGCCCACCCGCAGGACCTTGCCGAGGTGTCCGTCCTTCGGCCAGCTGGCCTGCTGGTCGACCAGGACGTCGTCGCCGTAGTGGACGGACTCCCCGCCCCCCGCGGCGGCGGGGACGCACTGGCGGCCGTTGTTGCGGATCCGGTTGTTGAGCACCACGCTGTTCCGCAGCGGCCGGTCGAGGCGCACTCCGTCGAGGCCGTTCCCCCAGATGTCGTTGCTCTCGATGACGATCTCCTCCGCGGCGGCCCGGTCGCCGGTGCCGAGATCCTGGTGGTGGTAGCCGTAGCGGCCGTTGCCGCTGATCCGGTTGCCCCGCACGGTGTACGGGCCGCGGGTGTTGCCGATGCTCACGCCGTCGCGCAGGTTGCCGTCGATGACGCAGTCGGTCAGCATGCCGCCCGTGCCGGGGATGCCCGTGGTGCCCTTGGCGGAGACCTGGAAGCCCGCCTCGAGGTTGCCGGTCACCGTGCAGCAGGTGACGATGAGCCCGTCGGCGCCCCAGTCGGCGATGCCGAACCGGTTGCCCTGGGCGTGGCAGCCGACGATCCGGATGCCGCGCGGCTGGGGCCTGCCGGGGTGCTGCATCTCCAGCAGGATGCCGTTGGTCGCGTTGCCCACCGCGCTGTAGTTGGTGATGGTCAGCCGCTCCACGCTGCCCCAGCCGCCGATGCCGATGCCGATGCCCGCCCCGCCCATCTCGAAGCCGTTGTCCAGCCGGCCGCACTCCAGCACCCGGATCGCGTCGATCAGGGTGTCCCCTCGTTGCTCAGCACGAAGCGGGTCGCCCCCGGCCCCGCCCCACCAGCGACACCCCGCTGCGCCACACCGTGGCCGCGTCGCGGATCATGTAGACCCCGGGCGGGCAGTAGATCACCCGCGCCCGCCCGTCCGCGGCGAACGCCTTGCCGAGCCGGTCCACGAGGGCGGCGAGCGCGGGCTGGTCGTTCGTCGTCCCGTCGCCGGTCAGGCCGTGCTCCCGCGCGTTGCACAGCAGCGGCGCCCCCGCCACCCCGAACGGGCGCACCCCGGGCGCGGTGGACGTCACCCGACCTGGCATGGGACCTCCCTCCGCGTGCGGGGTCAGCCGGCGAACCGGCCGGAGCCTGGACCGCAGCGGGGCCACACCGCACCGGCGGGTGAGCCCGCCTCGACGGTACGGCCACTACGCCGTCGAGGCGTGAAAACGGCGGCAAAACCGGCAGGTTCCCAGACCGAGACCAACCACCTGCGCCAGTACATGGCCCAGCTACGCCGCAAGCTCGAAGCCGACCCGACCCGACCCGTCCCCGTCACCGGGTCGTCCGTCCGGCGCCTGCCTGCCAGGCAGTTCGAGACCGGCCGCATCTGGTATTCATGCCCGCCTTCTGGGAGTATCGGGAGAAACCGGAGAGCGTCGAGCAGAGCCGGACGCATCAGTTCGGGACGAAGCCCGACGCCACGGTGGATCATCCGGGCGCGGGGCGACATCTGCACGCGCGGACCGGCGTCGAGCAGGGCCGGACACAGCAGATCATCCAGCGGGCTGCCGTCGACCGGCGGTCACGCACCCGACCCCGACGACGCGAGCGGGCGAGGTCGGCACGCGCGTCCGCTGGCACAACTGGACCTGGCCGGGGCCGTACCGGCCCGCACCCGGTTGGCTGTCAACGTGGACGCCACCGCCGCGTCCCGGTGGCCCGTCCACGGTCGCGGGCAGAGGCCGGTCGGCACTGACGCGAGAAGAGAGAGACATGACTGGTCAACTTGCCGGCAGGAACGTCATCGTCACCGGGGGGACCCGGGGAATCGGTCGTGGCATCACTCTCCGGCTGGCCACCGCCGGGGCGAACGTCGTGGCCTGCTACCGCACCGAGGGCGGGCACATCGAGACGCTCGCCCAGGAGCTCGAGAAGACGTCGGGCACCCACCGCCTGATCCGGGCCGACGTGACCGACGCCGAGGACGTCGAGCGGCTCGTCGGCGAGGCCCGGAGCAGCCACCGGACGCTGCACGGCCTGGTGCACAACGCGGGAGTGATCAGCTCGGTGCCGTTCGGCGAGCTGACCCCCGAGGAGTGGCACCGCGTGGTGAACACCAGCCTCACCGCGGCCTACCTCGTCGTCAACAAGACACTGCCGCTGATGACCGTGGGCGCCTCCGTGGTGGCCATCGGCTCCCGGGTGGCCACGATCGGCATCCCGCTGCGGGCCCACTACACCGCGGCGAAGGCGGGACTCGTCGGGCTGATGCGCTCGCTGACCAAGGAGTTGAGCCCGCAGGGCATCCGCGTCAACGTGGTGGCCCCGGGCATGATCGAAACCGAGGAGGCGGCGCAGGCCGGGTCCGAACAGCGGCGGGCGTACGTCGAGAGCCACTCCCAGCGGATCGCCCTGCGGCGCTACGGGCGGCCGGAGGAGGTGGCCGACGCGGTGGCCTTCCTCCTCAGCGACCAGTCCTCCTACATCACCGGGGAGACACTGCACGTCGACGGAGGCATCTGAGCCGGCGGCCCCGCGCGTCACGGCAGGCACCGTGCCCCCACCACGCCGGCGGGCGTCCCGGCCTCCGCCGCCTGCCTCGGTGACGCGCCGCCCGCCGCCACCCGTCAGGGCGTCTCCCGGGCCTCCCCGGCGGCGGAACCGAGCTGGTCGCGGCCCTGCCGTGCGGCGTGGCCGAGTCGCGCCGTGGCGTCGGCCGACAGCCCGCGCTCCGCCGCGGCCCAGGAGACCCAGGCATCGGCGACGTCGGGAAGGACCCGTGCGACGTCCGGGTCGTCGAGGTGCTCCGGGGCGAGGGCCGGTAGCCCGAGGAGGGCCAGGATCCGGCGCGGGCCGAGACGAAGGGGATGGCAGCCGGCCTGTTGGGTGATGTGTGCGACGAGCAGGTCGACCGCCCGGCTCGTCGCGTCGTGCGCGGGCAGGGCGCGCGCGGCGTCGGAGTCGAGGAAGGCCCGCTTCAGCAGTTCGAGCTCGACGCTGCCGGGGAGGGCCGGTGGCGGGGCGACGGAGTCGCTGAGCGCGCGGGCGCGCGCCAGGGTCAGTGCGCGCATCTTCCGGTACGCGGCCGGCACCGGCGTGGGTTTGTACTGCCGGTCCTCGATCAGCTCGTCCGTCGTCGCGACGGCGTCCTCGAGAAGCTGGCGGGCGCGGGCCGGATCGAGCGGTTCGACCATCAAGCCGTCGTCGCCGTCCCCGGCCTGGCGCAGCACGCGCAGCAGCAGGTCCGGGTCCGTGCCGAGGGTCAGCTCCCGGAGCAGTCCGCCCTCGATCGCGCGGTCGATCAGGGCCAGGATGCCGTGCGGGTCCTCGCCGTCGTAGGAGAACGCGCACAGCACGATCGCTGTCTCGTCGACCTCGTCGTGCGCCCACCAGCAGCCGTCCACGCGCACCCGGCCGATCGTGGCCGCCCACGGTGGTTCGGGCAGCCCCTGCCGGACGAGGCGGTCGGCGTTGATCCGGGCGAGGTCGCGTTGGGTGTCGATCGTGCTCATCGCCTGGAAGGCGCGCAGGGCAGCCACGGCCGTCGGCGTCGGACGCCGGCCCAGCTCGTGGATGACCTCGGCGTCGTCCCGCGCCGCGGCGGCCAGGGACGGCGCGAAGCCTTCCGCCGACTCGTGAGCGAGCAGCTGGGTCATCGACTGCTCCACCGACCAGGGCGGGCTGTCCGCCTTGATCGAGAGGCACCACTCCAGGAAGTCCGCGCCCGCGGCGGCGCGATCGGCGTTCCGGTCGCTGTCACCCATCGCACGATCCTCCCAGCCGGCGGCCGATCACGCGAGCACCGGCGGCTCCTGCGGCGAGCCGCCGGCCGGCAGAGCGGCGCGGTGCGGCTGGGCCGACACCGAGCCCGACCCCGTTCCGGTGCCCACGATCGCCTGGCTCACCTGGCACATCGGTTGGTGGTGGTCGGTGGCGACGGACCACGCCGAGGGGCGGCCGGCGCGGCAGCGTACCGAGGTCGGGTGGCCTGGGGAGGGCGCGACCGTCGGATGGTTGCGTGACCTGCGGGCGGGGTGGCTCGCGTACCTCGACCGGCTCACCGACGCCGACCTCGACGCCGCCGCCTCGTTCCCGTGGCCGGCGGACTCCGGGCACCCGGTCGCCCACCTGCTCGGCTGGGTCAACGCCGAGTTGATGAAGAACGCCGCGGAAATCGGCCAGCTTCGGCTGCTGCGGGCGGCCCAGGCCCCGTGACGTGACTCTCGTCGCGCCCGGAACCGTCGCGGGAATGGTGAGCGGGGCGAACGAGTTGATCTCGTGCGGTTCACCTATCCAATGGAGGAGAGGCCCGCATGGCGACGACACCGGCAGCCGGCACCCGGACGGGCGTCGGCCTGCGGTCCGAACGCGGTCCCGTGCTCGCCGCGATCATGCTCTGCACCGGGCTGGTCGCCATCGACGCCACGATCATCGCCACCGCGGTGCCCTCCATCGTGCGCGACCTGGGCGGCTTCTCCCAGTTCCCCTGGCTGTTCTCGATCTACCTGCTCACCCAGGCGGTGACGGTGCCGCTGTACGGCAAGTTCGCCGACTCGCTGGGCCGCAGACCGGTGATGTTCTTCGGCATCGCCATGTTCCTGCTCGGCTCGGTCCTGTGCGGCGTCGCCTGGAGCATGCCCGTACTGATCATCGCGCGGGCCATGCAGGGGGTCGGCGCCGGCGCCGTCCAGCCGATCAGCATGACGATGGTCGGCGACCTCTACACCGTCGAGGAGCGGGCCCGGGTGCAGGGATACCTGGCCAGCGTGTGGGCCGTCGCCTCCGTGCTCGGCCCCACCCTGGGCGGGGTCTTCTCCGACTACCTGTCGTGGCGGTGGATCTTCTTCGTCAACCTGCCGCTCGGGGCGGTCGCCGCGTGGGTGCTGGCCCGCCAGTTCACCGAGCGGGTGACCCGCAGTACGCACAGGGTCGACTACCTCGGGGCCGCCCTGCTCACGGGCGGGCTGTCGCTGCTCATCCTCGGGCTCCTCGAAGGGGGCGTGGCCTGGCCCTGGGCCTCCGGCCGGACGCTGGCGATCTTCGCCGCCGGCGCGGCCCTGCTCGTCGCGTTCGTCCTCGCGGAACGCCGCGCCGCCGAGCCCGTGCTGCCGTTGTGGGTGTTCCGCCGCCGCACGCTCGTCGGCGGAAACCTCGCCTCGCTGGTCGTCGGGGCCGTGACGATCGGGCTGAGCTCGTACCTGCCGACCTACGCCGAGGGCGTGCTCGGCACCAGCGCGCTGGTGGCGGGGTTCGCGCTGGCGGCGCTCACGGTCGGCTGGCCGATAGCGGCCACCCTGTCCGGGCGGGTCTACCTCAGGATCGGGTTCCGCGACACCGCGCTGATCGGCAGCGTGTTCGTCATCGGCGGCACGGCGCTGATCTCGCTGCTGGCGGCGGACTCGCCGCTGTGGATGACCGCCGGGGGCGCCTTCGTCGTCGGCGTCGGGCTCGGCCTGGCCGCCAGCCCGACGCTGGTCGCGGTGCAGTCGGTGGTCGGGTGGGAGCGCCGGGGCGTGGTCACCGGCACCAACATGTTCAGCCGCTCGCTGGGCAGCGCCGTCGGCGCGGCCGTGTTCGGGGCGATCGCGAACGCCACGCTGGCCGCCCGCTTCGCCCACCCGCCCGCCGAGGTCGCCGGGCGGATGCCCGACGCCGCGGACGCCGGCAGCCTCGTGGTCGACGCGCATGCCATGGAACCGGCCGTGGCCGGGTACGTCCGCGGCGCGCTGTACGACGCGACGCACCACGTCTTCCTCGCGCTGGTCGTGGTCGCGGTGCTCGGGGTGGGCGTCCTGCTGCTGATGCCGCGGCGCAGCGAGCCGCTCACGTTCGAGTAGCCGAAGCGACCCGGGCGGCGGCGGGCCGCCGCTACCGGGCGCGGCCGCTCGCCCGGTCGACGCCCCGGTGCACCCGCACCGTGCGCTCGACCAGCTCGCGCAGCGCGGCATCGTCGACGTCGTCGAGCCGGCGCAGGTAGAGGCAGCCCTTTCCTGTCTTGTGCGGGCCGAGCCGGGCGAGCGTCGACGCGTGGCGTTCCTCGAACCCCGCCACCAGGTAGACGACGAGCTGCTGCTTGCGGGGCGAGAAGGCCACCAGCGGCCAGTCGCCGGTGCGGCCGCTCGCGTAGGCGTAGCGGTAGCTGCCGAACCCCACGATGCTCGGCCCCCACATCACGGCGGGCTCGCCGGTCACCTCGCGCAGGACGCCGCAGAGACGCCGCGCGTCGGCCCGCCGCCGCTCGTCGGGAACCGCGGCGAGGAAATCCTCGACGCTGGCGTCGGTCGGGACCGTCACCGGCTGCTTCGCTGTCGCCATGCCCGCGATGCTGCCACGGGGGTACGACAGCCGCCGCGGTCAGAGCTCGTCGAACGGCTGGGCGTACGCGAACTCGCCGCGGATCGACGGACGCCAGGCGCTGAGCGGGCGGGCCTGGAAGAACCGCGGCCCCCAGGGCCGCGGCGGGGTGACGCCGAGGTCGACCGCCGGGCGGAACCCGAACCGCGGGTAGTAGTCGGGGTGGCCGAGCAGCACCACCAGCGGCTCGTCCAGCGCGTCGGCCGCGCCGAGCACGGCGTGTGTCAGGGCGCTGCCGACCCCGCGCCCCTGCCAGGCCGGCAGTACGCCGAGCGGCCCCAGCCCGAGCGCGACCGGCTCGCCGGCCACCCGCGCCCGCGTGCACACCACGTGCCCGACGACCCGCCCGTCCGGGTCGATGGCGACCAGCGACAACGCCGGCAGCCACGCGTCGCTGGCGCGCAGCGCGTCGACCAGCCCCACCTCCACCGGTACGTCGCCCGGTGCGTCCGCGGTGGCGAAGGCCGCGCCGTGCACCGCCCGGATCGCCGCGACGTCCTCGCCTGTCTCCCGCCTGATCAACACGCCCGTCACCATAGGCCGCCCGGACCCGCCCCGCCTCTCATAACCGGCCGCCCCGCCGGCACGGGGTCGATCAACCGGCACGGGGTCGATCAAGAGGTTCGCGTCGCGAGGCCGGCGAGAGACGACGCAAACCTCTTGATCAACTTGATCAATGAAGCGCGGGTCGGCGTGGCGCGGCAAGCGCAGCCGGCGGCCGGCGGCGGGCGCGGGGCCGGTAGGGTGACCCGGTGCGGGTTCCCGAGTCCGAGGACGCCTTCGTCGTCTTCGGCGACCAGGATTCCGGCTGCCTCTCGTACGGCGTGGAGGTGGACGGTCGACGGTGGTTCGTGAAGCGGCCCCGGACGCCCGCCGCGGCCGCGTCGCTGGCCCGCGCGCTCGGGCTGCACGCCGCCGTCCGGCACGCCGCGATCGTGCGTCCCGAGATCGTCCTCGACGGCGCCGACGGCCCCGTCCTGGTGTACCCGTGGCAGGCGGGGACCGTGCTCAACCACGCCACCGTCCACGGGCCGGACCGGATGGGGCTGGCCCGGTTCCAGACCCTGCCCCTGCCCGAGGCGCGGGCGGCGCTGGCGACCGTCCTCGACGCGCACGTCGCCGTCGCCGCTGCCGGGTACGTCGCGGTGGACCTCTACGACGGCTGCCTGCTGTACGACTTCGACGCGCACCGCATGCGCCTGGTCGACCTGGACGAGTACCGGCCGCAGCCGTTCCTGCTCGCCTCCGACCGGCTGCCCGGCTCCCGCCGGTACCTGGCGCCGGAGGGGTTCACCCGCGGAGCGCGGATCGACCACCGGACGACGGTGTTCGCGCTCGGCCGGGTGCTGCACCACCTGCTCGACTCGCCGGGCGGCTGGCGGGGCACCGCCGACGAGCGGGCGGTGGTGCACCGGGCGACCCGGCCGGACCCGGACGACCGGTACCCGGACCCGGCCGCCCTAACCCGGGCGTGGGCCGAACAGGAGCAGGCGGCGGCGGCCGACCCCTGGCGGGGGTGACCGTCCGGGAGCCGGGCGGCGACCGCGAGGCCGGGCGGCCCGGAGCCGTACCCGGCGGATGGTCCACCAGCACGTCTCCTACCCGTACGACCCGGAGACCGGGCTGGCCCGGACCGAGCTGGCTCCCTGACGCGGCGTCGGCCGGCCCGGTGTCCGCCCCGGCCGGGACACCGGGCCGGCCGGCGGTCAGAGCACCTGGGAGAGGAAGCGGCGCAGCCGCGGGTGCTCGGGGCGCTCGAAGATCGCGGCGGGCTCGCCGGCCTCCAGCACCACGCCGCCGTCCATGAACGCCACCGTGTCGGCGACCTCGCGGGCGAAGCCCATCTCGTGGGTCACCACCACCATGGTCATTCCGCCCGCCGACAGCTCCGCCATGATGCCCAGCACGCCCTTGACCAGCTCCGGGTCCAGCGCCGACGTCGCCTCGTCGAAGAGCATCACCTGCGGCTGCAACGCCAGCGCCCGGGCGATCGCCACCCGCTGCTGCTGCCCGCCGGACAGGTGCGCCGGCCGGGCGTCGGCCTTGCCGGCCAGCCCGACCCGCTCCAGGTGGGCGCGGGCCACCTGCACGGCCTCGTCCTCGCCGAGGCGCCTGATCCGGCGCAGCGCCAGCGTGACGTTGCGCAGCACGGTCATGTGCGGGAACAGGTTGAACTGCTGGAAGACCATGCCGACTCGCTGGCGCAGCGCGTCCGGGTCGTCGCCCAGCACGCTGCGCCCGTCCAGCAGCACGTCACCCCGGTCGGGCTCGAGCAGGCGGTTGATGGTGCGCAGCAGCGTGGACTTGCCGGATCCGGACGGCCCGATGACGCACGCCGTGCCGCCCCGGGCGACGTCCAGGCTCGCGCCGCGCAACACCCGGTTGGCGCCGAAGGCGAGGTGCACGTCGCGGACGCTCAGGCTGACCGGCGCGCTCGTGGCGGTGCTCATCGGTACTCCCTCCCCGCCGGGCCGCCGACGGCGGCCTCCCCGGGCAGCGCGGCCTCGCCGGCCAGCGCCAGCCCGCCGTCGTCGTCCGCACCGGCCGGGCGGCCCTGCCGCAACCGCCGGTCGATCCAGTTCACGGCGTGGGTCAGCGGCACGGTCAGCGCCAGGTAGAACAGGCCCGCCAGCAGCAGCGCCGACTCGTTGCCGGTGTTCGCCGCGTGGTCCTGCCCGATCCGGAACAGCTCCCGCTGGCTGGCGACGAGGCCGAGGAAGTAGACCAGGCTGGAGTCCTTGATCAGCGCGATGAGCTGGTTGACCCACGCCGGCAACACCCGGCGTACGCCCTGCGGGATGATCACCAGCCGCATCGCCTCGCCCCAGGAGAAGCCCAGCGCCCGGGCGCCCTCCAGTTGCGCGGCCTCCACGCTCTGGATGCCCGACCGGAAGATCTCCCCGATGTACGCGGCGGCGATCAGCGACAGCGCCAGGATCCCCAGCGGGTACGGGTTCGGCCCCCACACCTGCATGCCGAGCGGCGCCAGCCCGACGCCGATGAGCAGGATCGTCGCCGCGGCGGGCAGGCCCCGGAAGATGTCGGTGTAGACCCGGGCCGGCCAGCGTAGCCACCGGGTACGGGAGATGCCCGCCACGGCCAGCAGCATGCCCAGCAGCGAGCCGAGCAGAGCGGCCGAGATCGCCAGGATCAGCGTGTTGGGCAGCCCGACCGTCAACATCTCGGGCAGCGCCACGCGCATCGAGTCCCAGTCGAAGAACGTCTCCCACAGGGTGCTCAGTGGATCCATCGCCTCGTTCGCTCCGCTCGCTCGTCGCCCGTACGGTCAGGAGGCCGCCGAGGCGGACGCCGACGGCTCGGTCGCCGCCGGGGCCGACGGGACCGGCACGGTGCCGCTGCCCGGCTTGAAGTCGGCCGGGATCGGGCGGCCGGGGTAGTACTGGGCCTGCAGACGGGTCCAGGTGCCGTCGGCGATGACCTCGTCGAGGCCCTTGTTCAGCGCCTCGCGCAGCTTGTCGTTGCCCTTGGCCACCGCGTACGCGGTCGGGGCCGGGCTGAGCTGCTTCGCCGCCACCTTGACCTTGCCGCCGCTGTCGGCGGCGGTCTTCTCGCCGATCTCGGCGGGGGCGATCCACGCGTCGGCGGTGCCGGCCTTGAGCTGGTTGAGCGCGCCGTTGTAGTCGGGCACCCGCACCGGGTTCAGGTTCTGCCCGGTGGCGTAGTCGTCCTGCACGGTGCCCTGCACGACCACGACCCGCTTGCCGGCGAGCTGGTCGAAGCCGGTGATCGACGAACCGGCGGGTACGTCCAGGCCGAAGTAGCCGAAGTCGTAGCCGTTGCCGAAGTCGACGGTCTTCTTCCGCGCCTCGGTGATGGTGATCGAGGAGCTGCCGACGTCGAACTTGTGGTTGTTGACCTGGGACAGCAGCGCGGAGAAGTCGGTGCCGACGAACTCCACCTTCAGGCCGATCTTCGCGGCGACGGCGGTGAGCAGGTCGTTGTCGAAGCCGGTGAACTTGCCGTCCTTCAGGTACACGTTCGGCGGGGCGTCGGTGAGCGTGCCGGTGCGCAGCACGCCGGCCTGCAGCAGGCCGTACGGGTTGTCCGCCGTGTTCGAGGCGTCGTCGCCGCAGGCGGTCAGCGCCCCGGCGGCGAGGACGGCGGCGGCGCCGAGGGCGGCGACCTTGGTCAGGGCAGGAAGGAATCGCACGGGTGTCTCCTGGTTCGAGGAACGGCACGCGGCCGGCCGCCGAGGACGGCGCCGGGTGGGCGTACCGGGTGAAGGGGTTGCCGGATGGGGCGCTCAGCGCGAGGTGCGGCGGCGACAGCCGGCGCTGCACATTCGCATCAGGTCCACGTGCCGGCGCCTGACCAGCGCGACGCGGGGGAGCGGGGCTCCGGCCGGCGGGCGGTGGTGGTGGGCAGACATGGCTCTCCAGGGTCGGTGATGACCTGGGGACCAGGCCACGCTTGCACCGGTGACACTCCGGTGCCTGGTCTTCACCCGGGGCACCCCACCGCGGAGGAGGGTTGCCGGCCAGCGAGCCGGGGCTTCGCGCTGGCGCTCATGACCTGCGTCGACACTAGCAAGGCAGCCGGGCCGCCCGTCCAGTCGTTATGACCACGCTCACGCGGCGTGACCGAACGGAGGGGCGGCGATCACACTCCGAGTCGCCGCCATTGCTCTGGGTGGCGAATGGTGTCTGATTGTACGTGTCGATGACGAATCGTTCTCGGGCACCTGGCGCCGGTTCCGCGACGTCACGCGGGCCGGCTCGTCCGCCTGGGACGGCCCGGCGGCGGCGCGGGTGCGACGCGCCGCCGCCGGTTGCGGTCTCGGTCCCGCTCAGTCCGCCTGGAACGACTGGCGGACGACCCCGCCGACCAGCGCGCACCAGGTGCTCGTGTCGACCTTGCCGTTCGGCGGCAGGCCGTGCAGCCGCTGCAGGTCCTGGACGGCCTTCTTGGTGTGTAGCCGCGGTGGGTGAGCAGGTACTGCACCACCCGCACCGAGGGCGAGCTGACGAAGCGCCACAGGTCCGGCCAGCGGCGGGCCGGCACGTCGGCGAGGTCGGTCCCCAGCTCGGTGAAGACCCGCCGGCGCAGCGTCGGGAACTGCGCGTAGAAGGCGGCGCCGGGGCACAGGGTGTTGCGGAAGTCCCAGTGGCCGAAGATGTCGTGGGCGTGCAGCCCGTACTGACGGCAGATCGTCGTGCAGAGCCGCACCAGCGAGTCCAGCAGTGCCTGCGGGGGCGTCTCGCTGACGTACGTGCCCTCGTTCTCGATGCCGATGGCCCGGCCGTTCTCCCCGGGGCAGTGCGCCGAGATCATCTGCCGGTCCCCGGCGGTCAGTCGCTCCAGGCTGCCGCGCCGGCCCTCCGTCACGTACCCGCCGCGGCTGACCGTGAAGTGCTGGCCGGTGTCCGACCAGCCATTGCCGTCCATGTGCAGGTTCTGGCAGTCCCGGGCCAGCTTGATCGCCTGCTCACGGGAGTAGTCGGTGACGTTCGGGAACGCCATGTGGTGCACGATGATCTTGTTGGTGGGAATGGCGCTGACCGACAGCGGATCCTTCGGCGGGCGGGCGCCCCACTCGTCGCAGCTGATGATCCAGTCGAGGTCCGAAGCGGACGCGGCGCGCGCGGCGGTGGGGAACGCGAGTTCCGAGCCGACGACGGCGACGGCGGCCGCGCCGAGCCCGGCCCGCAGCACCGTACGGCGGTCCAGTTCGGAATGGTCGAGGTGCATGGCATCTCCTTCATGGCCGGTCGACGGCCGGGGGTGAAAAGGAGCTACAAAGGGAAAGCGTGAGGTGGAGAATATTGCCACAGTCGGCGGGACGCCAGGGGGGCGAACCGGGATTGCCGGCCCGCGGCGGGTGCGGGCCGTGTACGGTCCGGCCATGGGCAGCGGTGCGGGTGACGGCGGCGCGACGCCCGGCGCCTCCCGCGCGGGTGCCGGGGCGACCCTGCTGGCCGCGACGATCACCGTCGACGAGATGACCCGGCTGCGGCACGCCGTCGCCGCCGCGGCCGAGCGGGCGGGGCTGACCGGCGTGCCCCTGGAGGACTTCGTCCTGGCGGTGCACGAACTGGTCACCAACGTCGTCCGGCACGGCGGGGGCCGGGGCGCGCTGCGGCTGCGCCGTGCCGGCGACGTGCTCACCTGCGAGGTCAGCGACAACGGGCCGGGCCTCGGCGACGTACGCGTGGCCCTGCCCGCGCCCACCGAGGTCGGTCACCGTGGCCTGTGGCTGGCCCAGCAGCTCACCGACGGCCTGGAGATCCACGACGGGGACGGCGGCGGGACGACCGCCCGGGTCACCGCCCACCTTCCGGGGGTGGCCGGCGGCGGGTGACCACCCCCGCGCCGCGTTTCCGTCCCGGCCCCGGCCGCATGCATACTTGCCGAACTGCACTCAACGCCGAGGCCGGTACGCCCGCCCGGCTGGTCAGGTTCCGGGAGTATGCGATGGTCGAACGGTCGACGGTACGGCGTGGCGCCACGGTTCCCACCCCGGCGGGCCCGGTGACGGACCCCGGATTGCGGCAGCTGCTGGCCGGCCTGACCGCCGTGCGTGACGGTGACTTCGGCACCCGGCTGCCGGAGGACGCCGACGGCCTGCTGGGGGAGATCGCGACCGTCTTCAACGGCATGGTCGACCAGCTGTCGCTGTTCACCTCCGAGGTGACCCGGGTGGCCCGGGAGGTGGGCACCGAGGGGCAGCTCGGCGGCCAGGCCGAGGTGCCGGGGGTGTCCGGCACCTGGAAGGACCTGACCGACTCGGTCAACGCCATGGCCGGTAACCTCACCGACCAGGTGCGGGACATCGCCGAGGTGGCCACGGCGGTGGCCCGGGGTGACCTGTCGCAGAAGATCACGGTCGACGTGCGGGGCGAGATCCTGGAGCTGAAGAACACCATCAACACGATGGTGGATCAGCTGTCGTCGTTCGCCGACGAGGTGACCCGGGTGGCCCGGGAGGTGGGCAGCGAGGGCCGGCTCGGCGGGCAGGCCGAGGTGCCGGGCGTGGCGGGCACCTGGCGGGACCTCACCGACTCGGTGAACTTCATGGCCGGCAACCTGACCAGCCAGGTGCGCAACATCGCCCAGGTGACGACGGCGGTGGCCCGGGGCGACCTGTCGCAGAAGATCACCGTCGACGCCCGGGGCGAGATCCTCGAGCTCAAGAGCACCATCAACACGATGGTGGATCAGCTGTCGTCGTTCGCGGCCGAGGTCACCCGGGTGGCCCGGGAGGTCGGCACCGACGGCCGGCTCGGCGGCCAGGCGCAGGTCAGCGGCGTCGCCGGCACCTGGCGGGACCTCACCGACTCCGTCAACTCGATGGCCGTCAACCTCACCGACCAGGTGCGCAGCATCGCCCAGGTGGCCACGGCGGTGGCCCGGGGCGACCTGTCGCAGAAGATCACCGTCACCGCGCACGGCGAGATCCTGGAGCTGAAGAACACCATCAACACGATGGTGGATCAGCTGTCGTCGTTCGCCGACGAGGTGACCCGGGTGGCGCGGGAGGTGGGCACAGAGGGGCGCCTCGGCGGCCAGGCCGACGTCAAGGGCGTCTCCGGCACCTGGAAGGACCTCACCGAGTCGGTGAACGTCATGGCCGACAACCTCACCGCGCAGGTGCGCAGCATCGCCGAGGTGACCACGGCCGTCGCGAAGGGCGACCTGACGCAGAAGATCCGGGTCGACGCCCGGGGCGAGATCCTGGCCCTCAAGGAGACCATCAACACGATGGTCGACCAGCTCTCCGCGTTCGCCGACGAGGTGACGCGGGTGGCGCGGGAGGTGGGCACGGAGGGGCGGCTCGGCGGCCAGGCCCGGGTGCTCAACGTCGGCGGTACGTGGAAGGACCTCACCGACAACGTCAACGAGATGGCCAACAACCTCACCAACCAGGTGCGCTCGATCGCGCTGGTCGCCACGGCGGTGGCCCAGGGCGACCTGAGCCGCAAGATCACGGTGGAGGCCAAGGGCGAGGTCGCCGTGCTCGCCCAGACCATCAACACCATGGTCGACACCCTCGGCGCGTTCGCCGACGAGGTGACCCGGGTGGCCCGCGAGGTGGGCACCGAGGGGCGGCTCGGCGGCCAGGCCCGCGTACCCAACGTGGCGGGCACCTGGAAGGACCTCACCGACAACGTCAACTCGATGGCCAACAACCTCACCGGGCAGGTGCGCAACATCGCCCAGGTGACCACGGCCGTCGCCCAGGGCGACCTGACCAAGAAGATCGACGTCGACGCCCGGGGCGAGATCCTGGAGCTGAAGACGACCATCAACACGATGGTGGACCAGCTGTCGTCGTTCGCGGCCGAGGTGACCCGGGTGGCCCGGGAGGTGGGCAGCGAGGGCCGGCTCGGCGGCCAGGCCGAGGTGGAGGGCGTCTCCGGCACCTGGAAGCGGCTCACCGAGAACGTCAACGAGCTGGCCGGCAACCTCACCCGCCAGGTCCGCGCCATCGCCGAGGTGACCAGCGCCGTGGCCACCGGCGACCTCACCCGCTCCATCACCGTGGACGCCCCCGGCGAGGTCGGCGAGCTGAAGGACAACATCAACTCGATGGTGGAGTCGCTGCGCGAGACCACCCGGACCAACCAGGAACAGGACTGGCTCAAGACCAACCTGGCCCGCATCGCCGGCCTCATGCAGGGCCACCGGGACCTGGAGGTCGTCGCCGGCCTGGTCATGGACGAGCTGGCCCCGCTGGTGTCCGCGCAGCTCGGCACGTTCCTGCTGATGGACGAGAACGCCGACACCCCCACCCTGCGGGTGGTCGGCGGCTACGGCCACCGCGCGGCCGGCCGCCGCTACACCCTCGGCGACTCCCTCGTCGGGCAGGCGGCGGCGAGCAAGCGGGCCATCGTGGTGGACGCCGTACCCGCCGACTACGTCACCGTCACCTCCAGCCTCGGCGCGGCGGCGCCGCTGCACCTGGTCGTCCTGCCGATACTGTTCGAGGACCAGGTGCTCGGCGTGATCGAGCTGGCCAGCATGACCCGGTTCACCGAGGTGCACCGCAACTTCCTCGACCAGCTGATGGAGACCATCGGCGTCAACGTCAACACCATCGTGGCCAACGCCCGCACCGACGTGCTGCTCACCGAGTCGCAGCGCCTCGCCGCCGAGCTGCGGGCCCGCTCCGAGGAACTGCAGGCCCGCTCCGAGGAACTGCAACGCTCCAACGCCGAGCTGGAGGACAAGGCGGCGCTGCTGGCCCGGCAGAACCACGACATCGAGACCAAGAACTCCGAGATCGAGCAGGCCCGCCAGGAGCTGGAGGCCCGCGCCCAGCAGCTCGCGCTGGCCTCGAAGTACAAGTCCGAGTTCCTGGCCAACATGAGCCACGAGCTGCGTACGCCGCTGAACTCGCTGCTCATCCTCGCCCAGTTGCTGGCCCAGAACCCGACCCGCAACCTCACCCCGAAGCAGGTCGAGTACGCCACCGTCATCCACTCCGCCGGCGCCGACCTGCTCCAGCTCATCAACGACATCCTCGACCTGTCCAAGGTGGAGGCCGGGAAGATGGACATCAACCCGGAGACGGTCGAGCTGAGCGTGCTGCGCGACTACGTCGACGCGACGTTCCGCCCGCTGACCACCCCGCGCGGCCTCGAACTGGAGATCAGCACCGCCCCCGACGTGCCGGAGCGGCTGCACACCGACGAGCAGCGGCTGCGGCAGGTGCTGCGCAACCTCGTCTCCAACGCGGTCAAGTTCACCGAGAAGGGCCGGGTGCGGCTACGCATCGAGCGCGCCCGTCCGGACGAGCTGCCGGACACCTTCGCGCCCGACGACACGGTGGTCGCGTTCCGGGTCGTCGACACCGGCATCGGGATCGCCGAGCAGCACCTCACCGCCATCTTCGACGCGTTCCAGCAGGCTGACGGCACCACCAGCCGCCGGTACGGCGGGACGGGGCTGGGACTGTCGATCAGCCGGGAGATCGCCCACCTGCTCGGCGGCCGGATCACCGCGCGCAGCGTCCTCGGCCAGGGCAGCACGTTCACCCTCTACCTGCCGGCCACCATGCCCGCGCCCACTCCCGCCTCCGGTCCCGCGCCGGCCCCCACCGTCACGGCGTCCCCCCGCGTACCGGCCGGGCTGGACCTCGGCGCGGCGCTCGGCCCGCTCGGGCTGTTGACCGACGAGCGGCGGGTCCTCGTCCTCGAACACCACGACAAGGGGCTGCTGACCATGCTGGTCCACGGCGCGGTCGCCGGGCTCGCCGACGGCCACCCGCCCGTGCAGGTGACCACCGCCGTGGACGCCCCGGCGGCGCTGGAGGCGCTCACCGCCCGCCGGCACCACTGCGTCATCGTCCACCTGGACCTGCCCGACGACAGCGGCGCCGTACTGCTCAAGGCACTGCACGACGATCCCGGGCACCAGGGCGTGCCGGTGCTGGCGTACCACGCCAGGCCCCTCACCGGCGGGCAGGACGCCCTGTTCCGGGCGATGGCCGGCAACCGGCCGGTCGAGATCCTCGGCAGCCTGGACGATCTGCGCGAGCGGATCGCCCTGCACCTGTCCGCGGCGCTGCCCGAGCACGTCGTGCCGCTCGCCCGTCCGGCACGCGAGATCGCGCAGGCGGTGGAGGGGTACGCCACCGAGCTGGCCGGCCGCAAGGTGCTCGTGGTCGACGACGACGCGCGCAACGTCTTCGCCCTGACCAACATCCTGGAGCTGCACGGCATGGACGTCGTGTACGCGGAGAACGGCCGCCAGGGCATCGAGACGCTGATGCGCCACAACGACATCGACCTGGTGCTGATGGACGTGATGATGCCCGAGATGGACGGCTACGCCGCCACCGCCGCGATCCGGGCGATGCCGCGCTACGCCGACCTGCCGATCATCGCGGTCACCGCCAAGGCGATGCACGGCGACCGGGAGAAGAGCATCACCTCCGGCGCGAGTGACTACGTCACCAAGCCGGTGGACGCGGAGGATCTGCTGACCTGCATCCACCGCTGGCTCGACTCCTGACCAACGCGCCGCCGGCCGGGAACCGTGGCGCTGTCGGTCGGGTGGGGCCGGCGCCGACTCCGGCCGGGGGGAGATGCCTTTCTACCCACCGGGTGTGGCCCCGGTGGTGACCGGCTGTCTGAGGATGGTGCGCTGCCTGTCGGGGGCGACTCTGCGAAAGTCGCTGAGATAGATCTCGTGGTGGTCGCCGACCATCTGGAACCCTTGGCCGGGGATGAACTCGTGATGCATCTGGGCGAGTACGTCAGCCTCGTCGTCGAAGGAGCCAACGTGCAGTGTCTGCACGCACCGCCCCTCGGACAGCGCCCTCAGGCGGACGTCATCGAGGCGCGCTGGCTGGTTGTTCACCCCGGCCTGCTCGACGGCGGTGGTGAACATGGCCTGGTCGATCCAGCCCGGGACCATGAGCAGCAGCGTCCAGTTCCACCGCGACTTGTCCCGCGCCGCCGTGAAGGAATCCATGTCCTCGGCCCGCCACAGGCCTTCCAGGGGTGGAACGACGTAGTCGCGCCCGAGCTCTGCCTTGCTGGCGAACTTCAGCTTGTACGCCACCGGATAGAGCGCTTCGATCGCCTTGGTGAAGGCGGGCGACGTGTTGGGGTCCCCGTGGCCGTCGATCGTGAGGTACTGCATGTCGGGCACGTCAACGATCCGGAACCGGCCCCGTGGTGCTCGGTAGGTGTCGAGGGTCTTCTTGAAGTCAATCTTGTTCGTCATCGGGTACCCGGGCTCAAGGTGGCGTGGAGGACGCGGCGGGACCGGGTGGCTATCCGAAGCGGTCGGCCAGCGTCGTCAGTTTGGTGACGTACGCCGGCCAGTCGTAGTCGTGAGGGATGTTGGTGCTCTCGCGCCGCAGGCCGATCGCCGTGTCGTACTGCTCGCGCATGATGTCGGCGTGACCGGCGTGACGAGCGAGGTCGCAGATCACGTGGATGATGATCCTTTGCAGCGTCACGGCCTGTCCACCTGGCCGCCACCACGACACCCGCCCCGGCGCGTCGAGCGGTAGCTGTTCGATCGTCTGATCCGCGAACACCCCGACACGGCGATACAGGCCGATCAGCCCATCCTTCGTCTCATCCTCCCGCGCGTACCAGTCTGCCTGCGGTTCCTCCTCGTACGCCTGCATGGGGACGAGTTCCTCAGGCGTCGGGAATTCCCGCCCGAAGGTGGGCCCGAAGTAGTTGGCTTCGACATTCAGGCAATGCTTGAGGACCCCCAGCAGGTTGTTGCCGGTCGCGGTGCGGGGCAGTCTGGCTTCGCGTTCGCTCAGCCCGTCGAGCTTCCAGATCAGGTCCTCGCGAGTGGCCTGGAGGTAGTGGTGCAGCGCCGCTTTCGCATCGCCCAAGTCAGCCATGCCCGCCAGTCTTCCTCATACGCCAAGCCACCGTGCGAGGTGTCGTTTACAAGATCAGCGTCCGGCTGGCGCGGCTGGCGTCGTGACCTGGCACCGTCTCGCCGGCCGGCTCCGGCATTGCGGGTTACCGGATGAGGGGGTCATGAGTACCGTGGGCCACGACGGCCGCTGACGGGCCGGCGGGAGGAGGTTCGGATGGACTCCATGCCGGAGCTGACCTTCGGGCAGCGCCTGAAGGTCTACCGTGAGCGTTCGGGCAAGACCCGTGCCGTGCTCGGCGGGCTGGTGGGCCGCAGCGCGGAGTGGGTGAAGGCCGTCGAGACCGACCGGCTCTTGCCGCCGCGCGTGCACATGCTGGATCGGATCGCTCGCGTGCTCAAGGTCGACGTCTCCGCCCTGATCGGGGACCTCAGCGAGCGGTCCGCCGTCGTCGACGGCCCGGAGCACCCCGCACTCGCCTCGGTCCGCGAGGCCCTCAACCGCTTCACGCTGTCCGGCGAGGTGTCTTCGCAGCCGTTGGAGCGGATCCGGGAACGCCTCTCCGCAGCGTGGCGGGCGCGCCATCAGGCGCCGGACCACCGGACGGTGCTCGGCGCCGTGTTACCCGACCTGGTACGGGACGCGCAGCGTGCCGCGCTGACGTACGAGGGCGACGAGCGCCGCCGGGCGCACGCCCTGCTGGCCGAGGCCCTCAATCTGGCCCAAATGTTCCTCGCCTACCAGCCCGCCGCCGAGCTGCTGTGGCGCGTCGCGGACCGGGCGATGGTGGCGGCCCAGGAGTCGGGAGATCCGGAAGCGCTGGCGCGCGCGGGCTGGTTCCTGTGCCAGATTCACCGGGAGGCGGGGGACTGGGACACGGCGATGTCGGTGACGCTGGACCTGATCTCGGCGCTGGAGCCACGAGCGGCCGACGCGAACGCAAACCTGCTCGCCCTGTGGGGTGCCCTGAACTTCGAGGCCGCCTACACCGCTGCCCGCGCGGGCGAGGAGGGCCGGGCCTGGCGGTACTGGGATCACGCGGACCGGGTGGCGCAGCGCCTGCCGCAGGACTTCTACCAGCCGCAGACGTCGTTCTCGCAGGTCATCATGGGCGCCCACGCCGTGACCGTTGCGGTGGAGTTGCAGAAGTCCGGTGAGGCGGTGCGACAGGCCGCTCGCCTCGACCCGGCTGCCATTCCATCGCGGCCACGCCGTGCCCGTCACCTGATCGAGGCGGCCCGGGGCCACTACGGCAAAGGCGATCACGAGGCCACGGTGGCGATGCTGCGACGGGCGTACGGCTCGGCGCCGGAGACGATCCGCTTCAACGGCTACGCCCGCCAGTTCACCCTGGATCTGCTCGACGGGCCGCGTTCCGCCCGCAACGACGTGCACGATCTCGCGCTGAAGGTCGGCCTCGTCTCCTGAGCCATGGGTAGGGACTTTACCCGGTACGCGCCCCACGACTCGTGATGGGTAGCAGCCATGATCCGCCGCTCTCGGTCCCCGGGCGGCTCGGTCGGCGGTACCTCGTTGCCGTTGTCGTCGATCTCGTACCGCTCTTGGATCAACCAGCCAATGATCGGATCCGGCCTGATTTCCCCGTTTCTTTCGATCCACAGCTACCGCCGGCCATGCACCGGTGCCGGATGGAAGTCGATGTCGCGGTACAGGAACTTGCCCAATCTGTCTCCTAGCGGTGCGTGCCTGGCGTAGCTGTCCCGAGTAGCCTTTCAGTTGGCGGCCCGTCGGCGTAGAGGCCGGTGGGCCGCCCGCCCAGTCCTCTACCTGGAGCGGTCATGGTCGAATCGTTTCCTCCCGCCTGCGGCAACTCCGCGACGAGCGCGGCCTGTCCCTGCGTGACCTGGCCAAACGCACGTTCCACGGCAAGACGTACCTGCATGAGTTGGAGACCGGGCGGAAGTCCCCCACCATGCAGGTGGCGCAGCGCCTCGACGATGTCCTCGAAGCGGGCGGTGAACTGGCCGCACTGGCCGCCATCCGTCCCGGCGTGCGCCGCCGCGAGTTCGTCGCCGCCGCCGGCCTGGCCACCGCCTTGCCACATACCCTGCTCGCCCATGGCCGCCATGTCGGCGCAGCCACACCTGGCCGGCTCGCCGCCCGCATCGCCCGCCTGCGCCGCCTCGACAACCACCTCGGCGGTGCGGACACCCACCACCTGTACGCGGCCGAAGTCGACGCCACCGCTCGTCTCGTCCGGGACGGTGCCTACGACGAGTCCACCGGCCGCCAACTGCTCGCCGTGCTCGCCGAGCAGGCACAGCTAGCCGGGTGGGCGGCATTCGACGCCGGCAACCACCGCGACGCCGACCGGCTGTACCGGCTCAGCCTTGCCGCAGCCCGCGACGCCGAAGACGCCTCGCTCGCCGCCAACGGAATGGCGTTTCTGGCTTACCAGCAACTCGCCCTCGGCGGCCAGGCCGCCGACACCGCGGCGGCTGCGTGCGACACCGCCGGCACCGCCGCCACAATCGGAGTTCGGGCCCTGCTGCACCTGCGCACGGCGTGGGCGTACGCCGTCGCCGGAGACGCCGCCGCCGTCGACCGTCACCTTGACATCGGCACGACCTGCCTGGCCGAACACGACGACCGCCCGGACCCCGACTGGGTGTACTGGGTGGACCGCACCGAGGATGAGATCATGACGGGCCGCTGCTGGAGCGTCCTGCACCGGCCCGTACGCGCGATCCCCGTCCTCGAACGGGCGCTGGCCGGGTTCGACGACACGCACGCCCGGGACAAGGCCCTCTACCTGTCGTGGCTCGCCGACGCCTACATCGACGCCAACGAGATCGAGCAGGCATGCGCGACCGCCGCGGCGGCCATTCGGCTGTCAGGTGGCATCGGGTCGATCCGGCCCGGACAGCGCCTGGACGCCGTCGTCGCTCGGGTGGAGCCGCACGCGGACCTGCCGTGCGTCATTGAACTGCGCGCGCTCGCTGCCGAGGTATCTAGACGCAACGCCGCTCGGTTAAGGTCCGGCGGGTGTTTCGCAATGGTTTGTGATGATGTCGATCGCGATGGTGGCTTTGTAGCTATGCCGGTCTACGTTGGGTCCGCGGGCTTGGTACTTGGAGTTTGAGCGTTTGATCATCCGGGTTTTCACCCGGATCCGGCGGTCGGGTAGCAGGTGGGCCAGGACCGCGCGGCCGATGGCGCCGACCAGGTCGATGACGGTGTCGGCGATGACGCCGGTGGCGTTGGTGATCTGGTCGCGGGCGGTGTGCAGGGCGGTGGTGAAGCTGGCTCGGTCGGGGTTGGTGGCGGGCTGGCTGTCGGTGGCATCGGTCATGGCGGTGCGGAGGGCCTGGTAGACGGTGAGCAGGGCGTAGATCTCCTGGTCGATGCCGTCGGGGGTGCGTGCGCGTAGGACCCGGCCGCCGAGGATGCTGGATTTGATCTCCAGGTAGGCGGTTTCGATTTCCCATCTGCGGTGATACAGCTTTATCAATTCGCCGGCGGGGTGGGTGTGCGGGTCGAGCAGGGTGGTGATCAGCCGGTAGCCGCTGGTGCGGGTGCCGTCGCTGGTTCTGATGGTGATCTGGGCGTCGATGACCCGCACGCGCAGGGTGCCGATGGTCGATAGCCATGAGCCGTCGCGGTAGCGGGTGATCACGGGTAGGCGGCGGCCGTTCTTGCAGCGGATCAGCAGGTCGGCCTTGGTCGCGGCGAGGGTGGTGATGAGGTCGGCGGCGGCGTAGTTGCGGTCGGCCAGTAGCAGCATCCCGGCCCGCAGGCTACGGGCCAGGGTGTGGGCCTGGTCGAGTTCACCGGTGCTGATCGGGCCGAACACGGCGTCGATGATCGAGCGGGTGCCGCAGGTCAGCAGGACACTCAGCCGCAGGGCCGGGTAGCCGGCCCCGCCGTGGTTACCCCGTTGTTTGCGGTAACGGGCCCGGACCGCCTCGGCGTCGGCTACCGACATCGTGGTCCCGTCGATCGCGGCCACCAGCAGCCCCCGCCAGCGCACGGCGTGGTTCGCCGTGGTGACCGCCGGGCCGCGGAGCAGGTCGAACAACGCCCGCAGCGGCGCAGACCCGAGCCGCTGCCGTGCCTCACGTAACGTCCCCGAGGACGGCTCGGCCAGGTCCAGCCCGGCCAGACCGGCGGTCAGTTTCCGCCACACCTGCCCGTAGCCGAGTTCGGCGAACAGGCAACCCGCCAGGACGAGATAGACCACCACCCGGGCCGGCAGCAGTCGGATCCGCTGCTGCGTACGGCGGGTCGCCGCGAGGATCTCATCGACCATCTCGAAAGGTATGAACTGGGTCAACTCACCCAGATGACCCGGTGCGAACACCCCCGCGGCTACCCTCACCGTACGGGTTATGGCAATCTGATCGACCAAAGCGGAGGGTCAAGCCCCTGGAAGTGGTGTAACGGCTGATCTTTCGAGTTGTACTGGTTAGAAGGGTTGTGTTCCGGGCTGCTCAGGGGCGGGTTCGTTGGTTTCGGGTTGCCAGCGGTCGATGTCGTCGGGCCAGGCTGCGGGACGGCCGTGGCCGTCCCAGAAGCCGGTCTCGGTGCCGGTGGCGGCCAGGGCGGCGTTGAGCTTCTTGCGTTCGGCCGGGGTGGGGATGGTGTGGTCGCCGGTCACGTCGGTCATGCTGCGGTCTCCAGTTGGGGCAGGTCCGGACTCGTCGTGGTGGTTCTGGCGGTCTCGCGGGCCTTGGCGAGGATGTCGAGGGCGAAGTAGCGGCGGCCTTCGGTCCATTCGTCGTGTTGTTCGGCAAGGACGGCACCGACGAGGCGGATGACGGCGTCGCGGTCGGGGAAGATCCCGACGACGTCGGTGCGGCGGCGGATCTCCTTGTTGAGTCGTTCGTTGGGGTTGTTCGACCAGATCTGGCGCCAGATCTGTTGCGGGAAGCCGGTGAAGGCGAGCAGGTCGGCGCGGGCGTCGTCGAGGTGGGCGGCCACGGCCGGCAGCGACCTGCTGACCGAGTCGAGGAGTTTGTCGAACTGGGCGTGGACCGTAGCGGCGTCGACCTGGTCGTAGACCGAGTGCAGCACGGTCTTGACCGCCGGCCACGCGGACTTCGGACACACCGCCATCAGGTTCGCGGCGTAGTGCGTGCGGCACCTCTGCCAGGACGCGCCGGGCAGGTTCGCGGCGATCGCGTCGACCAGGCCGGCGTGGGCGTCGCTGGTGACCAGCAGGGTGCCGGTCAGGCCGCGGGCGACCATGTCGGCGAAGAACGCGTTCCATGCCTGCTTGGTCTCGCTTGTGGCGACCTTGACGCCGAGGACCTCGCGGTGGCCGTCGGCGTTGACGCCGGTCGCGACCAGCACGACCGCGTTGACGACCCGGCCCTGCTCGCGGACCTTCATGGTCAGCGCGTCGGCGGCCACGAACGTGAACGGCCCCGACTCGCTCAGCGGCCGGGTGCGGAACGCCGCGACCTGGGCGTCCAGGTCGGCGGCCATCCGCGAGACCTGTGACTTGGACAGGCTGGTGATGCCCAGCGACTGTACGAGTTTGTCCATGCGTCGGGTGGAGACGCCGAGCAGGTAGCAGGTCGCGACCACACTGACCAGCGCGGCCTCGGCCCGCTTACGCCGTTCGAGCAGCCACTCGGGGAAGTAGGAGCCCGACCGCAGTTTCGGGATGGCCACGTCGATCGTGCCGATGCGGGTGTCGAGCTCGCGGTGCCGGTAGCCGTTGCGGGAGTTGATCCGTTCCGGCGAGGCGATGCCGTACTCGGCGCCGCAGACCGCGTCGGCCTCCGCCGACAGCAGAGAGTTGATCACCGTGGACAGCAGGTGCCGCATCAGATCCGGTGACGCGTCGGTCAGTGCCTGGCCCAGCAGGCCGGCAGGGTCGATGATGTGAGGTGCGGTCATCGCGGTAGTCCCTTTCGAGAGTGCTGTCGAAGGTTCACTCGAAAGATCACGCGATGGCCGCGCTCTATGCCGGACAGGCTGTCCGGCGATCACGCCAACCGCGTTACACCACTATCAGGGACGCCACTAAGCGGAGTTCCTGGTCTCGAGGGTGTCTTGGAGTGACTCACCTCAATACCGGAACTCCGCTTCTGTTTGCCTGAGCGACACACCCCTCGACAGCCGCCACAACGCCTTAACCGAGCGACGTTGTATCTAGACGTCCCCCACTGACCGGGCCAGCCACGCCAGACACTCGGTAGAACCCCGCACGATCGGCACTGCCGTCACCTGCGGATTGCTCCACGGGTGCTCCTCAAGCAGATACATCTCCAGTCCGGGATATTCGGCGGCGGTGGTGAAGAACAGCACCTGCCACTCCTCGCCGGTGCCCTGCTCCCCGAGATGCCAGAACACGCTCGTTACCGGCCCCACCACCTGGGCGCTGGCCGCGAGCCTGCCCGCCACTGCGCCCTCAGCGAGCCGCACGGCCGCCTCGCGGGTGGGCGTGGCCGTGGCCACCTGCACGAAATCACTCACCCGCCCAACCCTACTGATTCGCCCGACCGTCCGCGGACAGCGCGGACGGTCGGCGGACGCGCCCAACCTGGATAAGCACCGCCAGCCGTCCGTAGCGTCCTGGCTACGGGCGGCGGCGGGCGGTCCTTCCCGGCACCCCGATACCCGATAGGGGTCGCACCCTGCCGCCGCCCTCCCCGGCTACGACGAGGGAGGCGATCCGGTGGCGATCTGGTCCAAGCTGCGTGACATCGTGCGGTGGCTGCTGCGGCGGTCCGACCCGCCCCCGCCGCCCGGCGTTGGGCAGCGCCACCAGGCCGCCGAGCAGGCAGCCGCGCGGCAGCGGCTCCTCGACCAGGCCCAGCGGCTGCGGGACACCCGCTGGTACTGCGAGTCGACGCAGATCGTCCCGACCGTGCGGATGACCCTGGGCCAGCTCACCTGCTATGGGACGAGGGGCGAGCGGTGAGCCGCGTCGAGGATCGTCGAAGCCCATCTGTCGGGCCCACCGGCGGTTCCCGTCCATGACCATGGCGACGTGCTGTGGGCGTGAGGCACCGGCCAGCCGGGCTCGGAGGCGGCGGGCGTAGACCTGGTGGGCCGCGCGACGTACGAGCTGCAACATGATCAGATGAAAGCACCTCGGAGCTTCCCACGGTGACCCGAACCCGCTCGTGAACGCACAACGCCGCTTACGGGCCGGGTGCCCTTCGCCCGCAGCGGCTTGCGCGACCTCGTCCTGACGGTCGGCTGCGGCTCCTGATTCAGGAGGTAGCACCTACTCCGACTGGCGCGACGGACTGAGCCAGGCGAGAGGTTGTCCGCTCAGTGCGGCGCCGGCGAGGCGACGGGCAGAGGCGGTCTTAAGCGCAGCGCGGGAGCTGTCGATCCATCGCTGGACGTTGTCGATGCCCTGGTGGCGGTATTCGACGGCTTGGACGAGGCATTCGAGTTTGTCGGCGTCGCGGGCCACGACAGCCTCCAGGGTTTCGCCGGTTTCGTATTCGGCGACGGCGGCGGTGATGACCTCGGCGACGGCTGGTGGACAGTCGGCGACCTGGTCGGCGGTGACGGCGGCGTTGGGTGCGGCGGTGAGGTAGCGCTTGGCAATGTGGGGGATGTCGGTGATCCGGGTCTCCTGAGTGTCGTGCAGGACACAGAGCATGGAGACCCGGCCGGGGTCGGCGCCTTCCATGGCGGCCAGCATCATGCCGATGAGCGCCGTGCGGAAGGAGTGTTCGGCGATGGTTTCGGGCTGCTTGACGCCGGCGAACCACCAGCCGGTGCGAGCCGCCCGCTTGAGTACGCCGGCCTCGAAAATGAAGCTCATCGCCCCGGCGGCGTCGTGGTCGTCGCTCATCTGCCCGTCCCTGTGCCGGTGAGTCCGTCTGCTCGCAGGCTGTAGACGATAGACGTTAGTTCACGCCGGGATTGCGCGGAGACGCCACCGCTGTCCAGTAGGGCGGTACTGCGTTCGAGGAGCGTTCGTCCGGTATCGGGTTCATCGAGTGCGAGGCCGCGTCGTGCGGTGAGCAGGGCCCAGACGTTGTGGATGTTGAGGTCCACGAACGGGTGGCTGGCATCGAGGCGCTGGACCAGGTGGCGAAGCAGTCGGGAGCCTCGCCACCCGGAGAGGGGAGCGGGCATGAAGGAGTCATCGCGTTGGCGGTAGGGGATCTCGCCGACCCAGTAGGCCGAGTAGTTCAGGGCCGCGCGTTCGCATGCGTCGTCCGGGTGCGCACGGGCGATGAAGTCCCGCAGTGGCTCGGGGTTTCCCTGGTTCGCGAGCGAGGTGACCACCGAGCGGGCGTCGGGCCACAGTGGCGACCAGGTGCGGACGGCGATTGCCCGATGTGCCCGCCTGGCGCAGCTATGGGCGAGCCATGCGGCGCATGTTCCGGTGGGGTCCATGCCGGCCAGGAAGCAGGCTTGCCGATGGAGCAGGACGTTCGGCTGACGTCCGGCGGCGGAGCGCTCGGCGAGCACGTGCAAATGCCTGAAGAACACACGCTGCTGATCGGCGGGCAGGAGCGGACCGAAGGCCACAGGACCACGTCGGCGTTGAGGCGCCGCCGGACGGTACCGGCTCGACCCGGCGACCGTGGACGTCGACGTGTGGACCCTTCGCGACCTGATGCGCGCCGCGACCATCGCAACGGGACCGCGCCGCCGGGAACTGCTCACCGCCGCCTGCGACATCTACACCGCGCCCCTCGCCGACGGCCAGGACTACGAGTGGTTGCAGCCACACCGCGAGACGGTCCGCCGCTGGGGGACCGAAGCCCAGCTGCTACTGGCCGATGACCTGCTCGACAGCAATCCGCAGACCGCATCCGACCTGCTCGACAAGGCCATCGGCCTCGACCGGTACAACGAGGCCCTCTACGCCAAGGCGATGCATGCCCGCCACGCTCTCGGCGACGCAGACGGCATCCGCACCCTCCTGCGCGCCCTGACCAAAGCCCTCGCCGACCTCGACGCCGAACCACAGGATGACACGATCACGCTGGCCACCCAGCTCCGCACCAGCTTGGACGAGAAGTGACCGCCAGGCGCCCCGATCTGCCCCGCCTGCTGCCCGCGCTGGCGCTCGTGCCGGTCCTGCGCTGGGCCATCGCCGTGCACAGCGTGCCCAACGGCCAGCCATGGCGCGTGCCGGCAACCGCTGTGGTCGCAGGCCATCCTCCCACCTGGCCGCTGTACCAGACGCGGCCAATGGGTCGGTATCCCCGTACACGATCGAGGCAGCCGCCGCCCTGGCCGCCATCGCGTTTCCGCTAACCGGGCGACCCGGCTGGGTACTAGCAGAGTGAGCCCTCGATCGCGCCTGAAGATGGCCGCCCCCATCCAGGAAGCAGTACCAGACGCTGCCGGACAAGACCGGTCCCCGGCTGCTTGAGGACGTCCGCGCCGGCCTCGCCCTCGACGACGTTCAGCTGGTCTTCGCAACCTCCCAGCCACGCATCATCAACTTCTTCGCCGAGGTCCTCCCCGTCCGGGCCGGCGGCGGCGCCATGCGGTGGGCCCAGGTGGGCGGCCGGGTCGGAGCGGGTGTCGCTGGCGTGGGGCCTGCCACCAGTTGAGGTGGGCGGCGCGGGTGAGCGCGCTGGTCCTCGCGGAGGGCGGGCATGACCCCGCCCCAACGCCTTGAAGTGCCGCTGCGGGTTGGTCGATCAGGTGGTGGGTCTGATCTGGCATGGGCCTGCTCGACGGCTCGGGTCGGGGGTGAGGCCCCGCTCGGACCCGGGGCGGGGTCTGGGTGTGTGGTGGCGCACGTGTGGGCGGGGATGGCTGGTGTCGCCGGTGTCGACTACCGTCATTTTACGGTGAGGGTGCGTGGCTCTCGGCGATCAACACTGCTGGTGGTGGTGGGCGTCGGCCGGGTCGTGAGGCGAGGTGTGGGGGTTTTGGCCGCCGGGTGGGCGACGGTGCCGAGGTTATCGCCGGCGAGGTGGTCGGGGCTGGGGTGGGCGGTCCGCGGGGCTGGCTGATCCGTACTGGGCGCCCTTGGTTCGGGGGCGGGGAAGGAGCGTTGCGCGTTGGCCGCCGCCTTTCCGACCCTTGAGCTCAGTGGGAGCTTGTTGCAGGCTTTGGAAGCGTTCACCGGGATGAGGGTGTCCCGGGCGAAGTTGCCGTTGTTGTGGGATGACATCGGCACGCTGGAAGCGCTGGCGCATCGGGTGCGTACGGTGCTGGGTCCGTTGCTGGAGCAGACGGTCAGGGCGGTCCGGCAGGCGGGGGAGGGTGAGGCCTTCGACCGGTTCGTGGCGCAGACCGCTCCGTTTGTGAGGAAGATGGCCGAGACGGCCGACCTGATGCTCGCCGTGGTCGATGCGGAGAAGAAGTTCTTCGTGGAGACGGAGGTCGGCAAGCGTACGGCGTTGGCCATGTTCAACTTCATGATTGCCGAGTTCGCTGTCGCCGCGGCGATGTGGTTCTGGAACCCGGTGGGGGCGGCGGCGCACATCGCGCAGACGCGGACGATCATTCAGGCGATTCTGCGTTCGGCGTTGGTGCGGTCGGCGGCGAGTGGCACGGCGATGCAGATGTTGTTCATGCCGGGTTCTGCGTTGCTGGCCGAGGTGTCGATGATGACCGGTGGTCTGCAGCCGGGGGTGAACTGGTCGACGGTCGGTAAGCAGGCGGCGTTCGCGGGGGCGGCGGCGTTCCTGGGCACGGTGGGCGGGCCGGCGTTGGGCAAGGTCGCTGGTGCTGTCGCTGGCGCGGTCGGCAAGCTGGGCGTGTCGGATGCCACCAAGCATCTGTTGACCGATGTGCTGTCGCGGCCGGTGACGGAGACCCTCGGGGAGGGGCTGTTCGGTATCGGTGCCGGCTTGATGGTCGATGGGTACTACGACTTCGAGCAGAATCTTGGTGCGGACCTTGGGTCCGGGGCGATTTCGGGGGCAGGGGGATCGGCCGCGGCCCTGGCGGGGGCCGCGGCCGGTCGCGCCGTGCACCTGCCCCGGGTGCAGGTGCCGCATATCGCGTTCACGGCGGACGGTAAGCCGGTCATGCCGGTGGGGCCGACACCGGTGGGTGGGGACATGTCCACCGGGTACCAGGCTGGGGTCGACGACCCGAAGCCTGCGGTGACCGGCGCGCAGGCCCCGCCGCCCCCGCCCGTGCCGCTGCTGCCGGCGTCGAACCTGCCCACGCCGAAGCTGGACCTGCCCGCGCCGAAGCTGGATCTGTCGGTGCCGTCGTGGTCGGTGTCGAACCTGTCGATGCCGGCTGCGCCGGTGCCTGAGTGGGTCGCGGCAGCGGGTGGGCCGGTGGTGGAGCAGTGGCATGGGTTCCAGCAGGATCTGGCGGACCGCTACGGTGGGTTGTTGGCCGGGACGGGGCAGGCGCGGCAGTTCCTGGCGGGGCTTCCCGTGCCGGTCGAGCAGGTGTTCACCGAGTGGGCCGACGCCCGGCAGGGTGATCCGGCCGTGCCCGTTTTCCTGTCTCAGGTCGGTCTGCCCGCCACCGCTCTCACCGGCCAGTTCCTGTTCGGTGTCCGGGACCGGGCGGTCGCCCGGGTCACGGAAACCCTCGCGGGGCAGGTCCCGGCGGGTGGGCAGGTCCCGGCGGCGGTACGCCCCGAGCAGGTCGTCGCGGCGCTGCCCGGGGAGTTCGACCGGCAGGCGTTGCGTTCGATCGCGCACCTGGCCGTCGGGCACCACGTCGACCAGTACTTCACCACGGGCGCACCGGCGACCGCGCCACTGCCAGGCGGCGTCGTCCCGCCAGGCGGCGTCATCCCGCCGGGGGGCGCTGGCGTGCCGGGGCTGCTGGTGTGCCGGGGGGTTCCGGGGCGGCGGCGCCACCGTCGGAGGTCGTGCGCGCCGCGGTCGAGCGGGACGTGCGGGCCCACGTGGAGCGGAGCCTCGCCCCGGTCCTCGGCGCCACCCCACTACCCGCCGCACCACTGACCGCACCACTGACCGTGCCGTCGGCTGCGGTGGCCAGGCCCGACGCCGCGCAGGTCAACGCCGTGGCGGACGTGGTCCGGCAGGCGGTCACCGACCTGCCCGCCCGGGTCACGGCTGCGGCCATCCCCGACACCACCGCACCGCACACCATCCCTTCCAGCACGGACACCCCGGCACACCGGCGTACCGGCGTGCCGCCGGTGCCGGTGACTCCCGAGCAGCACACCGCAGCAGCGACCAGCCTGGCAGAAACCCAGTTCACCGACCTGGCCCGCAAGTACGGCGTCGTCGCCCCGGCCAGCCACGACATTCTCGCCGGATCCTTCCAACAGGACTGGGTCAACGGATACCACCAGGTACTCGCCCAGGCCACCGGCAACACCACGCCCGCCACCCCCAACGTGCCGGGCACGTCCGGGGTGCCGGCCACGCCCAGCGCGCCGGGTGCGCCGGGCACTCCGGGCACGGCTGGGACGCCGGGCACGCCGGAGGCTGCCGGCGTCCGTAGCATGGTGCCGGCTGGCGCTGCCTCCCGCGCCGATGACACGCCGATCCACCACAACGCCACCGCCGACGCCAACGCCAGCGGCCGTGACAGTGACAGTGACATGTCTGTCGCCAGCGATGACGTGTTCAGCAACCTCGACACCAGCGACACAATGTCGATCAGTGACGTGTCCTCGCCGGACGAGTCGCTTGGTGGGGTGCCCGGTAAGCACGGTCTCAGCGACGCGGATTCGTCGCGGGATGAACCGGTCAGTGGCGACCCCGGCAGACACGGCGAGCCTGCTGTCGCGGCAACCGGGCAGGCCGTTGCGGCAACTGGGCAGGCCGTCGGGATGTTCGAGTCCGGGCAGCGGGTCGCTAACTGGGCCGCTGCGGAGCAGGCGCGTGCCGGCAGCGGTGACCTGTGGTGGTGCGTGGCGGCCACGCTCGATGTGTTCCACACCGTGTACAAGCGGTTGGGCAACCGGGTGGTGTTCGACGACCGGATCATCGGGCCGGACGGCCGGCTCGCGCCCACCATGGGCTGGCCGCAACTGTTGGAGATCCTCGACACGGTGCCCGAGCGTGTCGCCCACCCGGACGGGGTCGCGGGAGGGGACGTGCTGGCCGCGTTGCGGGCGGCGCCGGGGTCGATGGTGGTGGTCAGGGCCGCGCCACCGAACGAACCGCAGCACGTGTTCGCCCTCCACAGCCAGCCACAAAAATCCGGGCCGCCGAGGATCCAGGTGCGGGACCCTCTGCTGCCCGGCGCCGCCGACCGACCCGAGCCGGACGACCCGATACGTGATCCGTGGCTGCGACACCTGTTCGCATCCAGCACCCGGGTGGCCGCGTTCGACGGGAACGGTCGACCCGCCACCATCACCGACCTGCTCGGCCAGAGCACCGGCCATCCGCAACCGACAACCACGACCGGCACCGACACCGGCGCGTTCCTGCTCGCCTCCACCAGCCCGCCACGCGGCCCGTCCCACGCGATGCTCACCACCTCCACCGACCCGGCCGACTCTTCAAGCGGCGGACTGCCATCCGATCCAGCGGGCAACGGCGATCCGCCTGGTCCTGGCCTGGCGTCTGGTGATCAGGAATTCCAGAACGTATGGGACCCGGATCTGGATGGGATGGATCTGGACACACCAAAGCTCGACGAGTGGGGGCCGCTGCAGGACACCGAACAGGTCCAGTCCCCGCTGTCCGGAATGCCAGGGGTGGATGTCGCGTGGGTGCCGTTGGGGGTGGGGGACAACGCGACCGTGGCGGTCCCGCAACAGCGGGATGCGGGAGACCACGACCCGTCTCATCTTGACCCGGAACTTCTTGACCCGGCATTCGTGGAGGATCTGTGGATGCCGTACCTGGACCTGGACCCGGACCCGGACCTGGGTGTGGGTCTAGGTCCGGGAGGGGTGGAACTGTCGGCGCTGCCGCCCGGCTGGGGGTGGACGCCACCGGACGGCACCGAACAGGTCGATTCTTTGTACCCGCCGTCTGGGGTGCCGGAGGTGGATGTCGCGTGGGCGCCGTCGGTGGTGGGGGACGACGTGACCGCGCCGGACGATCGGGATACGGAAGATCACAACCTGTCTTCTCTTGACCCGGCGCTTCTTAACCCGGCATTCACCCAGGATCTATCGATGCCGGACCCGGCCCCGGCCCCGGCCCCGGACCCGGCCCCGGACCCAGATCTGGATCTGGACCCGGATCTTGTTCTGGACCTGGACCTGGATCTTGTTCTGGACCTGGACCCGGATCTGGTTCTGGATCTGGATGGTGTGGATGGGGTTGGCCGGCCGGTGTTGGAGTTCGCGGTGCCGGCTGATGGGTATTGCGTTTTGTCGGCGTTCGTTGTCGCTGATCCGGTGTGGGTGCGGGACGTGTTGGCGCAGGCAGGGGTGCTGCCGGCGGATCTGTATGAGTGGCTGTCCGGTCCTGAGCGGGTGCGCGTCAGTGTGGGGCGGATGGCTGGCGTGGTGCCGGCCGGGTCTGAGTTGGCGCGGGTGAACGAGTTGTTGCAGGCCCATGTCGTGTCGTACCTGGACACCCGTTTCGGGTGGTTGCCGGCCGATGTGGTGGTGCAGCGGCGGCATCTGCCGCAGGGGGAGCCGTGGCGGCAGGTGCGGGAGCTCAGCGATGGGCAGGTGTTGGCGCGGCTGAGTGATCGTCTCGGCGACCAGGGCGTCTCGGCGGGCCGTGTTGTCACCGAGGCGGCTTTCCTGGATGCGGGGCGGATCAGGCAGCGGTATGACGAGGCGCGTGCGGAGTTGATCGGGTTGAAGCAAAATCCAGGCCCAGTGACAGATGTGCCGCAGGAGCAGTTGGACTTCGTCAACGGGCGCGGCCGGGGTTTCCCGGTGGCGTTGTTGGCGCCGGAGCCGGCCCGTGACTATCTGGCCCACGTGTTGAGCACGTCTGACGGGCCGCTCGAGGCGGACGAGTTTGCCGAGGTCGTCGACACGGTGGCCAATTGGGACCGTCGGTGGGCCGGGCCGGGCGGGGAGTTCCTGCTGCCGTTGCTGGCCCACGCCACCGGTAGCCGGATCACGGTGTTGCAGCGCACCGGGCGGGGGGTGAGCCCGGTGGCGGTGTTCGGGCCGCGGGACGGCCGGCGGGTCGACCTGTACTACGTCGCGGCCGACCCGGCGAACCCCACCCACCACAACCACTACAACGCCGCTGTTCCCGCTGCTGTCCCGTTACCATCGGTGCCGGCCGAGCTGCCGCGGTCAGACGAGTGGGACCGGTTGTTCACGCGATTCTCCAGCGTGATGGGGCTGCCAGGAGCTGAGGATGTGCGCCGTAGTCTGCAGGCGCAGTTCGACCTCATCATCGACAGAACCAACTTCGCTGAAGCGAACGGCCTGTCCCCGGAGGACGTTCACCGGCTGCGGCAGGCCCTGGACACGCGCGGGACGTCCGTTCCCCACCTCAAGGGGGCGCTGCTACGCCTGATGTCCGAGGTGTACGAGGTCAACATCACCCTGGCCTCGGCCGCGTCGGGATTCCACGACAACTATGGTTTCGCACCCGGGTATCAGAGGATGGTCGCACTGGGCTACCCCGACACTCGGATCACGTCCGGCCCGGCATCTCCGCACACGCGATCCACACCGATCCGTACCGGCCAATCGGCAAGCCCGCACCCCACACCGCAGCCGCCCCCAGCGGCCTCCACCACCAAGGCGCCACTACCAGAACCGCCAGATCACGTGGTCACTTGGCGGCCCGGCGAGGACGGGCCCGCCACCCTCCGCGAATACCTGAAGACGCTGGAAGAAAAGGGTGAACTCCCCGACCGGGTATCCCTGCCTGAAAAGAAAAAGTTGGGGCGGGGGATGGCCGCATGGGTGAAAGCCTGGGCACAGGGACTACAGGGTAAGAGCGCCCCCGACGGCCACCCCTACACCCTGGATGAGGTAGCCGAACTATCCGGCAACCTGATCGACAAGACATCGGTCGGGAGATATTGGCGGGAGGCGGCGCCGCCGCTGCCCCCACCACCAGATCACGTGGTCACTTGGCGGCCCAGCACGGATGGGCCCGCCACCCTCCGCGAATACCTGAAGAGGCTGGAAGAAAAGGGTGAACTCCCCGACCGGGTATCCCTGACCCCCGACAGAAAGGGGAAGCTGGGGCCGGGGATGGCCGCATGGGTGAAAGCCTGGGCACAGGGACTACAGGGTAAGCCCGCCCCCGACGGCCACCCCTACACCGAGGATGAGGTAGCCGAACTATCCGGCAAACTGATCACCCAAGAATCGGTCGGGAAATATTGGCGGGAGGCGGCGCCGCTGCCCCCACCACCAGATCACGTGGTCACATGGGGGCCCGGCAAGGACGGGCCCGCCACCCTCCGCGCATACCTGAAGAGGCTGGAAGAAAAGGGTGAACTCCCCGACCGGGTATCCCTGACTCCCGACAGAAAGGGGAAGTTGGGGCCGGGGATGGCCGCATGGGTGAAAGCCTGGGCACAGGGACTACAGGGTAAGCCCGCCCCCGACGGCCACCCCTACACCGAGGATGAGGTAGCCGAACTATCCGGCAAACTGATCACCCAAGAATCGGTCAGGAGTTATTGGCGGGAGGCGGCGCCGCCCCCTCCGCCAGATCACGTGGTCACATGGCGGCCCAGCAAGGACGGGCCCGCCACCCTCCGCGCATACCTGAAGACGCTGGAAGAAAAGGGTGAACTCCCCGACGGGGTATCCCTGCCCAAAAAGAAAAACTTGGGGCGGGGGATGGCCGCATGGGTGAAAGCCTGGGCACAGGGACTACAGGGTAAGCCCGCCCCCGACGGCCACCCCTACACCCAGGATGAGGTAGCCGAACTATCCGGCAAACTGATCGCCCAAGAATCGGTCGGGAAGTATTGGCGGGAGGCGGCGCCGCCGCTGCCCCCACCACCAGATCACGTGGTCACTTGGCGGCCCGGCAAGGACGGGCCCGCCACCCTCCGCGCATACCTGAAGAGGCTGGAAGAAAAGGGTGAACTCCCCGACCGGGTATCCCTGACCCCCGACAGACAGGGGAGGCTGGGGCCGGGGATGGCCGCATGGGTGAAAGCCTGGGCACAGGGCTGTAAGACCGCCCCCGACGGCCACCGCTACACCCAGGGTGAGGTAGCCACACTATCCGGCAAACTGATCACCCGAGAATCGGTCAGGAGATATTGGCTGGAGGAGGCGCCGCCGCTGCCCCCACCGCCAGATCACGTGGTCACTTGGCGGCCCGGCAAGGACGGGCCCGCCACCCTCCGCGAATACCTGAAGACGCTGGAAGAAAAGGGTGAACTCCCTGACCGGGTATCCCTGACCCCCGACAGACAGGGGAGGCTGGGGCCGGGGATGGCCGCATGGGTGAAAGCCTGGGCACAGGGCTGTAAGACCGCCCCCGACGGCCACCCCTACACCGAGGATGAGGTAGCCACACTATCCGGCAAACTGATCAGCCAAGAATCGGTCGGGAGATATTGGCGGGAGGCGGCGCCGCCGCTCCCTCCACCGCCACCCGGAACGGGTCAAGGTCTTGAGTTGCCATTTGATTTACACCTTCTGCTTTAGTTTTAGTTCTTGAGTTTCACGGGCCTTGGGGGTTTCCTGACGCTCATGTCACCGGGGATCATCTACTGTAGTTGATCTTTAGGGCGCGGGGTTGAGTGTCTGGCCGGGCGCGCAGCATTCGCCCCGGATGTCTCTGTCGGCAGAGGACCATTTGACGACAGGTACGGAACGGAGCCAATGGATCACTCCCGACCACGGGAATCCGGCCCGCCGATCCAATACAGGCCGATCCGAGTCGACGACAGCGTTTGACGACAGTTGGATCAGCGGTGTCCCCTGACGCTTCCGTGGGTGGGTAACGCAGGTCACTACGAGCGCACGCCGTTCTCTGCATAGGTTTCTGGCTTGTCGAAGGCTGAAACCGCAGGTCAGGAGAACGGCGTGCGTTCTGCAAGGATATGGCGGCAGTTGCTGGGTGTCGGACGAACGGTCGTGGAGAGGATCGAGTTCGACGAGCAGGCGGGCCTGCTGGTAGCGCATGTGCGCCCGGGGTAGGGTTGCTGCGCGCCGGTGTGGGCGTTGTGGTCGCCGTGGCGGGTGGTACGACCGGGGTGAGGGTCGGCGGCGGTGGCGGAGTCTGGATCTGGGTCCGGTTCAGGCGGTGCTTGAGGCGGATGCGCCGCGGGTGAACTGCCGCGAGCATGGTCCGACCGTGATCGGGGTGCCGTGGGCTCGGCACGGTGCCGGGCACACGCTGATGTTTGATGATCAGGTGGCGTGGCTGGCGGTGCACACCTCCAAGACTGCGGTAGCCGAGTTGATGCGTATCGCGTGGCGCACGGTCGGGGCGATCGTGGCTCGGGTCGGCGGGGACGCGCGGCAGGCTGGTGACCGGCTGGCCGGGCTCAGGCGTATCGGCATCGATGAGTTGTCCTACGTGGTCGACGGCGACGCCGAGGGCGTCGAGGACCTCGCGCCCGGGAAGATCATGTTCGCCACCAGCGAGGCGCTCGGCCGGGTGGTCCGAGTCGAGCGGAAGGGCGGCGACAGGGCCGTCACGCTGGCCCCGGTGGAGTTGACCGACAGTTCGAAGCTGGGGCTGACCGCGCAGCACTCGACGGCCGCGGCGGGCCTCAAGGTCGACTTCGACATCCAGTTGCTGGTCCGGAACCTGCGCGTCTCGGGGGACATCCGGGTGACCAACGGCGTCGTGCCGCATCCGTCGTTCCGCGTCGACGGAATCGAGGGACTGGCCGTTACGGTCGCCGCCGGCGCGCAGGGCGGGTTGAGCGACAACAAGAAGGCGAAGATCGAGGTCAAGGAGCCCATCATCATCGGGGGATTCCCCGCGACCCTCAAGCCGACGTTCAAGTTCCTCGTCGAGACGGCGTTCACGGCGAAGAACGGCAACCTCAAGGCCACCGGCCGGTGGGGGCTCGCCGGCCCGATCGGGTACGCCGGCGCGTCCGTCCTGGCGCCCACCTTCTCGGTGCAGAAGAGCATCGTGGACTCCCTGCGTGGCGTGTCGATCGGCGTCGAGGCGATCGTCGTGGTGGCCGAGTTCCGCTTCGGATTCATGATCGGCCTGCCGGTCGCGGGCGCCGGGCCGTTCGTCGGTGTCGTGGCCTCGCTCGGACTCACGAACGGGTCGGCGGCGGGCCGGGTGGGACTGCCGCTGGCCGGGCCGGCCGTGAAGTGCCGAGGATCGACGCTGGTCCTGGCCGTCCGGGCGGGCGAGGGCATCAGTATGTCGGAACCGCTGGCCAAGGCGATCAAGGAGGTGCTGAAGGTCGAGATCCCGCAGGAGGCGGACTTCCTGAAGAAGGACATCGTCAACCGCACCGTCGTGGAGCCCGACGTGCCTCTGTGTCGAGGCTGAGCCGATGCCGATTCGACCTGAATTGGGACGTATTGCCGGGTAAGGTACTCCTCGACCACAACGTCTCAGGTGCAGGATGATCGCATGGACCCTTGGCAGTCGATCGACGAGTTGATCGTGAAGCGTCGCATCCTTCCCGCGATGCAGGCGATCCGCGAGGTCGAGGAATGCGGCCTGCAGCGGGCGATCGAGGTCTTCGACGAGCGGTCCGAGTTCCTCCGGCGGACCAGGCCGGACGACTTCGCGGTGTCCCGCGAGGAGCACGGCCAGCGCGTCCACCGCTGAGCAGGGCCGGCCGAGGCGCCGCTGTCGTGGCTCCGCCACATCGGTTCCGGCTCGTCGAGCACGGTCAGTCGGCGGGCCGCACCGCTGCCCGTCGTCGCCCCGAGCGACGTGACCACCTGGAGCATGCACGCCCGGGCCGCGTCGACCGACACGGCACCTGCCGTCACGGCTGCCCGCAGGTTCCGGCCGGGCAGTTCCCTCTCGATCGTCACCGCGTGGCAGCGCACCTCGCCGCTCCCTCCATCCCCTCGCCGAGCAGGTCGAACCGCCGGTGACCCTGCCGCTCGAAGTGCTTCTTCAGGCGCTCGGGCGGCAACGGCGAGAGTCGAGGGCTCCTCCCGGGGTGCGCATTGGTCACCTCATCGTTACGATGTGTCAACACTTTTCGGGGAGAGAAGAGGTTGGTTCCGCGTGCGCTGTCCCGCTGCCCGCTCCACACCGACCCTCCGTCGGCCCCGTTCCAGGGCCGCTCCCCGGCCGTGACCGCCCGCCCCGGCTGAGTCCGTTCGCGGCCGGTCGGGCGGTCGCCGGTCGTCGCCGCCGCCCCGGGCCGTACGGGATCCCGGAGCGTTCCGGGTGGACGCTCCTGGTCCCGTCCGCGCCCACGCCCGCCGCGCATGTCCGATGGCGTCCCCGAGGCGCGACGCGTACCCCGAGATCGGAGAGATGGTGATCCACGTCGTCGTGGCCGAGGACATGCGACTGCTCCGCAGCGCCGTGTGCGCGGGGCTGTCGGCCGAGCAGGACATCGAGATCCTCGCCGACGCGGAGTGCGTCGCCGCGCTGTGGGGCGTACTGCGCCGCGACCACCCCGACGTGCTGCTGTTGGAGTTGGGTCCGGAGGCCCCGGACGCGGCGGTCCTGGTGGCCAAGGTGATCGCCGAGGCCCCGGGGACGGCCGTGCTGGCGCTGAGTCGCCGCTGGAGCCTGCCGCTGGTGGAGGCGGCCCTGGGTGCGGGGGCGCGCGGCCTGGTCAGTAAGGACGTGGCACTGGCCGACCTGGTGCACGCGATCCGGGCGACCGCCGCCGGGGAGCGGGTGATCGACCCCGCGGCGGCCGTGGCCGTGCTGAGTCCGTCCCCCAGTCCGCTGACCCGTCGGGAGTTGGAGGTGCTGTGGGTCGCCGCCGAGGGGTTGCCGCTGAAGGAGATCGCCCACCGGCTGTTCCTGGCGCACGGGACGGTGCGCAACCACCTGTCGGCGATCCTGCAGAAGACCGGCGCCCGCAACCGGATGGAGGCGGTCCGGCTGGCGCAGCGGGAGGGCTGGCTGTGATCGCCGGGAGCGCTTTCGCCGCCCTGGCTCCGCTCGCCGCGCGGAGTCAATCGAAGCGTGTTTAAATGTTGACCATCCGTCATGTTGCTGGAGATGCCCGGGAAAGGTCCATGGTGATCCGTACCCTGCTCGCCCTCGACGGTGCCCTGGTCAGGGGCGCGTTGTCGCTCGTTCTCGCCGCCGAGGAGGACATCCACGTGGTGGCGGAGGTGGGCCGCGGCGACGCGGTCGACCAGGCGGTCGATGCGCGCCGGCCCGACGTCGCGGTGGTCGACCTCGACCTGATCGCGGGCGGCACGGCCACGGCCGGCCGGTGCCCCCTGCTGGTGCTCGCCGACCGGCGTCACGCCCGAGGACTGCGCGGGTTGCTCACCCCCGGCCGTACGGTCGGCATCCTGGGCACCGAGGTTCCGCCGCAACGGGTGGTCGACGGCATCCGGCGGCTGGCGCGGCGCGAGGCGGTGGTCGACGCCGACCTCGTCATGGCGGCGCTCGCCACCGACAACCCGCTGACCGACCGGGAGACCGAGGTGCTGCGGCTGACCGCCGAGGGCGCCCCGGTCGACGAGGTGGCGGGGTCGCTGCGGCTGTCCTCCGGCACGGTGCGCAACCACCTGAGGCGGATCGCGCGCAAGACCGGGGCCCGGACCCGGGTGGAGGCCGTCCGGGTGGCCCGCGACTCCGGCTGGATCTGACGGGCCAGCCGGCCCGGCTGCGGGCCGGATCTGGCGGTGACCCGGGCCGACACCGGCCGGACCCGACCGGCGCCCGGCCCAGGACGTCGTCCGGCCGGGTTCCGGCGTCAGCCCCGGCCGGCCGGGGCCCGCTCCGCCGGCCGGGCGTCCCAGTGGCCGACGAGGTCCCGGTACGCCGCCGAGCGGGCCAGCAGCTCCTCGTGCGTGCCCAGCGCCGGCCGGTCGCCGTCGAGCAGCAGCACCCGCCGGGCCCGGACGGCGGAGCTGATCCGGTGGGCGATCACGACGAGGGTGCCCGGCCGGTCGGCGAAGGCGTCCTCGACGACGGCCTCCGCCGCCGGGTCCAGGTGGCAAGTCGCCTCGTCGAGGATGACCAGGGGGGCGGGGGAGAGGTACGCCCGCGCCGCGGCGATTAGCTGCCGCTCGCCGGCGGAGAGCGCGTCGGGCGCCACCGGCGCCGCCAGGCCGCCGATGCGGGCCGCGAGGGCCCGTACACCGAGGGCGTCGAGGGCCGCGACCACAGTGGCGTCGTCGGCGTCCGGCCGCAGATAACGCAGGTTGTCGCCGAGCGACCCGGTGAAGACGTACGCCTCCTGCGGCAGCAGCACCCGCAGGCGGGCCAGCTCCCCGGGCCCGCGGGCGGAGATCTCGACGCCGGCCAGGCGCACCGTGCCGGCCTGCGGTGGGAGCAGCCCGGACAGCAGCGCGGCCAGGGTGGACTTGCCCGCCCCGCTGGCGCCGACCACCGCGAGGTGGTCCCCGGTGGGCAGGGACAGCGTGAGGTCCGCCACCACGGGCCGGGCGGCGGCGCCGTACCGGAAGGTCAGCCCCCGCGCCCGGACGGCCGGCGCGGACTCGTCCACCCCGGTCGGCGGGCCGGCGGTGGCCGGCGGGTCTCCGGGCTCGGGGCAGGTCCGCAGGATGCGGTCGAGGGTGACCACGTACCGCAGGCCGCCGCCGCCGACGCCCTGCACCAGGGCGTGCAGGGCGGGCTGGAGGCCGGTGGAGACGTAGATCAGCGCGCCGAGCACCGCCCCGGCCGTCAGGCCGCGCCCGACCAGCCACGGTGCCGCCAGCAGCAGGATCGCGAGGGGTAGCCAGCCGCCCAGGCCCAGGCTGAGGCTGCGGACGGCCGACATCCGGGCGAGGGTCCGCTCGGCGGCAGCCTGCGCCGCGACGCGCCGGCCCACGTCGGCGACCACCCGCTCGGCGGCGCCGCAGGCGCGTACGTCCCGGTGCCCGGCCAGCGCGGTGGCGGCGGACCGGCTCAGCTCCTCGCCTGCGCGCACGTAGCGGCGCTGCTGCCCGGCCATCGCGGGCAGCGCGGCGAGGAACACAGCCACCCCGGCGACCAGGGGCGCGGCGACCAGGGCCGCCACCACCGGGTCCAAGGCGAGCAGCCCGAGCAGGGCCGCCCCGGCGGCGAACAGGAAGCCGCGGGTGACCATGAGCAGGCCGGCGAAGGTGTCCCGGACCAGCTCCACCTGGTGGGTCAGCCGGGCGGCGGCGGCGCCGTCCGGGCGGGCGTCCGGTCGGGTGGCGCCGGCCAGCGCGGCCCGCACCACCCGGGCGGCGAGGTCGTCGCGGAACGGCTCGACCACCGCGCCGAGGCTCCGGTACGTCCGGCCGGTCGCCACCGCGCCGACGAGCACCGCCCCGGCGAGCGCGGCCAGCCAGCCCAGCCCGACGCCGAGGCGCCCGGCCAGGAAGCCGTGGTCCACGGCGCGCGCCACGAGGAGGCCGGACAGCAGCGCCGGCAGTGCCTCGACCGCCGACCAGCCGGCGAGCCGCGCCACGGCCGCCCGCCGGGCCCGCAGCGCCTGCCAGGTCACCCGGCCGACCCCGGCGTCCGGCCGCCCTTGCCCGGCGCCACCGGGTGCTGCCGGCGAGCCCGCCCGGCGGCTCACCGGGCCGCCCCGCCGGCTGCGGCGCCCGCTCCGACGCCCGCGTCGGCGTCCGCTCCGACGCCCGCGTCGGCGTCCGCTCCGACGCCCGCGTCGGCGTCCGCTCCGACGCCCGCGTCGGCGTCCGCGGACGCACCGTTGCCCGCGTCCGCGTCGGCGACGGTGCGGAACACCGCCCGGTAGGCCGGGTCGGACCAGAGCGCGGCGTGCGGGGCCAGGGCACGCAGCCGACCGCCGTCCAGCCAGGCGACCAGGTCGGCGGACGCCGCCGTGGCGACCCGGTGGGTCACCACCAGCCGGGTACGGCCGCCCGCCCGCCCCGCCACGGCCCGCGAGATCCGGTGCTCGGTGACCGTGTCCAGGCTGGACGTGGCGTCGTCGAGGATCAGCAGCCGCCCGTCCCCGGCGAACGCGCGGGCCAGCCCGAGCCGCTGCGCCTCGCCGCCGGAGAGCGGCGTGTCGGCCAGTGGGGTCCAGAAGCCCAGCGGCAGCCGGTCGACGACGTCGGCGACCGCCGCCGCCTCGGCGGCCCGCCGCACGGCGGGGTCGGCGGTCGCGTCCCCGGCCGGTGTCCCCTCCGCCGGTCGCGGGTCGACCGGCGACGGACCGGGCGGGGTGGCCCGGTCGGCGGGCAGCGCCAGCCCGATCGCGTCGTGCACGGTCGCGCCGACCAGCACCGGCCGGTCGAAGGCGTACGCGACGGCCCGGCGCAGCTCGTCCGGGCGCAGCCGGGACAGCGGCACGCCGTCCAGGCGTACCTCGCCGGCGTCCGGGTCGTGCAGCCGGCCGGCCACCGCGGCGAGGGTCGACTTGCCGGCGCCGGAGGGCCCCACCACCGCCACGGTCGCACCTGCCGGCACGGCCAGGTCCACGCCGTCGAGGACGGGCCGGCCGTCGTCGGCGTACACGGTGACGCCGCGCAGCCGCAGCTCGCCCCGCCCGGGCGGCAGCGGGCGGTCGCCGTCGGGCGGCACGGGGGAGGCCAGCGCCTCGGCCACCCGGGCCGCGCCGGCGCGGCTGCGGACGAGCCGGTTGAGGCCGGCCAGCACGGCGCCCAGCCCGGCGCCGGTCGCCGCGTAGCGGACCGCCGAGACGAGCTGGCCGGGGGTGAGCCAGCCGGCGGTCAGCGCGTACCCGCCGACGGCGACCACGCCGAGCTGCATCAGCGGTGCCACGGCGGCGGTGCGGGCGCTGGCCCGGGCCAGCAGGTCCCAGCCGCGCCGGCCGTGCCGGCCCAGCTCGGGCAGGGCCGCGAGCACCCGGTCCTCCTCGGCGCGGCGGGTCGCGGCGGCGGCGATCGTGCGGGCCCCGGACAGGGACTCCAGCAGCCGGCCGGCGATCAGGTTCAGCGCCCGCTGGTACGCGGTGGTCGCCGCGGAGGCGTCGGTGACGAACGCGCGCATCAACGCGGCCAGCACCACGAGCCCGGCGAGCAGGGTGAGCCCCAGCAGCGGCTCGATCATGACGAGCGCGACGACGCTGCCCAGCGGGGGCAGCAGCGCGATCGCCCCCAGCACGACGGCGTTCCCGGCCTGGCCGGCGTCGGCGGCCTGCCCCACCAGCCGGCCGGCCAGGTCGCCGACCGGGTGCCGGCGGGCGGCCCGCACGTCCAGCGCGAACAGGTGGCGCAACAGCCGCTCCCGCAGCCGGGCGGTGGCCCGGGCGGCACCGTACCCGCCGGCCAGGTCGCCGAGGGAGTCGGTGGCGACGAGGACGGCGACGAGGGCGCAGGCGGCGACCGGCCACCAGCGGGACCCGCCGGTCAGCGTGGCGTCGACGGCGAGGCCGAGCGCCGCCGGCAGCAGCAGCTCGGCGACCGCGCCGACCAACGTGACCAGGGCCAGCGTCGCCGTCGCGCCGCGCGCGTCCAGGATCGCCCGCCGGAACTGTCCGTCGCGCGTACGCACCGATCTTCCTCCGAACGCCGGGCGGCCCCGGGCGGACACGGTCATGTCCACCCGGGGCGCCGCAGGTCGACCCGCGTCAGCGGCAGGTCGTGACGGACAGCGAGCTGTCGCCGCAGAGCAGCAGGCTCGCGTTGCTGCCGCCGCCGGTGCGGTCGGCCGGGGCCATCTCGAGGCCCTGGAGGTCCAGGAGCGCCATGTCGAATCACCTCCCTCCGTCGGTCGGTCCGGTCGGGTCGCCCTCGCCGCTGCGAGGGAGTCTCGGCGCGCCGGCCGGCGGCGCGAGGAACGGCAGGGCCACCGGCTCGTCGTGCCGCACCGCGGCCAGCGCGAGCAGCACGCCGGCGGTGCCGGTGCCGAGGTCCATGGACAGCCGCAGCAGCTGCTCGCCGGGGAAGGCGGTGCCGCCGCCGTACGGCAGGGCGTGCCAGGCCAACCGGCGCACCTGCCGCTCCAGCTCCCGGCGCTGCTCCGGCTCGTCGGTCAGGGTGGCCAGGTACGCGATGATCCCGGCCCGGCCGGCGAACAGCCCGGTCTGGGCGTAGAACGGGGACCTCGCGGCCCGGCGCACCCCGGCGCTCGCCTCGGCGAAGCGCTCGTCGGCGCGGTGGCGCAGGTACTGGTCCAGCACCAGCCCGATGCCGACGCTGCCCTGCCCGAGGTACGGCATGGTGCGCCAGCCCTCGTTGACCTCCAGCGCGCCGCCCGGGCGCACCACGCACCGGCGCAGGTCCTGGCGCAGCGCGGTGGCGGCGTGCTCCAGCAGGGCCGCCTCGCCGGTCAGCTCGTACCGCCGCAGCATCAGCAGCGCCGCGCCGGTCCGGCCGCGCAGCAGGCCCGCGTACGGGTGCCGGCCGCCGCTGACGTCCGGGCCGGCGTCGTCGGCGAGCCGTTCGACGACGACCGCGGTCAGCTCTCGGGCCGCGTCGTGCAGCCCCGGCTCCCCGGTGCGCGTGGCCAGCTCGGTCAGGTTCAGGGCGATGCCCGCCAGCCCGCCGCCCAGGCTCAGGTCCAGCTCGGCCCACGGCTGCCGCAGGCAGACGTCGAGCACGTCGAGGGCGTCCTGCCGGCGGCCCAGGTGCTCCAGCGCGTACGCCACGCCGTGCAGGCCGTCGTAGAAGCCGATCCGGGTGCCCGACGCGGGCGCCGTCGCGTGCCGGACCAGCCAGTCCTCGTGTTCCGGGAAGCGACCCGCGCCGCTGACCGCGAGGGCGTGCAGCACGCCGGCCGCGCCGTGGGCGAGGTTGAGCCCGCCGGTGTGGAACTGCGCGATGTCGCCGGGGAAGAGCCGGTCGGCGCGCTCCGGGGTGGCGCTGGCGCGGATCGCGTCGCGCAGCCGCCGCCGTACGGCGGGCCAGTCGCCGTCCACCCGGTACGGGTCGCCGTCCGGCGCGGGGCGCGGCTCGCCGCCGACGATCTCCGCGACCGCCTCGTCCAGCCACTCGCGTGCGACGGGGAAGTTCTCCGCGACGACCTCGGCCAGGTGCGCCGCCTTGTCCGGGCCGAGCCGAACGAGCTGGGTCAGCGGCAGGAACAGCGCCAGGCGCAGGCAGGCCAGGGCGTACCGGTCGACGGCCGGGCCGGTCCGGTCGCCCGGCGCCGCGAAGCCCTGGTTGCGCAGGCCCGGCCGGCGGTGCCCCTCGATCGGCGCGGCGACCTCGAAGTCCACCAGCGCCACCCGGTCGTCGGGCCGGACCATGATGTTGAACAGGTGCAGGTCGCCGTAGACCAGCCCGCGCTCGTGAATCGCGGTGAGCACCGCCTCGACCTGGTCGAGGATGCCGCGCGCCCAGCGGGCGTACTCCGCCCGGTCGGCGTCGGTCGCGTCGGCGTCGATGAGCGGGTACCGGTCGACCAGCACCTTGTTCAGCGGCCGGCCCTCGATGAACTCCAGCGCCAGGAACCGGTGCTCGCCGAGGGTGAACTCGTCGTGCACGGCGGGCACCTGGGGCAGGTCGGCGAGCCGGCGCAGGGTGGCCGCCTCACGCTCCAGCCGGGCCACCGCGTCGGTGCCGTCGGCGTCCAGGCCGGCGTGCGGGCGGGCCTCCTTGAGCACCACCTCGGCGTCGGTGCGCAGGTCCCGGCCGACGTAGAGGCCGCCCCCGTTGGAGAAGTGGATGACCTTCTCGATCCGGTACGGCACCTCGTCGGTGCTGTTGGCGCTGCGGGCCGCCAGGTGTGGGGCGAGGAAGTCGGGCAGGGTGACCCAGTCCGGCACGTGGAACACCGGGTCGCGGCGGTCGGGCACCAGCGTCCCGTCGGCGTCGGCGATCGCCGGGACCACCTGGCCGTCCGGGGACAGGCAGTAGCGTCGGGCGAAGCCGCCGTAGCGCACGTGCACCGGGCCGGCGCCGTAGCGCAGGTCGCTGAGGATGTACGGGCCGGCCTCGCCGGCCAGCAGCGCGTCCAGCTCCTTGCAGGTCAGCTCCAGCTCGGCCTCGTCGCGAGGATAGATCGTGACGAACTTGCCGCTGCCGGAGCGGGACGCGTACTTGGAGTTGCGCAGCAGCAGGGTGCGCGGACCGCGCAGGAACTTGAACGACAGCCCCCGCGCCACGCAGTACGCCCACACCGCGTCCAGCACCCGCTCGGCGTTCGTCAGCGTGGCCGACACGTGGATCTTCCAGCCCTGCTGCGGCAGCGAGCCGCCGTCCGGGGCGTGGATCAGCCAGTCGTCCAGCGACTCGCGGCGCCAGCCCGGCGGCACCGGCCGGTCCGCGGCGGCGAACGTCGGCTGCGCGACGGCACTGCCGAGCGAGTCGTAGAAGAGCCGGTCAGCGGCGCAGTAGGTGTCGTAGCGCTCGTCCACCGTCACTCCCTCCGCGTCCCCGGCCGGGCTGTCCCGGCCTCCTGCGCCGGTTTCTCCCGGCGACGGATATGAGTCTCGGCCACGGGACCGCCCGGCCACAGTGCAGTTAGTCATGACGGTGAATGCGCGCCGCACGGCCGGGCGTGACAGATGTCAGGCTTCGTTCGCCGATCGGCGCCGGATCGGCGCCGATCGAGGCGGAAAAAGAGCCGGTCGACGCCAGGGTGGCGTCGACCGGCTCTCGACGGCGGTGGGGACCCGGCCGACCCGGAGCCCGGTTCGCGGGTCAGCCGGCGCGGTGCCGCTGCGCGCGGTAGCGGGCGATCAGCGCCCGGGTCGACGAGTCCAGCCCGGACAGGTCGGCCTCCGCCCCGGTGAGCAGCGGCGCGAGCTGGTTGGCCATGACCTTGCCCAGCTCCACGCCCCACTGGTCGAACGGGTTGATGTCCCAGACGGAGCCCTCGGTGAACACGATGTGCTCGTACAGGGCGACGAGCTGGCCGAGCACGGCCGGGGTCAGCTCCGGGGCGATGATCGAGGTGGTCGGGTGGTTGCCCGGCATCACCTTGTGCGGCACCAGCTCCGCCGGCGCGCCCTCCGCCGCCACCTGCTCGGCGGTACGGCCGAAGGCCAGCGCGGCGGTCTGCGCGAAGAAGTTCGACATGAACAGGTCGTGCATGTCGGCGAGGTCGTGCCGCGGCCGGCTGAAGCCGATGAAGTCCGCCGGCACCAGCCGGGTGCCCTGGTGGATGAGCTGGTAGAAGGCGTGCTGGCCGTTGGTGCCCGGCTCGCCCCAGAAGATCTCCCCGGTGTCGTACGACACCCGCCGCCCGTCGAGGGTCACCGACTTGCCGTTGCTCTCCATCGTCAACTGCTGCAGGTACGCCGGGAACCGGTTCAGGTACTGCGAGTACGGCAGCACCGCGTGGGTCTGCGCGCCGAGGAAGTTGGTGTACCAGACGTTCAGCAGCCCGAGCAGCGCCGGGACGTTGCGCTCCACCGGGGTGGTGCGGAAGTGCTCGTCGACCTCGTGGTACCCGGCCAGCAGCTCGCGGAACCGGTCCGGCCCGACGGCCAGCATCACCGACAGGCCGACGGCCGAGGGCAGCGAGTACCGGCCGCCCACCCAGTCCCAGAAGCCGAACATGTTCTCCGGGTCGATGCCGAAGTCGCGGACCCGCTGCTCGTTCGTGCTGACCGCGACGAAGTGCCGGGCGACGGCGGAGTCGTCGCCGCCGAGGCCGGCCAGCAGCCAGGCGCGCGCCTGCCGGGCGTTGGCCAGGGTCTCCTGGGTGGTGAACGTCTTCGACACCACCACGAACAGGGTGCTCGCCGGGTCCAGGTCGGCGATCGCCTCGGCGACGTCGGTCGGGTCGATGTTGGAGACGAACCGGCAGGTGATCCCCGCGTCCCGGTAGGCCCGCAGCGCCTCGTACGCCATCACCGGCCCCAGGTCGGAGCCGCCGATGCCGATGTTGACCACCGTGCGGATGCGCTCGCCGGTGTGCCCCACCCACTGTCCGGAGCGGACCCGCTCGGCGAACGCCGCCATCCGGTCCAGCACCGCGTGCACGTCGGCCACCACGTCCCGCCCGTCCACGGTCAGCGTCGCGCCCCGGGGCTGGCGAAGCGCCGTGTGCAGCACCGCCCGGTCCTCGGTGGAGTTGATGTGCGCGCCGGAGAACATCGCGGCGATCCGGTCGGTCAGCCGGGCCCGCCGGGCCAGGGCCGCCAGCAGGGTCAGCGTCTCGTCGGTGACGAGGTTCTTGCTCCAGTCGACGTGCAGGTCCGCCACCTCGCCGGCGAGCCGTTCGCCCCGCTCGGGGTCGGCGTCGAACAGGTCGCGCAGGTGCGCGTCCCGCAGCTTCTCCGCGTGCGCCGCCAGCGCCCGCCACTCGTCGGTCGTGGTGATGTCCTCTGCCATTCCCGGCTCTCCTCCCGCGCCTGCTCGTTCGTCCGGCGGCCGTCACCGTACTGCGCCCCGCGGGCCCGCCGGGCCAGATTGCCACCAGCCGGGACGCGTCGCAGCCCGGCCGCGCCGGCGCCATCCGGGCGGGTCGGCCCCGGCGTACGGCGGTGCGATCCTCTCGTACCTCTCGGGCGAGGTCCGAATCCGGACGGGCGCCCTGGCGGTCCCGGAGCCGGGCAGGCCGTCGGATCGGCGCGGGTGTACGACCGTGACGGATGTTGACCAGGAGATAGACGCATGTAAGTGTTTTCTTCCCTGGAACGAACACGGCGGCGTCCCCGTCGGGACGCCGCCGGCCCCGCCCGGCCACCCCAGCGGGCGAGGCCGGTCACGGCCAGGTGCACGAACCCCCGACCTGCACCGAGGAGCCCCCATGAGACGCACCACACTGACCGCCGGACTGGCGCTCGCGTCCGTCGCCGCGCTGACGGCGACCCTGACGACCCAGCCGGCCTCCGCGTCCGCCCCGGTCGCCGCGCCGGCCGCCCCCGACATCTCCGTGACCAACGTCCAGGCCCACCTGAGCCAGTTGCAGAGCATCGCCACCAGCAACGGCGGCAACCGGCGCTCCGGCTCGGCCGGCTTCACCGCCTCCCTGAACTACGTCAAGGGCAAGCTCCAGGCCGCCGGGTACACCGTCACCGAGCAGCTCTGCACCACCTGCACGTACCCCGGCAACAACCTGATCGCCGAGTGGCCGGGCGGCCCGGCCGACCAGGTGGTCGAGTTCGGCGCCCACCTCGACGGCGTCTCCGCCGGGCCGGGCATCAACGACAACGGCTCCGGCTCGTCGGTGCTGCTGGAGAACGCCCTCGTGCTGGCCCAGCAGAACCCGACCATGACCAAGCGGGTCCGCTTCGCCTGGTGGAACGGCGAGGAGCAGGGCCTGCAGGGCTCCAGGTTCTACGTCAACTCGCTCAGCGCCACCCAGCGGGGCTACATCAAGGGGTACTACAACTTCGACATGGTCGCCTCGACCAACGGCGGCTACTTCATCAACCGGGTCACCTCGACCACGGCCGCGCCGCTGAAGGCGTACTGGGACTCCCTCGGCCTGCAGCCGGAGGAGAACATCGAGGGCCAGGGCCGCTCCGACGACTACTACTTCCAGCAGGCCGGCATCCCGACCTCCGGCTACGCGATGGGGGCCAGCGCCACGAAGACCTCCGCGCAGGCGGCCAAGTGGGGCGGCACGGCCGGCGCGTCGTACGACCCCTGCTACCACCGGTCCTGCGACACGACCAGCAACATCAACGCCACCGGGCTCAACCGCGGCGCCGACGGCGTCGCGTACGCGATCTGGAACCTCGCGGTCGGCACCGGCACCCCGACCAACGACTTCTCCGTCGCGGTGAGCCCCACCTCCGGCACAGTGGTCCGGGGCGGTACCACCACCGCCACCGTCTCCACCGCCACCACCAGCGGCAGCGCCCAGACCGTGGCTCTGTCCGCCTCGGGCGCGCCCAGCGGGGTGACCGTCTCGTTCAGCCCCTCGTCGGTCACCTCCGGCGGCTCGGCCACCATGACCGTCACCGCCTCGTCGACGGCGGCCACCGGCACGTACCCGATCACCGTCATCGGCACCGGGTCGGTTACCCGCACCGCCACGTACACGCTGACGGTGACCGGCACCAGCGGCTGCTCCGGCGGCCAGGTGGTCGGCAACTCCAGCTTCGAGAGCGGCACCACCCCGTGGACGGCCAGCTCGGGCGTGATCACCAACGACCCCCAGCAGGCCGCCCGCACCGGCACCTGGAAGGCGTGGCTCGACGGGTACGGCAGCAGCCGCACCGACACGCTGTCCCAGTCGCTGACCATCCCGGCCGGCTGCGCGACGTACACCCTGTCGTTCTGGCTGCACGTCGACACCGCGGAGACCACGACCACCACCGCGTACGACCGGCTCACCGTCCAGCTCGGCACCACCACGCTCGCGACGTACTCGAACCTGAACGCCGCCAGCGGCTACACCCAGCGCACGTTCAACGCCGCCGCGTACGCCGGGCAGACCGTGACGCTGAAGTTCACCGGCGTCGAGGACGCGTCGCTGCAGACCAGCTTCGTCGTCGACGACGTCACCCTCACGGCCAGCTGACGTAGCAGGAGGGGCCCCGCCCCGGGAAGGGCCCCTCCGCACCGTCCTTCGAGGACGTGTCGGACGTCGCGGCTAGCATCCGCCGGTGACGCTCAATCTTGATGGTCTGACCGGGTACGTCGAGCGCGACCTCGACGCCGATCCCGCGAGGTGGTTCACCGGCCGGCCCACCGTCACCGTGCCGGCGGAGACCCGGCCGGGGGCGCCGTTCCTCGACCGTCTGCCACCGTCGGGCGCGGCCGCGCTGGCGGCCTTCGACCGGCGGGCCGGGGCGCTGGAGCGGGCCGCGGTCGAGGCGGACTTCCTGTCGCTGGGCCAGCCCGGCGCGCTCGAGCCGGAACTCGGGCTGCTCCGGTCCATGAAGTAGCGAGGCAGCAGCCCGGAAATCAAGCCCCGGGCTGCTTGGCGAGGAACTCGGCGAGCACCTGGGTGTGCGTGGAGAACGCCAGCTCCACCGGCTCGGTGAGCACCAGCCACTCGGTGGCCTCCTCCGTGGGCGCGGACGGGGGCAGCTCCCCAGCCGCGCGCTCCGGTAGCGTCCCGAACACCATCATGGTGCCGCCGCTCGGCGCGCCGTGCACCGCGAACAGTTGCGCCTCCCCGGCCGCTGCGACGAGCCCGGTCTCCTCGCGCAGCTCGCGGACCAGGGCCTCGCGCCAGCCCTCGCCGTACTCGATGAAACCGCCGGGGAGGGCGAGCTGACCGCGGGCCGGCTCGATGTCCCGGCGGACGACGACGACGCCGAGGCCGGTGGCGGTGCGCACGGGCAGCACCGCGACCGCGACGGGCAGCGGGTTGCGCCACACCGTCTGGCCGCAGGCCGCGCAGACGCGGGGCCAGTCGGCGGCCGACGGGTACGCGGCACCGCAGTAGGAGCAGTGGGAGTAGGGCAGGCCGGCCACGCCGAAACCGTACCGGCCCGCCCGCCTCCGCCGTCGACCGCACCGCCGCCGGCATCGCGTGGTCGCGCCGCCGCCCGCACAGTCCCGTGGGAGCCGGCTCGGCAGCGAGCAGCGCCGCCCGGGCGTCCATCAGGGCGAAGCCGAGCAGGTTGGCGCCCCGCCACCGGGCCGGGTCCGCCGCGTCGGGATGGTCGGCGGCCAGGCCGATGCCCCACACCCGGTCCACCGGGCTCGCCTCCACCAACACCCGGTCGCCGGTGCCGAGCAGGAACGCCCGCAGGTCGTCGTGTGCGGCGAACTTGGCGACGCTGCCGGCCACCACGATGTCGTACCGCCGGGCGGCCCAGACCGCCTCGTCGAAGCCCTCGACCTGGCGGCCGAGGGCCTTGGCGCGCTGCGGGTGCCCGGCGGTCAGGACCCGCTCGGCCACCTCGTGGTCGCCGAAGAGGGTGGCCTTGTGCCACATCATCCAGTGCTCTGCGGTGTCGAACGTGCGGCCGTCTACAGTGAACGGCGCCGGCCACCACTGGCTCAGGCAGCCGGACCCGACGGAACCGTCCCGCCGCGGCCGGTGGCCCCAGAAATGCAGGTATTTCACCTTGCCGCCGGACGCGCGCACGGCAATCAGGTCGGCGACGGATCGGACAGACATGCGCGAAATTCTGCCCCGCACCCCGACATCCCGCCGCGGAATTTACGCCCCCACCCCGCCCCCGCCCCGCCCGCCCGCCCCGCCCCGTCCTCGCGCGATCTTGCAGTTTCGGCCCTCGATATGCCCGCTACATCCGTTATGTCGGGGCACCAAGTGCAAGATCGCGGGGGCGGGGTGGGGCGGGGGTGGGGTGGGGTGGGGGCGGGGCAGGGCGGGGGTGGGGGTGGGGGTGGGGTGGGGTCAGGGCGGCGGGGGTTTTGTGTAGGCGGCCGTGACCCGCTCGGTCGCTGCGGCGGCCTCGGCCGGGTCGGTGCCCGCGGCCACGCTGGCCTCGCCCCAGAGTTGGCTGCTCCTCAGCATGAACTCCCGCCCCGCGTCGGACCTGGTCCACACGTCCGCCTGCTCCGGCGTGACGCCGCCGGTGCCGCCGCCCAGGTACGTGGCCAGCCCGACCAGCGCCAGGTCCCAGCCGATGCCCACGGCGCCCGGGCCGAACCGGGCCCAGCTCTCGTCGTCGACGTGCGCGACGTGCTCCAGGGTGAACCGGGTACGCCCGCCCGGCTCCGGGGTCAGCCGCACCTCGATCCAGCTGACCTCGCCGCCGTACTCCCAGGTGGCGGCGAAGCTCTCCGGCGGGTCGCAGCGCTGCACCACGCCACCCGCGTTGCCCTCGATCTGGTAGCGGCCGTGCAGCCGCAGCTCACCGCTGACCGGCGCGAACCAGCGGCGGATCCGGTCGGGGTCCGTGCAGGCGTCCCAGACGTCCGCCACCGGCGCGTCGTACGCCTGGGAGATGGTCAGCACGCGGGCCTCGCCGGCCGGCAGCACCCGGCTGCCCACCCGGCGCTCCACCGCGGCGATCTGATGGGTGACGTCCATTCAACCGGTCCTCTCCTCGGGGGCGTTCCCGCCGTCGTCGAAGCCGCCGTCCCGGCGGCGCTCGGCCGCGGCGGCGTCCTCGGCCAGCCGCCGCTGTCGCCGGCCGCGGGTCAGCTCGGTGGCCAGGGCGTCCAGCGGCTGCGCCCAGAACCGGCGGAAGTGGCCGAGCCAGTCCTCGACCTCGCGCAGCGGCTCGGGGTTGACCGTGTACAGCCGCCGGGTGCCCTGCGGGCGCACGGTGGCGAAGCCGCTGTCCCGCAGCACCCTCAGGTGCTGGGACACGGCTGGCTGGGAGATGCCGAACTCCTCCCGGATCACCGCGCAGACCTCGCCGGCGCTGCGCTCGCCGCCGGCGAGCAGCTCCAGGATCCGCCGCCGCACCGGCTCGCCCAGCACATCGAAGGCGTGCATGGCACCTTTATATCTGACCCGGCTTATAGAACGCCGCGGCGGTGGGCCCGTCCGTGGACGGGCCCACCGCCGCGGCGGCGCGAAGGCCGGCGGGCGCCTCAGCAGGGGCCGTTGCAGGCCAGCACCTTGAGCCGATCCAGGCTGCCGTTCCAGACGTTCTGGTCGCCGGGGAAGACGCCGGAGTCCGCCCACTGCCAGAAGGAGTACGTCGGCCAGCCGGCGGGCAGGGCGCCGACCGTGCTGGCGTACCGGGCGATCCACAGCGGGTTGTTCGCGGCGAACTGCGAGGTGTTGCCGGTGCAGGTGGTCCACCAGTCGGTGGTGGTGTAGATCGTGGCCCACCGTCCGGTGCGCGCGAAGTACTGGTTGACGAACGAGGCGATCCAACTGCGCATCGAGGCCTGGGACAGCCCGTAGCAGGTCGCGCCGTACGGGTTGTACTCGATGTCCAGGGCGCCGGGCAGGGTCTTGCCGTCCCTGGACCAGCCGCCGCCGTGGTCGACGAAGTAGTTGGCCTGGGTGGCGCCGCTGGACTGGTTCGGCAGGGCGAAGTGGTACGCCCCGCGGATCATGCCGACGTTGTACGAGCCGTTGTACTGCTGGGCGAAGTACGGGTTGGTGTAGCCGGTGCCCTCGGTCGCCTTGACGTACGCGAACCGGGCGCCGTTGTTCCAGGCGGCCGACCAGTTGACGTTGCCCTGCCAGCTGGAGACGTCCATGCCGGGCAGGCCGGCCGGGGCGGCGCTGGCGGGGGCCGGGGCGACGGCGGTCGCGGCGACCACGGCGACCATGGCGGCCAGGGCGGTGGCGGCGGCGCGGGCCACCGCGTGCAGGGGACTGTTCATCTTTCCTCCCAGGGGGTTGGTCGCCGGGGCGACACGGGGAGCGACGAAAGGAACTGCCACCATTTGTTCACATCCTGAAGCTGAGTTTCAAGACATGCATCGAAGATTATCTTTCTCTATCTGCGTATGTGGATGCGATTCCACCTGTGCGGACTTGATCGTCTGCTGCTCCGCTGACGTGGGCGGACGGAGGGGCCGCGCTCGCGGGGCGACGGCAAGGGCCTGATGACGGCCTTGCAGGCAGGGACGGTGCCGCACCGGCTGCCGCGACGTTCGTCCATGGCTGGACGTCATCCCCGGTGATCAACGAGCAACTGGAGCTGCTCGGCGTGGCCATGTTCGGGTTCCAGTACCGTGTCAACCGCAAGGGCGACGAGGTGGGGCAGCGGCGGGAGGTACGCCGCGAACTGGAGGAAGACCTGCGGGCCGCCGGTACCGATGCCCTGGTTTTCAACTCCGTCATCCGTTACATGCCGTCGGTCGCCAAAGCCTGCCGCGACCGTGGCCAGCTCGTGCACGAGCTGGAGCAGGTGGAGGGCCCGAAGTGGTGGGAGGTTCGGGCCGGCACCGCGAAGGGCCGGCCGGTGCCCAGCAGCGAGGCCGGGAAGGTCGCCCAGGAGTACGAAGACCTCGCAGCGCTGATCGCACCTCGGCGGTGTCGGCGCTGACCGCGCCGGCGACCAGCCCGCGCGTGCCTGATGACACGGAATCAGCCAGCCCCGCCCCGCCACCCGGGCTGAGCCGGCCCCGCGGCCCCCGGGGCCACCGAGGAACCGCCGGCGTCCGGCGCCGGCCGCACCGAGGCTGCTCCCGCCGCTCCTGCGCTGGCAGCGTCCGCGCCCTCGCCGGAGGAGGCGTCAACGGGCCGTGCCCGCGCCATCGGGATGCCGGACCTGTCGGTGGACCTGGACGATCCCGCCGCCTTGGCGGTCAGCCCGACGGTCCTCAGCGTCCCGGCGCCGCTGATGGCCCGGTTCGAGCGAGCATGGCGCAACTCGACCAGCAACACCGAGCTTGTTCTCGACGCGCTCCGCGCGCACCTGGCCGATCTACCCCGGCTGGTCGCCGAAGCTCGCCGGCCGGCTGCCGCAGACGCCGGTGAGCTGTTCCCATGGCGTACCTCAGCGCAGCGTGGCAAGACGGCAAAGGTACGCAGAGTGCAGTTGCCGATCCGGCCTCTGGCCGGTGAGCTGCAGGTGGTGGACACCCTGGTCGGATGGGTCCAGCAGCAGATCGGCGCGGGTCCTCGGTCGCTGGGTGGCCGCATTACCCGCTCCGAGGTGGTGGTGGCAGCTCTGGATGCTCACCTGCCTGCGGACCGACCGCGCGGCCGTCGGCCAAGAGACTGATCCAGCGTCCAAACGGTCCGCCCCGTCCAGGTCGGCGGGGTCTCGGACTCGGCCGGGGCGGTGCGGGCGGTGTCCCGTTCGGCGGCGGCTGCCGCGGCGGCGGCGAGGGTCCTGCTCGTGACGGACCTGAGCGTCGCCTACGACTTGACCGCCGCGCGGATCGGCAGCACATGCAAGTTTCAGATGATGGGGCAGGCGCCGGAACGGCTCGAGAGCGAGCTGCTGCTCTCGGGCCGCTGCAGTGCGTGGGTCAGCCGACGGTGCGGGGCTTGTCGAGGTCGAGGAGATTCCAGTTGAGTGGGTCGGGCTGTTCGGCGCTGGAGTCAGCGGTGCGTTACTGGTCTGGTCCGGTGACGACGCAGTACACACTCGCCTGGTGGTACTCGGTACCTGATGAATCGATCTCGCCGTCGCCGTCGCCGTCGCCGTCGCCGTCGCCGTCGCCGTCGTCGGGTAGCCCCAGCGCATTGCTGCGCCGGGGCCCCAACGCCTCGAAGTACCGCTGCGGGTTGGTCGATCAGGTGGTGGGTCTGATCTGGCGTGGGCCTGCTCGACGGCTCGGGTCGGGGTGAGGCCCCGCCGGGGCCCGGCGCGGGGGTGTGGGTGTGTGGTGGCGCACGTGTGGGTGGGGATGGCTGGTGTCGCCGGTGTCGACTACCGTCACTTTGCGGTGAGGGGTGCGTGGCTCTCGGCGATCAACACTGTCGGTGGTGGTGGGCGTCGGTCGGGTCGTGGGGCGAGGTGTTGGGTTTTGGCCGCCGGGTGGGCGACGGGGTGGCGATGCCATCGCCGGCGAGGTGGTCGGGGCTGGGGTGGGCGGTCCGCGTGGCTGGCTGATCCGTACTGGGTGCGTTTGGTTCGGGGGCGGGGAAGGAGCGTTGCGCGTTGGTCGCCGCCGCTTTTTCGACCGTTGAGCTCAGTGAGAGCTCGATGCGGGCTTTGGAAGCGTTCACCGGGGTGCGGGTGTCCCGGGCGAGGTTGCCGTTGTTGTGGGATGACATCGGCACGCTGGAAACGCTGGAGCATCGGGTGCGTACGGTGCTGGGTCCGTTGCTGGAGCAGACGGTCAGGGCGGTCCGGCAGGCGGGGGAGGGTGAGGCCTTCGACCGGTTCGTGGCGCAGACCGCTCCGTTCGTGGGGAAGATGGCCGAGACGGCCGACCTGATGCTCGCCGTGGTGGAGGCGGAGAAGAAGTTCTTCCTGGAGACGGAGACCGGCAAGCGTACGACGGTGGCGATGTTCTCCTTCATGCAGGCCGAGTTCGCCGCCGCCGCCGCGATGTGGTGGTGGAATCCCGTGGGGGCGGCGGCACACCTCGCCCAGGCGCGGACGATCATCCAGGTGGTCCTGCGTTCGGCGTTGGTGCGGTCGGCGGCGAGTAGCACGGCGATGCAGATGCTGACGATGCCGGGTTCTGCGCTGCTGGCGCAGGTGTCGATGATGACCGATGGTCTGCAGTCGGGGGTGAACTGGTCGGCGGTCGGTAAGCAGGCGGCGTACGCGGGGGCGGTGGCGTTCCTGAGCACGGCGGGCGGGCCGGCGTTGGGCAAGGCCGCTGGTGCTGTCGCGGGCGCGGTCAGCAAACTCGGCCTGTCGGACACGACCAAGATGCTGTTGACCGATCTGTTGACGCGGCCGGTGTTGGAGGCCGGCACGGAGGGAATTCTCGGTTGGTTTGCCACCGCGATGGTCGACCGGAAGCTCGAGTTCGACCCCGATAATTTTGCTGCGGACACAATTTCCGGGGCGATTTCGGGGGGAGGGGGATCGGCCGCGAGCGGGCTCGGGCTCGTCTTGAATCGCGCCGTGAACCTGCCCCGGGTGCGGGTGCCTCGCCCCGACTTCACGTGGGATGGTAGGCCGGTCATGCCGGTGGGGCCGACACCGGTGGGTGGGGACACGTCCACGGGCTACCAGAGCGGGGTCGACGATCCGAAGGCTGTGGGTGCCGGCGGGCAGGCCCCACCGTCCACCCCGCCGCTGCCGGCGTTGAACCTGCCCGCGCTGCACCTGGACCTGTCGGTGCCGTCGTGGTCGGTGCCGAGCCTGTCGGTGCCGGCTGCGCCGGTGCCGGCGTGGGTCGCGGCAGCGGGTGGGCCGGTGGTCGAGCGGTGGTATCGGTTCCAGCAGGATCTGGTGGACCGTTACGGTGGGTTGCTGGCCGGGGTGGCTCGGGCGGGCAAGAGCATGGCCGCGCTCGCCATACCGGTCGAGGGGGTTTTCGCCGGGTGGGTCGACGCCCGGCGGGGTGATCGGGTTGTTGCGGCTTTCCTGTCCGCGGTCGGTCTGCCCGCTGCCGCGCTGACCGAGGGGTATCTGACGGGTGTCCGGCAGCGGGCGGTGGCCCGGATGGCCGAGGCGTTGGCGTCCGCGGGTGGGCAGGTCCCGGCCGGGGTGTGGTCGGAGCAGGTTGTCGCCGGGCTGCCGGCGGAGTTCGACCGGCAGGCGTTGCGCTCGCTGGCGCACCTGGCCGTCCAACACCACATCGACCAGCACCTCACCGCCGGCACGCCGACAGGCCCCGGCACGTCGTCGGGCGCGGGCGTGCCGGCAGGCGCCGGGGCGGGGGTGCCGTCCGCCGCCGCGGTCGAGGTGGTCGAGAGGGAAACGCGGAACTGGGTGGACCGAAGCCTCGATGCGATCCTCGGTGCCCCCGCCGTGTTGCCGGCCGTGGTGCCCGCTGTGGTGGCCGGTCCCGACGCCGCGCAGGTCAGTGCCGTGGCGGACGTGGTCCGGCAGGTGGTCGTCGACCTGCCCGCCCGTTTCTCGGCCGCGGCCGTTCCCGGCGTCACCGGAGCGGCCGCCGGTGTGGCTACCCTCGACGTTGAAGAAAGCGGGCGTACCGGCGCGCCGACGGTGCCGGTGACGCCCGAGCAGCACACCGTGGCGGCGGCCGGCCTGGCGCGGGCCCAGTTCACCGCGCTGGCCCACCGGTACGGCCTGGATCCGGCCGGTCACGACATCCTCGCCGGGTCGTTCCAACAGGAATGGAAGGACCGGTACCAGCAGGTCCTCGCCGAGGCCGCCGGCAGCGCCACGTCCGGCGCGCCCGGCACGGCGGGGACGCCTGGCACCCCGGACGCGGCCAGCGCCGGTAGTACCGTGCCCGCTGGCGCCGCCTTCCCCGCCGATGGCACGCCGATCCACCACGACGCCAACGCCGGCGGCCGTGACAACGTCAGCGCCGGCGGCCGTGACAACGCCACCGCCAGTGACATGTCTGTGTCCAGCGATGACGTGTTCAGCAACCTCGACACCCGCGACACCATGTCGATCAGTGACGTGTCCTTGCCGGACGAGTCGCTTGGCGGGGTGCCTGGCAAGCACGGCCTCAGCGACGCGGGTTCGTTCAGCGACGCGGGTTCGTGGCGGGATGTGTCGTTGCGGGACGGACCGGTCAGTGGCGGCCCCGGCAGGCACGGCGAGCCGGCTGCCGCGGCGACTGGGCAGGATCTCACGCCGTTCGGGTCCGGGCAGCGGGCCGCTAACTGGGCCGCTGCGGAGCAGGCGCGTGCCGGCAGCGGTGACCTGTGGTGGTGCGTGGCGGCCACGCTCGATGTGTTCCACACCGTGTACAAGCGGTTGGGCAACCGGGCGGTGTTCGACGACCGGATCATCGGACCGGACGGCCGGCTCGCGCCCACCATGGGCTGGCCGCAACTGATGGAGATCCTCGACACGGTGCCCGAGCGTGTCGCCCACCCCGACGGGGTCGCGGGAGAAGACGTGCTGGCCGCGTTGCGGACGGCGCCGGGGTCGATGGTCGTGGTCAGGGCCGCGCCACCGAACGAACCGCAGCACGTGTTCGCCCTCCACAGCCGGCCGCAGGAGTCCGGGCCGCCGAGGATCCGGGTGCGGGACCCTCTGCTGCCCGGCGCCGCCGACCGACCCGAGCCGGACGACCCGATACGTGATCCGTGGCTGCGGCACCTGTTCGCATTCAGCACCCGGGTGGCCGCGTTCGACGGGAACGGTCGACCCGCCACCATCACCGACCTGCTCGGCCAGACCACCGGCCATCCGCAACCGACAACCACGACCGGCACCGGCACCGGCACCGGCGCCGACACCAGCGCGTTCCTGCTCGCCTCCACCAGCCCGCCACGCGGCCCGTCCCACGCGATGCTCACCACCTCCACCGACCCGGCCGACTCTTCAAGCGGCGGACTGCCATCCGATCCAGCGGGCAACGGCGATCCGCCTGGTCCTGGCCTGGCGTCTGGTGATCAGGAATTTCAGAACGTGTGGGACCCGGATCTGGATGGGATGGATCTGGACACACCAAAGCTCGTCGAGTGGGGGCCGCTGCAGGACACCGAACAGGTCCAGTCCCCGCTGTCCGGAATGCCAGGGGTGGATGTCGCGTGGGTGCCGTTGGGTGTGGGGGACAACGCGACCGTGGCGGTCCCGCAACAGCGGGATGCGGGAGACCACGACCCGTCTCATCTTGACCCGGAACTTCTTGACCCGGCATTCGTGGAGGATCTGTGGATGCCGTACCTGGACCCGGACCCGGACCTGGGTGTGGGTCTAGGTCCGGGAGGGGTGGAACTGTCGGCGCTGCCGCCCGGCTGGGGGTGGACGCCACCGGACGGCACCGAACAGGTCGATTCTTTGTACCCGCCGTCTGGGGTGCCGGAGGTGGATGTCGCGTGGGCGCCGTCGGTGGTGGGGGACGACGTGACCGCGCCGGACGATCGGGATACGGAAGATCACAACCTGTCTTCTCTTGACCCGGCGCTTCTTAACCCGGCATTCACCCAGGATCTATCGATGCCGGACCCGGCCCCGGCCCCGGCCCCGGACCCGGCCCCGGACCCAGATCTGGATCTGGACCCGGATCTTGTTCTGGACCTGGACCTGGATCTTGTTCTGGACCTGGACCCGGATCTGGTTCTGGATCTGGATGGTGTGGATGGGGTTGGCCGGCCGGTGTTGGAGTTCGCGGTGCCGGCTGATGGGTATTGCGTTTTGTCGGCGTTCGTTGTCGCTGATCCGGTGTGGGTGCGGGACGTGTTGGCGCAGGCAGGGGTGCTGCCGGCGGATCTGTATGAGTGGCTGTCCGGTCCTGAGCGGGTGCGCGTCAGTGTGGGGCGGATGGCTGGCGTGGTGCCGGCCGGGTCTGAGTTGGCGCGGGTGAACGAGTTGTTGCAGGCCCATGTCGTGTCGTACCTGGACACCCGTTTCGGGGGGTTGCCGGCCGATGTGGTGGTGCAGCGGCGGCATCTGCCGCAGGGGGAGCCGTGGCGGCAGGTGCGGGAGCTCAGCGATGGGCAGGTGTTGGCGCGGCTGAGTGATCGTCTCGGCGACCAGGGCGTCTCGGCGGGCCGTGTTGTCACCGAGGCGGCTTTCCTGGATGCGGGGCGGATCAGGCAGCGGTATGACGAGGCGCGTGCGGAGTTGATCGGGTTGAAGCAAAATCCAGGCCCAGTGACAGATGTGCCGCAGGAGCAGTTGGACTTCGTCAACGGGCGCGGCCGGGGTTTCCCGGTGGCGTTGTTGGCGCCGGAGCCGGCCCGTGACTATCTGGCCCACGTGTTGAGCACGTCTGACGGGCCGCTCGAGGCGGACGAGTTTGCCGAGGTCGTCGACACGGTGGCCAATTGGGACCGTCGGTGGGCCGGGCCGGGCGGGGAGTTCCTGCTGCCGTTGCTGGCCCACGCCACCGGTAGCCGGATCACGGTGTTGCAGCGCACCGGGCGGGGGGTGAGCCCGGTGGCGGTGTTCGGGCCGCGGGACGGCCGGCGGGTCGACCTGTACTACGTCGCGGCCGACCCGGCGAACCCCACCCACCACAACCACTACAACGCCGCTGTTCCCGCTGCTGTCCCGTTACCATCGGTGCCGGCCGAGCTGCCGCGGTCAGACGAGTGGGACCGGTTGTTCACGCGATTCTCCAGCGTGATGGGGCTGCCAGGTGCTGAGGATGTGCGCCGTAGTCTGCAGGCGGAGTTCGACCTCATCATCGACAGAACCGACTTCGCTGAAGAGAACGGCCTGTCCCCGGAGGACGTTCACCGGCTGCGGCAGGCCCTGGACACGCGCGGGACGTCCGTTCCCCACCTCCAGGGGGCGCTGCTACGCCTGATGTCCGAGGTGTACGAGGTCAACATCACCCTGGCCTCGGCCGCGTCGGGGTTCCACGACAACTATGGTTTCGCACCCGGGTATCCCAGGATGGTCGCACTGGGCCACCCCGACACTCAGATCACGTCCGGCCCGGCATCTCCGCACACGCGATCCACACCGATCCGTACCGGCCAATCGGCAACCCCGCACCCCACACCGCAGCCGCCCCCAGCGGCCTCCACCACCAAGGCGCCACTACCAGAACCGCCAGATCACGTGGTCACTTGGCGGCCCGGCAAGGATGGGCCCGCCACCCTCCGCGAGTACATGGCGGAGCTGGAAGAAAAGGGTGAACTCCCCGACGGGGTATCCCTGCCCAAAAAGAAAAAGTTGGGGCGGGGGATGGCCGCATGGGTGAAAGCCTGGGCACAGGGCTGTAAGCCCGCCCCCGACGGCCACCCCTACACCCAGACGGAGGTAGCCACACTATCCGGCAAACTGATCAACCAGGTATCGGTCGGGAGTTATTGGCGGGAGGCGGCGCCGCCGCTGCCCCCACCACCAGATCACGTGGTCACTTGGCGGCCCGGCACGGATGGTCCCGCCACCCTCCGCGCATACCTGAAGAGGCTGAAAGAAAAGGGTGAACTCCCCGACGGGGTATCCCTGACCCCCGACAGTCAGGGGAGGCTGGGGCCGGGGATGGCCGCATGGGTGAAAGCCTGGGCACAGGGCTGTAAGACCGCCCCCGACGGCCACCCCTACACCCAGAAGGAGGTAGCCACACTATCCGGCAAACTGATCAGCCCGACATCGGTCGGGAAATATTGGCGGGAGGCGGCGCCGCCGCTGCCCCCACCACCAGATCACGTGGTCACATGGCGGCCCAGTAAGGACGGGCCCGCCACCCTCCGCGCATACCTGAAGACGCTGGAAGAAAAGGGTGAACTCCCCGACCCGGTATCCCTGACCCCCGACAGACAGGGGAGGCTGGGGCCGGGGATGGCCGCATGGGTAAAAGCCTGGGCACAGGGCTGTAAGACCGCCCCCGACGGCCACCGCTACACCCAGGATGAGGTAGCCACACTATCCGGCAAACTGATCACCCGGCAATCGGTCGGGAATTATTGGCTGGAGGCGGCGCCGTCGCTGCCCCCACCACCAGATCACGTGGTCACTTGGCGGCCCGGCAAGGACGGGTCCGCCACCCTCCGCGCATACCTGAAGACGCTGGAAGAAAAGGGTGAACTCCCCGACCGGGTATCCCTGACCCCCGACGAACAGGGGAAGTTGGGGCCGGGAATGGCCGCATGGGTGAAAGCCTGGGCACAGGGCTGTAAGACCGCCCCCGACGGCCACCCCTACACCGAGGATGAGGTAGCCACACTATCCGGCAAACTGATCAGCCAAGAATCGGTCGGGAAATATTGGCGGGAGGCGGCGCCGCCGCCCCCTCCACCGCCACCCGGAACGGGTCAAGGTCTTGAGTTGCCATTTGGTTTACACCTTCTGCTTTAGTTTTAGTTCTTGAGTTTCACGGGCCTTAGGGGTTTCCTAACGCTCATGTCACCGGGGATCATTTACTGTAGTTGATCTTTAGGGCGCGGGGTTGAGTGTCTGGCCGGGCATGCGGCATTCGCCCCGGATGTCTCTGTCGGCAGAGGACCATTTGACGACAGGTACGGAACGGAGCCAATGGATCACTCCCGACCACGGGAATCCGACCCCCCCGATCCAATGCAGGCCGATCCGAGTCGACCACAGCGTTTGATGACAGTTGGATCAGACGGACATCATCCGGCCGAACCAGCCCAAGGCCATCCCTGTTGTTTTCGGGCTGGAAGCTACGGCTAGGCCAACGACGAAGCACCCGCGCTCGGGGGTACCAAGCGCGGGTGCTTCGTCGAACTCTTGGCTTGCTGGGGCCTGCGATCAGGCGGGCATATGGATGATCGGGAGGTGCCCCTCGGGCCCGTACCGGCTGCCCTCGCTGGTCAGGATCGAGGCTCGATGCTCCAGGGCGGCCATCACCGTGGCGGCCAGGTCGACGCGGCCGGTGAGACCACGCCAGTAGGACAGCTCTTGCCACGACTCACCCCGGGTGGGCAGCCGCGCGCAGGAGTCGTGGCTGAGCAGCCGGTACAGGTGTTTCCTGTGCTTCGCGTCGGCGGCCAGCTCCAGGGCCTCAGCGGCGGTAACGGCAGTGATGCCGAAGCGCTGGCCATCGGTGATGACCTCACCGATGGGTTCCCCGACGTGGATCGAGTACGGGTAGGCCAGCAGCGCTGAGCGGTCCAGCACCAGCGCGAGCGGGCGCTGCTCGTCCTCGGTGCTCACGCGGCCGACCGGCTGGCGTCGTCCGCCTCATCCTGCATGTGCTGGCGCACCCGCTCGCGTACGGCCTCGTAGCGCTCGTGCGGCCATTGGGCCTGCACCTGTAGCCGGTGGGCGCGGGCCTCGGCCATGCCTTGCTCGGTGAGTTGAACCCCGGCATCGGCCATCAGCGCACGAAACTCGTCCATGCGCCTGCGATCGCGGACGGCCTGGGCGACGTACGCGGAGGCGTTGGGCTGCTGCTCCAGGGTCTCGGCCACGTCCTCGGGCACGGAGACGGTCACTCGACGCTTTGTCATACTGATCAGGCTACTTCTGTCACACCATCACGTACAGCGACGTCACGCACTCAAAAGGGTGCCGGGCCGGGCGTGCGGTCCGACACCGAGGTCGGGGGCTGTTGGCCGACGTCGGCCAGTTCCTGCGCCCGGTCGCGCTCGATCAGCTCGGCTCGGCCGTTGACGTGGGTGCAGTCCGGCCGCTCGCAGGTGAACCCGCCGCCGGGAAGCCGCCGGTGGTCCTGGTCGTACGTCGCCGCGGCGTTGTCGATGTCGGTCACGATCTCTGCCTTCTGTCTGGTGACGTACCGGTGGGAAGTGCGGCGTGCAGGTAGAGGGAGTCCACCGCCCTGCACCTCTGGGGCGTTCGCCGGCAACCCGACGACGAGCCGGTGCACCTGGACGTCCCGGCGGCGTCGGGTCTGCGTACCCGGCCGGCGCTGGTGCCGCACCACCGTCGGGGTTTCCGGCCGGAGTTCCCGGATGCGCTGCTGCGCGACGGCCTGCCCGCCGTCCGGCTGGAACGGGCGCTGGTCGACGCCTGGCCCGTGCTGCCCGCCGCCGATCGTCCCGCCCCGCTGATCCGGGCGATCAACGAGCGCCTGACCACGCCGGCGCGGGTCGGCACCGCGCTCGCCGCCGCGTAGAGGCTGGCCCGCCGGGCCGACCTGCGTACGCTGCTGCACCGGCTGGCCGCCGGCTGCCGCAGTCCGCTGGAGGTGTGGGGGTCACGACCACGTCTTCACCGGCCCGGGGATGCCCCGGCTCTGGCGACAGTTCCGCGTCAGCGTCGAGGGGCGCGTCATGTACCTCGACGTCTACGCCGAGCGGGAACGCGTCGACTTCGCAGGGGCTGGCCTTCGTCCGCGACCTGCAGGGCTACCCGCATCAGACGATCACGGTGGAACCGCCTATGTGGTGGAGCCGGACTCGGTGGACGTAGCCTGCGCGGCGGGGCCCGACGTGCCCCGGGCGGGGCTGGACGCCTGCGGCGGGACGATGTCGATGGCGGTGAGGGGCTCGAAGATCCCGTCGAAGCGCCGCCGGTCCCGCAGGAGGTCCCCGGTCCACCGCGCGGCGGCCCGCTGCTCCGCGGCCATGTGCCGCCGGGCCCGGGACAACTCCTCGTCGACCGTCCGGGCCTCCTCGCCGCCGGCGGGGTCGTCGACCATCTCGTCCAGGATCGCCATCCACCGCCGGCTGAGCTGCTCGGCGTACCGGGCCCGCTTCAGGTAGAACTCGTACTGGTGCTCCAGTTCGATCAGGCGCTCCCAGTGCGGCCGCAGCGCCTGCCGTACCCTGTCGTCGTGGCGTACCGCCACCTCCACCCGGCACCGCACCGTCACGCCGGCCCGGTCGTACCGCCACGGGGTCTCCTCGTCCAGCGCCGCCTGTAGGGCCGCCTCCAACTGGCCGGCCCGGTGCGGGGCGACGTGGCGCGCCCGCTCCGCGGCGGCGCGTCGTAGCCGCTGGACTGCCGCGGGCATGAAGTGGCGCGCGTACCAGATCAGCGCCTCCGGCCCGAGGCCCGCCGCCGACCAGGTGAACACGGCGCGGACGGTGAACGTGAAGACGTGTCCCTTCGCCGCGACGCTGATCGGGCCGGACGGCTCCCGGTGCTCGAAAATCTCGTCGGGCGGGGGAGACGCCCGGCTGCCCTCCATCGCCCCGCGCACCCTGCGCAGCAGCGGGAGTAGCCGCGCCCACGACGTACGCAGCACCGTCACCGCGCGGGGACCCGCGCGCCGGGCCAGCTGCCGGCCCCGGTCGACCCACCGTGGCGGCCCGTCCTGCGGGCTCGCCTTCCCGCTCGACGCGTCGGTCAATGTCACCCCTCCTGCGCACCGTCAGCCGGTGCCACTCCGCGGCGGCGGGTGACTGGTCGAGGGGGTGTCGCGCCGTCGGCGCGGACCAGCCGGGACGTGTCGACGGTGACGAACGTCGCCCCACGCTAACAAGGCCGGGGCGCCACCACCGGCAGCCGCGCGGTGTCCCGCGCGCGTCGGCGGGACGACGGCAGTCACCTCGTGGGCGTCTCCGAGCGGAAGCTGCGCCCGAGTTGATCTCCGAGGCCGAAGTAGTGGCGGAAGTTGTAGATCAGCGGGTTCCAGGACGCCGGATCGACATGGTCGGTCCCCGGCACGACGATGCGGGCGTCGGCGTGCACGGCCAGGACGTGAGCTTCCACGATGAGATGCTCTCCGGTGGTGTCGGGGTGGATGCGCGCGGCGCGGGCCTCCAACTGCAGCGGACAGTCGGCTACCCGTGGGGGCCGCACGTGCTGTGACGGTGCCGGCCGGAGACCGGCGGCCTCGAACTTCGCCGGTTCGTATCGGAAGCGGTCGCGCTTCTCGACCGGCACCGGGCTCCGGCCGGTCAGGGGAGCGAGGCGCTCGACGGCCTCCCACTGGTGTGCGGCGGGAAGGTTGATCACCATGTCGGGCCGAGTGGCGAGGTTGCGGGCGCTCTGGCCTCCCCGGCCCAGGCCGAGCACCACCAGGTGGCCAAGGGCCCACGCCGAGGACATGGGGGCCAGGTTCGCGCTGGCGTCGGCGTTCTCGGTGCTCAGCAGCACCACCGGGGTGCCGAAGTACAAGATCTTGGGGTTGATCGTGACGTGTGCGTCCGGGCTGATCGTTTTCACGTGGCCGACCGTACGGGCGTCAAGCTTCGGCGCCCGCCGAAGTGACCGTGCGTCATGATGGGCGGGTGGATCCCGAGGGCGGCAGTGCGGCGGTGGCGGCGTGGGCGGCGCTGCTGGCCGACCGTACCCGCGCGGCGTTCTGCCTCGCGTTGCTGGACGGACGCGCCTGGACCGTCGGCGAGCTGGCCCGGCACGCCGGCGTGGCGGTCTCCACCGCCAGCGAGCACGCCGGCCGGCTCGTCGCCGGCGAACTGGCGGTGCAGGAACGCCAGGGCCGGCACCGCTACCTGCGACTCGCCGACGCGCAGTTGGCGTCGCTGATCGAGGCGATCGCGGCCGCCGCGGGGCACCGCCCGCAGCCGGTGCGCTCGCTGTCCGCCGCGCACCGGCGCCGCGCCCTGGCACACGCGCGCACCTGCTACGACCACCTTGCCGGTGCCGTCGCCGTGGCCGTGGCCGACGCCATGACCGTCAAGGGCATGCTCGCGTGGGAGCACGGGTTGACCCTGACCAGCCGGGGTGTGGCCTGGCTGACGGAGCTGGGCATCGCCCTGCCGGAGGAGGGGGCACGCCGACGACCGGTGTTGCGCTCCTGCCTCGACTGGACCGAACGTCGACCCCATCTGGCGGGAACGGCCGGCGCCGCGCTGTGCGACCACGCGTTCGGCGCCGGATGGATCACCCGCATCGGCACCAGCCGCGCGGTGAAGGTCACCACCGCCGGCCGGCAGGCCCTGGCCGAACACCTGGACATCACCGATCTCGCCTGACGCGCTTGGCCGGTGGCGGGCCCGCCGCGGCCGGTGGCCCCGCGTGCGCCCGCGCGACGTCGACGGCAGGCCCCAGCCGCACGGCGACCGGCTGCTCGTGGCCCTGGAGGCGGGAGAGGACGACGCACCCGACACCCCGGCCGCGCCGGCCCTGCTCGACTACGCCGACGGGCTCGGCGAGGTGGTGCGGGTGGGCGACAACGAGTGGATCGCCCTGCCGGACGCCTGGGTCGTCAACGCCCACCGCAGCGCCGCCACTTCCTCCTGAAGCCCCGACACGCCGAGGCCTGAATGCACGTCAGTTTTGGATGGGCCCGTCGGATGCGACACACTGCCCGGGTGAGTCCAGTGAGCCGTAATCGACGCCGCAACGGGAAGAAGCGAACCGTACGGAGCGGTGCGCCGCTCGCCGTGGTGGGCGCGCCGGAGGAGTGCGACTGCCCCTACTGCACCGGCGCCCTGCCCGAGCCGGAGCAGCTCGCCGACCTACTTGCGCAGTCGGTCGACATCGACGCCCTGCGGGATCCGCTCGAGCTGGAGATCGCCGCCTCGATGCTGCTGGCGATCGGGACCGCCCTCGGCGACGACTTCGACCAGGCGTTGCTGCAGTTGTTCGTGCCGCGGTTCGAGGCGCAGTCCACCCCGGAGGCGCGGGCGATGCTGGCGGGTATCGCCGCGATCACCGAAGGTGAGGTCAGCCGGGTCGCCGCGGAGGCGGCCCGCCGGCTCGCCGCCGCCGGCGTACCCGCGCCGCCCTGGCTCGCCGAGCTGGAAGCCCCGGTCAGGGTGGAGGAGTGCCGCCGCTTCACCGGGCCGGAGGGACTGACGTTCCTGCTGGCCGGCAGGTTCCAGCGGGCCGGTCGGCGGCATGCTGTCTTCGTTCTCCTGGACGACTGCGACTGTGGTGCCGCCAGCCAGATCCTGTCGATCGACGCGGACCAGTGGGACGAGGCGCGGGAGTCGCTCCTGTCCGACCTGCGTGCCGGCGGCGTCGACGTCACGGAGGAGAAGCTGCGGCCGGCGGACTTCCGCCGCGCCGTGGAGGACGCGCTGGACGCCCGCGCCGAGCACGACGAGGTCGACCCCGAACCGCTGGACGAACTCGTCGACGAGGACGGCCCCGCCTATCCGCCCCTGGCCCTGCTGCTGCGCAGTCGGATGCGGGCGCTCCCCGCGCCCCGACGCAAGCGGCCTCGCCCGCGCGACGGCGAACCGGACATCGCCGCGATCTCCGCGCTGCTCGACATCCTGGCCCAGCCCCGGCGCGGCGCTGCCCTGCCGGCCCAGCGCCGTCCCGCCGGCCTGCCGGCGAAGCGCAAGAAGTCGGACGGGCCGGCGCCGATCTACCAGATCAAGGTGGGCCTGCGGGGCGCGCGCCCGCCGATCTGGCGGCGTCTCGAGGTGCCCGCCGACGTCAGTCTCGCCCGGCTGCACGAGCTGATCCAGGTCGCCTTCGACTGGTACGACACCCACCTGCACGTCTTCGAGACCGCGTACGGCAGCTTCGGTCGTCCCGACGCCGACCTCGGCCACCGCGCCGCGTCCCGGGTCACCCTGGAGCAGGTCGCCCCCGCCGTCGGGGACAAGCTGCGCTACACGTACGACTTCGGCGACTCCTGGGAACACGACATCGTCGTGGAGAAGACCCTCGACCGGGACCCGTCGGTGACGTACCCGCGCTGTGTCGGCGGGCGGCGCGCGGCGCCGCCGGAGGACTGCGGCGGAGTGTGGGGGTACGCGGAGCTGGTGGAGATCCTCGGCGACCCCGCCCACCCGGAGCACCGGGACAGGCTGGACTGGCTGGGCCTGGACGACCCGACGGACTTCGACCCGGCCCGCTTCGACGCGAAGGCGGTGACCGCAGCCCTGCCGCAGCAGCGGTAGTACCCAGCCGCTCATGATCGTTGACGGCCCAGCGACCCGACACGCCGACGACAACGCCGCTCAACCGCCAACCTTCAACCGAGCCCCGCGAGCTGGACGTAGATTTCGCGCTTGACGGTTGCGTTGCCGCGCCGGTCGAGGACGTAGCCGGTCAGCCAGACCCAGCCGGCGTACGTCGGGCGGTCGCAGACCGAGACGACGCGGAAGGTCAGGGCGCGGTCCCCGGCGAACTGCACCGAGGCGCGGCCGTCGATGCGGAGCAGGTCGCCGGGGCGGGGCCGCACCGCTACCAGGGCCCTTCGTTGGGTTGGCGGCACTCGCGGGCGTGCATCGTCTGCCAGTCGCGCAGCGCCCGCTTGATCCGGTCGTTCTCCTGGCTGAGCCTCCGTACCTGCTGGTGCAGGTCGTTCAGCTCGTCGGCGACCCGGGCCTGGAACTCGCGTACCTGGTCGGGGTCGAAGCCCCGGCGGCGCGGGTCGAACGCGCGGCTGCGCACCTCGTGCGGGGTCATGCGGGCCGGGCGACCGGTCCCGTAGAGCTGGCCACCTCGATACACCTGGGCCACGACGATCCTTTCCGGAGCAGGCGAGGGCGCGGAGGGGTGAAGCGGTGGGTCTGGAAGGGCGGGCCGTCCGCATGCCGGCGCGGACGGCCCGCCCGCTCCGCCACCGCAGCCCAGTTCGGCGGTACGACAGCGGAGCAGTCCGGTGGGTCGGGACGGGCACGCACACCCGCCCCGACCAGGGGGATGAGCCGATCTCGTTGCCACGCGAGGAGCGGCTCGTGATCAACCATATATGCCTAAGTTGCGGAAAGCAACGCTTGGTTGTCCAGCGAGTGCGTGTCGTGATCAAATTGGCGTGCCACGCGAGGAGTGCCATGCCACAGACACCGGACTACATCCGGATCTCAAACGAGATCATCAACGACCTGCACACCGGAAAGGTGCAGTCGGGGGACAAGTTACCGTCGATCGCGGAGATGGCTGACCGCTTCGAGGTCAGCTCATCGACGATCCAGATGGTCTATGTGCGGCTGGAGGCGCTGCGCGTCATTCGGCGACACCAGGGCAAGGGCGTCTTCATCACCGACCCGAAAACCTGGATGCGTGAGCCGTAGGTAGCCGCCCGGCTACGGACACGGGCTCTACGGGTGGCGCTGTCCCAGTGGTCAGCCGACCAGAGTCTTTGCGTGATCGACCGGAACTGCTCTTGTCCGACCTGCAGAAGCAGGCCAAGAACCTGGAGAAGGACCTGCGGGGGCAGGCCGAGTCGGTCGAGGAGGTGCGCTCCAAGCTGCGTGGCGAGTACGACCATGCCTTCAAGGTCGGGCGTACCGCCGCCACATGGGTGGGGTTCGTCGCCGGCGGACATCTACGCCAGCTTCCTCGCCGAGACCACCAACCGGCTGCACCTCACCGACGAGGCGTTGACGTCGTGGCGCCCGCCGAAGGCGACCCGTGGCCGCAAGGCGAAGGCGTGACCATCAGATCCGAGCGGCTCTACGAACCGTCTATCGTGGACGTCAGTTTGGGAAGGGACAAGGCGTGACCGTTGATAACGAGGCAGCCCGGCCAGTGTGGACCCTGGCTACGGAGGCCGTGAACCTGCCGAACGTGGTGAGCGATGAAGGTATGACGCCGGCCCGACTCGCCGAACTGCGGACAGCACTGGCGGCACTTGCAGATTCCCCCATCGCGACGCTGGAAGCGCATCCGCTGCCGACCAAGCGCGATCGGAAGGGCGGGATTCCGCTCCAGGCAGCCAGTCCGCTCGCCCAGCAGTTGTCGCACCTCGTGACTCAGACAGCGAAGTCGGCGCCTCCGACGCTGAACGTCGCCGCCACCGGTGAAGTGCTCTACCGGTTTGTGGTGCCGGCGAAGGTCGCCGCGCAGGTCGGTAAGGGGCTCTTTCGGCCCATGGCTGCCAAGACACTTGCCGGAGGTATTCGCGGCCCGCTGGTCGACTCCGCCGGCCGCATCGTAGCCGGTGGCACGTTCGTGCCCGTTGCTGGCAAGGCCGCTGTTGCGGGCGCGGCAACCGGCTCGGCCACGACGGCTGGCGTGGCTGTGGCCAGCGCCGGAGCGTTGACAGTGGCCGCGCCACTTGTGCTGATGGCGGTGGCGGTCGGCGTCAGCGCCTACGCCGATCAGCAACGCCAGAAAGCCATCGAGCGGATCACCGACCTGCTGGAGCAGTTGCACGAGGACAAACTTGAGAATGAACGCAGCGAGTTGGGCGGTTGTCGCGACGCGATCGACAAGGCAACGTCGGTTCTCCTCGACCAGGGCAGGGTCGGCCTGTCGCTGGGGCTGGATTCCTCGTCGTACGCGATCAGCAAGGCGATCGAAAAAGCCGAGCACCGGCTCTCAAAATGGCAGGACGCGCTGGACAAGCTGCCCGACGGCCCGGTCGAAGTCGGTGCGTTGACGGAGTCGTTCCCCGGTATCAACGGGGAAGGCGGCAAATTCCGCGCGCACGTGGAGCTGGCCCGACTCGCCATCGCTTTCAAGCGCCGAGTGATCGTGCTTCAAGCAGTCGAACACGCTCAGTTAGTGGGAGCGGACAATCCGTTCAAAAGTTTCATCGGAACTCTGCGCGACGACGAGCGCCGCGTCGACGAGTTGGAGTCAGGCATCAACTCAGTCCTGCTTCGACTGTCAACTCTCGAGTTGAAGCGTTACGGCGGTTTCCGGAGCATCATGTTCACCCAGGGTGAGGTCGACGACCTACTCAAAGCCGTATATCGTCTTCGTGCCCTGGGCGATGGCCTCAACCTGGGAACCCGCCGAGCTGACGTTGCGATCGAGATTGAGCGAAGCGGCGACGGATCGCTCGTAGTGTTCCCTGCAGTCGCTGCCTGAGGCGGCAGCCGCCGTCGGTGGGCTGCTTGACCGGGGGTTTGATGCCGTTCGCCGCCCTCTGGGGGCACGTGACCTGCGACGGATTCCGCTGTAGGCCGCGCCAGCGTGGCAGCCGGTAGAAGCCGAGGGGGCCGACGGTAGGCTTCGGCCTGTGGCAACGGAGCTTCCCTGGCGAAGTGTCGAGCCGCTTCCCGAGCTGAACGGCGACGTGGCCGAGCTGCTGGCCGCCATCGGGAGCCTCCGTCGGGTGTGGGAGGAGAATCTCTCCGTCGCAACGCCCGAAGAAGTGGAGGAAGCGCGGAAGCGCAGCCTCCGCCGGCACGCCATCGAGACCGGCGTCATCGAGCGTCTCTACGACGTCGACTGGGACGTGACGGAGGCGCTGGTCGCCGAAGGGTTGACCCTTGAGGCGGCGGCAGGCAAAGGCGGAATCACCGAGGACACCCTCGCGGTTATCCGGGATCAGTACTCCGCACTCGACTACCTGGCGAAGGCGGCTCGCGGTGACACGAGCCTGACACTCCAGTTCATTCGGGAGTTGCACGTCCTGATCACGCGGAACCAGCCGACCTACGACGCGATGGACCAGTTCGGCCGTATCGTCAAGGTTCCGTTGCCGCACGGAGAATGGAAGAAGCAAGCGAACTCGGTCACCCGTGACGACGGTACCCGCATCAGCTTCGTGCCTCCCGAGCACGTGCAGTCGGAGATGGAACTGCTTGTCGCGCGCTACGAGGAGGCGGCGTCCGCGCATCCGCTGGTTCGGGCCGCCTGGCTGCACCATCGGTTCATCTGTATACACCCGTTCGCCGACGGTAACGGCCGCGTCGCCCGGGCACTGACCCTGCTGGTGCTGCTGCAGGCGCGCTACGCCCCGCTCGTGGTGGATCGGCGTCAGCGGGCGGACTACATCGCGGCGCTCGACAGGGCGAACGACGGCGACCTGCGGCCGCTGGTCCGCTTCTTCGCGCGATTGGAACGCATCGCGCTCACCTCCGAACTCACACGGCCCGTCGAGGTCGCGCCAGCGGGGGAGAGCGCGGTCGAGGTTGCCCGTGCGTACGCCCAACGGCTGCGCATCCTCGTGGAGAAGAGGAACGACAAGCAGGGCCAACAGGCGCGGGCGCTCGCGAAGGACGTGCACGGCAAGCTCGTCGGATACCTGCAGGGCGTTCGTGAGCAGTTCCAGGACGCGTTCCGCGCGGTCGACGGCGAGGCCAAGGCGACGGTCATCCAGGCCATCCCGCCCGAGGAGCGGGCCCTCTGGTGGCGCGCTCAACTCGTCCGTACCGCGAATGCGGTGGACTTCTACAGCAACCTGCGGGAGGGAAGCTGGTGGGCGCAGTTGCGGCTGACCGTCCTCGGGCAGACCCTGCGCTATGTCGTGGCGGTGCAGAAGGTCGGTCGAGGCGAGACGGGCGTGCTCGCGGTAACGACCTTCGCCGAGTCGGTGGAGAACCACGCGGACGCAGAGCACACGCGTGCCGTACCGTTGCTGAATTCCACCCCGGACGACAGCGTCACGTTGATCTACAGTGACTCGGCGGATGCTCGTTGGTCGGACGTGTGTGAGTTGGTGGACCGGACGCTGGCGGCCGCCATCGCGGGCTTCAGCAACGGTTTGGGATAAGCGCTCACCTCACGATCCGGACCTGCGAGGGGTAGCGATCCGACCGCCAGTTTGGACCTTACGGGTAACCCGTTCAGCTTCGTCCGCTTCTCGACGCCGAGGATTGACCGCGTCGCTGGGGATGGTTCGACGTCGATTCCTTTCGGTAGGGTGGTGCCTCCATGACGTACGAGGGGATGCGACGTGGACAAGCCCGGCAGTGTGTTCTGTGTCGAGGGGCAGTGGGGCGACGACCTGGCTGAGCGCGGTTCGGTGCTGCCGACGTTGGAGCTGTTGGAGCGACTGCGCAGAATCCGCTTCATCCATCGGGACGTGGCAACGCCCGGCGAGCTGCGCTTCTACCTCGACCAGTGGTTGTCGCGGAAGTGCACCGCCTACAACGTCGGCATCTTCGCCATGGACGGAGGGCCCGGTCGCCTCTGCCTCTCGGGGCAGCATGAGCTGGATCTGGCCGAAATCGTGAGCTGGCTGCGGGGCCGATGCGAGGGCAAGCGACTCTACTTCGACTGCGGTGCGATCCTGCGGCTCTCTGAGACCGCCCTCGTGGAGATCCTGGAGGAGACAGGAGCGTCGATGGTGTGCGGTTTCACCAGGACCATCGACTGGGTCGGGTCGTCCGCGTTCGACACCGTCCTCGTCGACCGGCTGGCCAACGGCCGTAGGGCCAACAGCGTCGAGCAGTTGGTGCGAACCGCCCGGTGGGCGCCCTTGGCGCAGCACCTCGGATTCCGCATGATCTACCAGCACTCTCAGGGGCCACGGATACCCGCGATGAGGCGGCCGGAGCCGGTCGTGCCGGTCTGAGGCGTCGAGCAGGAAGACACCACGGGGAGGGAAGACCAACAGTGATGGATGCGCGCTTCCGACGGCATCGGGTCGACCTGTGAGGGATGGCTTGGAGGTCGACGCCTGGTCGCTCCGAGCGCACTCGTCGGCGGTCGACGACTGCGCCGATGCGGTCGAGCGGTGCCGTCACGCGGCTTCCACGATCGAGCTGGGGCGCGCTGCGTACGGTCGGCTCTGTCAGATGATTCCGCACCTGCTTGAGCCGGTGCATGAGGCCGTCGTCGACAGCCTCGGGGAGACGGCGTGCGAGATGCAGCGTGCGGCTGACGCACTGCGTGCGGTCGCCGACCGGTACGACCAGGGCGACCAGCGTGCGGCCATCCGGTTCGGTGGCGGGGAACGGTGAGCGAGTCCTCTCCGTTGATCGCGGCCCGTGAGGACAGCACGACCGCGTTCAGCGGCATCTACCTCGCCGAGGACATCGACGCGCTGATGGCGGGGTACGCCTCCGGCAGTTGGATCGATGCCACGATCGGTGGCCTGGCGACCTCGATGGACGCTCTCGCCTTCGTCACCGATCCGCTGGGCCAACTGGTGGCGTGGGGGGTCGGCTGGTTGATCGAGCACGTCAAGCCCTTGTCCGACGCACTGGACGAGTTGGCGGGTGACCCCGACCAGATCCACGCCTATGCGCAGACATGGCGGAACGTCGCCGGGGCAACGGCCGAAGCGGCCGCCGCATTCGCCGGCTCGGTTGACGGGCAGTTGGCGGGCTGGGGCGGGGCCGCCGCCGACGCGTACCGCGCGAACAGCGGCAGACACGTGGCCGCCTTGAACGCGCTCACCAAGGCGGCCTACGCCATGGCGGAGATCACCGAGGGGGCGGGACTGCTGGTCGCGATGGTTCGTGGCCTCGTTCGGGATCTCATCGCGGAGTTCGTGTCGGTCCTGGCGGTGCGCCTCTGGGAGTGGCTCGCCGAAGAGGGACTGACGTTGGGCTTGGCCACCCCATGGGTCGTCACCCAGGTAACCGCCCTCGCCAGCAAATGGGCCGCCCGGATCGCCCGCCTGCTGCACGCGCTGATCGAGAGCCTGCGCCGGCTGGCTCCCGTCCTGCGCCGGCTGGGACAGCTCATCGCAGAGCTGAAAACCCTCGTCCGCGGCGGAGGGTCCAGGGCCGGTGCCGTGCCGTCAGACCTCCTCGACCGCACCACCCATCTGCTCCACGCCGACGCTGATCCGCTTCGCAAGTGGGGCCCGGCGCGGCAGACTCATTCTGAACAGTGGGAGGCCGCCATCCAGGAGGCCCGAGATCTCGGTGTCGAGATCACCTTCCGCTCCGGCGCTCTGGCCTACGGCCCGGCGCCAGGGCCGGGCAACCCCGGCCACCTTGTGCTCGATCCGGATGCGTCGTACGGGGCGCTGCTGCACGAGATGCAGCACCTACGGGACGATCACGCTGCGGGATGGGCCGGCATGAGAGGCTGGTTCGAGGACCCGGTCGTACGGTATGAGAACGAGGTTCGCGCCTACCAGCGAGAAATCGACTATGCCAGATCGATCGGTGACCACGAGTCCGTTGACCGCCTGAATCAGGCGATCCGCGAAGAGTATTCGAGAATCTTCGGAGTTGACCCATGACCGCCCCGCCCCCGCCCCGTCTCCCTGTGCCACCTGTGCGGCAGATGAGCAACGCGGAGCTGGCGAACCTCGCCGCTCAGGGCGGCCCGTACCGGGGCAAGGCGGTGTTCGAGCTGGTCGACCGGGCGCGAGTGGACGACGCTGCCGCCGGTCTGCTCGATCAGTTGAGCCGGCTCCCGGCCCTGCGCCGGGACCGGGTCCATCTGGTCTCCCTCGCCTGGGCGGCGATCATCGGACTGCTCGCCGCCGAGACCCCGGAGGCGCGGAAGCGGGCCTACGCCGCGTTCGCCGCGTTGGACCCCGCCGAACAGGCGGACTTCCTCTCGTACGTGCGCGCGGAGCGGATTGAGGACGCGCATCCACGCGTCTGAGGGGTGCTGCCCCGACTTGGGCCAGCAGTAGGAGAACGGTCGGCCGGGGAGGCGGGGCGCACCGGACGATGGCAGATCCAGTCCCCGGTCTGGGCATCGACCCGTTTCGGCGCGCCCCCGCACGTGTCGCCCGTTCAGTCGTTCTCGGGGAACCCCATGCTCAGCGAGCTACGCGTCGAGGTGACCCACCGTGAGGTGACCGCCTTCTGACGGGTGAAGAACGCGAACCCTTCCGGACCGTACGCGGGAGCGTCACCGAGAAGTGAGTCCTTCCAGCCGCCGAAGGCGAAGTAGGAGACCGGTACGGGAACCGGGACGTTCACTCCGACCATGCCCACCTGAACCTCGCGTTCGAAGCGTCGGGCGGCGCGGCCGTCGTTGGTGAAGATGGCCGTCCCGTTGCCGAACTGGCTGGAGTTGATGAGACGTAGCCCTTCGTCGAGGTCCTTCACGCGGACCACCGCGAGCACGGGGCCGAAGATCTCGTCCTCGTACGCCTTCGAGGTCGTCGGAACCCCGTCCAGGAGCGTGGGGCCGAGCCAGAAACCGTTCTCGTGGCCGTCCACCCGGCAGTGGCGGCCGTCCACCAGCACCGTGGCGCCGTCGCGTTCGGCGATGTCGATATAGCTGGCCACCCGGTCCCGGTGTTGGCGGGTGATCAGCGGGCCCATGTCCGGGTCGGTGCGGCCGTCGCCGACCCGCAGCCTCGCGGCCCGCTCCTGGATCCGCGCGTTCAGCTCGTCGGCGATCGACTCCTCGGCAAGGACGACGGAGATGGCCATGCATCTTTCGCCGGCCGACCCGAATCCACCGGACACCGCCTGGTCCGCGGCGGCGTCGAGGTCGGCGTCGGCAAGCACGAGCATGTGGTTCTTCGCGCCACCGAAGGCCTGAACGCGTTTTCCGACCCGCGCTGCGGACTCGTAGATCGAACGCGCCACCGGCGTCGACCCGACGAAGGAGACCGCCTGTACGTCCGGGTGGTGCAGCAGGGCTTCGACAGCGACGCGGTCGCCCTGGAGAACGTTGAACACCCCGTCGGGGAGCCCGGCGGCCTTCCAGAGCTCGGCCAGCCAGAGCGCCGCCGACGGCACCCGCTCACTCGGCTTGAGCACCACCGTGTTGCCGACGGCGATCGCGATGGGGGTGAACCACAGGGGCACCATCGCCGGGAAGTTGAACGGGCTGATCACGGCAACGACACCGAGTGGTTGCCGTACGGAATGCACATCGACGCCGGTGGACACGTTCTGTGCGTAACGTCCGCTGGTGAGGTGTGGGAACGCGGTCGCGAGGTCGACGACCTCAAGTCCGCGCTGCACCTCGGCCGCCGCGTCGGACACGGCCTTGCCGTGCTCACCGGTGATGATCCGCGCGAGTTCCTCCTTACGGCTGTTCAGCAGCTCGCGAAACCGGAAGACCACCGTCTGCCGTCTGGCGGCCGAGAGCTGAGACCATTCCTCGAAGGCGTGCCTGGCTGCCTCGACCGCGGCGGCGGTCTCGGTGGCGTCGGCCAGCACCACCTCCCTCGTGGCCGCTCCGAGCGCGGGGTCGAAGACGGCCGCCCGGCGCGCGGTTTCGCTGGCCACCCGACGCCCGTTGATCCAATGTCCGAGCGTCGGCTTGTTCGGGTCACTCACGTTCGATCCTCCAGTTCGGTTGGCAGGTTGAGTTACCGGCCCGACGTTCCGGCCGGCCGGCCCGCCTCGGGCGAGCGTGGGGTGGTGTTCAGTACGTGCCGGCCAGTCCCTCGACCAACCGGGCTGCGGACAGCGCTCGTTCCTCGTCCAGGGCCACGCACTGCATCCCGACCGGGAGTCCTCGCTCGTCTGTCCCGAAGGGAACGGTGACCGCGGCCAGTGGAGACCAGTTGACGGGCGCGCAGAAGCGGGTCAGTTGGCGGCTGGCACCGGTGAGTTCGGCGCGCGGACGCGAGTCGTCGTCGACGGCGGTGCGCAACGGCGCGGTGGTCGGGACGGTCGGCAGCACGAGCGCGTCGCACACCGAGAAGGCCGCCATCAGACGCTCGGTCAGGTGCGTGAGGGTCTTCCACGCGGCCAGCAGGTCAGCCGCGGTGTGCTGCGCCGCCGCGTCGAGAACGGTCCTGAGGCCACGGCTGTAGAGTCCCCGTCCGGCCGGATACCAGCCGGCTGCGTGGTGGGCCTGGTAGGCATCGGCGAAGAGCGGGACCAGCCGGACGGGATACCACTCGTCGAAGGCCGGGACCTGGACCGTCACCGTCGACACCCGGCTGTGCCGCGCCAGGCTCTCGCCGAGGTGCTCGTAGGCGATGCCGACGGCGGACTCCACGTCGCCGAGGTCCGCCGGGGCCAGGACGCCGAGGCGGTTAACGTCGACGGCGGTCGTCGGCCGCCCCGACATGGCGGACCAGAGGGCGGACAGGTCCCGCACGTTCGCCGCCAGGGGACCGCACGAGTCGGCTATCGGCGACAGCGGGATCTGGCCGGCCATGTCGACCGAGTGGGTACGCGGCTTCAGGCCGGCGACGCCGCAGAGCGCCGCCGGGATCCTGATCGATCCGCCGGTGTCGGTGCCGAGTGCGCCCAGGACTTCCCCGGCGGCGACTGCGGCTGCGGACCCTCCGCTGGAACCCCCCGCGATGCGGGTGAGGTCGTGGGGATTCCGCGTCGTCGGCGTGACCGTTCCCATGGCCATCTCGTGGGTGTGCGTCTTGCCGATCAGGACCGCTCCGGCGGCACGCAGGGCGCGTACCACCGTCGCGTCGTGCTCCGCTGCCGGTGCGCCGCTGAACAGGCGCGACCCTGCCCGGGTCGGCATTCCCGCCACATCGATGACGTCCTTGACGGCGAGGGGGATACCGAACAGCGGTGACCGGGGCTGGTATCCGGCGTCCAGCATGGCGTCGAGTTCGGCCGCTCGCGCACTGGCCTGCGCGGCGTCGATGTGGGCGAACGCGTGGACGTGCCGCTCGATGTCCGCGCAACGGTTGAGCGAGGTCTCCACGAGTTCGGTCACTGTCACGGATCCCGCGCGCAGCCTCCGCGCCGACTCGACGATCCCCTGGTCGCTGTCCCCGGAACCGGGCGTGACGCATCCGGCCGCGGCGACCGGCACCGACCGTCGAGGCTCGGACGCTTCTCGAGGCGCTTGGACAGTAATCGGATTCAGCCTTTCCGTGTAAGGGTTTCCGGTGCTCAGACCTTCAGGGACTTCTCTCCGGGGACCCAGTAGAGGATGCGGCGACGGACGATTCGGACGATCACGTTCAGCGTGATGCCGACCGCGCACAGGATCAGCAGGCAGGCGAAGACGGCGCCGGTGTTCATCCGGTACTGCGCCTGGAGGATGAGCACTCCGAGGCCCGCCTGGGCGCCGACGAACTCCCCGACGATCGCGCCGAGGGTGGAGAAGACCACGGCCATCTCGAAGCCCGTGAAGATGCTGGGCAGGGCGCTGGGAAGCAACAGCTTGCGCCTGATCTGCCCCCGGGTGGCCCGGTGCACCTTGAACAGCGCGATGTGCTCGGCGCTCACACTTCTGATCCCCGACATCGTGCCGAGGAGCACTGGGAAGAACGCGAGCAGCGCGACCACGACGACCTTCGAGGTCAGCCCGAACCCGAACCAGATGACGAACAGGGGCGCGATGGCGACCTTGGGGATCGACTGGATGGCGACGATGTACGGGTAGATCATGCGGTTCAGGATGTCGACCTCGACCAGTACGACCCCGAGCACCAGGCCGAGCACGGTTCCGATCGCCAGCCCGCTGAACGCCTCGGTGAGCGTGACCTGGGTGTGGTAGAGGAAGCTCCTCGTCGCGCCGGGATCGGTCAACGCCTGGAGGACTTCACCGAGCGGCGGAAAGATGAACGACGGGATGCCGAGTGCCCTGGGCACGTACTCCCAGGCCACGAGGAGCACCACCAGGAAGGCGAGCGGCGGAACGTGCCGCCGGGACGCGACCCCACGCCTCTTGGCGGAACCCTGGGCGCGGGACGGTGTCATCACACGGGTCGTAGTGGTGCTAGCCATTCTTTCGCTCCCCGTTGAAGTGCTGCCTGATCTTGTCGGCGGCCTCGCCGAACTTCGGGTCGGTGAGGATTTCCGGTCCTCGCTTGCGGCCGAAAGGCACCTCGACGACGTCGACGATGCGTCCGGGGCGCGGGCTCATGACCACCACCCGCTGGGACAGGTACACCGCCTCCGAGATGCTGTGGGTGATCAGTAGGGCGGTCTTCCCGCTCTGCTCCCACACCGAGTTGAGCTGGACGTTCAGCTGCTCCCTGGTGAGGGCGTCCAGCGCCCCGAACGGCTCGTCCAACAACAGCAGGGACGGGTCGTGCACCAGGGCCCGGCAGATCGCGGCGCGCTGCTGCATTCCCCCGGAGAGTTCGTTGGGGTAGGAGTCCGCGAATTCGTCCAGCCCCACGAGCGCGAGTAACGAGTGGGCCCGCTCCCGGTGTGCCGGTGTCGGCTTCTCGTTGAGCTCGACGGGAAGCAGCACGTTCTCGATGATCCTGCGCCAGGGGAGCATCACCGATCCCTGGAACGCGATGCCGATGTCGTTGCGCGGGCCCGTGATGGGTGCTCCCCCCAACTGGGCATCGCCAGCGGTGCGCTCTTCCAGACCGGCAAGAATCTTCAGCAGCGTGGTCTTTCCGCATCCGCTCGGTCCGACGACCGACACGAACTCGCCCTCGGCGATGTCCAGGTCGATGCCGTCGAGCGCCACCGTGACGCCCTTCTTCGTCTCGTACCGTTTACTCAGGTCGCGGATGGAGATGAGCGGCCGGGTGTGCGCACCTTCCCCATTCGTCGCCAGGTGCTGTGCCGTCGTGCTCATGCTGCTACCCCCAGTTCGGAATAGATCTCGAGTGCGTTGTCCCTGAGCACCCGTTCGGCCAGCCACACGGCCCGCTCGCCCGCCCACAGGTTGTTCGACCGGCCGCGCTCAAGCGCCCTGGCGACGGCCCACCGTCCGTTGCGGACAGCGGCCACGTGCATCTCGGGCAGCCCGGTGTCGGTACCGAAGATGACCTTGTTCGCGGGCAGGAACTCGAGCCACTCGTTGAGTCGACTCACAAGGTGCGTGCGGTGCAGGTACGGCATCCAGGAGAAGTCCAGGTAGACGTTGCCGTAGGTGTGCGCCATGATCGCGGTTTCGCTGCAGTAGGGGTAGCCGCCGTGGATCAGCACGAACGGGATCCCGAAAAACTCGGGTTGATCGAACACGGACTGGAGCAGCCGGGGGCGGGCCCCCGCGTAGGCCATGCCGGGCTCGCCGTGCCCCGACCCGACATGGATCTGTACGGGGAGCCGCCACGTCGCGATCTGGCGCAACACATGGAACGCGAGGTAGTCCTCGTAGACTGCCCGATCCTCGAACGAACCCGCGACGGCGCGGTTCCACGCGGACTCAGCCTCCCGGTAGCCGCGCGGCACGAACGCGAGGCTCCGCGTGTACGCAGAGGCGATCTTGAAACCGACGGCGCCGTTGGCGACGACGTACTTGATCGACGAGGTCAGGAACTCCAGGTAGGCCGCGAAGGACGTGGGAGCCTGGTCCAACCCGAGCTCGTTCAGTCGCGCCTGGAGATCGGCCCGGAACCGTGCGGTGAAGGATTCGACCTCCTCGCCGCGCTGCCCGGTTCGCCCGAGGGGAAACGGGTAGAGGTAACCGTCGATCCGCATCACCCACCGGTAGCGCGGTGAGTCGGCGAGCTCCTCGGGCATGGCTCGTACATCGGTCAGGACGACGGGACAGCCGACCAGATCGAGCGTCCGGTCGAAGAGCGCGCGGACGTCGCTCCGGGCGCGGGGCGAGCGGTAGTCGAAGCCGACCTGGGCGTCCAGGAACCTGTGCCCCTCGGCGAGGCTCTCCGCGAAGACCGTGGTCTCCCGATACCGGAGGGCGCGCTGGAGCAGGCCGCTGATCCCATGGGTCTCTTCGAGGTCCGCCAGTTCGGCCGCGTCCTGGCTGCGCTCGGCGTCGAGCCAGCGGGTGTACGCATCGGGACCGATCCGGGCCTCGACGTAACCGCGGGCGTACGCCTTCTCGTGACTGTCGGCGTCCCGCAGGCGGCCCCGGGAATCCTGGTAGGTGTCCATGCCGATATGACAGTGGTGGTCGACGACAGGGATTGCCGCCAGGTCATCGAGAATGGTCACGGGTTGGTCCCTTCGTGGGTCCGGATCACGGCTTCCACGTCTGCGCCTCTTTCGCGATGGTCTGTGCGTCGAAGTCGTTGTACTCCGGCACGAGATCGTTCGTGTAGAGCGGCGTGGGATCGAGCTTCTTCTTTACGATGCCGGCCGTCAGGGCAAAGTCCAGCCATGCCTGAACCGCCCCGTCGGGGTACCTCCCCCAGCTCGAGTTGGCCGCCGGATCGCCGGCGGTCAGCCGCTCGAGTCGTGCGCGGAATGCCGTCAGATCGGTGTCGAGCTGCTCCTCGAGCGACTTGCCCGCCACCCGTGTCTCGGGATACTCCGAGTACATCACCTGAAGCGCGGCGGCCGGATTCTCCGACGCGAAGACCGTCGCCTTGGCCATCGCCCTGCCGAAGCTGGCCACGGTCTTGGACTCGCTCTTCAGGAAGTCGGGTCTCACGAAGAAGGTCGTGGAGAACAGCGGGTCGATCTTGTCGTGGCTGAAAAACCGCAGTTTCATGCCGGACTTCTCCATCGCGGCGTACTCGGTGTCCCACAGCGAGAGGGCGTCGACCTTCCCCGACTTCAGAGCCTGTAGTGCCGGCGCGCCGGTTCCGGTGGCCACGAAGTCGACGTCGTCGGCGTCGACCCCGCCGAGCTGGAGGATTCCCTCGGCGAGCAGCACGTTGCCACTGCCCAGACTGTCGGCGCCGATCGTGGCGCCGGCGAAGTCACCGAGGCTCCGGATCGGCGAGTCGGCGCGCACGGCGATGCTTCCGGTGGGAGCACGGAGATAGTTGTAGACCATCACCAGTTCTTCGCCGGACTTGCCGCGCTCGGCCAACTGGTAGATCGGTTCCGACGTGGAACTGCCGATGTCGATTTGGCCGGTCAGGGTGCTCTGCACGCTCTCCGCGCTTCCGCCGGTCGTGACGAACCTGACGGCGAGGCCCTCGTCGGCGAAGTAACCCAGCCCCTGCGCGACCGCGATCAGGCTGTTGTTCGGCCCCATGATCGTGGGCACACCGACCGAGATCTGTTTGAGTCCCTCCGCCCCGTGGGACCCGCTGGAGCCGTTGGGAGGATCGATGCAGCCGGCAAGCGACACGGTCAACAGCGAACTGAGAAAAGCAGCGAACAAGGCTCGTCTTCGGTGCGTGATGGGCATCCTGGCCACCTTCGCTCGACTCTGAACTCCTGGCGTTTTCACGATGTGGGCAGTGTGTCTACATCGTGACGACAGCGACCCTAAGGCCGGGCCGGGCAGGTGTCAACAGCTCGATCAAGGGCCTGACCAGGCACCGGATCGAGTCAGGGTGCGACGGGGCGGATGCGAGGGCGCCGAAGGTGGGCGCAGCCACCCGGCCCTTCGTGGGATCGGAGGTGCGTGTTACGATGTGGGCACCCTGTCTGCATCGCGCCAACAGTACTCGCGCCCTGGAGAAAATGCCCATGACTTCCATCAAGGTGCTCGACAAGGCGGTGGCGGTCCTGGACCATCTCGCCGACGCGGGGCAGGCCACGCCGGCGGAGATCTCCGCGGCGATCGACGAACCACGCGGAACGGTCTACCGCCTGATCCGCAACCTCGTGCAATACGGCTATCTCGAGCCGACCGCGGATGGAAGCTCCTACCATCTCGGCGGACGCCTCTTCGAGCTCGGCACAATCGTCGCGGCTCGCTTCGCGGACCTGCAGTCCAGCGCCAAGCCCGCGATGGAACGCCTGAGTCGCGAGACCGGACAGACGGTCTTTCTCACGGTACGACGGGGACTGCGAGCCGTCTGCCTCGAGCGACTCGACGGGCAACAGATCCAGGTGATGATCCTGCCCCGAGGGGGGTCCGTTCCGCTCCACGGTGGCTCAGGCGCGCGCGTCCTCCTCGCCTACGCGGACCCGCAGGTTCAGCAGGAATTCCTCGGCCAGCCGTCGCTCGACGTCTTCACGCCGTCGACCCCTACCGCCGACGCTCTGCGAGACGAGCTCGCGAAGATCCGGGCCAACGGGTACTGCGTCTCAGTCGATGACGTCGTGCCGGGGATCGCCGCCGTCGGAGCGCCCATCTTCGATCAGAAGCACGAGTTCAGAGCCGCGATCTCGGTCGCCGGCCCCGTCCCGTCGGTCATCGACGACATGTCCGAGCGCACGCGGACCCTCGTGATCCAGGCGGCTACCGACGTATCCGGGGCTCTCGGTTGTCGCTCGTACGCGGAGGCGGTCCGGAAGGCCGCCTCGCCGGCAGATCGCGACCAGCGAGGGGAAGTCGGCGTGCACGCCTTTGGGTGAGACGGATTCGCCCGCGGCTTCCACCCAACGCGAAACTTCGATCGCAAATCCGGAACGCCAGCGGTGCCATCACGAGGGTCGACGCCGCGGGTGACGGACTGCTGGACGTAGCGGGACTTCCCGGTCAGGGGGATCTCGCGACCCGTCGGGCCGTCCGTGGTGACGCCCCGGCTGGCCGAGCCGGCCCAGGCGGCCGTATACAGCTCCTGCACGATGACCCGCTGCGCGGACGCGCGCACCGCCCGCTCCGGCTGGGCCGCGAAGGGCTTCCCGACCACCCGGGGGCTGGTACTCGTGGAGCGGCGGGCAGTACAACTTCGCCGGCGGGCAGTTCTACAACCGCGAGGGCCAGCTCCCCACCAACGCCACCTACTACGAGTACGACGTCTACCCGCGCGCCTACGGCGCCGCCCGCGACGCGTACCGGATCGTGGTCAACAAGAGCACCGGCGCCTGCCGCCCTGGCTGACCGTGACGGCGGAGCCGGTCGACGCGGACGGTGCGACGGCCGGCCCGCCCGAGCAGCCCGTGCGGCTGGCGGCGGATGCCGCCCGCACCCGGGCCGCCCTGCGCGCGGCGCTGGTCGACGCCCTCGACCTGCCCGCGTACACCGGACCCACCTGGGACGCGCTCTCCGACGTGCTGCGCGACCGGCTCGACGCCGGGCCGCTGACCCTGGTCGTCGACGACGCCGGGCGGCTGCTCGCCGACGAGCCCCCAGGGCAGTTCGCCCTCCTGCTGGCGGTGCTCGGCGACGCCGCGGCCGCCGCCCGGTGCCCGCTGCGGGTGGTGCTGCGCGACGCCCCCGAGCGGCTGCCGTCCCTGCGCCGCCGGGCCGCCGAGGGCGTCAGCCGGCGTTGACCGGCTGGTCGAGGATCGCGCTGAAGCGCTCCTCGGCGAGGTCGAGCTGGCTGAAGATGTGCTCCTTGACCGACGGCGCGAGCGGGGTGTCCGGCCGGGCGATCAGCTCGCGCAGGACCGGCACGAGCGGCCGGTACTTGGTCGCCGACGAGAAGACCTTCGGGCCGACGGTGTGGATCACCCCGACCCCGTTGTCGGTGAAGTCGGAGACCTTGATGACCCGAGCCCACGGCTCCCGGTCGAGGCTCGCCGCCACGTGCTCCCGGTACTGCACGTACCGGTCCCGGTCCGGGTCGTACGCCGGGTTGGTGACCGCGGCGACCAGGCGCGCGACCCGCGGGCCGAACCGCGCGGAGAGCGCGGCCAGCGCCGTCGCCGTCACGTCGGCGCCCACCGAGGCGCCGCGCGCGCCCGCCGTCGCGGCCTCGCCACCGCCCGCCAGCTCCGCCGGGTGGTCCTCGACGGCGTCGTGCAGCAGCCCCGCCACGATCACGTCCACGTCGCGCACCTGGTAGTGGTGCATCAACCGGATCGCCACCCGCAGCAGGTGGTTCAGGTACGGCTCGCGCACCCGCCGGTCGTCGCGGTGCAGCTCGGCGGCGAGGTCGAGGGCGGCGGTGAGCCGGGCCCGCGCGTCGTCGTCGAAGGCGCGGATCTCCAGCCGGAACCGTTCCAGCAGGCCGGGCTCGCCGTGGATCTCGGTGATCGCGTGCATCGGCATCGAGGCCAGGTACGGCGGGAAACTCATCAACCACTTATAGCTGATCTTCACGGTGCCGTGGGGTGCCACGTCGGTGTCGCGACGGGACCCTTGCGGATCGCGGGATTCCCGACGCGCGGGCCGCGAGGGGCGCGCGCGGGCGAGAATCACCAGATGGACCGGGTGCCGGACGTGCTGGTGGCACTGCCCCCCGCCCTGGTCCTGGCGCTGGTCTTCCTGCTTCCCGCGCTGGAGGCGTCCACCTTCCTCGGCCTGGTGGTGCCCGGGGAGACCGCCGTGCTGGTCGGCGGGGTGCTCGCGTACGAGGGGCGGCTGCCGCTGTGGGCGGTGGTGCTCGCGGCCGTCGCCGGGGCCGCGGTGGGCGACCAGGTCGGGTACCTGGTCGGCCGCCGCTACGGCCACCGGCTGCTGGCCCGCACGCCCGGCCGGTTCGTCCGCTCCGGGGAGGTGCGGCGGGCGCTGGACCTGGTCCGCCGCCGGGGCGCCGCCGCCGTCGTGCTCGGCCGGTGGGTGGCGGCGCTGCGCGCCCTCGTGCCGGGGACGGCCGGGCTCAGTGGGATGCCGCGGCGCACCTTCACCCTGGCCAACGTCGGCGGCGGCGCGTTGTGGGCGGTCACCGTCGCGGTGCTCGGCTACCTCGCGGGCGCGTCGTACCGGCTGCTGGAGCGCCGCCTCGGACTGGGCGCGGAGGTGTTGCTGGCCGTGGTCGTGCTGCTGCTGGCCGTACGCGTCTGGCGGCTCCGCCGGGCCGCCCGGCGGTGAGGAGGCCCCGCCGGCCGGTTGGGGCCGGTGCTCGACGCGTACCGGGGCGCGTTCGTGGTAGTCAGCCCCGACACACGGGCCCCGATTCGGAGGAGAGGCACGATGACCGTCACGATTCCCAGCGTGGTCGTCCGCTATTTCGAGCTGAGCGGCAAAACCGACACGGACGCCCTCGTCTCCCTTTTCACCGACGACGCGATCGTGGCCGACGAGGACCGGACCTATGACGGTCCGGCGGCGATCCGGGCCTGGCGCGAGCGGCAGGTGGCCGAGTTCGACCACAAGGCCGTCCCGGAGGCCGTCGAGGAGGAGGCCGGCGGCAACCTGCTGGTCACCGCGATGGTGTCGGGCACCTTCCCGGGCAGCCCGGTCCGCCTGCGCCACCGCTTCACCCTGCGCGACGGCCTGATCGGCGCCTTGGACATCCGACCCTAGGGGGCCGCGGGTCAGCGCTCGGCGACGGGCAGGATCGTGCGGCTCCTCCCCGGGCGGGGGTACGCCTCGGCCGCGGCGGCCAGCCGGGCGGCGTGGTCGCGTTGCCGCTGCCAGTGGCCGTAGAGGGCGCCGCGCTGGGAGAGGCGGTCCACCTCGCTGATCGTCTCCGGGGCCACGTCGCCCGGCGGCGCGTCCCGCCAGGGGGTGCCCGGCAGCGGCATGAAGGTGTGCGCGTGGATGCGGGCGCCGAGGTCGGCCAGCTCGCGTGCGAGCAGCAGCGACGCGTCGACGTCGGCCCGGTCCTCGCCCGGCATCCCGAAGATCATGTCGACGTTGATCCGGAAGCCCTCCTCGACGCCGAGGCGGACGGCGCGCTTCACCTCGTCGACGCCGTGACCCCGCTTCGCCGCGTCCAGGATCCGGTCGGAGCCGGACTGGGCGCCGACGATGATGTTGTTGTTGGCGCAGTACCGCTTCACCAGCCGCAGCGCCTCCCGGGAGACGTGCTCGGGCCGGATCTCGCTGGGGAACGAGCCGAAGAACACCCGCCCCTCCGGCCCGATCCCCTCCCGGCACGACGCGAGGAGTTCCTCGACCGCGTTCAGGTTCGGCGCGTCGTCCTGGCTGCCGTACGACAGCGCGGTGGGGGTGATGAACCGTACGTCCCGCAGTCCGCGCCGCCGCATCGCGTCGACGTGCCAGCGGACGTTCTCGACGCTGCGGTGCCGGAACCGGGCCGAGAACATGAACGGGGTCTGGCAGAAGCGGCAGGAGAAGACGCAGCCGCGGGTGATCTCGAGGGCGTTGAACCGGTCCCAACGCAGGGAGAAGCCGCGGAACTCGTCGAGCGGCCGGCGCTGCGGGCGCCCGGTCTTCACCACCGCCCCGGTGGCGTCGCGGTAGGCGAGGCCGGGGATGCCGGCCGGGTCGCCGACGGCGTCCACCAGGCGCAGCAGGGTCGCCTCGCCCTCCCCGACCGCGGCGATGTCCCAGCCGGCGTCCAGGGTCTGCACCGGCTCGGCGGTCGCGTGCACGCCGCCCGCTACGTGCGTCACGTTCGGCGCGTTGGCCAGGGCGCGGACCTGGGCCAGCTCGCCTGCCATCGCCTCCGCGTCGGGGGAGTAGAACGACCACAGCACCAGCACCCGCGTCGCCGAGCCCGCCGCCTCCCGGACGTGCGCCGCGGTCGCCTCCGGCGTCTCGCCGAAGCGCACCTCGTACCGCGTCGGGGTCTCGTGCTGCTCCAGCGCCCCGAGCAGCACGTGCAGGCCGTACGTCACCGCCTTGCGGTAGCGCAGCACCAGCACGAGATCAGCCGTCGTCATGGCCACCATCGTGCCAGCCGCCGCGCCGGCCACCGGCGGCGGCCGAGGAGCGGGAGTCGCCACCCCGGCCGGGCCGCCGGGCTCGGCGGGACCGGGAATCGCCGCCCCGGCCGGGTCGCCCGGCGCGGCGGGGAGCACCATGGGTGGCGGCGCGACAGGCAGGAGGCGGCGGATGGTCCGGTGGAGCTGGTTCCGGGAGGCCACCGGCCGGGTGCGGCGGGGCTGGCTCCCGGTGGTGGAGACGACCCTGGCCGCCACCGTCGCCTGGGTGCTGGCCACCCGGCTGCTCGGGCACCCGCAGCCGTTCTTCGCCCCGGCCGCCGCGCTGATCGTCCTCGGTCAGGCCCGGGGCCAGCGGACGCGGCGCGCCGTGGAGGTGGTGCTCGGCGTCGCCGCCGGGGTGCTCGTCGCCGACGTGGTGGTGCAGGCCCTCGGCCGCGGCAGCTGGACCGTCTTCACGGTCATCCTGCTCACCGTCGCGCTGGCGGTGGCCGTCGGCGCGAGCGGCGTGTCCGTCGTGCAGGCGGCCGTCTCCGCCCTGTACCTGGTGGTGGTCGCCCCGCCCACGGAGGCGCTGGTCCCGTTCCGGTTCGTCGACGCGCTGGTCGGGGGCGGGGTGGCCCTCGTCGCGAGTCAGCTCGTCGACGCCCGGCGCCCGCTCGCCCCGCTGGTCGCCGAGTTCCGGCAGACCTTCGAGGACCTGGGCGGGCTGCTGCGCGAGGTCGCCGACGCGCTCGACGCCCACGACGAGACGGCGGCAGTGGCCGCCCTCGACCGGGCCCGGGGCATGGACGCCGCCGTCGAGCGGCTGCGCGGCGGCGTGCTCGCCGCGGGGGAGGCGCTGACCCTGCACGTACGCCGCCGTCAGCACCTGGGCCGGCTGCGCTCGGTGGACTCGTCGATCGGCCAGATCGACTATGCCGTCCGCAACGTGCGGGTGCTCGCCCGGGCCGGGGTCACCCTCACCCGGCTGCCCAGCCCGGCGCCGGCGGAGCTGGGCGCGGCGGTGCGGTCCCTGGCCGCGGCGGTGCACGCGGCCGGCGAGGCGTTCGCCGCCGACCTCGACGGCCGGGACGCCGCCGCCGACGGGCACGCCGCCCGGGCCGAGGCCGCCGCGCTGGACGCCGTCCGGGTCGCCGGTCGGGTGTTCACCTCCGGTCAGACCCTCCCGGTGGCGATGATCGTCGGGCAGCTCCGGGCGACCGCCATCGACCTGCTGCGCGGGCTCGCGCCCGGCGACGACGCCGCCGTCCTCGGCCGGGTCGACGAGGCGCTCGGCCTGCCCGCCGTCTGAGCGGCAGGGCTCAGCCGGCCGCGAGCCAGTCCAGCGCCTGGCGGCGGATCGGCTCCGGCACCTCGTGCCCGCCGGCGAACTCCGCGTACGTCACGTCGTGGCCGAGGTCCCGCAGCCGGGGCGCCAGCCGGCGGCTGCACACGTCCACCGGCAGCACCCGGTCGTCGGTGCCGTGGGACAGGAACAGCCGGGGCCGACCGTGGCTGACCAGGGGCGCGGCGAAGCCGGGGGAGAAGGCCAGCACCGCGTCGGCCAGGTCGCCGTTGGTCAGGCCCAGGGACAGCGCGTACGAGGCGCCGTCGGAGAACCCGCCGAACGCCACCCGGGCGACCGGGTAGCCGGTGAACACGTCCGCGAGCAGCGCGTCGATCCGGCGTACGTCGGTGCCGAACCCCTCGACGATCACGTCCCACGTCGACGCGGTCGCCTTCGGCGCGACCAGCAGCAGGTGGTGCGCGTCGGCCAGCGGCAGCAGCAGGTCCAGCCCCTGACGGGCCGACCCGCCCGCCCCGTGCAGCAGCAGCACCAGCCGGTACGGCCGGTCGTCGGCGCGCTCCGCCGGGGCGTACAGCAGGGCGGCCGGCTCGCCGCCGGGACCGGGCACGGTCACCAGGCCGCGCCGCGCGCGGCTGACCGGCGGGCCCGGACGGGCGGTCAGTCGCCCGTGCCGGTGGTCCTGCGCGGGTTCCCGGTGCGCCGGGGCGGGCTCGGACACTCGCTCTCACCGCTTCTCGGGTCGCGGGACGGTCCACCGCCGGCGGTCGACGGCGACGTCGGTTACCCGCGGGAGGGGCGGATAACCGGCCGGCCGCCGTCCAATGTGCGATCGTCGGCGGGGCCGCGGGCGGGCGGCGAACGACGGGGAGAGAAAGAGGAAACCACGTGCACAGTTCCACCGACGTCACCGGTCCGGTGGCCGCCCCGGCCGTCGCCCGGCCGGTGCTGGCCGCGCGTAACGCCGTGGCGGTCGTGTTCGCCCTCAACGGCCTCGCCTCCGCCGCCTGGTTCTCCAGGGTGCCGGCGGTCAAGGACGCGTTGGAGCTCAGCGCGGGGCGGCTCGGGCTGCTGCTGCTGGCGGCCTCCATCGGGGCGCTGGTGGCGATGCCGACATCCGGGCTGATCACCCAGCGGTTCGGGGCGGCCCGCACCGTGGCGTACAGCACCGCGCTGCTCACGGTGGCGCTGGCGGTCATCGGGCTCTCCGCCGGCCTGGCCGGCTGGCTGCCCGGGGTCGCGGTCGGCCTCTTCGCCCTCGGCTACGGCTCCGGCACCTGCGACGTGGCGATGAACATCGAGGCGACGGGGGTCGAGCGGCGGCTCGGCCGGACGATCATGCCCCGGTTCCACGCGGCCTGGAGCCTCGGCTCGGTGGCCGGCGCCGGCCTCGGCGCGGGGGCCGCCCGGCTCGGGTTCCCGCTCGCCGTGCACCTGGCGGTGCTCGCGGCGGTGGTGCTGGTCGGCACGCTGCTCGCGGTCCGCTCGTTCCTGGCCGCCGCGCCGGCCCCGTCGGCCGACGACCCGAAGCCGGGGGCCGACGCCGCCGCCCGGCGCCGCGCCCAGCTGGCGGCCTGGCGGGAGCCGCGCACCCTGCTCATCGGCCTGCTGGTGCTGGTGGCGGCGTTCACCGAGGGCACCGCCAACGACTGGGTCGCGGTGGCGTTCGTCGAGGGGTACGACCTGAGCGAGGCGGCCGGCGCGGCCGTGTACGGGGTGTTCGTGGCGGGCATGACCCTCGGCCGCACCGCCGGCACGGTGGCGCTGGACCGGTGGGGGCGGGTGCCGGTGCTGCTCGCCACCATCTCGGTCGCCGGGGCGGGCGCGGCCCTCGCGGTGCTGGCGGGGTCCGGGCCGGTGGCGATCGTCGGTGTGGCGCTGTGGGGCATCGGCGCGTCGCTCGGCTTCCCCGTGGGCCTGAGCGCCGCCGCCGACGACGAGGAACGGGCGCCGGCCCGGGTCAGCGTCGTCGCCGTGCTCGGCTACACCGCGTTCCTCGCCGGGCCGCCGCTGCTCGGCTTCCTCGGGGATCACATGGGCATCCTGCGCGCCCTGCTCGTGGTGCCGCTGGTGCTGTTGCCCACCCTCGCCCTGGTCCCGGCCACCCGCCCGCTCAAGCGCTGACCGGCTCCCCGCCGCCGGCCCCGGCCAGCTTCTTCTCACCCGGCTCCCAGCCGCTTGCCAGGTGGCGGTGCTGCACTGGGGCGAACGGGTGAGGAAGGGGGCCGGACATGGGCTGGTTCATCCGGCGAGGGCGCGCCGCCGACGGGACGCCGACGAAGCTCGACCGGGAGGCGACCGCCGACGACCTCGCCGCCCTGGAGGCGTTCGTGCGGACCCGCCGGGGCGTGGAGTTCTACCTGGAGCCCGAGACCACCGCGACCGACACCACCGTGATGGCGATCGCCCACGACGGCGAGTGGATCCGGCGCCGGACCGGGTCGCCCCGGGTCGCCGCGCGGATCGCCCAGCGGCACGCCGTCCCGCTGTACGAGGCCGCGCGCACCGGCTACCCGGAGCGGATGCGGGCCTGGAACCGGGCCCACCCGGAGCGCCGGCTCCGCTGAGCCGCCCGCCGGTCGGCAGCCGTCGGGGGGAGCGGGCGTGGGACGCGCCGTTGACCGGCGGCGCGCGGGTGTGGCAGCATTCGCGGCCTGACGGCAGTGAAGGAAGCCGGTGCGATTCCGGCGCGGTCCCGCCACTGTCACCGGGGAGCGATCCCCCCTCGCGAGTCACGGCCGTGTGTCTGCGGTTGGAAGGCCGGGGGAGAGCGTCGATCCGGGAGCCAGGAGACTTCGGCCGTCGGGACGACCCCAGGGCGTGGACACCCGAGGAGGACCCGATGAGGCGCAGCGTCTCACGTATCGACGACCACCGTCTCCGCCGATCGGCGCGCGGCTGCGCGCCCGCGACCGGTCGCCGGCCCGCTCCGCCGCCCGCCCGCCGCTGAGGTCCGCCCCCCGCACACCGAGGTCCGCGCCTCCGCGCCGTCGCCGAGGCCAGCCCCCCGCCGGGTCCTCGCCCACCCCTGCCCGCCGTCGACCGGCCCGTCGCCCCCGGGCATCACTCTCCGGAGCCATCCGTGCGCATCCTGCTGCTGTCCACCGCCGACACCGACCTGCTCGCCGCCCGCGCCAGCGGCGCCGACTACCGGCTGGCCAACCCGGCCCGGGTCGCCGCCGACGCCGTGCCAGCGCTGCTCGACGGCGCCGACCTCGCCGTCGTACGGCTGCTCGGCGGCCGGCAGGCGTGGCCGGACGGCCTGGTCGCGGTGCTCGCCTCCGGCGTGCCGACGGTGGTCCTCGGCGGCGAGGCGGTGCCGGACGCGGAGCTGATGGCGGCGTCCACAGTGCCCTCCGGGGTGGCCACGCAGGCGCTGGCGTACCTGGTCGAGGGCGGGCCGGACAACCTGGCCCAGCTCGCCCGGTTCCTCTCCGACACGGTGCTGCTCACCGGCGAGGGCTTCGCCCCGCCCGCGCCCACCGCCGCGTACGGGATCCACGGCGACCGCGAGCCGGCGCCCGGCCGCCCCACGGTCGGGATCGTCTTCTACCGGGCGCACACCCTCGCCGGCAACACGGCGTTCGTCGACGCCCTCGCCGACGCGGTCGACGCGGCCGGCGGCAACCCGCTGCCGGTCTACTGCGGATCGCTGCGCGGCCTCGCCCCGGGCGACGGGCCCCTGGAGCTGTTCGCCCGCTGCGACGCGCTCGTCGTCACCGTCCTCGCCGCCGGCGGGACGGTCCCCGCGGACGCGTCCAACGGCGGCGACCCCGACGCGTGGGACGTCGGCGCGCTCGCCGCCCTCGACGTCCCGGTGCTCCAGGCGCTCTGCCTGACCAGCACCCGCGACCAGTGGGCGGCCAGCGACGCCGGCCTGTCCCCGTTGGACGCCGCGATGCAGGTGGCCATCCCCGAGTTCGACGGCCGGATCGTCACCGTGCCGTTCTCGTTCAAGCGGATCGACGCCGACGGGCTGTCGGTCTACGAGCCCGACCCCGAGCGGGCCGCGCGGGTCGCCGGCATCGCCGTGCGGCAGGCCCGGCTGCGGCACGTCCCGAACGCCGACAAGCGCCTCGCCGTCGTCCTCAGCTCGTATCCGACGAAGCACTCCCGCGTCGGCAACGCCGTCGGCCTGGACACCCCCGCCTCGGCGGTGCGCCTGTTCGCCGCGCTCGCCGACGCCGGCTACGACCTGGGCGAGCAGCCGCCGCCCGGCGACGGGGACGCGCTGATCCACGCCCTGATCGCCGCCGGCGGGCACGACGTCGAGTGGCTCACCCCGGAGCAGCTCGCCGCCGCGGAGGCCCGGGTGCCCGGGGAGACGTACCGGCGGTGGTTCGACCGGCTCCCGGCCGGGCTGCGCGAGGGGGTGCTCGCGCACTGGGGCGAGCCGCCGGGCGAGCTGTACGCCGACGGCGGCGACCTCGTCCTCGCCGGCCTGCGCTTCGGCAACGTGGTGCTGATGATCCAGCCGCCGCGCGGCTTCGGCGAGAACCCGATCGCCATCTACCACGACCCCGACCTGCCGCCGAGCCACCACTACCTGGCCGCGTACCGGTGGCTGGCCGCGCCCGTCGAAGAGGGCGGGTTCGGCGCGGACGCCGTGGTGCACCTCGGCAAGCACGGCACCCTGGAGTGGCTGCCCGGCAAGGGGCTCGGGCTGGCCGCCGACTGCGCCCCCGACGCCGTCCTCGGGGACCTGCCGCTGGTGTACCCGTTCATCGTCAACGACCCCGGCGAGGGCACCCAGGCCAAACGCCGCGCCCACGCCGTCGTCGTCGACCACCTCGTCCCGCCGATGGCCCGCGCCGACACGTACGGCGACCTGGCGAAGCTCGAACAGCTCCTCGACGAGTACGCCACCGTGCAGGCCCTCGACCCGGCCAAGGTGCCGACCGTCCGGGCGCAGATCTGGGAGTTGGTGCGCGCCGCCGAGCTGCACCACGACCTGCACACCGAGGACATGCCGGCCGCCGACGACTTCGACGACTTCGTGCTGCACCTCGACGGGTACCTGTGCGAGGTCAAGGACGTGCAGATCCGCGACGGGCTGCACGTCCTCGGCGGCGCGCCCGCCGGCGAGGCCCGGGTCAACCTGGTCCTCGCCGTGCTGCGCGCCCCCCAGGTGTGGGGCGGCACCCGTGCGCTGCCCGGCCTGCGCCAGGCCCTCGCCGCCGCGTACGGCCTCGACGAGCAGGCGTTGCTCGCCGCGCCGGGGCAGCGGGTCGCCGTGCCCGCGGCGCTGGCCGAGGCGGTGGACGGGCCCGCCGCCACGGCCGCCGACGCCGTCGACCTGATCGAGGGGCTGGCCCGCCGCCTCGTCGTCGGCATGGAGACCCTCGACTGGGACGCCGACCGCGTCGACGCCGTCGTCACCGAGGTCGCCGGCCGGGCGATCCCCGACGCCGCCGACGTGCTGCGCTTCGCCGCCCGGGAGGTGGTGCCCCGTCTCGCCGCCACCACCGACGAGGTGGACCGGGTGCTCGGCGCCCTCGACGGCCGGTTCGTGCCGCCCGGCCCGTCCGGCTCGCCCACCCGGGGCGTGGTCGACGTGCTCCCCACCGGCCGCAACTTCTACTCCGTCGACCCGAAGGCGATCCCGTCCCGCAACGCGTGGGACGTCGGCGTGGCCCTCGCGGACTCGCTGCTGGCCCGGCATCTCGCGGACACCGGCGAGTACCCCCGCTCGGTGGGGCTCACCGTGTGGGGGACCAGCGCCATGCGCACCCAGGGCGACGATGTCGCCGAGGTGCTGGCGCTGCTGGGCTGCCGGCCCACCTGGGACGACCGGTCGCGCCGGGTCACCGGCGTGGAGGTGGTGCCGCTGGCCGAGCTGGGCCGCCCCCGCGTCGACGTCACCGTCCGCATCTCCGGGTTCTTCCGGGACGCGTTCCCGCACGTCGTCGCGCTGATCGACGACGCCGTGCGGCGGGTCGCCGCCCTCGACGAGCCGGCGGCGGACAACTTCGTCGCCGCGCACGTCGCCGCCGACGTGGCCGAGCACGGCGACGAGCGGCGGGCCACCGCCCGGATCTTCGGCTCGAAGCCCGGCGCGTACGGGGCGGGGCTGCTGCCGCTGATCGACGCCCGCAACTGGCGCACCGACGCCGACCTCGCCGAGGTGTACGCCGTCTGGGGCGGCTACGCGTACGGGCCGGGGCTGGACGGCCGGGAGGCCCGCGTCGACATGGAACGCTCCTTCGCCCGCATCGCCGTGGCGGTGAAGAACCAGGACACCCGCGAGCACGACATCGTCGACTCCGACGACTACTTCCAGTACCACGGCGGGATGGTGGCGATGGTCCGCCACCTCACCGGGACGTCCCCGGCCGCCTACGTGGGGGACTCCGCGATGCCGCACGACGTGCGCACCCGCACCCTCGGTGAGGAGACCCGGCGGGTGTTCCGGGCCCGGGTGGTGAATCCGAAGTGGATCGCCGCGATGCGCCGGCACGGCTACAAGGGCGCGTTCGAGCTGGCCGCCACCGTGGACTACCTGTTCGGCTACGACGCCACGGCCGGCGTCGTCGACGACTGGATGTACGAGCACCTCGCCGCCGCGTACGTCTTCGACCCCGGGACGCGGGAGTTCCTGGAGCAGTCGAACCCGTGGGCGCTGCGCGGCATCGCCGAGCGGCTGCTGGAGGCCGCCGACCGGGGGCTGTGGACCGCACCGGACCCGGAGACCCTCGACCGGCTCCGCGAGACGTACCTGGCCACCGAGGGCGACCTGGAGGACCGGGCATGAGCTTCCCGTTCTCCGCCGTCCTCGGCATGGACGACATGCGGCTGGCCCTGCTGCTCAACGCCGTCTCCCCGGCCATCGGCGGGGTGCTCGTGCGGGGCGAGAAGGGCACCGCGAAGTCCACCGCCGTGCGGGCCCTGGCCGCGCTGCTGCCCCCGGTCGACCACGTCGCCGGCTGCCGCTTCGCCTGTGACCCGGCCACCCCGGACCCGGGCTGCCCGGACGGCCCGCACCCCGCCGACCCGCCCGCCGAGCGCCGCCCGGCCCGGCTGGTGGAGCTGCCGGTCGGCGCCGCCGAGGACCGGGTGGTCGGCTCGCTCGACCTGGAGAAGGCACTCGCCGAGGGGGTGCGCGCCTTCGAGCCCGGCCTGCTCGCCGCCGCCCACCGGGGCGTGCTCTACGTCGACGAGGTCAACCTGCTCCACGACCACCTCGTCGACCTGCTTCTGGACGCCGCCGCGATGGGCCGCAGCCACGTCGAGCGGGAGGGCGTGTCGGTCAGCCACGCGTCCCGGTTCCTGCTGGTCGGCACGATGAACCCGGAGGAGGGGGAACTGCGCCCGCAGCTGCTGGACCGGTTCGGCCTCACCGTCGAGGTGGGCGCCAGCCGGGACCCGGCGGTCCGGGTGGAGGTGGTCCGCCGCCGGCTGGCCGCCGACGCCGACCCGGCCGGGTTCGCCGCCCGCTGGGCCGACGCCGACGCCGAGGTCGCCCGGCGGGTGGCCGCCGCCCGGGGCCGGCTCGACCGGGTGCTGCTGCCCGACGGCGCGCTGCGCCAGATCGCCGAGGTGTGCGCCGCGTTCGACGTGGACGGGATGCGCGCCGACATCGTCACGGCGCGTACCGCGATCGCGCACGCCGCCTGGCAGGACCGGACGGTGGTGACCGCCGAGGACGTCCGGGTCGCCGCCCGGCTGGCCCTGCCGCACCGCCGCCGCCGCGACCCGTTCGACACCCCCGGGCTGGACGAGCAGCGCCTCGACGAGGCGCTGCGCCGGGCCGGCGAGGACGACCCGGACGCCGACCCGCCGTCCGGCCCGGACGGCGGCGGCCCGGACGACGGCCCCGACGGCGGCGGCCCGGACGGCGGTGACGCCGGGGGCGCGGGCCCCGACGGCAGCGGGACCGGCCCCCACAGCGGTGCCGGGCCGGACTCCGGCGAGCCCGGTCCTGCCGGGCGGGACTCGGATGCGGCCGGCGACGCCCGGCAGGATCCCGCCCGACCCGGCGGCCCCGGGCAGGACGACGACACCGGCCGGCCCGGCGGCCCGGCGCCCGACAGGCAGCCCGTGGCCGTACCCGAGCGGGGGCTGCGGGCCCGGCTGCTCGCGGCGCCCGGCGTGGGCGACGGGGTGCCCGGCCGGCGCTCCCGCGCCCGCACCGGACGGGGCCGGACCACCGGGGCGCGAACCCCGCTCGCCGGCCGGGCCGCGGCGCTGCACCTGCCCGCGTCCATCCGGGCCGCCGCCCCGCACCAGGCCGCCCGCGGGCGGCACGGGGGCCCGCTGCGGCTGCACCCGAGCGACCTGCGCGAGGCGGTGCGCGAGGGCCGGGAGGGCAACCTCGTCCTGTTCGTGGTCGACGCGAGCGGGTCGATGGGCGCCCGGCAGCGGATGTCCGCCGTCAAGGGCGCCGTGCTCGCCCTGCTCACCGACGCCTACCAGCGGCGCGACAAGGTGGCCGTGGTCGCGTTCCGGGGCGCGGGCGCGCAGACCCTGCTGCCGGCCACCTCGTCGGTGCTGGCCGCGTCCGCGCGGCTGGCCGAGTTGCCCACCGGCGGGCGTACGCCGCTGGCCGAGGGCCTGCTCGCCGCCGCCGAGCTGCTGCGCGTGGAGCGGCTGCGCGACCCGCGCCGGCGCCCCCTGGTGCTGGTGCTCACCGACGGGCGGGCCACCGCCGGCCACCGCCCGCTAGACCGGGCCGCCCGGGCGGCGGCCGTGCTCGCCGCCACCGGCGCCCCGTGCGTCGTCGTCGACTGCGAGTCCGGCCCGGTGCGCCTGAACCTGGCCCGCCGCCTGGCCACCCACCTCTCAGCCCGCTACCACCCCCTCTCCTCCCTCACCACCCCCCGCGATCTTGCACTTGTTGCCCAGGCGAAACGGGTGGAAACGGTCAGATGAGGGGCCCAAACTGCAAGATCGCCAAGAAGAGGAAGAAGAAGGGGAGGGGGCGCTGATGCCGCAGGGGAAGCCTACGTACGTGCCTGGCGACGGGCTGACGACGCGGCAGCGGCGTAACCGGCCGCTGCTGATCGTCCACACCGGCCAGATGAAGGGGAAGTCGACGGCCGCGTTCGGGCTCGCGCTGCGCGCCTGGACGGCGGGGCTGCCGGTCGGGGTGTTCCAGTTCGTCAAGAGCGCCAAGTGGCGGGTGGGCGAGGAGAACGCCTTCCGCGCCCTCGGCGAGGTGCACGAGCGCACCGGCCAGGGCGCCCCGGTGGCCTGGCACAAGATGGGCGAGGGCTGGTCCTGGATCCAGCGCGGCGGCGAGGCCGACCACGCCGCCGACGCCCTGGAGGGCTGGCGGCAGATCCAACGCGACCTCGCCGCCCAGCGCTACGGGCTCTACGTGCTGGACGAGTTCACGTATCCGATGAAGTGGGGCTGGGTGGACGTCGACGAGGTGGTGCGGACCCTGGCCGACCGCCCCGGCTTCCAGCACGTGGTGATCACCGGCCGGGACGCGGACCCCCGGCTGGTCGAGGCGGCCGACCTGGTCGCCGAGCTGACCAAGGTCAAGCACCCGATGGACGCCGGCCAGAAGGGCCAGAAGGGCATCGAGTGGTGACCCCGACACCCCCCGCCGTCCCCCCGGACGAGCCGGTGTCGCTGCCCCGCGTGGTGGTGGCCGCCCCCGCCAGCGGGCACGGCAAGACCACCGTGGCCACCGGGCTGCTCGGCGCGCTGCGCCGCCGCGGCCTCACCGTCAGTCCGCACAAGGTCGGCCCCGACTACATCGACCCCGGCTACCACGCGCTCGCCGCCGGCCGGCCCGGCCGCAACCTCGACCCGTGGCTGGTGGGCGAGGAGCGGGTCGCCCCGCTGCTGCGCCACGGCGCCACCGTCCCGACGCCCGCCGACATCGCGGTGGTCGAGGGCGTGATGGGCCTGCACGACGGGGCGGTCGGCCGCGGGGCGTACGCCTCCACAGCCCACGTCGCCCGGCTGGTGGCCGCCCCGTCGTGCTGGTGCTGGACACCACCGCCCAGGGGCGCTCCGCCGCCGCGCTGGTGCTCGGCATGCGCGCCTTCGACCCGGAGGTGCGCATCGGCGGGGTGATCCTCAACCGGGTCGGCTCGCCCCGGCACGAGGCCCTGCTGCGCGACGCGCTCGCCGAGGTGGACGTGCCGGTGCTCGGGGCGGTCAGCCGCGCCGAGGAGGTCGCCGCCCCGTCGCGGCACCTCGGCCTCGTCCCGGTCGCCGAGCGGGCCCCGGAGTCGGAGGAGATCGTGGCCGCCCTCGCCGACCTGGTCACCGCCACCGTGGACCTGGACGCACTGCTCGACCTGGCCCGCAGCGCCCCGCCAATGACCGCGCCGGCCTGGGACCCGGTCGCCGCCGTCGGCGGCCCCGCCACCGGCGCCGGACCGACCGTCGCGCTCGCCGCGGGCGCGGCCTTCACCTTCTCGTACGCCGAGACGGCCGAACTGCTCGCGGCGGCCGGCGCGACCGTGGCCCCGTTCGATCCGCTGCGCGACCCGGCGCTGCCGGCCGGCACCCGGGCCGTGGTGATCGGCGGCGGCTTCCCCGAGGCGCACGCCGAGGCCCTCGCCGGCAACGCGGCGCTGCGCGCCGAGCTGGCCGCCTTCGACGGGCCGGTGGTCGCCGAGTGCGCCGGCCTGCTCTACCTGGGCCGGTCCCTCGACGGCGTGCCGATGTGCGGGCGGCTGGACCTGACCGCCCGGATGACCGGCCGGCTCACCCTCGGCTACCGGCAGGCCGTGGCCGCCGCCGACTCCCCGGTGACCCGGGCCGGCGAGCCGGTACGCGGGCACGAGTTCCACCGCACCGTCACCGACCCCGGCCACGGCGACACCCCGGCGTGGCGCTGGGACGACCGGGCGCACGGCTTCGTCGACGGCCGGGTGCACGCGTCCTACCTGCACGTCCACTGGGCCGGCCAGCCGCTGGCCGCCCGCCGCCTGGTGGAGGCGTGCCGGTGAGCGCCCCGACGGGTGCACGCACGATCCTGACCGGAATCGGCGTGGGACCGGGCGACCCGGAGCTGCTGACCGTCAAGGCGGTCCGGGTGCTGCGCGAGGCGGACGCGGTCTTCGTCCCGGTCATGGCCGACGGGCCCGGCCCCGACCCGGGGGCCGCCGTCGGGGCGGACCCGCGGGCCGGCGACGGCGTCGGGCGCGCCGAGGCGACCGTGCGGGCGTACGTGGACGGCGGGCGGGTGCGACGCCTGCCGTTCGCGCTCGACGACCGGGGCGGCGTCACGCCCCGGCGGCGGGCCGCCTGGGACGCCGCCGCCCGCGCCGTCGTCGACGCCGTCGACGCGGGCGCGACGCGGATCGCCTTCGCCACCATCGGCGACCCCAACGTGTACTCCACCTTCGGCTACCTGGCGCAGGGCGTGCGCGCGCTGCGGCCGGCGGTCGAGGTCGAGACCGTCCCCGGGATCACCGCCATGCAGGACCTGGCCGCCCGCAGCGGCACGGTGCTCTGCGAGGGGCGCGAGCCGCTGACCCTGCTGCCGGCCACCGCCGGGCTCGCGTTGTTCGCCGACGCGCTGGCCGGGCCGGGGACCGTCGTCGCGTACAAGGGCTGGCGGCGGCACCCGGAGCTGGTCGAGGAGCTGCGCCGGCAGGGCCGCCTCGACGACGCCGTGCTCGGCCGGGCACTCGGTCTGCCCGGCGAGCGGATCGGCCCGCCCGCGCCGGACGACGACGACCTGCCGTACCTGTCGACGCTGCTCGTCCCGGCCCGCCGGGAGACCAGGGGAGGAAAGCTATGACCACCGCGGAAACGACCACGGGGAAGGTCTGGTTCGTCGGGGCCGGGCCGGGCGCCGCCGACCTGCTCACGCTGCGCGCCGCGCGGGTGATCGGCGAGGCGGACGTGGTGGTCTGGGCGGCCAGCCTGGTGCACGCCGACGTGCTCGCCCACGCCCGCCCCGACGCCGAGATCATCGACTCGTCCGAGCTGCCGATGGAGGGCGTGCTCCCGCTCTACGAGCGGGCCGCCGCGCAGGGCCTGACCGTGGCCCGGATCCACTCCGGCGACCCTGCCCTGTGGGGCGCGGTGCAGGAGCAGCTCGACCTGTGCCGCGCGCTCGGGCTGGCCGTCGAGGTGGTGCCCGGGGTGTCCTCGTTCACCGCCGTCGCGGCGCTCGTGGGCCGGGAGCTGACCATTCCCGAGGTCGCCCAGTCGGTGATCCTCACCCGCCTGGAGGGCGGCAAGACGCCGATGCCGGCGGGGGAGCGGGTCCGCGATTTCGCCCGCCACGGCACCACCATGGCGCTGTTCCTCTCCGCCGCCCGCTCCGGGCAGGTGCAGGCCGAGCTGCTGGCCGGCGGCTACCCGGCGGACACCCCGGCCGTGGTGGCGTACCAGGCGACCTGGCCGGACGAGCTGGTGGTGCGCTGCACGGTCGGCACCCTGGCCGACACCGTCCGGGAGCACAAGCTGTGGAAGCACACGCTGTTCCTGGTCGGGCCGGCGCTGGGCGCCGCCGGCACCCGGTCGCACCTGTACCACCCCGGGCACTTCCACACCTTCCGCCGGGCCGAGCCGACCGCCCGCGCCGAGCTGCGCCGCCGCCGCGCGGACGCGGGCCGGCCGGGCGGGGAGGCGGGCCGGGCGACCGAGGAGGCGGGCCGGCCCGCCGGGGACGCGGGCCGGCCGGCCGGCGACGCCGGGGCGCCCGAGCCGGCCCGGTGACGTACGCCGAGCCGCCGCTGCGCGAGCCGGACCTGCCGCGTACCGCGAAGGTCCGGCCCCGCGCGCTGCGCACCGGCTGGACGACCGGCGCCTGCGCGACCGCGGCGGCGAAGGCCGCCGTCACCGCGCTGGTCACCGGCGTGCCGCAGCGGCAGGTCGAGATCGGGCTGCCCGCCGGCCGCCGGGTGAGCTTCCCGGTCGAGCGCTGCGAGCTGGCCCCGCCGCCGGGCACGCGCGCCGAGGCCGTGGTGGTCAAGGACGCCGGGGACGACCCCGACGTCACCCACGGCGCCCACCTGACCGCCACCGTCGAGTGGCGGGACGAGCCCGGCCTCGACCTCGGCGGCGGGCCGGGCGTCGGCACCGTCACCAAGCCCGGCCTCGGACTGCCCGTCGGCGGCCCGGCGATCAACGAGACCCCGCGCCGGATGATCGGTCAGGCCGTCGCCGAGGTCGTCGACCTGACCGAGGTGGGCGTGCGGGTGGTGATCAGCGTCCCCGGCGGGGAGGTGATGGCCCGCAAGACCACCAACCGGCGGCTCGGCATCCTCGGCGGCATCTCGATTCTCGGCACCACCGGCATCGTCCGGCCCTTCTCCACGGCGTCCTGGCGGGCCAGCGTCGTGCAGGCGGTGCACGTCATGGCCGCCCAGGGCGAGCGGACCGTGGTGCTGTGCACCGGCGGGCGCACCGAGCGGGCCGCCCGCGCGCTGCTGCCCGAGTTGCCCGAGGTCTGCTTCGTCGAGGTCGGGGACTTCACCGGCGCGGCGGTCACCGCCGCCGTCGGCGACGGCATGACCGGGGTGGTCTTCGTCGGGATGGCCGGCAAGCTGGCCAAGCTCGCCGCCGGCGTGCTGATGACCCACTACACCCGGTCCAAGGTGGACCTGTCGCTGCTCGGCGCGGTCACCGCCGAGGCCGGCGGGGAGCCGGGCCTGGTGGCCGAGGTGGCGGCGGCCAACACCGGCCGGCACGCGTACGAGCTGTGGGAGGCCGTCGGGCTGCTGCGCCCCGCCGGCGATCTGCTCTGCCACCGGGTACGCCAGGTGCTGCTGCGCTTCGCCGGGCACGCCGTCGACGTCGACGTGGCGATGGTCGACTTCGCCGGGGACCGTCTCGTCGCCTCCTCCGGGCGGTGGGCCGCGTGACCGGCCAGGGCACGACCTGCCCCGTCGTCGTCGTCGGCGTCGACGCGGCCGGCGCGCCGGCGTACCCCGCCGCCGTCGCCGCGCTGGCCGGGGCCCGGCTGGCCGTCGGCGCGGCCCGGCACCTCGCCGCGGTCACGCTCCCCGACGGCTGCGCCACGGTGGCCCTCGGCCCGCTCGCGCCCGCGCTGGACCGGCTCGCCGCCGCGGTGGCCGACGGCGTCCCGTCGGTGGTGCTGGCCAGCGGCGACCCGGGACTGTTCGGCATCGTCCGCCGGCTGCGCGCCGACGGGCTGCCCGTGCGGGTGCTGCCCGCCGTGTCCAGCGTGGCCGCCGCCTTCGCCCGCGCCGGCCTGCCCTGGGACGGCGCGGCGGTGGTCAGCGCCCACGGCCGGGACCTGCGGCCCGCGCTCAACGCGGCCCGCGCGCTGCCGGCCGTCGCCGTGCTCACCGCGCCCGGCGCCGGGGCCGCCGAGATCGGCGCGGGCCTGGTCGGCTGGCCGCGCCGGCTCGTCGTCGCCGAGCACCTGGGCACCCCGGCCGAGCGGGTCACCGAGACCACCCCCGCCGAGGCCGCGGCCGCGACCTGGGCCGACCCGCACGTGCTGCTCTGCCTCGCCGACGCGGCCGGCGATCCGGCCCCCACCGGAGCCGCCGTCCCGACCGGAGCCGCCGCCCGTACCGTGGCGGCGAGCCCGGCCGGCGGGGCGCGGGCGGACAACCAGCCGGCCGCCGCCCCGGCGGGTGGCTGGGCGCTGCCCGAGGACGCGTACGCCCACCGCGATTCCATGATCACGAAGGCGGAGGTCCGGGCCCTCGCCGTGGCCCGGCTGCGCCCCCGGCTCGGCCGGCTCGTCTGGGACGTCGGCGCCGGCAGCGGCTCCGTCGGCGTCGAGTGCGCGCTGCTCGGCGCGGCCGTCGTCGCGGTGGAGCGCGACCCGGACGCCGTGGACCTGGTCCGGCGCAACGCCGCCGCGCACGGGGTCGACGTGGGGGTGGTCGCCGGGGCGGCCCCGGCGGCGCTCGACGGGCTGCCCGACCCGGACGCCGTGTTCGTCGGCGGGGCGGCCTGGACGTGCTCGCCGCCGTCGCCGCCCGCGAACCGGCCCGGGTCGTGGTGACCCTCGCCGCCCTGGACCGGGTCGCCCCCGCACTGGCCCTGCTGCGCGAGCGCGGCTACCGCGCCGACGGCGTCCAGCTCTCCGCCGCCCGCCTGGCCGACCTGCCCGGCGGGTCGGTGCGGCTGGCCGCCACCAATCCTGTCGTCGTCCTCACGGGGGAGCATCCTTGACCACGATCCGCATCGGACTCGTCGCGGCCACCGCCGCCGGACGCCGGCACGCCCGAACCGTCGCCGACGCCTGGCCGCACGCCCGCCTCGTCGAGGCCGACACCGTCGGCGACGCGCTGCGCGCCGCGTTCACCGGGTACGACGCGGTGGTGGCGTTCCTGGCGACCGGCGCGGTCGTCCGCGTCCTCGCGCCGCTGCTCGGCGACAAGCGCACCGACCCGGCGGTCGTGGTGGTGGACGAGGCGGCCCGGCATGCCGTGGCGCTGCTCGGCGGGCACGCCGGGGGCGCCAACGCCCTCGCCGCCGAGGTCGGCGCGCTCCTCGACGCCCGGCCGGTGGTCACCACCGCCACCGACGCGGTCGACCTGCCCGGCCTGGACACCCTCGGCTGGCCCGTCGAGGGGGCGGTCGCCGCCGTGAGCCGGGCCATCCTCGACGGCGAGCCCGTCCGGCTCGCCGCCGACGCCACCTGGCCGCTGCCCGCCCTGCCCGACACCGTGCGGCCCGACGCGCCCGCCGCCGCGTACCGGCTGCTGATCACCGACCGGGTGGTCCCGACGGACGCGCGGACCGCCGTGCTCCGGCCGCCGTCGCTGGTGGTGGGGGTGGGCGGCAGCCGGGGCGTACCGGCCGCCGAGGTGCGCGCCCTGCTGGAGCGAGTGCTCGCCGACGCCGGGCTGAGCCCGGCGAGCGTGCGCGCCCTGGCCAGCGCCGACGTCAAGGCCGACGAGGCGGGCATCCGCGCGACCGCCGACGCGCTCGGCGTACCCCTGGTGACGCACCCGGCGGCGGACCTGGCGGCGGTCGACGTGCCCAACCCCAGCGAGGTGGTCCGCGCGGCGGTCGGCACGCCCAGCGTCGCGGAGGCCGCGGCGCTGCTCGGCGAGCCCGGCCGGCGCGCCACCGCGGAGCTGGTGGCGCCCAAGACCGCCTCGGCGATGGCCACCGTGGCGGTGGCCCGGCACGCGCCGCGCGGCCGGCTGGCGATCGTCGGCCTCGGCCCCGGCGCGGCCGACCTGCGCACCCCGCGCGCGGTCGCCGAGCTGCGCCGCGCCGCCGTGGTCGTCGGCCTCGACCAGTACGTCGAGCAGGTGCGCGACCTGCTGCGCCCCGGCACCCGGGTGCTGGCCAGCGGCCTCGGCGCGGAGGAGGAGCGGGCCCGCGCGGCCGTGGCCGAGGCCGCCGCCGGGTACGCGGTCGCGCTGATCGGCTCCGGCGACGCCGGGGTGTACGCGATGGCCAGCCCCGCCCTGGAGTACGCCGACGACCGGATCGACGTGGTCGGGGTGCCCGGGGTGACCGCCGCCCTCGCCGCGGCGGCGCTGCTCGGCGCGCCGCTCGGCCACGACCACGCCTACCTGAGCCTGTCCGACCTGCACACCCCCTGGGAGGTCATCGAGCGGCGGGTCGCCGCCGCCGCCGAGGGCGACTTCGTGGCGCTGCTGTACAACCCGCGCAGCCGGGCCCGGGACTGGCAGCTCGACGCCGCGCTGCGCGTCTTCGCGAAGCACCGCCCGCCGGAGACGCCGGTCGGCGTGGTGCGCAACGCCAGCCGCGACGGCGAGCGGGTGCGGCTGGCCACCCTGGCCACCTTCGACGCCGCGACGGTGGACATGTACAGCGTCGTGGTCGTCGGCAGCAGCCGGACCCGGATCGTCGCCGGCCGGATGGTCACCCCCCGGGGATACCGGTGGCGGGACTGACCGGCCCGGCCGGCGTCGCGCCCGCCCCGGTGGCGCCCGTCGTGATCGGCGCCTGCCAGGGCTGCGGCGCCTGCCTGCTGACCTGTCCCACGCACGCGATCCGGCCGACGCCGGCCGGCCTGCGGGTCCGGGCGGACCGCTGCACCGGCTGCCTGGAGTGCCTGGAGATCTGCCCGGTGGACGCGATCCGCGTCGCCGGCACGGACCGACCCGAAGGAGTCCGATGAGTTCGACCACGGTCAGCGCGGCGCCCCCGGCGGGCCGGTGGAGCCGCGCCGAGCGGTTACGCCTCGGCGGCATCGTGCTCGCCGTCGCCGTGCTGCACGTCGCCGGCTGGAGCCTGTACCTGTACTGGAACGGCCAGCCCGCGGCGGCCGGCGGCCTGGCCGGGGCGGGCGTCCTGGCGTACACGCTCGGGGTGCGGCACGCCTTCGACGCCGACCACATCGCCGCGATCGACGACACGACCCGGCTGATGCTGCTGCGGGGGCGCCGGCCGGTCGGCGTCGGCTTCTTCTTCGCCCTCGGGCACAGCGCGGTGGTGCTGCTGCTCGCCCTGGTGGTCGGGTTGGCCTCGGCCAACCTCACCGGGCCGGGCCTCGAGCGGGCACGGGAGGTGGGTGCGACCGTCGCGATCGTCACCGCCACGCTGTTCCTGGCCCTGGTCGCCGCGCTCAACGCCGTGGTGCTGGCCGGCCTGGCCCGGCTGTGGCGGCGGCTGCGCCACGGCGACCTCGACGAGCGGGAGCTGGACCTCCAGCTGCTCAACCGGGGGCTCATGCAGCGGGTGCTCGGCTCCCGGGCCCGCTCCCTGGTCCGCTCCTCGTGGCACATGGCGCCCGTCGGCTTCCTGTTCGGCCTCGGCCTGGAGACGGCCAGCGAGGTGACCCTGCTCGCCCTGTCCGCCAGCACCGCCGCCGCGGGCGGGCTGCCCGTGCTGGCCCTGCTCACCCTGCCGCTGCTGTTCGCCGCCGGGATGTCCGCGATGGACACCGCCGACAGCCTGCTGATGAGCCGGGCGTACTCGTGGGCGTACCGGCAGCCCGCCCGGCGGCTGTACTACAACCTGGCCACCACCGCGGTCACGGTGCTGGTCGGCGCGCTGGTGGCCAGCGTCTACCTGGCGGGCCTGCTGGTCGACCACCTGGGGGTGTCCGCCCTCGCCGGATACGCGGCGGTCGCCGACCACTTCGAGCAGCTCGGCTACGCCGTCGTCGCGGTGTTCGCCCTCGCCTGGGCGGGCGCGGTCGCGCTGTGGAAGCTGCGCGGCTACGACCGCCGCTACGGCCCGGCCGGCCCGGCCGCCGCCGGTGCCTCCGGCGGCGAGACCGGCGCGGACGGCGTCGGCGTGGCGGGGGAGCGCCGGTGAGCCGGGTGGTGCACCCCATCGAGCAGGAGTCGTACGCGATCCTGCGCTCCCGGGTCGACCTGTCCGGCCTGCCGCCGCTGACCCGCGCCGTCACCGAGCGGGTGGTGCACGCCAGCGCCGACCTCGACTACGTGACCGACCTGGTCTGCGACGAGGCGGCCCTCGCCGGCGGGCTGGCCGCGCTGCGCGCCGGCGCGCCCGTGGTCACCGACGTGGCGATGGTCGCCGCCGGGATCACCCGCACCGGCCTGGACCTGGTCTGCCCGATCGCCGAGCCGGCCGCCGCCGCGCTGGCCCGCGAGGCGGAGATAACCCGCTCGGCGGCGGCCGTCCGGCTGGCGTACGACCGGGTGGGCCCCGGCGCGGTCTGGGTGGTCGGCTGCGCGCCCACCGCGCTGTTCGAGCTGATCGCCCTGGATGTCCGGCCGGCGCTGGCCGTCGGCCTGCCCGTCGGGTTCGTCGGCGCCGCCGAATCCAAGGCCGCGCTGCGGGCCAGCGGCCTGCCCGCGGTCTCCAACGTCGGCGAGAAGGGCGGCTCCGCCGTCGCCGCCGCCGCTGTCAACGCCCTGCTCTACCTGGAGGAGTCGCCATGAACCCGGCCCCGGATCCCCGGACCCCGCTGCTGCTGGTGGGGCACGGCACCCGCAGCGAGGCCGGGGTCGACCAGTTCCTCGCGCTGGTCGAGCGCATCCGCCGACGCGCCGCCTTCGACGACGTCGAGGGCGGGTTCATCGAGCTGTCCCGCCCGCCGCTGACCGACGCGGTCGGCGCGCTCGTCGAGCGGGGACGGCGTCGGCTGGTGGCCCTGCCCCTCGTCCTCGCCGCCGCCGGCCACGGCAAGGGCGACATCCCCGCCGCGCTGGCCCGGGAGCGGGCCCGCCAGCCGGGGCTGACGTACGCCTTCGGCCGGCCGCTCGGCCCCCACCCGCTGCTGCACGAGTCCCTGGAGCAGCGCATCGACGACGCGCTGGCGGGCGACGACCGGGCGGGGACGTGGGTGGCGCTGATCGGCCGCGGTTCCACCGACCCGGACGCCAACGCCGAGGTCGTCAAGGTGGCGCGGCTGCTGTGGGAGGGGCGCGGCTACGCCGGGGTGGAGGCGGGCTTCATCTCGCTCGCCGAGCCGTCGGTGCCGGCCGTGCTGGACCGGCTGCGCCGGCTGGGCGCCCGCCGGATCGTCGTCGCCCGTACTTCCTGTTCGCCGGGGTGCTGCCGGACCGGATCGCCGCCCAGTCGGCGGAGTTCGCCGCCGCCCATCCCGACCTGGACGTGCGGGTCGCCGGTCTGATCGGCGACTGCGACGCCCTCGCCGACCTGGTGCTGCTCCGGCACGCCGAGGCGCTGCGCGGGGACATCCGGATGAACTGCGACACCTGCGCGTACCGGGTGGCGCTCCCCGGCTTCCTCGACAAGGTCGGCCGGCCGCAGACCCCGCACGACCACCCCGACGATCCGGTCGGCGGCCACGCCCACCACCACGACGGCGACGCCCACCAGCACGACCACGGCGGGCATTCGCACGCCCACGACCACCACCACGGGCCCGACCACGAGCCGGTGCTGCGCCCGGGGCAGGTCGCCGTCGTCGGCGGCGGGCCCGGCCCCGACGACCTGATCACGGTACGGGGCAGGGCCATGCTGGACGCGGCGGACGTGGTGGTGACCGACCGGCTCGCCCCGCGCGGCCTGCTCGACGGGCTGCGCCCCGGAGTGCTGGTGGTGGACGCGGCGAAGGTGCCCCGGGGTCCGTCGATGGGGCAGGACGCCATCAACGACACCCTCGTCCGGCACGCCCGCGCCGGCCGGCGGGTGGTACGGCTCAAGGGCGGCGACCCGTACGTCTTCGGCCGCGGGCACGAGGAGGTGCAGGCGTGCGCGGCGGCCGGGGTGGAGACCGTCGTCGTCCCCGGGGTGACCAGCGCCGTCGCGGCGCCCGCCCTGGCCGGCGTCCCGGTGACCCACCGGGGCGTGGCGCACGAGTTCACGGTCGCCTCCGGGCACCTGCCGCCGGGGCACCCGCAGTCCCTGGTCGACTGGGCCGCGCTGGGCCGCGCGCGGGGCACCCTCGTGCTGCTCATGGCGGTCGACACGATCGACAAGATCGCCGCCGCGCTGGTCGAGCACGGCCGGGCGCCGGACACCCCGGCCGTGATCGTCGAGGACGCCGGGCACCCGACCCAGCGGGCGCTGCCGTCCCGGCTCGACGAGGTCGGCGCGCTGGCCGCCGGGGTGGGCGTCCGGCCCCCGGCGGTGTTCGTGATCGGCCCGGTGGCCGCGCTGGACTGAGGAGAGGAGGGGTCCCCTGTCACGTGCGGGGCCCCTCCTCCGCCTCTCAGCCGAACAGGGCGCGAGCCAGCGCGTAGCCGGCGGACGCCGCGGCGAGACCGGCGAGCACGCTGCCCAGCGCGTTGGCCAGGGCCCACCGGCGGGCGCCGTCGCGGGCCAGCCGCAGCGTCTCGTAGCCGAACGTCGAGTACGTCGTCAGCGCGCCGCAGAAACCCGTGCCGAGCAGCGCGCCGACCGCCGGCCCGGCGGGCGCCCCGACCAGGGCGCCGAGCACCAGCGACCCGACCACGTTGACGGTCAGCGTGCCCCACGGAAAGGACGAGCCGTACCGGGCCTGCACCGCCCGGTCGGTGAGGTACCGCAGCGGCGCCCCGACGGCCGCGCCGAGGACGACGAGCAGGACGGTCACGGCGCGCCGCCCGGCCCGGTCGGCCGACGGCGGGGCGGCGGGCCGGGCGTGGTTCGGGCGGTCGCGCCCCCGCGTCGTTCCCGCCGGCGCGGGCGAGTAGCCGGCCGGCCGCGGCGTCGCCGAGCCAGACCGCGACCAGCGCCCCGACCAGGGTCGTGACAAGGTAGGCCAGCGCGATGCCCGGCGCCCCGGCGGCCACCGCCTGCCGGGCGTCCACCACGTACGTCGAGAAGGTGGTGAAGCCGCCGAGCACCCCGACGCCGAGGAACGGCCGGGTGAGCGGGCGGGTGCGCCCGGCGGCGACCAGGGCCATGAGCGCCCCGATCAGCAGGCAGCCCGTCACGTTGACGGAGAACGTCGCCCACGGGAAGCCGGCCGGGTGGTGCGGCAGGGCCGCCTGAAGCCCCGCGCGGGCGAGCGCGCCGAGCACGCCACCGGCCGCGACGACGCCGAGCACGGTCGCCGGGTGTGCCCGCAGCTCGACCCGGTCCCCGGGTACGCGCAGATCGACGTCGGGATCGACCCGGCGCGGCGCCCCTCCGGTCACCTGTCCTCCCACCGCCACCGCCGCGATCGCCGGTCCGGGACGGCCTACCGTACGGCTCGTCCCGTCTCCACCCCACCTCAGCCTACCCCCGCCCCCCCCGACCGCCCCCGCCTCCGATCCCCGCACCCTCCCACCCCCCGGGCAGTGTGCATCCGGTTCCGGGTGGGTCAGCGGACCGCCACGACCGCGGCGTCGGCGCCGCCGCGCCACAGGGTGCCGACCTCGGCGAAACCGGCGGCGGCCAGGGCGTCGAGGTGCCAGGACACCGGCGGGCTCCACTCGGGACTGTGCCCGCTCGGGTAGATCTCCGCGCGGCGCCGCACCAACGGGCCCAGTACCGGGTCGGCGCCGGCCCGTTCCCGCCAGTCCGACCAGGACAGGGCGGCTCCGGAGGCGTACCGCGCGGCGGCCGGCCCGGCCGACCTGGTGCCCCGGCTGGAGGCGCTCTGCTGACCCGCCCGGGCCGGCGGTGGGCAGGGCCGTGGCGGAGATGTCGTATGCCCGGGGCAGGATGGCCGGATGAGTCACGTCGCGCTGTTCCACTCCGTCTACGGGCTGCGCCCGGCCGTGCTGGCGGCCGCCGACCGGCTCCGTGCCGCCGGGCACGAGGTCGTCGCGCCCGACCTCTACGGGGAGCCCGCCGCCGGCACCGTCGACGACGGCTTCGCCCTGCTCGACAGGATCGGCCGGGACACGGTGCTGGCCCGGGCGCGGCGGCGGTGGCCGACCTGCCGCCCGGCGCGGTGCTGGCCGGCTTCTCGTTCGGCTGCGCGGTGGCCGCCGAGCTGCTCGCCGAGCGGCCCGACGCCGCGGGCCTGCTCCTGCTGCACGGCATCGCCGGGGGCCCGCAGGCCGTCCGCCCGGGCCTGCCGGTGCAGCTGCACCTCGCCGACCCCGACGAGTACGAGCCGCAGGAGGAGGTGGACGCGTGGCAGCGGGCGATGACCGCCGCCGGCGCGGACCTGACGGTCTTCCGCTACCCGGGGCCCGGCCACCTCTACACCGACCCCGACATCCCCGACTACGACGCCGCCGCCGCGGAGCTGACCTGGGAGCGGGTGCTCGCCTTCCTCGACGGCCGCTGACCCCTGCCCGTGCCCCGGCGGGGCCGAGACGTGCGGCGCGCCACTGCTCATCGGCGGGGTGACCCTCGGTGTGGTCAGCGTCGTCCCCAGCCTGCTACGCCGCCACGGCCAACGGGGGCACCGGGGCGGCACCGCCCCGACCGGGCGATGTCGGCGACGTGGTGGTGTCGGCACCACCACGACCGGGCGATGTCGGCGACGTGGTGGTGTCCGGCCTGCCGCGACCGGGTGGTGCCGACGCGGGGTCCGGGCCGCCCGGGCCGCCCGGGCCGTGCGATGCCGACGCGGGGTCCGGGCTGCCCGGGCCGCGCGATGCCGGCGACACGGGGGGTCGCCACGGCGTGGGGCGGGTGTCCGGGCGGGCCGTCCCGGTGATCGGCCCCAGCCGGGCCAGCCCGGCGAGGTCGGCGCGGAGCGCCCGCGGCAGCCGGTCCGCCGCGGCGCGCCGCAGGGCCGGGTCGGCGACGTCGTACCCGCCCCCCGCCGGGCGCAGCAGGCCGAGCGCCGCCAGCCGCCGTAGCACCCCGTCGGCCCGCCCCGACGCCCAGCCGAGCGCCCGGTCGACCGTGGCCGCGCCCGCCGCCGGGCCCAGCGCGGAGGCCACCATCAGCACGGCCCGCTCCACGCCGTCCCGGGCGTCCAGCCGGGCGGCGGCGGCCCGGCGCACCGGCTCGGGCAGGCCCGCCGCCGGGTCGGTCCCGTCGTCGAGCGCCCGCACGTACGCCTCGACGTGCCCGGGCAGCCCGCCGACCAGGGCAGCAGCCGCTCGGTCAGCGCCGCCGGCCGCCCCGCCCGGCGCAGCAGCCGCCGCAGCAGCCGGCCGGTCACCACGCGGGTCAGCGGCGGCAGCGGCACGTCGGCGCGCCGGCCGTCCGGGTCGGGGCGGGTGTCGGCCCACTCCGGGCGGTGCGTCGTCACCACCGACAGCGGCACCCGCCGCGCCGTGGCCGCCGTGAACAGGGTGCGCAGGAACCGGGTCAGCGCCGGGGCGGCCCGGTCCACGTCGTCCACCGCCACCACCACCGGCTGCCGCGCGGCCAGCTCCAGCAGCACCCGCTGCCAGGCAACCGCGCCGGCCGGGAACGACCCGTCCAGCAGCCCCTCGAGCGCGACGGCCGTGGGCGCCACCCGCCGGGGCGGGACCAGGCCGTCGAGCGCCGCCAGCAGCCGCGTGCGTACGGTCGCCGGCGCGTCGTCGCCGTGCAGGCCGGCGAACGCGCGCAGCAGGTCCGCCGCGGGCTCCAGGGGTCGCTCGGGGTACGGCGGGCAGGCCGCGACGCACCACCGTACCGGCCTGGAGTCCAGCACCTCGACCGTCCGGCGCAGCTCGTGCAGCAGGCGGCTGCGCCCGCTGCCGCCCGGCCCGACGAGCGACACCCAGCGGGGGCTACCCTCGCGTACCGCCCGGGCGAGCTGCTCGGCCGCGGTGGCCAGCTCGCGGCGGCGGCCGACCAGCCGGCCGGCATGCCGGGCCGGCTCCGGGCGGGCCAGGCCCGTGGCCACGGCGGCGTCCACCGGCAGCGGCCTGCCCGTGGCGGCCGGCGGGGCGAGCGGGCGGCAGTCGAGCAGGCCGGCGGTGGCGCGGCGGGTGGCCGCGCAGACGACGACCGCGCCGGGCGGGCCGTGCTCCTGCAGTCGCGCGGCGGCGGTGATCACCGCGCCGCTGGCCGTGCCGTGTCCGCCGTCGCCGACTGCCGCGACGTCGACGAGGGCCTCGCCGCTGGCCACCCCGACGCGGACCCGCAGGCTCGCCACCCCGGGCAGCGCCCGCCGGTCCAGCTCGCGCTGGATCTCCAGCCCGGCCCGCACCGCCCGGTACGCGTCGAAGCCGTCCGACTCGCGGGCCCCGAACAGGGCCATCACGGCGTCGCCGACGTACTTCTCCACCACCCCGCCCCAGCGGGCCAGCACCGCCGACACGGTGCCGAAGTAGACCCGTTGCAGGGCCCGGACGTCCTCGGGGTCGAGCCGCTCGACCAGCGCGGTCGAGCCGACGATGTCGGCGAAGAGGACGCTGACCGTGCGCCGTTCCTCCGGCACCGGCCAGCTCACCGGCGCGGTGTGCTGGGAGACCGTGAGCACCCTGGACATCGGCATCGCCCCGCCCTTCCCCCCGTTTGGTGTCCGACGACCACAGGAGACTCCCACCCCCGGGCCGACGGGGGATCGGCAGAACGACGTATGTCGGCCACCCGCAACCCTTTCGTCGCATTGTCGACGCGAGGAGTACCGGAGCCCGCCCGCACCCGTGAAACCGGCGGGGACCTTTGACTACGCTGCGTGGCATGGTCAGCGATGTGGACGCCGCGCCGCTCGTCGGCCGTGCCGACCAGGTGGCGGCGCTGCGTTCCGCGCTGCTCGACGGCGGCGGGTCCGGGCAGACGTCGGCCGTCTTCGTCACCGGCGAGAGCGGGGTGGGTAAGACCCGGCTGCTGCGCGAGGTCGGCGAGGCGCTGCGGGGCTCCGGCGCCCTCGTGCTGACCGGGGCGTGCCTCGACATCGGGGACGCCTCCCCGCTGCACCCCCTGCTCGCGGCCCTGCGCCGGTTCGACGCCGAGCTGACCGCCGCCAACGCCCGCACCTCGTCCGCGGTGCGCGGGCTGCTGCGGATGTTCGGCGACGAGACGGCCGGCCCCGACGGGGCCGGCGCGTTGCTGGAGCGGGTGTCCCGCGGGCTGCACCTGATCGCCGAGGGCCGCCCGCTCGTGCTCGTCCTGGACGACCTGCAGTGGGTCGACCGCAGCACCCGGCAGTTGCTGCTCTACCTGCTCGCCGGCCTCGGCGACCTCCAGCTGTCGGTGCTGGCGGCCGTGCGGGCCGAGTCGTTGCAGGGGGCGCACCCGCTGCGTCGGGTGCTGACCGAGCTGCGCCGGCTGCGCTCGGTACGGGTGCTGGACCTGGCGCCGCTGGGCCGGGCCGACACCGAACAACTCGCCGCCGCGATCGTCGGCGCGCCGCTCGCACCGGAGGCGGCGGAGTCCGTGTGGCAGCGCAGCGGCGGCAACCCGTTCGTGGTCGAGGAGCTGGCCCGGGACCTGCGCGACGGTCGGGAGGGGCTGTCCGACACCGTGCGTGAGGTCTTCCTGGCCCGGGTGGACGCGCTGCCGCAGCCCGCGCACGCGGTGGTGCACGCGGTCGCGGCGGGGGTGGAGCCCGTCGCGCACTGGCTGCTGGCGGAGGTGACCGGGCTGCCGGAACGGGAGCTGATCGACGCGGTACGGGGCGCGGTGGCGCACCGGCTCCTCGTCGGCGACGACGACGGCTACCGGCTGCGGCACCGGTTGGTCGCCGAGGTGCTCGCCCACGAGCTGCTGCCCGCCGAGCGGTCCGCCCTGCACCGCCGCTACGCCGAGGCGCTGACCTCCGCCCCGGCGGAGCTGCACCACGCCCGGCTGGCCCACCACTGGCGCCTCGCCGGGGAGCCGGCCCGGGCGCTGCCCGCGGCGATGGCCGCCGCCCGGGAGGCGGCGCGGCTGCACGGCTTCGCCGAGGCGCACCGGCACTGGTCCGTGGCCCTTCAGCTGGCCGAGGCCGGGGCGCGTGGCGCGGCGCCGTCGACGAGCGGCCCGTCACCGGACGGCGTCCGCGGGCCGGCGAGCAGCGTCGTCGACCGCGGGGAGCTGCTGCGCCACGCCGCCGAGGCGGCCCACCACTGCGGCGAGCACGCCCGGGCGCTGGCCCTGCTGGAGGAGCTGGCCGCCGCCGAGGACGCGCCGCCGGCCTGCCCGCTGCACATCCGCCGGGCCCGCTACCTCGCCGCCGCCGGGCGCTCCGCCCCGGCCGAGGCCGAGTACCGCCTGGCCCTGGCCGCCGCAGACTGCACGCCCGCGCAGCGGGCCACCGCCGCCGCCCGCCTGGCCGAGCTGCTGCTGCACCTCGGCCGGTACGCCGACGCCGGCGACCTGGCCCGGCAGGCCCTGCGGCTGGCCGCCGACGTGCCGGACTCCGTCTCGGAGGTGGTGCTGGCCAGCGCGGCGCTGGGCTTCAGCGAGGCGTACCTGGAGGACCCGGACGCCGGGCTGGCCGTCATGCGCCGCGCCCTGGACACCGCCGAACGGGCGGGCCGACCCGAGGACGTGGCGTGCGCGTACCTGCACCTGGCGGAGCTGCTGACCGGGCCGCTGAACATCCTGGAGGAGGGGGTGGTGGTGGCCCGGCGGGGCGCCGAGCGGGTCGCCGAGCTGGGGCTGGGCCGCACGTACGAGACCCGGCTGCTGGCCATCGCCACCAACGGGCTGTTCCGGGTGGGGCAGTGGGCGGAGGCGGAGAAGGTGGTCGCGGCGGCGCTGCGGCACCGCCCCTCGGGCGCGGACGCCGTCGAGCTGCTGCTGGCCCGCTGCCGGCTGTCGGTCGGGTACGGCGACGTCGCCGCCGCCGACCGGGACCTGGAGGCGGTGGCCACGGTGCTGGCCGGCGGCGGCGCCCGGCACGTCATCCCGCTGCTGACCCTGCGGGCCGGTCTGGCCATGTGGCAGGGCCGGCACGACCTCGCCCGACAGGCGGTGCAGCGGGGCCTGACCGAGAGCCGTTCCGACGACATGGGGATCCTCGCCGCGCTGGTCTGGCACGGTCTGCGCGCCGAGGCGGAGGCGCACGCCTCCCGCACCGTGCCGGTCGACGAGACGGCGGTCCGCCGGCTGCGGGGGGCCGCCGAGCGGGTGGCCCGCAGGAGCGAGCACGCCGCCCGCCCCGTGCGCGACGTGGTCGACGGGTTCCTCGCGCTGTGCGACGCCGAGGTCAGCCGCCTGGACGGCAGCGACCCGGCGCTGTGGGCCCGCTCGGTGGCCGAGTGGGACCGGCGCAACCACCCGTACCCGGCGGCGTACTCGCGGCTGCGGCAGGCCGAGGCGCTGCTGGCCCGGCGCAGCCGCACGGCCACCGCGGGCAGGCTGCTGCGCCAGGCGTACCGGATGGCGCAGGGGCTGGGCGCGGTGCCGTTGAGCAGCGAGATCCGTACCCTCGCGGGCCGGGCGCGGGTGCCGCTGGAGGAGCCCGGCCGGCCGGCCGGCTCGCGCTCCGCCCCGGGCGCCCGTCCCGCCGACGACGAGCTGGCCGTGCTGACCGCCCGCGAGCGGGAGGTGCTCGCCGCGGTCGCCGAGGGGCTGACCAACAGGGAGATCGGCCAGCGGCTGTTCATCAGCGAGCGGACGATCGGCGTGCACGTCTCACACATCTTCGACAAGCTCCAGGTCCGCACCCGGGTGCAGGCCAGCGCGATCTACCTGCGCAGCGGCGCCGCGTAGCGCGCGGGGGACACCAATACGTCGTTCTACTGATCCGGTGGTGGCGCCCGGCTGGGAGGCTGGGCACCGTCGCCGGCGGCACGGGGGTGCCGCGGGACCACAGTGGAGGAGACATGGGCGAACCGGTCTGGAGCCCCGTACACGAGGACGTCGTCGGCCTGCTCGCCGACCACCCGGCGGACGTGCCCGCGGTGGTCGACCACCTCACCAAGCTCCAGGACCTGCTGGTACGGCTGCCGCCGCTCGAGGAGAGCTGCCCGCTGGCCGACTTCAACAAGCTCTACCTGACGATCACCAGCAGCGTGCTGGACGGCCTCTACGACGACCGCTTCTCCGACCCCGTGTTCCTCGCCCGGCTCGACGTCGAGTTCGCCACCCGGTACTTCGACGCGCTGCGCTACTGGACCGACTCCAGCCCGAGCACACCGCAGGCCTGGTCCTGCCTCTTCGAGCGGATGCACGGCCCGGACGCCCGGCCGCTGCCGTCAGCCGCCGCCGGCGTCAACGCGCACATCAACTACGACCTGCCGTTCGCGCTGGTCACCACGTTCGACAGCCTGGAATCCGAGCCGGTCGACGGCGGCGAGCAGCACCGCGACTACCTGGAGATCAACCGGATCTTCGCCGAGCGGATCCCCGGGCTGCGCCGCGGGTACCTGGACAACTGGCAGCTCATGATCGACATGCTGAACGGTGACATCGACGACTGGTACCAGGGGGAGCTGGTGGAGTACACCCGGAACGTCGCCTGGCGCAACGCCCAGAAGATCTGGCGCTGCCGGCACGATCCGGAGGCCCGCGAGTGTGAGCGCGTACGGCTTGACGGGACCGCCGCCGCGCTCGGCCGGCTGCTGCTGTCGCCCCTCGGGGCGTTCCTGCAGTAGCCGGGACGGGGGGTCCCCGCGCTGCCAGGGGGGGAGCGCGGGGACGTCCCCCCGCCCGCCCGCTGCTCCGGCCCGGGCGTGCCGCCGCCGCTTCGCCCGTTCGGCAGGGGAACCCCGCGGGTTCCGCCTACGGTCGGGTCAGGGCGTGAAGGGTGGCGCGGCATGGCGGAGCGGCGGGACGAGGCGCAGCCGGGGCGGACGCGGGGACAGCGGGATCGAGCCGGCCCGAGCGGCAGTCTGCGCCAGATTCGGGACCCGGCGCACAGCGACCGCCCCCACCGTGGCCCGGTGACGGTCCCGGCGTGCGTCGACTGCCACCACCGGCCCGGCCCGCCCCCGGGGCCGTTGCGCCGCTGGCTGTTCCAGCACCAGGTGCAGCCGATCGGGCCGGAGACCCGGGAGACCGAGGCCAGGGCGCACGCCTGGTGGCAGGTGATGTGCCTGACCGGCGTCGACTACTTCTCCACCCTGTCGTACCTGCCCGGGATCGCGATCGTCGCGGCCGGCGCGCTGTCCCCGCTGGCGACGCTGCTGATCGTGGCGCTGACCCTGTTCGGGATGCTGCCGATGTACCGGCGGGTGGCCCGGGAGAGCCCGCACGGGCAGGGGTCGGTGGCGATGCTGGAGCGGCTGCTGCCGTTCTGGCGGGGCAAGATCTTCGTCCTCGTCCTGCTCGGTTTCGTGGCCACCTCGTGGATCATCACGATCACCCTGTCGGCGGCGGACGCGACCGTGCACCTGCTGGAGAACCCGTACCTGCCGGACGCGCTGCACGGCAGGTCGGTGGCGGTCGCGTTCACGGTCGGGCTGCTGCTCGTCCTCGGCGGGGTGTTCCTGATCGGGTTCCGCGAGGCGGTCGGCGTGGCCATCCCGCTGGTGGCGGTGTTCCTGGCGCTGAACGCGGTGGTGGTCGTCGCCGGCCTGGCCCACGTCCTCGGGAACCCGGGTGTGCTCGCCGCCTGGCGGAACGCGCTGGTCCCCGCCGGCTCCGGGCTCGCCCACGGGGTCAGCCAGGCCGTGCTGGCGTTCCCGCTGCTGGTGCTCGGCCTCTCCGGCTTCGAGACCGGCGTCAGCATGATGCCGCTGGTCGCCGGGCAGGGGACGGATCGGGAGGCCCGGCTGGCGGCCCGCATCCGCAACACCCGCAGGCTGCTGGCCACCGCCGCGCTGATCATGTCGGTGTACCTGGTCACGACGACCTTCGTGACCACCGTGCTCATCCCGCCGCACGAGTTCGGCCCGGGCGGGCAGGCCCAGGGCCGGGCGCTGGCCTTCCTGGCGCACGAGTACCTGGGCGAGGGCTTCGGCACCGTCTACGACATCAGCAGCGTGCTGATCCTGTGGTTCGCCGGGGCGTCGGCGATGGCCGGTCTGATCAACATCGTGCCGCGCTACCTGCCGTCGTACGGGATGGCGCCGGAGTGGGGCCGGGCGGTGCGACCCGTCGTCCTCGTCTACACCGCGGTCAGCGTCGCCATCACCGTGGCGTTCGGCGCCGACGTCAACGCCCAGGCCGGCGCGTACGCCACGGGCATCCTGGCGATGATGGTCTCCGGCGCGGTGGCGGTGGCCATCTCGGCGGCGCGCCGCGGGCAGCGGGTCGCGTCCGCCGGCTTCACGGCGCTCACCGCCGTCCTGGGGTACGCGCTGTTCGAGAACGTGGTCGAGAAGCCGGACGGGATCGCCATCTCCGCCCTGTTCGTCCTCGGCATCGTCGTCGTGTCGCTGGTCTCCCGGGTGTCGCGCACCACGGAGCTGCGGGCCGAGCGGATCGAGTTCGACGAGGCGGCCCGCCGGTTCGTCGCCGACTCCCTGGCCCACGACGGCCAGTTGCACCTGATCGCCAACAAGCGGCAGAGCGGCGGGGTGGAGGAGTACCGGGACAAGGAGGTCACGCAGCGGGGCGTGAACCCGGTGCCGGGCGCGGCGGACGTGCTGTTCCTGGAGGTCGACGTGGTGGACCCGTCGGAGTTCAGCCGGGTGCTGCGGGTGTACGGGGTCGAGGTCGACGGGTACCGGGTGCTGCGGGCGAGCAGCCCGGCGGTGCCGAACGCCATCGCCGCGATCCTGCTGGCGCTGCGCGACGCCACCCAGGTCCGGCCGCACGCCCACTTCGAGTGGTCGGAGGGCAACCCGATCGCCCACCTGCTGCGGTACCTCATCCTGGGGCGGGGGGACACGCCGCCCGTGGTGCGGGAGATCATCCGCAAGTCCGAGCCGGATCGGGCCCGCCGCCCCGGCATCCACGTGGGCGGTTGACTTCCTCTGCCCCCCTGAGGGGGCAGATTCCTGGCGGCGCTCATGCGGCACGCCGGGTGGTTGACGCTTCGCAGCCCACAGGTGCGGGGCTCCACGTCCGTACACGACCAAGCCCGGCCGCGTTGAGAATGTTCAGGGCCGCGTTGGTGTCGGCGTGGTCGAGGTGCCCGCACGAGGTACAGGTGAACACGACGCCGTTACGGGAGCGGGGGTCACGGTGCCCGCAGGTTGAGCACGTTTGCGACGTGTACGCTGCTGGCACTTTCAGCAGTTGCCCGCCCCGCTCGGCCAGCTTGTACGCCAGCAGTTCAACGGTCGTGCGTGGGCCTCGTTGAGCATGACCCGGTTCAGCCCGGCCTTCTGCCGCACGTTGCGGCCCGGCTCGGCGATGGCGCCTCTCGCAGAGCGGGTCATGTTTTCCACCCGCAGTTCTTCCACCGCCACGATGCCGTACCTTCCGGCGATGGTCGTGGTGGTCTTGTGCTGCCAGTCGTAGCGGCGGCGCTTGGCTCTCGCGCGTAACCCCGCGATCTGGTCGTAGGTGCGGTGCAGACGGTTCGACGTACGCTCGAACGGATTGCGGGCCCGCTTCTGCCGGGCGGCCTTGCGTTCCAGCCGCAGCAGCCGTTCGGCCTCCTTCGGCCGCAACCACGGTCCGTGGTGCTGGTCGTTGCCGTCGGACAGGGCCAGGGCGACGTTGACGCCCCGGTCGATCCCGACGGCGGGCCCCTGGTGCCGCGCTGGTGTCCCCACCTCCACTTCGGTGCGGAACACGATGTGCCAGCCGAGCGCGTCCCTGACGAGCCGGCCGCCGGTGGTGCGGCCGGGTTCACGGCCGACGCCGGGGATCGGCCCGGACCAGCGGAACCGGACCACGCCGGCTTTCGGGATGCGCACCTGACCGACGCGGCGGGACAGGCGGGTGATCGCGAGGTCTCGTCCCTGCGGCACGTCAACGGACATGCGTGACCGTAGACGGGCTTTGAACTCCGGTACGGACGCCCGGCCTTCCCAGCAGTTTCTCCACGCCCGCACGTACGTTTTCAACACCTGCTGTGCGGCCTGCGCGGGCAGGTCCGCGAGCCACGGGATGTCCTTGCGTGCCTGCCGGATCGCTTCATCGGCCTGCTTCAGTGTGGGGCGTCGGTCGCGTCCGCCGCCCCACGTCCACCACTCGTGCAGCAGGTTCCACATTGCCCGGGCCGCGTGGCCCTGAATGTCGAGTGCGGCGGCCTGCTCCGCAGTGGGGGCGAGACGACGTACGTATCCGTGGTTGATCTTCACGACGCGCCTCCCTTCCTCCACGGCCGCTCCCACTGGGTTTCGATGTACTTCTGGATGGTTACGGCGGACACGTTGCCGACCGACGACACGAAGTACGACCGGGACCACAGGGTTGGCAGCCGGCTGCGCAGGTGAGAGAACTCGTCGCGAAGCACCCGCGAGGTGAAGCCCTTGAACTGGTTCGCGATGTACGACGGCGAAGCGTTCGGGTCGGCCCGGACGAACAGGTGCACGTGGTCGGGCATGACTTCCAGCGCCACGATCGACCAGCCATGCTCGTCACACTTCTGTCCGATCAGGTCCCGCAGACGTTCGGCGACTGGGCCGACGAGCACGGGGCGGCGGTACTTCGGGCACCACACCACGTGGTATCCGAGGCTGTACGCCGCCCCACGGTTCGTCTGGTATTCGGCCACGAACCTAGTATACGCATGGCACGTAACTAATAGAACAGCATCAGGGCAGCGATTCACCTGCCGCCTGAAGACGGCAGCCCTCTCGCCTCAAATCGGTAGGGAACGGCAGCCGGATGATCACCAGCGCCGCGCGTGGCCGCTCTGCCGCCCGGACAACCCATCCTCCTAGGACGATTTAGAGGATGTGGCGGCCCGACCCGGCACCCACGACGGGGAAGCACGCTCAGTCGAAACGTCCCTCGTAGATCGGCGCTCGGATGTCGAAGCGGCGCAGCCGCCCCCAGTTCGCCACGAACACCCGCTCGGCCGCTGTCAGCCAGTCGAGGTAGAAGTCCGTGAAGCTGGCGTGGGTGCCGTCCCGGTTGCGCAGGGGCACGATGTCGTCGCACGTGGCGCGTCGGTCGAACCACACGTTGCCGCGCTCCACGCCGGAGAGGACGAGCAGCGTGTGGAAGCCGCAACCGTCGTCGCTGAGGTACACCGCCCCGGCGGTCTGTGCTTGGTCGAGGTCGTCGCCGCGCCGGCTCCAGGCCAGCCATGCCGTCTCGTCCGAACGGGGCGGCTGCGCCGCCTCGTGCTCCTCCCACCGCTCCGCGTGCGACTCCTGGTTCGGGAACCGGCGTCGCCAGAGCGGCGCGGGCCGGCTGCTGTTGGCCTACTTCGACGGCTCGGGGAGCTTGCAGTCGACCTTCGGGTTGGCGCCCAGGTAGTTCAACGGGCCGGCCACGATGGTCACCAGGATCGTGCCGGCCTCGGCGCAGTTGGTGTCGTCGCTCTTGTAGTAGCCGCGCTGACCGGCGGCGACGGCGCCGATGACCAGCCAGATGACCAGGATGACTCCCAACAGCGAGGGGCCGCTCCGCATGGCTTCCTCCGGGGGTTGTGGTGGGCCGAGGTGAGGCCCTTGTACCCAGCCGCGAGGATCGGCTAAACGGGACGGCGCCCGCCCCGGCGGGGTGGTCGCCAGCGGTCAGCGCGCTTGTCGGCGACATGGCGGTGACGGCGTGGCCGCGTCACCGGCATGTCGCAGACCTGGCGAGGGATCCCGGTCAGGCGTTGCCGTTGGCGCCGACGGTGGCCGGCAGCACCCGGTCGGCCTCCGCCGGAGCGCCCGCCAGCACCCGGGCCTGCTGCGGCCAGGTGGCCAGGCTCGGCGCGGCCCGGAGCCCGGCGGCCCGGATGGTCTCCCGCAGGGCCGCCTCGTCCAGGTCGGCCAGTTGCTGGTACGTGCGGATGCCGGCGTCGTGCAGCGCGGCGGCCATCTTCGGGCCGACGCCCTGGATGCGGCGGAAGTCGTCGGCCGGCCCGGCTGCCCCGGCGGCCTGGGCCGCCCCGGCCCCGGCCTCAGCGGCGGGGGCAGGGGTCGCCACCCCGGCGTCGGTCTCCGCGGCCACGGGGGGAGCGTCCGTCCCCGCCGCCTCCTGCTGCGTGGCGGCCCCGCCTGACGGGAGGGTGGGCGCCGCCTCGGCGGTGGCCGGGTCCCCGGTCTCCGGGAGGTCCGCGTCGTCGGCCGCCGCGCGCGGGGCCGGGACGACGGGCTCGGTCTTCTGGTCGTCCCCGCTCGGCTCGGCGGCCGGATCCGCCGCCGGCACCTCGGTGCCCTGCCGCGCCGGGGTGTCGTCCTCGGCGGCGAAGGCGGTCGGGTCGCTGTCGGCCAGGACAGCGCCCGGCCGGGTGGGCTCGGCGGTGTCCGGGGCGGGCTCGTCGACGACGGCCTCCTGCGCCGTCACGGGAACGACCGTCGCCGCCGGTCGCTGCAGGTCGACGGTGGCCTCGGCCGGCGGGCCGGCCACCCCGGCGACCGGGTCACCCTCCGCGGTGGACGGCCGCGCGCCCGGCGCGCCCTGCCGTCCGCGCAGCAGCCAACCGGCGGCCAGACCCACCAGCAGCGCCAGGATCGCGAACAACCACTGCCCGAAAGTCGACGGCACGGTGCACCTCCCTGTTGCGTATGTCGAATGAAAGTCGCGAGTAAAACCCGCCGAATCTTCGCATACGCTCGGTATTGGGCGACAGGGTGGCTCCGGGCGTTCGGTGCTGGTGGGACGGGTCGCGCCCAGGGTGTCCGGGGGGTTACCCACTGTGTGTCCCGGGGGTGCCGCGGAGGTCCGGGTCCCACGTGGACACCTCGACGGACGGCGATCGGCTCCGGATCAGCCGGCGCTGCCGGTGGGGCTGATCGACGGCCGGCCGGCGTCCCAGCTGTAGAAGCATCCGGCGACGGCGTCCCGGGGGGAGTGCCAGGTCGGCAGGTACGGCGCGGTGTGCGCGGACAACCGCTCGTTGACCTGGTGGTACAGCGGGTGGTTGCGGGCCTCGGCCAGCGCGTCCGCGTCGACGTCCGCGGTCTCCATCAGGTGCACGCAGAGGTCGTGCAGGCAGTACAGCGAGCGGTGCCGGATGCCGGTCAGCGTGGGCAGTTCGGTCTGGTCGGACTCGGCGAAGATCTGCGCGACCCGCCCCTCGGATCCGGGGATGATCCTGCTGACGATCAGTAGGCGACTCATGGGACCCCTCTCGCCGGACCGGGCACCGGGCCCGGTCCTCAGGCCGGCGCTGCGAGCCCCCACCCTGCACCGGGTCGTGTCACACGGTCGTCACGCTGTGGACACGGACGGTGACGGGGTGGTCGGGGTGGGTCCGCGGCCCGCGTGGCGCCGCGTCAGCGGGCCGCGGGGCGGGGCCGCGGGGCCGGGGGGCGGCGGGGTGGCGTCGCGGGCCGGGCAGGCGGCGGCGCGCCGCCGGGCGGCCGGGCGGACGGCGGGGTGGCGTCGCGGGGCCCGACGGCCGACGGTGCGGGGCGGGTGGCGCGGCGGATCGGGGCGAGTGTGTCGTCGAGCAGCGCGCACATGGCCGCCGACGGTTCCAGCCGCAGCTCGCGCAGCAGCAGCTCACGGTAGACGTAGAAGGCGTGCACCGCCTCGAAGGCGTTGCCCTCGGCGAGGTGGATGCGCACCACCAGCCGGTGCGGGGTCTCGCGCAGCGGTTCGGCGGCCATCGCCTCCAGCGCCGCCTCCAGGGCCTCGCCGTGCCGGCCGGCGGCCAGGTGGTGGTCGGCGAGTTCCTCCAGCATGTGCAGGCGCAACTGGCGCAGCCGTTCCCGCTCCATCAGCACCCAGTCGTCGTACCAGCCGGGCAGGAGGTCGTGCCGGCCGGCGGCGAGCGCGCCGGCCTCGACCCGTGGGTCGTCGCCGTCGCGGACCCGGGCCGCGGTGTGTACGAGCTCGTCGACGTCGAGCCGGACCGCGGGGTGCAGCCGTACGCTGTCGCCGCTGGTCTCCAGCGGGCAGCACGGGTCCTGGCGCAGTCGCCACAGGGCGGTGCGCAGGGACGACAGGGCGCGTTCCTCTGGTGCCTCGGGCCAGAGCAGCCCGGCGAGGTGGCTGCGGGTGGCGCCCGGGCGCAGCCCGATGAGCGCGAGCACGCGTTGCAGTCCCCGTGGTACGACCACCGGCGCGTCGTCGTGCAGCAGCCGGAACCCGCCGAGCAGGTGCAGCGAGATACCGGGCGCGGGACGGGCGCCGACGGTCGGAATGCGCTTGTCAGCGGTCACGGCGGCACCCCCTGCGCCGGGGCCCGCCCCGGCCGTCCTGTGTCCCCGGCTCGGCTGCCCCGAACGTCGCGCCGCGCGACGCCACCACCCCCGGGCGCCGGCCTGCGACGCTGCGGGCGCCGGGCTGACCGCGTCGAACATATCAAGCATGGTTACTCTGCGTCAATGACGGGGGGCGGTGCGGCAACCGTCCAGGCTGGTCGCGAAAACGGCTCTTGAACAGCGGAAAGGCGGCACCACCGGGTGCGTGTCCGAGCTGCTCACACATAGCTGATGCACAGTTTGCGTCAACCCATCGTCACGACCCGGGGTCTCGGGTGGACGGTGGCGGGTGACGTGCCGGTGACGGTGCCCCGTGCATCGTGTCCACAGTCGTCCGGCGTGACGGTCCGTCGCGCCGCACCGGATCGCGCCAGCCCGCAGGAGGCCATGCATGGACCGATCGCTGATCGTGGCGAAGGTCGTCCCGACCGCCGAGGATCGGGTCGCCGAGATCTTCGCCGAGTCGGACGCGACGGAGCTGCCGCGCCTGGTCGGTGTGCGCCACCGGTCGCTGTACCGGCTGCACGACCTGTACGTGCACCTGCTCGAGACCGAGCGGCCCGCCGACGGCGCCGTGGAGGGGGTGCGGGGACACCCGGAGTTCCTCCGGGTCAGCGACCGGCTCCGCCCGTACATCTCGCCGTACCTGCCGACCTGGCAGTCCCCCCGGGACGCCATGGCGCGCTGCTTCTACCGGTGGGACGCCCCGGGCGAGGGGAGCCGGCCGTGACCGCGACCGCCTCGCAGGACGAGCAGCTCTGGGCGCGCTGCGACGGCTGCGCGAGCCTGCTCTACCGCAAGCGGCTGCGCCGCAACCTGGACGTCTGCCCGGAGTGCGGGGCACACGCGCGGCTGAGCGCGCCGGAGCGGCTGCGCCAGCTCGTCGACCCGGACACCTTCACCCCGCTGCCGGACCGGCCGGTCGTGGTGGACCCGATCGGGTTCGTCGACGCGGTGCCGTACCCGCACCGGTTGACCGCGGCCCGGGTCGGGACCGGCCTGGGCGAGGCGGTGCTCTGCGGCACGGCCCGCATCGGCGGGCATCCGGTGGCGCTGGCCGTGATGGACTTCCGGTTCCTCGGCGGAAGCCTCGGCTGCGCCGTCGGGGAGCTCATCACGCTGGCCGCCGAGCGGGCCCTGGCCGACGGGATTCCGCTGGTGCTGGTGACCGCGTCCGGCGGCGCGCGGATGCAGGAGGGCGCGCTGTCGCTGATGCAGATGGCCACCGTCAGCCAGGCCGTCGCCGGGCTGCGGGAGGCGGGCCTGCTCACGGTCAGCGTGGTCACCGACCCGACGTACGGGGGGGTCGCGGCGTCGTTCGCCACGAACACCGACGTGGTGCTCGCCGAGACCGGCGCCCGGATGGGGTTCGCCGGCCCCCGGGTGATCCGGCAGGTGACCGGCCGGGCGCTGCCCGAGGGGTTCCAGACCGCGGAGTTCCTGCTGCGGCACGGGCAGGTCGACATGGTGGTCACCCGGCGCGCCCTGTGCGGCCGGTTGACCGCGCTGCTCGCCGCCGCGCACTCCGGGCGGGCGGCGGCGCGCCGCCGGGGCGTACCCGGACAGGAGCCGGCGCCCGGCGCGGCCGCGGCGACGCCCACGGCCGCTGCGGCGGACGGCGGGGATCCCTGGGAGACGGTGCGGGCGGCCCGGCATCCCGGACGGCCGACCACGCTGGACTACCTCGACACGGCGTTCGACGGGTTCGTGGAGCTGCACGGCGACCGGCTCGGGCGGGACTGCCCGGCCGTGGTCGGTGGCCTGGCCCGGCTAGACGGCCGGCACGTCATGGTGATCGGCCACCAGAAGGGGCACACCACCGGCGAGCTGGTGGCCCGGAACTTCGGCATGGCCAGCCCGGCCGGGCACCGCAAGGCGCTGCGGCTGATGCGGCTGGCCGCGCGACTGGGCCTGCCGGTGGTGACCCTGGTCGACACCCCCGGCGCGGACCCCGGCGTCGGCGCGGAGGAACAGGGGCAGGCGGCGGCCATCGCGGAGAACATCCTCGCGCTGAGCGTGCTGCCCACCCCGGTGGTCGCCGTCGTCACCGGTGAGGGCGGCAGCGGCGGGGCCCTCGCGCTGGCGGTGGCCGACCGGGTGCTGATGCTGGAGCGCGCCGTCTACTCGGTGATCAGCCCGGAGGGCTGCGCGGCGATCCTCTGGCCGGACAGCTCGGCGGCCCCGCAGGCCGCCCGCGCGCTGCGGCTGACCGCCCCCGACCTGTGCCGGCTCGGGATCGCCGACGAGGTGGTCGCCGAGCCGGCCGGCGGGACGCAGGCCGACCCGGCGGCAGCGGCCGAGCTGCTGCGCGCCGCGGTGCTGGCCAACCTCACGCCGCTGCTGGACGTGCCGCCGGCGACGCTGGTGCGCCGCCGCCGGCAGCGGTTCCGCCGCTTCGGGGCCGCCCGCGCCGGTGCCGTGGCGGGTGCCCGGTGACCGCGGAGTCGGCGACGTCGGCGCCGAGCCCGAACGGCGGGCGCCCGGGCCACGAGGAGGTGCTGACCGGGCTGCGGCGGCACGCCCGCCAACTCGTCGACGAACTGGCCGGGCCGGTGCGGCGGGTGCGGCTGCGCAGCGGGGACACGGTGCTGGAGGTGGAGTGGCACGACCCCGTCGGGGCGGTGCCGGCGCCCCGCCCGGCCGCCCTGGCACCCGCGCCGGTCGCGCCGCCGCCCGTCGCCGCCGGGCCCGTCGCGGACGGCCGGTCGGTGGTGCGCTCGCCGATGGTCGGCACCTTCTACCGGGCCCCGGAGCCGGGCGCGGCGCCGTTCGTCGCCGTCGGTGACCTGGTACGGCCCGGCCAGGTGATCGGGATCGTCGAGGCGATGAAGCTGATGAACGAGGTGACCGCCGACCGGGCGGGCCGGGTGATCGAGCTGCTCGTGGGCGACGGCCAGCCCGTCGAGTACGACCAGCCGCTGGTCGCCGTGGAAACGCTCTGAGGGCTGCGGGTGATGGTGATGTTCGAGAAGGTGCTGATCGCCAACCGGGGCGAGATCGCGCTGCGGGTGCTGCGGGCCTGCCGCGAGCTGGGCATCCGGACGGTGGTCGTCTACTCCAGCGCCGACGCCGACTCGCTGCCGGTACGCCTCGCCGACGAGGCGGTCCGGATCGGGCCGCCGGCCAGCAGGCGCAGCTACCTGAACGCCGCGGCGATCGTCGAGGCGGCCCGGCGCACCGGGGCGCAGGCGGTGCACCCGGGGTACGGGTTCCTCTCCGAGGACGCCGACTTCGCCGAGATCTGCGCCGACAACGGGCTGACGTTCATCGGCCCGCCGCCGCAGGTGATGTCCGCGCTCGGGGACAAGTCCACGGCCCGGGCGCTGATGCTCGAGGCCGGGCTGCCGCTGCCGCCGGGCAGCGTGCAGACCCTGCCGACCGTGGAGGCGGCCGCCGAGGTGGCCGCCGGAATCGGCTACCCGGTGATCGTGAAGGCCGCCGCCGGCGGGGGCGGGCGGGGGATGACCGTGGTGCGCCGCCCCGCCGACCTGGCCCGGGCGTACGCGCGCACCCGCGCCGCCGCGCAGGCGGTCTTCGGCGACGACCGGGTGTACGTCGAGCGGTACCTGACCGACGCCCGGCACGTGGAGGTGCAGGTGCTCTGCGACGCCCACGGCGCGGGGGTGCACCTGGGCACCCGGGACTGCTCGGTGCAGCGGCGCCACCAGAAGCTGGTCGAGGAGGCGCCCGCGCCGGGGCTGTCGGCGGCCACCCTGGACGCGATCGCCGCCACCGCGCTGCGCGGCGTCCTGGGCGTCGGGTTCACCGGCGCGGGGACCGTCGAGTTCCTGGTCGACGACGAGGAACGGTTCCACTTTCTGGAGATCAACTGCCGGATCCAGGTGGAGCACCCGGTCACCGAGATGATCACCGGGGTCGACCTGGTGCACGAGCAGCTGCACGTCGCCGCCGGGGTGCCGCTGCGGCTGCGGCAGTCCGACGTCCGCCCGCACGGGGTGGCCGTGGAGTGCCGGATCAACGTGGAGGACCCGGCGCGGGGCTTCGCGCCCACCCCCGGCCGGCTGACCCGGTTCACCCCACCCGGCGGCCCGTTCACCCGGGTCGACACCCACGGCCACGTCGGCTATGTGGTCGGCCCGCACTACGACTCGCTGCTGGCCAAGGTCGCCGTATGGGGGCCGGACCGCACCCTGGCGCTGGACCGGCTCGAGCGCGCCCTCGACGAGTTCGACGTCGACGGGCCGGGCGTGCGGACCACCATCCCGTTCGTGCGGCGGGTCCTCGACGACCCCACGTTCCGCAAGGCCGCGCACACCACCGCCCTCGTCGACCGCCTGCTAGCCGCCTCCGCCCCCGCCCCGCCCCCGCCTCCGCCCCGCGCCGCCGGCCGGCCGTGTCGCCCCGCCGCTGTCGCGGCCGCGCCGCCGGCGGCCCGCCCCGCCCCTCGCTCCGATTCACTCGACCACCAGCCCGGGAGGACCCGATGACCGTCACCCACGGCCGACCGCGCACCGCGGACATCACCGACATCCTGGTCGCGCACTGCGGCCTGGACGCCGACGCCGCCGCCCGCGCGCCCGCCGCGTCGCTGGAGGAGCTGGGCATGGACTCCCTGGCCCTGCTCGAACTGCAGGCGGTGGTCGCGGACCGCTGGCAGGTGCAGATCCCCGAGCAGGCCGCCCAGCTGAGCATCCCCGCCGTGGCCGAGCTGGTCGCCCGGCAGACCGTCCCGCCCGACGAGCCGGTCCCGCCCAGGCAGCGGGCGGCGCCCGAGCCACCCGACGGGCCGGACGCGGCCGGCGAGCAGGGGCCGGGGCACACCGAGAACGGCATCGTCATCGCCGCGCCGCTGTCGCTGGTCTGGGACGTCACCAACGACGTCGCGCGCTGGCCGCAGCTGTTCACCGAGTACGCCGCGGCGGAGATCCTGCGCCGCGACGGCGACACCGTGCTGTTCCGGCTGACCATGGTCCCCGACGAGAACGGCGTCTCGTGGAGCTGGGTCAGCGAGCGTACGGCCGACCCGGTCACCCGGACCGTGCGGGCGCACCGGGTGGAGACCGGCCCGTTCGAGTTCATGCGGCTGCGCTGGTACTACACCTCCGAGCCCGAGGGCACCCGGCTGACCTGGGTGCAGGACTTCGCCATGAAGCCCACCGCGCCGATCGACACCCCCGCCATGGTCGACCGGATCAACGCCAACAGCAAGGTGCAGCTCGCCGTCATCAGGGAACGGATCGAGCGGATCGCCGCCAGCGGGACCTCCGGAGGCACGGATGAGTGAGACGGTCGAGCTTACGGTCGCGGCCCGGGACGTGGCGCCCGACCGGCGGCGCGGCGGGGAGCTGCGGGTCCTGCTCGGACCGAAGACCGTCGGCAGCACCTCCGGGTTCATGGGGGTGGCCGCGCTGGCGCCGGGGGAGCGCATCGCCGAGCACTACCACCCGTACAGCGAGGAGTTCCTGTACGTGGCGCGCGGCGCGATCACGGTGGACCTCGACGACGTCCCGGTGCCCCTGGCCGCCGGGGAGGCGCTGTTCGTGCCGGTCAACGTCCGGCACCGGCTGCGCAACACCGGGCCCGAGCCGGCCGAGGTGGTCTTCCACCTCGGGCCGCTCGCCCCCCGACCGGAGCTGGGCCACGTCGACACCGAGGCGGCCGAGCAGCGGGGCGCGTCGTGACCGGGCGCCGCACGGTGGTGACGGGCGTCGGGGTGGTCGCCCCGGGCGGCGCGACCCGGGACCGGTTCTGGAAGGCGATCACCGAGGGACGGACGGCGACGCGGCGGATCACCTTCTTCGACCCGTCGCCGTTCCGGTCCCGCATCGCCGCCGAGTGCGACTTCGACCCGGTCGCCGCCGGGCTCACCGACGCCGAGCGGCGGCGCGCCGACCGGTACGTCCAGTTCGCCCTCGCCTGCTCGACCGAGGCGGTCGCCGACAGCGGCCTGGCGCTGACCGACGCCGAGCGGGACCGCGCCGGGGTGGTGCTCGGCACCGCCGTCGGCGGCACGATGGCGCTGGAGCGGGAGTACGTCACCGTCAGCGACGCGGGCAGCCGGTGGCTGGTCGACCACGCGCGCGGCGGGCCGTACCTGTACCAGGCGCTCGTGCCCAGCAGCCTGGCCGCCGACGTGGCCTGCCGGCACGGCCTGCACGGCCCCGCGCAGGTGGTCTCCACCGGCTGCACCTCCGGCATCGACGCCATCGGGTACGCCCACCAGCTCATCGCCGACGACGAGGCCGACGTGGTGCTGGCCGGCGCCGCCGACTCGCCGATCTCCCCGGTCACCGTCGCCTCCTTCGACGCGATCAGGGCCACCTCCCCCGACAACGACGACCCTGCGCACGCCTCCCGGCCCTTCGACGCCGACCGGCACGGGTTCGTCCTCGCCGAGGGGGCGGCGGTGCTGGTGCTGGAGGAGTACGAGCACGCCCGCCGCCGGGGCGCGCACGTCTACTGCGAGGTCGGCGGGTACGCCAGCCGCAGCAACGGCTACCACATGACCGGGCTGCGCCCGGACGGGCTGGAGATGGGGCTGGCCATCGCCGACGCGATGAGGCAGGCCCGGCTCGCCCCCGGGCAGGTCTCCTACATCAGCGCCCACGGCTCCGGGACCCGGCAGAACGACCGGCACGAGACGGCGGCGTTCAAGCGGGCCCTCGGCGAGGCCGCGTACCGGGTGCCGATCAGCTCGATCAAGTCCATGGTGGGCCACTCGCTCGGCGCGATCGGCTCCATCGAGATGGCCGCCTGCGCCCTGGCGATCGAGTACGGAGTGGTGCCGCCGACGGCGAACTGGGCCACCCGCGACCCGGAGTGCGACCTGGACTACGTGCCCAACGAGGCCCGGGAACTGCCGGTGGACGTGGCGCTGTCGGTGGGCAGCGGCTTCGGTGGCTTCCAGTCGGCCATGGTGTTCCGCCGGCTGTCCGGGACGGTGGCGGCGTGAGCGCGCCCACCGCCTTCGGCGTCCCGGCCCCGGCCCGCGCCGTGGTGACCGGCATCGGCGTGGTCGCGCCCAGCGGCATCGGCGCCGACGCGCACTGGGCCACCGTCGCCTCCCGGACCCGCCGCACCGGGCCGATCACCCTGTTCGACCCGGCCGGCTACCCGACCCGCATCGCCGGGGAGGTGCCCGGATTCGAGCCCCTCGACTGGGCCGACAACCGGCGGCTGGTGCAGACCGACCGGTGGACGCACCTCGGGTTCGCGGCGACCCGGCTGGCGCTGGCCGACGCCGGGCTTCCCGAGCGGGCCCCCGACCCGTACGGGTACGCGGTCACCCTCGCCAGTTCCTCCGGCGGGAACCTGTTCGGCCAGCGGGAGCTGCAACGGCTGTGGGGCGGCCCGTCGCGGACCGTCGGGGCGTACCAGTCGATCGCCTGGTTCTACGCCGCCAGCGTCGGGCAGCTGTCGATCCACCACCAGTTCAAGGGCCCGTGCGGGGTGCTGGTGGCGGAGAGCACCGGCGGGCTGGACAGCCTCGCGCACGCCGTGCGTACCGTCCGGCGGGGCACCCCGGTGGTGATCGCCGGGGCCACCGAGTGCCCGCTCAGCCCGTACGCGCTGGCCTGCCAGCTCGCCGCCGGGCAGCTCAGCGCCGACGACGACCCGGAGCGGGCGTACCGGCCGTTCGACGCCGGCGCCGCCGGGTACGTGCCGGCCGAGGGCGGCGCGGTGTTCGTCGTGGAGGACCTGGCCCACGCCCTCGCCCGGGGTGCCCGGATCTACGGCGAGGTCACCGGATGGGCGTCCACCCACGACGCCGCGCACACCGGCCCGGACACGGCCGTCGACCCGACCCAGTACGCGCGGGCGATGCGGCTGGCCCTGGACCGCGCCGGCGTGTCCCCGACGGCGTGGACGTGGTGCTGCCCGACGCGCTGGGCGTGCCCCGCCACGACCGGGCCGAGGCCGACGCGCTGCGGGCCGTCTTCGGTGCCCGGCCGGTGCCGGTGACCACCCACAAGTCGCTGACCGGACGGGCCCACCAGGGCGGCTCGGCGCTGGACGTGGCCACGGCGCTGCTCGCCTTCCGGCACGACGTGCTGCCCGCCTCCGCCGGCCCGCGGACGCCCGCCGAGGGCTGCGAGCTGGACTTCCTGCGTGCGCCCCGGCGGCCGGCCTCCCGGGTGGCGCTGGTGGGCGCCCGCGGGTTCGACGGCTTCAACACCGCCCTGGTGGTACGCGGCGCCACTCCCCACGACCTTTAGGACAATCCCTCGACCGGACATCTCGCGGGCTGGACGATCGTCCAGCTCACCGGATCACCGCCAGGATGCCCCGTCCGTCAGGGCGGGGAGGAATGGCGGACGCGCCGTCAACCATGACTGTCCTTTCTGGTTGGATGGGTTCTGTGCGGACGGCGTACAGGTGTCGGGCGTATCCGACCCCGGAACAGGTGGTGGTGCTGAGCCGCACGTTCGGTTGCGTCCGGGTGGTGTGGAACCGCACTCTCGCCGCCCGTCGTGCTCGTTACCGCGCTGAGGGCAGGTCGACCTCGTACGCGGAGACGGATCGGGCGCTGACCGAGATGAAAAAGCAGCCCGACCTGGCGTTTCTGGGTGAGGTGTCGTCGGTGCCGTTGCAGCAGACACTGCGGCACCAGCACACCGCCATGACCGCCTTCTTTCAGAAGCGGGCCCGGTATCCGCGCTACAAGTCCCGGCACGGCCGCCAGTCCGCGAGCTTCACCCGGTCGGCGTTGCGGATGCGTGGCGGGAACCTGACGTTGGGGAAGACACCGGGTGTGCTGCGGTTCGTGTGGTCGTGGCCCGGCGTGGACGTGGCCGGGTTGGATCCGACGACGGTGACGGTGTCCCGTGACCCGGACGGCCGCTGGTTCGTGACCTTCGCCGTCGACATCGAGGCACCCGTCGCACCCGAAGCCACCGGTCAGGTGGTGGGTGTGGACCTCGGGTTGACCGACTTCGCGGTGCTGTCCACCGGCGAGCGCATCCCGCATCCGAAGCACATGGAGCGTCGGGAGCGCCGACTCAAGCGGTACCAGCGGATGATGGCCCGCCGGCAGAAGGGCTCCGCCAACCGCGCCAAAGCCAAGCGGAAGGTCGCCCGTGCGTATTCGCGGGTACGCCACGCCCGCCGGGACTTCCTCCACCAACAGTCCACCACCCTGGTACGCCGGTTCGACGCCATCGCTGTGGAGGACCTGGCCGTGGCGAACATGGTCCGCAACCGGTCCCTGGCCAGATCGATCTCCCGTACCGGCTGGGCGGAGTTCCGTACCCTGCTCACCTACAAGGCCCATCGCGACGGCCGCACCCTCGCCGTGGTGGACCGCTGGTACCCGTCGTCGAAGACCTGCTCGGCGTGCGGGCATCTGCTCGCCACACTCTCCCTCGGCACGCGCCACCGGCGGTGTCCGGGTTGCGGCACCCGGCATGACCGGGACGTCAACGCCGCTCAGAACATCGCCGTCGCGGCCGGGCTGGTCGAGACGAAAAACGCCTGCGGAGCGGACGTCAGACACGAAGGATCTCCTTCCGTGCGGTCTGCGGTGAACCAGGAACCCCAACCTGCGAGGGTGGGAATCCCCCGCGTTTAGGCGGGGGAGGATGTCAACTTCAGCACCGACCGAACAGGAGGAGTACGTTTAACCCGTCTGTGTCCTGGCGGTCTTGCGGGCGCTCCTTCTGCTGGCTGCGCGCGGCCCCGGGCTGCCTTCCGGATGAGATTGGTGCCGGAACCTGGCCTTCTTGGCGCGGTTGCCGCAGGTGTTCATCGAGCACCAGCGGCGGTTCTGGCCCCGACTGGTGTCGAGGTAGAGGCCGCCGCAGTCCGGGTGTTCGCACATCTTGACCTGGTCGCGTCGAGTCCCGCCGAGGGCAATGATCGCGTCCTGGGCGATGAGGCCGAGTGCGGCGCGGGCCGGGTGCTTCGACCGGGTGTACCAGCGCAGCCGGGTCTTGCTGAGTACGGGGAATGTCTGGCTGTCGCGGGCGAGGGTGTTGATGAGGTCGAGGTCCGCTTCGTCGGGGGCGGTGTTGGTGGCGGTGGCGGTGCCGGTGCGATGAATGGCCTCGCGGAGCCGGCGGGCGAGGTCCAGGTCGGCGTCCGTGGCGTCGGCGGGCCCGAGGCTCAGGTCGTTCGCGGCGAGCCAGTCGTCCAGACGTCTGGGGGTAGGCAGACGCTCGACCGGGGTACCGCTGCGGTCGCTGAGGGTCGCGGTGAAGCGGAAGGCGATCTGTTCGTTGTCCAGCCGGAAGGGCGGGGCCTCCGTCACGCTCGCCTCGGTCGACTCGACCGTCACCTCAACCATGGAACCAGTCTAGATGGTTCTACCCGCCCCTGCCCCTGTAGTGTTGGAACCGTCTGAGACGGTTCCAACTGGAAGGCGTGTGTGATGGCTGAGGTGACCGTGGTGGGTACCGGAGCGATGGGCGCCCCGATCGCGCGGAACCTGCTGAAGGCGGGATTCGAGGTCGCGGTGTGGAATCGGAACCGTTCGCGGATTGCGCCGCTCGTAGCGCTTGGCGCCACCGAGGTCCAGGAACCGACCGAAGTGTTCGCCTCGGGCGTGGTGCTGTCGGTGCTGGCCGATGACGCGGCGGTGCGTGAGGTGTTTCTGGACAGTGGCGCCCTGACCGCCGCTCGTGACGGGGCGGTTCATGTGAATCTCGCGACGGTCAGCCCCGTCCTCGCCGAGGGGGCCGCCACCGTGCACGTCGAGCACGGTGTCGGGTATGTGGCGGCGCCGATGTTTGGCGGCGTCCCCGTCGCCGAGGCTGGCAAGCTCAACATCGTCACCGCTGGCGACCCGGAACCCGTGCACCGTGTGCGCCCGCTGTTGGAGGCAGTGAGTGCGAAGGTGTGGCAGGTGGGCACCGAGCCGCGGCAGGCGAACGTGGTGAAGGTCGCCGGGCAGCTGCTGATCGCCTCGGCGATCCAGACGATGTCCGAAGCCGTCGCCGTGGGCGAGCGCGGCGGGATCGACGCCGCGGTGCTCGTGGAGCTGTTCACCTCCACGATCACCCCCGGCCCGGTCTACACCAGATACGGCAACCTCATCGCCGCCCGTCAGTACGAGCCGGCCGGATTCACGCCGGTGTTGGGCCGCAAGGACGTCGATCTCGCTCGCGCTCAAGCCGCGGCCACCGGGCTGCACCTGCCGGTGGGCGATCTGCTCTCGGCACTGCTGACCGAGGCGATCGGGGCCGGACACGGGCAGCGGGACTGGGCCTCGCTCGCCGAGGTGCAGCGCCACCGGGACGCCGAAGGGACCCGATGACCAGCGCATCGACCATTGGCGCGATCCCCACCCGGAGACCAGAAAGAAGGCATGTGATCTTCCGCTGTGGGCGTTGCGTGTGCCAGGCTGACTGATGTTGACCATCGGGAGCGAGGAGCGGACACGCGATGGCGATGGTCTGCCCCGACGCGGACGGGATCGTCCTCCTCAACGATGACTCGATACCGATCCATGACGCCGTGACCACCCAGGACCGCACTACATCGATCCGGTCGGCGGCGCCCCCGTCGTTGGGGGCCACCGGCTATGAGCTGCGGTCCCGGCTGCAGGCGGCGATCTCCAGCGGGACCGGCCCCGGCGGGGCGTCCCGGATCGCTCGTCTTGCGGCAAAGGGCCGCACCGCGGATCATGCCGCGCCGGCTACGGGGGGCCCAGCGGTGAATGGTGGCGGCCGTGTGCCCCTTGTCGCCGTCATAGCCACGCGCGGAGGTCTTGTGGCCGTGCCGCGCCTCGGGAAGCTCACCAAGTCACGCGGCCGCCGAGCCTGCGGCCAGGATCTCATCACACGATCGGACAAGTCGCCATGCATACCAACTCTTCCCAAACAGGCCGCCCCCGAAGCCTTCGTGAGTACCTGAGCCGTCTTGATGAGATCGGAGACCTACGGCGGATCGATTGGGAGGTAGACACTGCGTACGAAATCGGCGCAATCACACGCCACAGCAGCGAGGTCTGCGCACCGGCTCCGCTATTCACCAATATCCGTGGATACAGTGGGTATCGCGTGGTCGGGGCGCCCCTCGCCTACAGTTCCTCCGCCAAAGCCCGGATGGCCCGGGTAGCGATCGCACTCGGGCTGGCTCCGACAACGCCTGGCGGGCAGATCGTCGAAGAACTCGCAGCGGCGATGCACCGCGAGCCCATCGCGCCAGTTGTCGTGGACGACGCCCCGTGCCAAGAAAAGGTGCTGGTCGGCGACGCGGCGGACCTGACGAATCTGCCGACCCCGCTGCTGCATGTCGGAGACGGCGGCCGCTACATCAACACAATAGGCATCTTCGTCGTCGCCAGCCCGGACCGAAAATGGACGAACTGGTCCATCGCCCGAGCGATGCTGATCGACGGCAAACGGATGACCGGCATCGTCAGTGCCAGCCAGCACAACAACGTGATCCGCCAGATGTGGCAGCAGCGCGGTGAACCGATGCCGTTCGCGCTTGTTCAGGGCGCCGAGCCAAGCGCATTGTTCGTCGGCGGCATGCCGCTGCGCGACGGGGTGGACGAAGCGGGCTTCCTCGGTGGATTGTTTGGCGAGCCGATGGAGACCGTGCGCTGCAAGACTGTGGACCTTGAGGTTCCGGCATCGGCTGAGCTGGTCATCGAGGGCTACCTGGCCGACGACGAGTCGTGGCTCGAGGGGCCTACCGGCGAGTACCACGGCTATCTGCCCACTGTCCGTAAAAACCGCCCTGTTTACCACGTTACTGCGATCACTCACCGAAAGGAGCCAATCCTCCCGGTCGTCTGCGCGGGCAAACCGGTTGACGAAGACCATACGATCTGTGGCCCCGGGATCGCAGCTGTCCTGCTGGAGGAGTTGCGTCGCGCCGGCCTGCCGGTCGTTTCGGCCTGGGTCGTCCCGGAAAGCGCCTGCACCCTGCTGGCCGTCTCCGTCTCTCCGGACTGGGCGCAGCTCACGGGGTTGAGCTCGACCGACCTCGCGCGCCGTATTCTCGATGTCTGTAAGGCTCCAGACACCGTTCACGCCGGCTGGTGGATCAGCAGGCTGATGGTCGTCAACCACGACATCGACCTCACCGATCTGCGTGACTTGCTTTGGGCCTGGTCAACGCGGTGTCATCCGGTCACGGGCCGGGTGGTCGTCATGGACCAGCGGATCCCGGCCGGCGTCGTCTTCTACTCGGCGGCAGAACGTAGCGCGGTACGCGGTCCGGTCGAAGTGTTGGACTGCCTGATGCCCGTCGGAGAGGACGCGCCGCGCAGCACCGCCTTCTCCGTCAACTTTCCGGCTGACCTGCAGCGGCGGGTGCTAGCCAGGCTGAACCACGAACAGCAGAGCGTCAGTCAACACCAATCCTGAGGAGGTCCTCGCCGAGGTGTTCGGCTGTTCGCAGGCCACGATCACCCGATACCGCGAATGCCTGCGGCCGATCCTGCGCTGGTGACCGCCCCGAGGTCGCCAGCGGCTCGACCAGGCCCGCCGGGAGGGTGGTTGGTGCCCGCGTTCGTCGCCCCGGTCGGCGAACGCGGGCAGTACCACCGGCTGTTCTTTGGCCGCCCGGTGCGGAGATGAGCGCCACTCAGGCAGTGTTTCCGGCCTCGACCGGCCAGTAGCAGGTGCCGCGCACGATCTCGAGAACCGACAGGAGGGCGTCACGCAGCGCCGGGGTAACCGCGACGGCACACCGTGACCGAGTCGAGTGTGGGCTCCCGTCAGCGTCCATGACGACCGCGCCTGCCTCGCGCGCGATGACGGCGCCGGCGGCGGTGTCCCAGGTTCCGTTCCAGATGCTGATGCTGGCATCGAGGGAACCTTCTGCGACGAGGGCCAGTTCGACGGCTGTGGAGCCCAGCCGGCGCAGCCCCTGGGCACGGGTGGTCAACTCGCGATCCAGTTCCCGGCACAGCAGACCTTCGAGTCCCGGTTGGGGTCCTCCGTAATCGGTGAGGGCGACCAACGCCTTGGACAGATCGGCTGTTTTGGAAACGTGTATGCGAGTACCGTCGCGATAGGCGCCGCCAGCGCGCGTGGCCCAGTACCGGCGCGCGAGGAACGGGACCGCGATCACGCCGAGAATCGGGGTACCGTCGTGCACCAGGCCAAGCGAGATCGAGCTCAGCGGCAAGCCATGACTGAAGTTGGTGGTGCCGTCGATGGGGTCGAGTACCCAGTAGGTATCGGGGTTACCCACCGCGCCGGTCTCCTCGCCGAGGAAGCCGATCCTTGTGTCGTCTTCGGTCAGTGCGGCGCGGACGAGGCGTTCGATGGCGATATCAGCATCCGTGACGATCTCGTGGGCGTCCTTCTGCCGAACGGCGGTGACGGGGTTCGTCAGGATATAGGCGACCGCCCTGTCGATGACGTCGTGGGCGACCGGCAGCAGCGCACCAGGGTCAGGCGTTGGCATGAACTTCGCCGTCCACCTCAGCCTTGACTGCCACTTCTTGTCGTCCCGTACGGGACGCGCCGCTCACTCGCCGCCGCCTGGTGCGCCGATCTCGATCATCCGCTGCACCGACGCCCGGGCCCGTACGGCGATATCGTGATCAACCTTGACCTCGTCGGTGCCTTCGCGGAGCGCGCGCAGCAGAGCGGCCGGCGTGATCATCTTCATGAACCGGCATGACGCGCGGTCGTTCACCGCACGGAACTCGGTGGCTGGCGCGGCCTTGCGTAGCTGGTGCAGCATGCCAACCTCGGTAGCGACCAGCACCGTGCCGGTGCCGGTCGTACGCGCTGCCTCGACCATGCCGCTGGTGGACAGGATGTGGACCTTCTCCCGCGGCACCACGCCCTCTCCGACGAGGTACAACGCCGATGTCGCGCATCCACACTCCGGATGGATGTACAGGTCGGCAGTCGGATGCGCAGCCGCACGCGCGGCGAGTTCCGGACCGTTGATGCCGGCGTGGACGTGACACTCACCGGCCCAGACGTGCAAGTTCGCCCGGCCCGTCTCCCGTTTCACATGAGCGCCGAGGAACTGATCCGGGCAGAACAGCACCGCCCGATCCGGCGGGATGGAAGCGACCACATCCACAGCATTGGACGACGTGCAGCAGATGTCGGTCTCGGCCTTCACGGCAGCGGTCGTGTTCACGTAAGACACGACAGCCGCCCCGGGGTGCTCACGTTTCCACGCACGCAGTTGGTCGACGGTGATCGAGTCGGCCAGCGAGCATCCCGCGCGCGCGTCGGGGATGAGCACCGTCTTTTCCGGTGCCAAGATCTTGGCGGTCTCGGCCATGAAGTGCACACCACAAAAGACGATGGTGGCTGCACCGCTCGTGGCCGCGATCCGCGACAGGGCAAGGGAGTCGCCGACGTGATCGGCCACGTCCTGGATTTCTGGTAGCTGGTAGTTGTGTGCCAGTAGCACCGCGTCGCGTTCCCGCGCCAGGGCGCGGACCTCCTCCGCCCAGGTGCTGTCGGGCTCCAGTTGCCCGGATGGTGAGTTGTCCTGGGCTGCGGCACCCATTGGGCCCTCCTCAGACCGAGCACTCCGCAGTGGAGGGCTCAACGCTCGCGGACGTCTGTCCTTTCTCGGCGGCTTCAGGTGCATGCCAACGGCTCAGGTCTGGGCGTATCCAGACATTCGGCGCTCGCTTGGCCCTGCCGGCCTGCCCCCCGCGAAACTGCTGGCCAGTCGATCACGCGGTCCTGCGGACTGTCAATCATGCTGGTGCCAGAGAAATGGCGCCCACGCCGCTCGCGAGGCGCCCGTACGCAATGTTTTGACTCTTTTGGCGAGCTCCCGTCCCGCTTTGTCGTCCTGATCTGCATTCTGCGCGAGCCAGGTGACCATCTCGACCTCGAGAGCGTCCGCCAGCAGACCATATCCAGGCCAGTGGCGCACATCGAAACCATATCCTTCCACGAATTCCCGATACTCGCCGGCCGAGTGCCATCCGAGCCGGTCGTAGTACACCGCGGCGGGCACGAGATCCAACTCACGCGGTCCCACCGCCACGGTATCCAGATCGCCTAGCACCGGCCTGCCATGGTGGTCCCGGAAGACGTTGCACACGTTCGCGTCGCCATGGACGACGCCCGGCCGGAGTGGGAACTCAAGCCGGGCGTACCTGGCCGCCAGACGGTCCAGCAAAGCGCTGAGGAACAGCCTGTCCTCGTCGGCCAGCGCCGTCGCGTTCGCGAGACAGCAACGCGCTCGACGGAACGGGTCCGCATGGGGCAATGCGATGTCGGCAGGCGGCTCCAGAGCGTGCAGTTGCCGGAGGAGCGACGCCAACTCTGCCGGGGTGCCGTAGCTGATCTCGCCCGCCACCGATTCCCACAGCGTCACGAAATGGTCGCCGATGCGCAGTGGCTGAGCTATCTCGAGCGGACGAACCGCGGGAACCGGCGACCCCGCCAGCCATCTGGCGACCTTGATCTCCCGCTCGGCCTCGGCCGCGCGGGCGTCTCCCCGCCCGACTCGCGCCACGACAGTTCGTGAGGAGAGCCAGAACACCGCGTTCTCACCGAGACGGATCAGTTCTCCGCCGGAAGGGCTCACGTGAATCGTTGAGCATGCCTCGCGCAGAATCAGCCATGCGCGCTCTGCGTCGAAGGAGTCGCCCGGGACCTGCGCCATAGGCCGTCCTTTGTCGGTCCGCGACGCGTTCGCGGTTTCGCCGTTGCACGAGCCCCTCGCGATACCGCCGGCGGGTGAAGCGCTCAGGGCTATAACGACGGCGACGGAACTCGCGCGTTGTGGTCAGTATGCCCAGAGACAATAAGGCAGGTGCCAACCGGGCAGAACCCCGGCTACGTTCCCGGCCTGCTGCGCGCGACCCGGCGGGTCCGGGGCACTCGCCTCCTTGCTCTGTGGCGACAGAACGTGTTCGGGCTGGTCTGATTCCGTAGCCGCAGTGTCGGCGTCTCCCGAATCGGCCCAGCGATCCGGTCTGTCGCGCGGCATACCTACCGCTGCCACGACGAGGCGTTGGCGGTGCTGGCCGCAGGCTCCGGGCCTGACCGCAAACCCGGACGGAGACGGCGCCGGGGCCTGCCCAAATGGGCAGATATGGAAACCCCGGCCCGGCCGTTTCGTCGTATTCGTCAGTTACATCATGGAATCGATAAGCAGCCTTCTCCTGTTTTTGTGTGCATACACTGGCAAGCCATCACCAAACCGGACGGACGGAATCGGTCGGGTTCCTTACAGATCGCAGCTGGTGCCGGTGCCGAAGCCTCGCCCGAGAAAGGCCGCGGACATTGCTTGACGACCAACAGGCGCGTGGGTAGCTTGTGTCCCCAGGGATGGGAGTTTCATGGGTAACAATAGCCTCGAAACCGGCCGCGTAGCGATATGCCCAGCACATCTAGAGAAGATGGCACGGCTCTTCGGGGCCCCGATAATCGCGTCACTGTCTACGATAAGTCCGCTCGGACAACCGCAGTCCAGTCCCTTGTGGGTCAAGTTCGACGATGGGGAAGTTCTGTTCTCCACGGCGGCGAACCGGCTGAAAGTCCGCTACATGCGGGCTAACCCCCGGGTCAGCCTTCTGGCGTGGGATCCGAATATCCCGGGTAGCTACATCGAAGTACGTGGCACTGCGTCGATGTCGTCTGAGGGAGCGATGGAGTTGATCGACGAACTGTCGCTCGCCTACCGCGGCACACACTGGGCCCCCCAGCCGGGTGAGACGCGGGTCCTGGTGCGCGTAACCCCGACGAAGACCTTCTCACGGGCCTGAAGTCCGTTCCACCGAGCAAACCCATCGCGCGACGAGGAGGGCACGTGCGAGGTACGGTCCAAGCAGTGCTGTTCGATGTCGACGACACGCTCATCGACTACGCAGGTGCGGAGCACGACGGAATCGTCAGCTACCTCCGCTCGCTCGGTGTGGAGGGTGATCTCAATGCGGCGGCAGCCAGGTTCGGGGAGCTACAAGCGTTCCACTTCAACCGATTCCTCGCGGGCCGGACCGACTACGTGGGGCAGGCGCGCTCACTCGCAGCGGACATGATGGCCTGGATGAAAGCGCCCTCGATACCCGATCCCTACCGCTGGTTCCTGGGCTATCGAGAGCGTTACGAGGCGTCGCTGCGGCTTTTCCCCGATGTCCTCGATGGGCTCGCCTCATTAGGCGACGTGCCCCTGGGAATCGTGACCAACAGCGACACCGCCTTCTCCCGGGTCAAGCTCCAGCGGGTCGGTCTGCTCTCCCGGTTCAGGTGTGTTGTCGGCGTCGACGCGGCGGGAGCGTCGAAACCGCATCCCCGCATCTTCCACACGGGCTGCGCGGCATTGGGGTATCCACCGGCGGTAACCGCGTACGTGGGCGACAACAAGCTTGGAGACGCGGCGGCCGCCGACGAGGCCGGTCTCCTTGGCGTGTGGGTCAACAGGTCCGGTGCCGGTGAGGACGGTGTGACGGACCTCCGGCATCTCGCTGCGGTTCTCAAACTGGCGGAAGTTTCCCATTTCTCATGATCGCCTCTGGCCTTCGTGCCGGCGGTGTGGTGCTCCCGTAGCCGGGTCACTCCCTTCCCCTCCGGTAGTGGCCCCTGACCTCCTCGTCGAGCTGGGTCGCGGTGGCGTCCGTTAGATTAGCCGGCGGCAGCCAGGTGGGCCCCCAACCGGCGGAGGGTCTCGGCGGTGGCGATCGCGTCGCTGCGGGCGCTGCCGTGCCGCCCGTCGCCACTGTAGAGGCTCGGGTCGGCCACCGCCGGATGGTCGGTCAGGTGCACGTGCAGGGTGCCGAACCGCTCGGCCAGCCGGCGGGTGCGCGCCGAGAGCCGGCGCATCCGCTCGCCGAGGCCCGCCCGCAGCCGCTCGGGGACCGCCGGGCTGACGTCGACGGCGAACGTCACGAACCAACGGCCGTCCGGGTCACGGGACACCGTCACCGTCGTCGGATCCAACCCGGCCACGTCCACGCCGGGCCACGACCACACGAACCGCAGCACACCCGGTGTCTTCCCCAACGTCAGGTTCCCGCCACGCATCCGCAACGCCGACTGGGCGGTCAGCTCGGGCTGGCCGTGATAGCCGACGAAGCTGAGCTTCGTGCGTACCCACACCTCGCCGTCGACGCCCGACGGCAGCACGCTGCCGTCCTCGCCCCGGATCTCGACGCTCACGTCTCCGTACGGCCGGCCGCAGGAGCGCAGCCGCTCCGGGTGCTCCGGGTCCTCGGTCAGCCCCGGCTGGGCGCAGATCACGACGGCCTCGCTGAGCCCGTACACGATGCGCAGGCACGGGCCGAAGCGCGCGATCGCCTGGCGCAACCGGGCGGGCGCGGCGGGCCCGGCGCCCACGTTGAACATGAACATGTGGGAGAAGTCCGCGCCGTCCAGGTCCGGGTGGTCGAGCACCTCGTAGAGCGTCGGCGGGGTGACGAACGTGGAGGTGAGCCGCTCCCGGTCGACGGTGGCGATGAACGCCGCCGGGTCCCACTGCTCGCGCAGGAACAGCACCCCGCCGGTGAACAGGTTGAGCAGCGTGGTGATCTGGCCGCTGGCCAGCCACATCGGCGAGTGGGACAGGTGCCGCAGCAGCGGGAACCCGGCGGCCCGGAAGTCGGCGGCGAGGGCGAGGATCTGCGCATAGAAGCTCTGCCGGTGGTGCACCAGCTTCGGCGTGCCGGTGGTGCCGCTGGTCTGCAGGAACGACTCCGGCTCCGGCGCGTCGCCGGGCGGCCCGGCCGCCGCGTCGGCGGCGGCGGTGAGGTCCGGGCCGGCGCCGCCGGGGCCGAGGCAGAGCACCGGTACGCCGGGCAGCCCGGCCGCGATCTGGTCGCCGAGCCCGTCGGCGGCGCGGGCGTCGTAGACGAACGCCTCGGGGCGGGACAGCCGGACGAAGTCGTCGACCTCGCGGCGGAGGTGACCGGGGCGATCCACATCGTCCGGCAGCCGAGCAGGTGCAGGGCCAGCTGGAGCAGCGGCCCCTCGACGACGTTGCCGAGCATCACCAGCACCGCGCCGGCCGGACGCCGCCGCGGGCCAGGGCGGACGCGAGGGCGCGCACCTCGGCGGCCACGTCCACGTACGTCAGCCGGCGCCCGCCGCCCACCAGCGCCTCCCGGTCGCCGAAGTCGGCGAACAGTTCCAGCGCGCGGTGCACGTAGGTGGTCGGTCGGTCGGACCCGTCAGTCATCGCCAGCCGTTACCTTTCCGTGTGATCGGCGCCGCGAGGGGCGTCCGGGCAGCTCAGGGCCAGGACGCGGCGACGGTGGCGCGCGCGTGGGCGACCCCGCCGTCGTCACTGGCGAGCCTAGGCCGACGGGCCGGCGCGGCACAGGGCCGATCGGTGCCCCCCGCCGCCCCGACGGCATTTGACCTTGTCGATCAGGTTGATTGATGCCTGTCAGATGCCTGGCTAGGTTTCAGGACCATCGTCCAGGCGGCGCCGTCAGCGGACGGCCCTGGGCTGCCAACGATGGAGGTTCAATGTCGACCCCGAAAAAGTGGCACATCATGACGGCTCCGAAGAGGTGGCAGCTCATAGCCGCCGCCACCACAGCCCTCGTCGTGGGGGCGCCGGCCCTGGTGGCCACCGCCGGCCCGGACACCGGGGAGCGCCGCGACGCCCCGGTGTGGGCGGGCAGCTGGGCCGCGGCGGTGACCCGGGGCAACACCGTCGGCCTGACCAACACCGGCCTCAACAACCAGAGCATCCGCATGATCGTCCACACCACGGTGGGCGGTCCCCGGCTGCGCGTCCGGCTGTCCAACCTCTACGGCGAGCAGGCGGTCAAGGTCGGCCGCGCCACGATCGCCCGCCCCGACGCGTCCACGCCGGACGATCTGTCCGACGTGGACGCCGGCAGCGTGCGGGAGCTGGCCTTCGACGGCTCGGCCTCGGCCGCCATGAACCGGGGCGCCGAACTGCTCAGCGACCCGCTCGACTTCCCCGTCGGCGAGCAGGAGGACCTGGTCGTCACGCTGTACTTCCCGGTGCTCACCGGCCCGGTCACGTTCCACGGAACGAACCGGCAGACCACCTTCATCGGCGCCACCGACCTCACCGGGTCGGCCGCCGGGACCGGGTTCACCATCCGCCCCAACTGCTGCTGGATGTTCCTGTCCGGCATCGACGTGGAGCGGCGGCACAGCCCCGGCGCGGTGGTCGTCCTCGGCGACTCGATCGGCGACGGCAACGGCTCGACCGTCAACGCCAACAAGCGCTGGCCGGACCTGCTGGCCGACCGGCTGATCGACGCGCGCCCGGAGGTGCGCACCCCGGGCGTGCTCAACCTCAGCCTGGGCGGCAGCCGGCTCAACCACGAGGGCACCGAGCCCGGCACGGGCGGCTTCCCCGGCTACCACGAGCTGGGCCCGAACGCCCTGGCCCGGCTCAACGAGGACGTCTTCCCGCAGACCGGGGTGCGTACGGTCGTCACCCACCTGGGCATCAACGACATCTGGATGACGGGCGACTCGGCCGAGGCCATCATCGCCTCGCTGCGGCAGATCAACCGCCAGGTCAAGGCGCGCGGCCTGACCAGCCTGGTGGCCACGCTCACCCCCTACGAGGGGCACGGCAACCCGGGCGTGTGGACGCCGGAGAAGGAGGCCACCCGCCAGGCCGTCAACGCGTACCTGCGCGGCAGCGACGAGTTCGACGGGGTGCTCGACTTCGACCAGGTGCTGCGCGACCCGGCGCAGCCCAGCCGGCTGCTGCCGGCGTACGACTCGGGCGATCACATCCACCCGAACGACCTGGGCAACCAGGCGCTGGCCGACGCGGTCCCGCTGCGCCTGCTCGGTCTGACACCGTCGGGGCGGCGGGGACCCCGCCGCCCCGACATCCGATTCCTGGGGAGGAAGCGCCACGTGGACGTCGAGAAGCTGCTGTCCGGCCTGTACAGCGACGAGGGCCGGCAGAACCCGTATCCCTTCTACGCGGCCCTGCACGAGCTGGGCCCGATCCGCGAGCTCCCGAACCGTCCCGAGCACAGCACCGTCAGCGCCGTCGCCGGGGGGTACGACGTGCTCGACCAGTTGCTGCGCGACCCCGAGTGGTACAAGCAGTCCCCGCCCGGGTGGGAGGACGAGGAGATCCTGCGGACCTTCAACTCGTCGATGATGTTCATCAACCCGCCGGACCACACGCGGATGCGGGCGGTGTTCGCGAAGACGTTCACCCCGCGCCGGCTCGGCGAGCTGGAGCCGGTGATCGTCCGGGTCACCGACGCGATGCTGGACCGCATGGCCGAGGCCGGCGCGGGCGGCGCCGAGCTCGACTTCGTGGCCGACTTCGCGTACCCGATCCCCGCGCTGGTGATGGCCGAGTTCATCGGCCTGCCCGAGGCCGACCTGCCGTGGTACCGGCAGCGGGTCGACTGGATCGACGAGTTCATGGACGTCGCCGGGAAGACCCCGGAGCGGCTGGCCAGGGCGAACACCGCCGCCGCCGAGCTGCGCGGGTACTACCGGGAGTTGATCGCCGACCGCCGCAGGCGGCCCGGCGAGGACCTGATCAGCGGCCTGGTCGAGGCGCTCGACGGCGGTGGGGTGGACCTCACCGAGGAGGAGCTGATCAGCAACCTGATCGTGCTGTTCAACGCCAGCTTCGTCACCACCGTCTACATGTTCAGCAACGGCCTGCCGCTGCTGCTGGCGCACCCCGAGGTGGTGGCCGCGCTGCCCGGCGACGACGAGCTGACCCGGGGCTGCGTGGACGAGGTGTTGCGGATGGAGGCCCCCGTGCACTTCCTGGCCCGGGCGGCGCCGCGCGACACCGTCCTGCACGGCGTGCCGGTGGCCAAGGACGAGAACGTGCTGATGCTGATCGCCGCCGCGAACCGGGACCCGGCCCGCTTCCCCGGCCCCGACCGCTTCGACCCGCGCCGCGGCGGCCCGCCGTCGCTGGCCTTCGGCGTCGGCCTGCACTTCTGCCTCGGCTCGGCGGTGTCCCGCCTGGAGGGGCGGCTCGCCCTGCCCCGGCTGTTCGCCCGCTTCCCGAAGCTCCAGGTGACCGAGAAGCCGGTCTACAGCGGCAGCCTGTTCCTGCGCGGCATCGACACGATGTCCGTCACGACCGGCGGATAGGAGAGCTGGACATGCCCCTCGACCCGCAGGTGGTGGCGTACCGGGCCGCGCGGAAGACGGCCGGCGTCCCACCGCTGCACACGCAGAGCCTCGCCGAGGCGCGCGCCGCCGACCTGGCCGCCATCCGGGCCGGCGGCGGAGACGTCGAGCCGGTGCACGACGTCCGCGACGCCACCGTGCCCGGCCCGGCCGGGGACCTGCCGGTACGCGTCTACCGGCCGGCCGCCGCCGGCCCGCTGCCCACCCTGGTCTACTTCTTCGGCGGCGGCTGGACCCTGGGCAGCGTCGACACCGCCGACGGCATCTGCCGGCGGCTGGCCAACGCCACGGGATGCCAGGTGGTCACCGTCGGCTACCGGCTCGCCCCCCGAGCACCCGTTCCCGGCGGCCGTGCACGACTGCCACGCCGCCGTGCGCCGGCTCGCCGAGCACGCCGACGAGTTCGGGGTGGACCCGGCCCGGCTGGCCGTCGGCGGGGACAGCGCCGGCGGCAACCTCGCCGCCGCCGTCACCCTGCTGTGCCGGGACGAGGGCACGGTCGCGCTCGCCGCCCAGCTGCTCGTCTACCCGAACACCGACCAGCGCGAGCGGGACGACCCGGCCGGTGAGCAGGACCCGCTGCTGTTCAACCGGCACTCCGTCGACTGGTACCGGGGGCACTACCTGCCCGACCACGCCGCCGCCGCGGACCCGCTCGCCTCGCCGCTGCTCGCCGACGACCTGTCCGGCCTGCCGCCGGCCCTGGTCGTCACCGCCGAGTACGACCCGCTGCGCGACGAGGGGGAGGCGTACGCGCACCGGCTGCGCGCCGCCGGGGTGCCGGTCGAGCTGGCCCGCTACGACGGCATGATCCACGGATTCTTCGCCATGCCCGGGGCGTTCGACGCCGGGCGGCGGGCCCAGGACCGGGCCGCCGCCTTCCTCCGCGACCGGCTCGGGGTGACCGCCCCGATGGTACCGGCCGATGCCTGACGCCGTCGCGCCGCCGGTCGACGCCGCCACGGCCGCGGGTGACCCCTCCCCGCGGCCGGCGGCCGGCGTGCCGTTCGCGGCGAGCCTCGCCGACTTCGCCGGGCTGGCCCGGGGCGTGCTCCCGCCCGAGGTGTACGACTTCGTGGCCGGCGGCAGCGGCGCCGAGACGACCCTCGCGGCGAACCGGGCCGCCCTCGACCGGATCGCCGTGCTGCCCCGGATGCTGCGCGGCGTCGAGCGGCCCCGCACCGACGCCCCGCTGCTGGGCCGGCCGCAGGCCATGCCCGTGGCGGTCGCGCCGATGGCGTACCAGCGGCTGGCGCACCCGGACGGCGAGCCGGCGCTCGCGGCGGCGGCCGGCGCGGCGGGCGTCCCGTACGTGGCGAGCACGCTCAGCAGCGCGCCGATCGAGGAGATCACCGCCGCGGGCGGGCCGGTGTGGTTCCAGCTGTACTGGCTGCGCGACCGGGGCATGGTGTGCGAGCTGGTGGACCGGGCGCACGCCGCCGGCTGCACCGCGCTCATGGTCACCGTCGACGTGCCGATCCTCGGCCCACGGCTGCGCGACGTCCGCAACGGCTTCGCCCTGCCGCCGGAGGTGGCGGCGGCGAACCTGCCCGGCAGCCGGGGCGACCTGGCGCACTCCGGCAGCCCCGGCACCTCCGCCGTCGCCCGCCACACGGCCGCCGCGTTCGCCTCCGCCCTCACCTGGTCCGACGTCGGCTGGCTGCGCGGGCGCACCGACCTGCCGTTGGTGGTCAAGGGCGTCCTCGACCCCCGCGACGCCGTCCTCGCCGCCGACGCCGGCGCGGACGCGGTGGTGGTGTCCAACCACGGCGGGCGACAGCTCGACGGCGCCCCGGCGGCCGTGACGATGCTCGCGGAGGCGCTGGCGGCCGTCGGCGACCGGTGCGAGGTGCTGGTCGACGGCGGGATCAGCGGCGGCGTCGACGTGCTGCGCGCCCTGGCGCTCGGCGCGTCCGGGGTGCTGATCGGCCGGCCGCTGCTGTGGGCGCTGGCCGTCGGCGGGCGGGCCGGCGCCGACGCCGCGTTCGCGCTGCTCGCCGCCGAGCTGCGCGACGCCCTCACCCTCGCCGGCTGCGCCGACCCGGCCGAGGCCCGCGCCCTGCGAACGATCACGGGAGGCTGAGCCAGTGGAACAAGTGGACCTGCACGTCGCCGACCTGCACCCGGCGGTCGACGACCCGGCGCTGAACTCGATGAACTTCCTCAACGAGGTGGCCCAGCACTACCCGGACGCGGTGTCGCTGGCGGCCGGCCGGCCGTACGAGGAGTTCTTCGACGTCGCCGACCTGCACCGCCACCTGGAGACGTTCCGCCGGCATCTGGCCGACGACCTCGGGCAGAGCCCGGCCCAGGTGCACCGCACCCTGTTCCAGTACGGCCGCACCAAGGGCATCATCCACGACCTGGTCGCCCGCAACCTCGCCGTCGACGAGCAGGTCACCGTCGACCCGGAGTCGATCGTGGTGACCGTCGGCTGCCAGGAGGCGATGGTCCTGGTGCTGCGGGCGCTGCGCGCCGATCCCCGGGACGTGCTGCTCGCCGTCGCACCCACGTACGTCGGGCTGACCGGCGCGGCCCGGCTGGTCGACCTGCCGGTCCGGCCCGTGGCCGGCGGGCCGACCGGCGTCGACCTGGCGGCGTTGCGTGCCGAGGTGCGCCGGGCGCGGGCCGAGGGGCTGCTACGTGATGCCGGACTTCGCCAACCCCTCCGGCGCGAGCATCGACCTGGCGGACCGCCGCCGGCTGCTCGACCTCGCCGCCGACGAGGACCTGTTGCTGATCGAGGACAACCCGTACGGGCTGTTCCACGCCGACGGCGCGCGGCGGACGCCGACGCTCAAGGCGCTGGACACCCGCCGGCGGGTGGTCTACCTCGGCTCGTTCGCCAAGACGGTGCTGCCCGGGGCCCGGGTCGGCTATGTCGTGGCCGACCAGCGGGTACGCGCCACCGACGGCACCGTCGGGCCGCTCGCCGACCAGCTCGCCAAGATCAAGAGCATGGTCACGGTGAACACCTCCGCCATCGCGCAGGCAGTAGTCGGCGGCGCGCTGCTGGCCCACGGGTGCAGCCTGGTCGAGGCCAACGCGCGCGAGCGCGCCGCGTACGCGCGGAACCTGCGGCACCTCGTCGCCGGCCTGGAGCGCCGGTTCCCCGCGCCCTCGCCGGTGCGCTGGAACGTCCCCGCCGGCGGCTTCTTCGCGGTGGTGACCGTGCCGTTCGGTGTGGACGACGCGCTGCTGCGCCGCTCCGGGCGGCAGTACGGCGTGCTGTGGACCCCGATGGCCCACTTCTACGACGACACCGCGCCGGTCAACGCGCTGCGCCTGTCGATCAGCGCCGTCACCCCCGAGCAGATCGACGTCGGGCTGGACCGGCTGGCCGCGCTGCTCGCCGACGAGCTGGCCCGCGCGGCGGCCCCGGCCTGACGCCGCACGGTCGCCGGCCGGCCACCACCCGTGTCCCCGCCGTGATCATGTACCGGCCATAATGGACGCATGGTCGCTTGGGAGTACGCACTGCTGGTCCGCCGCTATCAGGGTCAGGGACGCAGTTTCCACGTTTCGTTCGTCTGGTACGCCCCCGACGGCACCCGCAGCGACGTCACCGCGTACGGCGACACGGCGATCGCGCACCTCAACCGGGTCGGCCGGGACGGCTGGGAGCTGGTCTCGGCGGCCGAGGACGTCAACAACGTCCAGGGCAGCACCGAGGTGCACCGCTACCACCTGAAGCGCCCGCTCAACCGGCCCTGACCCCGGCCGCTCCCCGCGCGCTGTTACCGTCCTCCCACCGCCGGCGCCGTCGCGGGCGGTGGGAGGAGGAGCGATGGGGGAGCGGCCCCGTCACGTCGTCGGGATCGACTTCGGCACCCTCTCCGGCCGGGCCGTGGTCGTGGACGTCGCCGACGGCCGGGAGCGCGGCGGCGCCGTGCACCCGTACCGGCACGGGGTGATCACCGAACGGCTGCCCGGCGGGCCGGCGCTGCCGCCGGACTGGGCGTTGCAGCACCCCGACGACTACCGCGACGTGCTGCGCGTCGCCGTGCCCGCCGCGCTGCGCGACGCCCGCGTCGACCCGGCCGACGTGATCGGCATCGCCGTGGACGCCACGTCCTGCACCGTGCTGCCCACCCTGGCCGACGGCACGCCGCTGTGCGAGCTGCCGGAGCTGCGCGACCGCCCGCACGCGTACCCGAAGCTGTGGAAGCACCACGCGGCCCAGCGGCAGGCCGACCGGATCAACGCCCTGGCCGCCGAGCACGGCGAGCCGTGGCTGCCCCGCTACGGCGGCCGGGTCTCCGCCGAGTGGCTGCCCGCCAAGGCCCTCCAGGCGCTGGAGGAGGACCCGGCGGCCTTCGACCGGGCGGGGCGCTGGATCGAGGCGGCCGACTGGATCGTCTGGCAGCTCTGCGGCCGGGAGACCCGCAACGTCTCGGCCGCCGGCTACAAGGCGCTGCGGCAGGACGGGGCGTACCCGTCGGCGGAGTTCCTCCGCGCCCTGCACCCCCGCCTCGACGGCCTGCTGGCCCGCCTCGGCGGCCCGCTCGCCCCGGTCGGCGGGCGGGCCGGCGGGCTCACCCCGAGGCCGCCGGCTGGACCGGCCTGCGCCCCGGCACCGCCGTCGGCGTGGGCACCATCGACGCCCACGTCACCGCCGCCGCGGCCCGCTCCGTCGCCCCGGGCCGGATGCTCGCCGTGCTCGGCACCTCCACCTGCCTGATCATGAACGCGGAGGCGTACCGGGACGTGCCGGGGGTGTGCGGGGCGGTCGACGGCGGGGTGACCACCGGCGCGTGGGGCTACGAGGCCGGGCAGAGCGGCGTCGGCGACATCTTCGCCTGGTACGTCGACAACGCCCTGCCCGCGTCCTACGCGCAGCGGGCCCGGGAGCGCGGCATCAGCCCCTACGACCTGCTCGACTCCCTCGCCGCCGACCAACCCGTCGGCGGGCACGGCCTGCTCGCCCTGGACTGGCACAGCGGCAACCGGTCGGTGCTGATGGACCACGAGCTGAGCGGGGTGCTGCTCGGGCTGACCCTGGCCACCCGGCCGGAGGACATCTGGCGGGCGCTGCTGGAGGCCACCGCGTTCGGCGCCCGCACCGTGGTCGCCGCGTTCGAGGCCGCCGGGATCCGGGTCGACGAGCTGACCGTCGCCGGCGGGCTCACCCGCAACCGGCTGCTCATGCGGATCTACGCCGACGTGATCGGCCGCCCGCTGCACGTGGTCGACTCCGACCAGCCGGCCGCGCTCGGGCGGCCGTCCACGCGGCGGTGGCCGCCGGGGCGTACCCGGACGTGCCGACCGCGTCGGAGGCGATGGGCGCGCGGCACCGGGAGACGTACCACCCGGACCCGGCCCGCCGCGTGGCGTACGACGACCTGTACGCCGAGTACCGGGAGCTGCACGACCACTTCGGCCGGGCGGCACGGCCGTCCTGCACCGCCTCCGCGCCCGCCGCACCCGCTGACGCCCCCACCCCGCCCGTCGCCCGATTCTGGATGATCAAGAGGTTTGCGTCAGGATCTCGGCGCCGAGATGACACAAACCTCTTGATCACCGGTGCCGAGGGTGCCACGGAGCGGCGCCGCCCCGCGCCGGGCGGGCGGGGCGGGGCGGGGCGGCGGGAGAGAGGCGACGTCAGGCCAGGTCGACCGACGGGTAGAGGGGGAAACTGGCCAGCAGGTCCGCGGCCTGGCGGCTGATCTTGTCGGCCAGCGCCGGGTCGAGCACGTACTTCGCCTTCGACGGGGTGCCGTCGGCGTTCGCGCCCGGCGTCGTCTGGGTGAGCACGGTGTGGATCAGCTCGGCCGTGGCGTCCATCTCGGCGGTGCCCAGGCCCCGGGTGGTCAGCGCGGGGGTGCCGATCCGGATGCCGGAGGTGTACCAGGCGCCGTTCGGGTCCTGCGGGACCGCGTTGCGGTTGGTCACGATGCCCGAGTCGAGCAGCGCCTGCTCGGCCTGCCGGCCCGTCAGGCCGTACCCGGAGACGTCGATGAGCACCAGGTGGTTGTCGGTGCCGCCGGTGACCAGCTTCGCGCCCCGACGCAGCAGCCCCTCGGCGAGCGCCTGGGCGTTGTCGACCACCCGCTGGGCGTAGTCGGCGAAGTCGGGGCGGCGGGCCTCGGCCAGCGCGACGGCCTTGGCGGCCATCACGTGCGGCAGCGGGCCGCCGAGCACCATCGGGCAGCCCCGGTCGACCTGGTCGGCCAGCTCCGGGCCGCACAGCACCAGGCCGCCGCGCGGGCCGCGCAGCGACTTGTGGGTGGTGGTGGTGACGATGTGCGCGTGCGGCACCGGGTCGAAGTCGCCGGTGAAGACCTTGCCCGCCACCAGGCCGGCGAAGTGCGCCATGTCGACCATGAAGGTCGCGCCGACCGAGTCGGCGATCTCCCGCATGATCCGGAAGTTGACCTTCCGCGGGTACGCCGAGTAGCCGGCGACCAGGATCAGGGGCTTGAACTCCCGCGCCGCCTCGGCGACCTTGTCGTAGTCGACCAGCCCCGTCGCCGGGTCGGTGCCGTAGCTGCGCTGGTCGAACATCTTGCCGGAGATGTTCGGGCGGAAGCCGTGGGTGAGGTGGCCGCCCGCGTCCAGCGACATGCCCAGCATCCGCTGGTTGCCCAGCTCCCGGCGCAGGGCGAACCAGTCCGCCTCGGTCAGCTCGTTGACCTGCCGCACCTGCGCCTTCCTCAGCGCGGGCGCCTCGACCCGGTCGGCCAGGATCGCCCAGAACGCCACCAGGTTGGCGTCGATGCCGGAGTGCGGCTGCGCGTACGCGTGCGCGGCGCCGAACAGCTCACGGGCGTGCTCGGCGGCCAGCGCCTCGACGGTGTCCACGTTCTGGCAGCCCGCGTAGAAGCGGCGGCCGACCGTGCCCTCGGCGTACTTGTCACTGAACCAGTTGCCCATCGCCAGGAGCGTGGCGGGGGAGGCGTAGTTCTCGCTGGCGATCAGCTTCAGCGACTCCCGCTGATCGGCCAGCTCCGCGCGGATCGCGTCGGCGACCCGCGGCTCGACGCCGCGGATCACCTCGATGGCGCTGCGGAAGGCGGTGGACTCGGTGCTCGGCGACGACATGCGACCTCCTACTGTGGTGCGGTGGAAGGCCCAGGCGCTCGGCAAGTGTCCTCGTGACGGGGCCGCTCCCCGATGGTTCTCCATCCTCACGCGCCAGTCACGGCCCGCGCCGATCGTACCCGGTCGGTCCCGCCGCCCCCGGTCGACCTCCGCCACCGCGTCTCCCGTCGGGCGCGGCGCTTCCCCTAAGATCGGCTGATGATCGTGGGGGAGGACGGGGCGCTGCTCGCGATCAGCGACCTGCACGTCGCGTACGCGGAGAACCGCGCGATCGTCGAGGGCCTGCGGCCCGGCTCGCCGGGCGACTGGCTGCTGGTCGCGGGCGACGTGGGCGACACCGTCGAGGACATCGAGTGGGCGCTGGGCCTGCTCAGCCGGCGCTTCGCCAAGGTCGTCTGGGTGCCGGGCAACCACGAGCTCTGGACGCCCCCGGCCGACCCGGTCACGCTGCGTGGCGAGGCCCGCTACCGGCACCTCGTCGACCTCTGCCGCAGCCTGGGGGTGGTCACCCCGGAGGACCCGTACCCGATCTGGCGGGGCCCCGGCGGGCCCGCGCTGGTCGCGCCGCTGTTCCTGCTGTACGACTACAGCTGGCGGCCCGAGGGCCTCGACACCCGCGACGCGGCCCTCGCCGAGGCGTACCGGACCGGGATCGTCTGCACCGACGAGTTCCTGCTGCATCCCGACCCGTACCCGAGCCGGCAGGCGTGGTGCGCGGCCCGGGTCGCCGAGACCGCCCGCCGGCTCGACGCCCGGGAGCCGGACCTGCCGACGGTGCTGGTCAACCACTGGCCGCTGCTGCGCGAGCCGACCCGCATCCTGCGCTACCCGATCTTCGCGCAGTGGTGCGGCACCGAGGAGACCGCCGACTGGCACCTGCGCTACGACGCCACGGCCGTCGTGTACGGCCACCTGCACATCCCCCGGACCACCCGGCACGACGGGGTGCGCTTCGAGGAGGTGTCGGTGGGCTACCCGCGCGAGTGGCGCCCCCGGCCAACCCCACCGGGCAAGCTCCGCCGCATCCTCCCCGCCCCCTGACCTGCCCCTACGCCCGATCTTGGACAGTTGTCGTTCACGCCGAACGACAACTGTCCAAGATCGGGGACGCCGGTGCGCGGCTCAGGCCGTCACCGCGTCCATCGCCTTCTTGATCGCCTTCGCGTCGCTCGGGCTGCGCGGCGCCTTCTCACGCAGCGCGATCATCCGCTCGCCGATCTCCTGCAACTCCTTGCGGCCGAGCGCGTCCCGCACCTTCGGGAACCACTCCTGCTCCTCCTCCTCGACGTGGTGCAGCACGTTCTCGATCAGCACCGTCGTCTTGGCGGTGAAGTGCTCGTCCTCGGCGTCCATGGCGGCCAGTTCGGCGCAGAGCACGTCGGCGACGTGGTGCTCCTCGTACGACTCCAGGATGTCGTCCTCCAGGTCCGGCAGCAGCCGGCGGACCTCCGGGTACATCACCTCGTTCTCCAGGTAGGTGTGCACCGTCAGGGCCTCCAGGATCTGCCCGACCAGCTTCCGCCGCTCGCCCGCCGGCCCCTCCTCGGCAGCCTGGAAGGCCTTGAACAGGCGGCGAATCTCCTTGTGGTCCTCTTTGAGCAGCACGATGGCATCGGTGGACACCGGTGACCTCCTCGGTTGACTGGTTGATCGTCCGGTACCCGGGAGGTGAGCAGCGGAAACTGTCGTCACCCGAACGGGCGGCGGCCTCCGGGGCGGTCGGGCGTGGGATGCGACCGCCGTGGTTCGGTCCTCCCGGATCGTCGTTCAGGCGATTCCGCCGCCGAGGGGCTCGGCGTTCCAGCCGTCGCCGTCCCACCAGATGTGCTGGAGCGAGTGGTCGGTGCCGGCCGCGAAGACCTGGATGCTGCCGTCGAAGTCGACCATGGCGGCCGGGCCCCCGCCGAGAGGCGGGCTGGCGAGCGGCTCGTTGTTCCAGGCCCGGCCGTCCCACCACACGTGGCGCAGCATGCTGTCCGCACCCCGGGCGAAGACCTGCACGTAGTCCGCACGGACACGGCTTCGGCGAGTTGCTCGCCCGGATGCAGCTCGGCCATCTCGCCGTCCTGCGCAGCGACTTCGACCTGGCGGCCGACCACCTCGAGGCGGCCCGCGAGCTGGCCCGGTCGCTCGGCGACCGGGCTGCGGAGGCCCGCGTCCTCGACCTGATCGGGCTCCTGCGCTTCAGCGACGCCAGCCCGCGGCAGGCTGTCGAGGCGCACCGGGCGGCGCTGTCGCTCTTCGAGAGCCTCGGCCACCCGGCGGGCGCGTTGAGCGCTCGGATCAACCTCGCCAAGTGTCTGGCGACCCAGGGACGGGGCGAGGAGGGGCTGGCGGTGATCGGCGAGGCTGGCCGGAGCCTGCCGCCGGGCGCCCACGTGCCACGGGTGATGCTTCTGCACCAGAAGGCGCGCTGCCTCCACGCGATCGGACGACACGACGAGGCGATCCGGGAGCACGAACGGTGCCTGACGCTGGTCCGGCAGCACCGGATGCGCGAGGGTGAGGCGTACGTCCTCGCCGAGCTGGGGGCTGACCCTGGTGGCGGCGGGACAGCCGGCGGCGGCGGTGGCGAACCTGGCCGCGGCGGTACGCCGGTTCGAGCAGCTCGGGGACCGCAACGCGGCCGACACCTACCAGGTGGTGCTCGGCCTGGCCCATCGGGCGCTCGGCGACCTGGATCTCGCCCGTGCCTCCTGGCAGGGGGCGATCCGGCTGTCCGAGCCGCTGGCGCGCCGGTTGACCGGCAGTTGACCCGCAGTTGACCCGCAGTACCGACCGGTCCGGTTCCGCCGTCGACCACCCGCAGGCGTCGCCGCCGCCGGTCGGGGCCCGCGGCCGGCGGGCCGCTGCGTCGCTGCGTGGGCGTGGGCGGTCGGCATTGTTGCCCGGTGGCCCGTCTGTCCACACCGGTCAGACCGGCCGGAGATTGGGTGCGTTCGGGACCGGATTTCATCCGCCGATTCGACGGTCACCGGCGACGATGTCGAGCCGCAGCGGCCAATCCCGCGGTTCCTCACCGAGTACACACCCACCCGGTGGCGCCGCCGGCTGAGCCCCTTCTCGCGTGTGCCGAAGCACTCCACGTTCGGGTTGCGCAGGACCGGCCGTAGGAGTAGGCAGTAGGTCCACCCATGTCGATCTCGGGAGGCCACATGAGATTTCGCGCCCTCGTCACCACGACGATCGCTCTGGCCACGCTCGTGGCCGCAACCGCCACCCCTGTCCAGGCGAAGCCGGTCGAGCCGCCGAAGGAGCCGGTAGCCGTCGGGTACGGGGGAGCGGTGGCCACGGTGGACGCCACCGCCACGGCGGTCGGGCTGGACGTGCTGCGGCGCGGCGGCAACGCCGTCGACGCGGCGGTCGCCGCTGCGGCGGCGCTCGGCGTCACCGAGCCCTTCTCGGCCGGCATCGGCGGTGGTGGCTTCCTCGTGTACTACGACGCGAAGACCCGGCGGGTGCACACCATCGACGGCCGCGAGGCGGCACCGGCGTCGATGACCGAGACGACCTTCGTCGACCCGGCCACCGGGCAGCCGTACCGGTTCGACGAGGCCCGGATCAGCGGACTGTCGGTCGGCGTCCCCGGCACCCTGCTCACCTGGCGGGACGCGCTGGACCGCTGGGGCACGCGGTCCCTCGCGCAGCTGCTCACGCCCGCCGCCCGGGTCGCCGAGGACGGCTTCACCGTCGACGAGACCTTCGCCGGCCAGATCGCCGCGAACCAGGCCGCGTTCGGGCAGTTCAGCTCGACCAGCGAGCTGTACCTGCCCGGCGGGCGCCCGCCGGCGGTCGGCAGCACCTTCCGCAACCCGGACCTCGCGGAGACGTACCGGCTCATCGCCAGGCGCGGCACCGACGTGTTCTACCGGGGCGAGGTCGGCCGCGACCTGGTGGCCACCGTGCAGCGTCCGCCGCTGGCGGAGCGGCCGACCGGGTCCTGGCCATACCCGGTCCGCCCGGCCAGCATGACCTCCGCCGACCTCGCCGGCTACCGCGCCCGCTTCCCGGAGCCGACCCGCTCGGAATACCGGGGCCTCGAGGTGTACGGCATGTCCACCCCGTCGAGCGGCGGCACCGCCGTCGGCGAGGCCCTCAACATCCTCGAGCGGTTCGACCTGCGCTCGATGACGCCGGCGCAGGCGATGCACCACTACCTGGAGGCCAGCGCGCTGGCGTTCGCCGACCGCAACCGGTACGTCGGCGACCACACGGGGCAGGGTGTGCTCCGCGAACTGCTCGACGACGCGTACGCCGCGGAGCGCGCCTGCCTGGTCGACGCCTCCGCGGCGCTGCCCAAGCCGGTCGCGCCCGGCGTCCCCGACGGCGCCTACGGCGGCTGCCAGGCGGCGCCGGCCGCCGACGTCCGCGACGACCGCAAGAGCACCACCAACCTGACCGTGGCAGACCGGTGGGGCAACGTGGTGGAGTACACGCTGACCATCGAGGCGACCGGCGGCAACGGGATGGTCGTACCCGGTCGCGGATTCCTGCTCAACAACGAGCTGACCGACTTCAACTTCGCGCCGACCCAGGGCAGCGCGGCCGACCCCAACCTGCCCGCACCCGGCAAGCGCCCGCGCAGCTCCATGTCGCCCACCATCGTGCTGGCCGACGGGCGGCCGTTCCTGGCCGTCGGCACGCCCGGCGGCGCGACGATCATCACCACGGTGCTGCAGATGCTGGTCAACCGGATCGACCTGGGCATGAGCCTGCCGGAGGCGCTGGCGGCGCCGCGGGCGTCGCAGCGCAACGGCGCCAGCACCCAGGCCGAGCCGGCGTTCGTCGCCGAGTACGCCCGCGGCCTTCCGCCGGGGCACGCCTTCTCTCCCACCGCGGAGATCGGCGCCGCGACCGGGATCGAGTTCCTCGCCGGCGGCCGGCTGCTCGCCGCAGCCGAGCCGGTACGCCGGGGCGGCGGCGCGGCGGCCGTGGTCGGCCGCTGGGCGCGCCCCTGACGGTGGGGACCGCGGCGACGGCTCAGCCACCCCTGGGCCGTCGCCGCCGCGTCCGCCACCGTCGCGGCGTGTCCGGGGCCGTGGCTTCCGGGGGTTCCACGCGGGTGGAACTGCCGCGGACGAGTCCGTCGTACTGTCGGCGAGCCGACCGTGCGCGGCAAGTGACTTTCGGTTTCCCCCGTGGCGCGGGGGGTGGATCACCGGATAGTGTGGCGCTGCCGTGGTGTTCGGGAAGCCGGTGCGGAACCGGCGCGGCCCTCGCCACTGTGATCGGGAAGTCCGCGGCCCTCGTCGCTACGAGGTCACTGGGTGCCTTGCACACCTGGGAAGGCCGGCCACGGACGCACCTCCCGTCAGCCAGGAAACCGGCCACGGCACTGCGATGACCCGTCCACGAGGTGCTGGAAGGCGATCCCGATGCGCGAGCGCGCGATGCGGCCCACCCTGTTCCGGCGCGCTGCCGCGCCACTGTCCATCGTGCGAGGTCCTCATTTCCGGGCTGCTCGCCGACGTGTACGGGATCCGCGCCGACGTGGCGGCGCACCCGGTCACGGGGCGGCCCACCATCACGTACCACCCACCCGCGTCATGAACCGGCACGTGCTGCTGGTGGCCCGCGGGGTCACCCACACCACGGGCCAAGAGACCGGGCGCCGCCTCGCGGCGCGCGCAGGAGGAGTCGCACATGACGGAGCCGGAAGGCTGCCTGGTGACGGTGTGCCGGGACTGCTGCTGCGGCAGCGCGGGCAAACACCCGTACGTCGACCACGACGCGCAGCTGCGACGTCTGCGCGACGCGTTGCCGGCACCGCACCGGGTCCGGGTCAGCACCTGCCTCGACCTGTGCGCGCAGTCGAACCTGGTGGTCGTCCAGCCCAACCGGGCCGCGCGGCGCGTCGGGGCGCGTCCGGTCTGGTTCGGTCTGGTCCTCGACGACGCGGTGGTCGACGACATCGCCGACTGGGTCCGCGCGGGGGGACCGGGTGTCGTGCCGTTGCCCGCCGTGCTGGAGCTGTCGCTGGTCGGCACCGGGATCCCCGCCGGGGGCGGCTCGCCCGACGGCAGCCCGGTCTGACCGTCGTCGTCGACGCCCCGGAACCACGGGCTGCCCGCGACGTCCTTCGTCATGCCGGCCGGCGGCCCGTCGACGCTGTGGACGCCGGCCGGACCGCGGCGGGAAAGAGCCGCGCCGGGTCCGTGACCGGACCCGGCGCGGCGTGGGTTCCGCTAGGCGGAGATGTTACGGACGGTGTTGTACAGGTTCGCCACCTGGTTGCCGTAGTACGGCGAGTACATGTACTGCGGGAGGTTGGTGTACTTGAAGTCGTTGTGGCCGTTCAGGTAACCCCAGTTGCCGTCGAACTGCATCAGCCAGCCGCCGCCGGAGGAGCCGCCGGTCATGTAGTTGACCATGTAGATGGTGCCGCCACCGCCGTTGTAGGTGGGGCCGTTCTCCGCGGTGAGCAGCTGGCCGTTGAACGGCGACGCCTGCGGGTAGCCGAAGGCGTAGACGTACTGGCCGATCGCGAAGTTCCAGCCGATGCCCTGCCCGCCGAGGTAGTCGCAGATCCGCCAGCCGTTGACGCGGCCGATCACGGCCGAGCCGACGTCGTTGGCGAAGTCGTTGTTGTTGTAGTAGAAGGCCGTGGTGGACCAGAGCTGGATGGCGGACCACTGGCCGTAGGGGGCCGCGCCGTTGTTGTAGTTCGGGACGAAGACCCAGTTGCTGGCGAACACCCCGCCGCCGGTGAGGCAGTGGGCCGCGGTCCACACCGAGGACCTGCCCTCGGTGTTCACGATGGTCCCCGAGCAGACGTAGTTGCCGCCGTTGAGGGTGAAGAAGACCTTACCGGCGGTGCGGGCCGTCGGGTGGCCGACCGGGTAGTTAGGGTAGTAGGCCTGCGTCCCCACGCCGGAGGAGTCGCCCGTCGACCCGCTCGCCTTCGGCGTGACCGCGGGGGCGACCGGCGCCACGCTGCCGGACGGCCCCTGCGGCTGGGTGGCGTTCGTCGACTGGTCCTGGGCGCGGTCGCGCTTGGCGAGCGCCGCCTTCACCGAGGGGATCTCGGTGTCCGGCTTGGCCGCCTTCATCCGGTCCGACGTCCAGTACGCCGTGAGGGCCCGCTGCCGGGCGTCGGCGTCGGTGCCCTTGACGGTGCGGGCTACGTCCGGGCTGAGTTGCGCGGCGCTGCCGATGACGGAGCTGGTCGAGCCGGCGAGGGTGGCGGGGGCGGCGCCGGCGGTGCTCGCGGCGGTGAACGTCGCCGCGGTCATCACCGCGACGGCGGCCAGGCCGCGTAGCAGTCTCGAGGACATGTTCCTACCTCTCGGGTAGTGGATGGAGAGGACGAAGTTACGGCATCAGACCCATTGATCGACATTACTTCGAGCTCAATTAGTCAGATAAAGGGAAATGTAACCAAGTCACCGAAGGCCGGCTTTATGTATCGACCTTGGTAAATGGGTGTTTGAGTGTCGGATTGCCACTAAGTGAAGGTGGCCTCGTGGGAATGTCACAAACGATCGCGCAAATCCCGCGGAGACGCTTTTCGGCGGGGCTGCGGCGCCGCTCGCCCGTCGAAAGCTGATTACGGGTAGCGCGCCGCCGGGCTCACCCTCGCCGTGATGGCGGTGCCGCGGCCGGCGCCAGGCTCCAGCCGGGCGGCGGACCACCGCCGGCTCTCGGCGCCTCAGGCCCCCGTGGTCGCGTGCGACGCGGTCACCGGCTTCGACTCCGGCGAGCCGTGCTGGCGCAGGACGATGCTGAGCAGGATCAGCGCGGCGACGGCGAGGAACTCGCTCTGCCAGTTCTGCATCGACTGGAACCAGAAGTCGCTGGTGCCCAGGAACTGCCAGGCGCTGATCGGCGGCGCCCCGCTCTGCAGCATCTGCTCCTCGTTGTAGGCCGCCACCCCACCGAACAGGTGCCCGAGGAACGACCCCGCGAAGATCATCAGCAGGGCGACGGAGAGGCTGTTGCGGTAGACCCGCAACGCCAGCCCGCCGACGTGCACGGGCCGCGGCGACTCCGCGGTGGCGTTCTCGGCCCGGTCCTCGGGCCGGTCGCCCTGGCCCACCGGCTTGGACTCCGACGAGCCCTTCTGCACCAGGTAGGCGGTGAGCAGCACGTACCCGCCCATCTGGAGGAACTCCGACTCCCAGTTCTCGAACGTCGCCTCCACGAAGTGCCCGCTGTGCAGGTACCCGAGGTACGACAGGGCGTGCTGGCCGTACTGGGCCAACTCCTCGTTGTGCACCTGCCAACCGAACACGCTCTGCAGGAGCCAGAAGATCGTGAACGCGCTGAGTGTGGCGACCGACAGTGCGTGCTCACGAAGCCACCGGCGCATACAGACCTCCCGACCGCGGCATGTTGACCTGCGGAAAGTGCCCAGTCGCCGCCCGGGCGAAACAACGCGACGATCGGACCTCCGGCGGCGGCGCGGGATAGCTCCGTGGGCGTCGGAACGGGCAACGGCGAGGTGGTCTCGGGAGGGGGCTGTCCGGCGAGTCCCGCGGTCAGAATGTGGCGATCGGGTTGACCGGGCTGCCGGACGTTAGGTCGCAGTTGTCGAGCAGCCACAGACCCATCGCAACGAGGCTCACGGCGTGAACCGGCATCAACACGTCCTCGTACCCCGACGGCTGAACCTCCCGGGGCGTGTCGGCGCCGATCAGCGCGACCTCCCGTTCACGCAGCCACGGCAGGCAGGACGCGTGCCAGCCGGCCTGCGTGAAACCGCTGGCCGCACCGGCCTCGTGCCGGACGCGGCCATAGCCGGTCCGCAGGAGCACCGCATCGCCGGACCGCACCCGCACACCCTGGCGACGCTCGGCCTCCTCGAGATCCTCGGGAAACACACCCTGCCCCGGTTCCAACCACGGCACGTCGCGGACCCTCGCGACGTCCAGCAGGACGCCACGCGTGACGATCCCGTTCGCCGCCGCCGTGACGGCCGCCCACGCCGATCCCGTTGCGGCGTCGACCAGCGAGTGCGACCGCCCGTTGTACATGGTGCCGTCCCAGAAGATGTGGCACGGGGAGTCGACGTGGGTGAGGGTGTTGCCGTGGAACGTGATGCCGAGCCGCTCGGACGAGAAGCCCCAGCGCCGGTCGTTGCGGAATCCGGGCAGCGGCATGTCCTCGGCACCCGGCATGTCGATGTCGGCGGCGCACGGGCACGTCGTCGTCGACCGCGCGCCTGTGGTGCTGGGGCACCTGTAGCGCTGTGGGGTGGGTTCGCCCCCGGTTCCCGCGACTTGACCTCGACCGTCCCGACCCGCGAATACAGTGGCGGGCGAGACCCCGTCCACACGAGCGGTCGATCCGTCGAGCGATTCGGCCGCCGGGCCCGCGCGCCCCAGAGAGGTGGTGCCGTCATGACGACGAACCGGGACATCGTCACGCGCGCCTTCGCGGACTGGTCCGCCGGCACCGGCGCGATCTCCGACATCTTCGCCCCCGAGATGCGGTGGGAGGTGGTCGGGGAGTCGGTGGTTGCCGGCACGTACCACAGCGCTGACGAGTTCATCACCAAGGCGCTGGGGCCCTTCAACGCGCGGTTCAGGCCGGACAGCCCGTACCGGCCGGTGAACAGGCGGGCGATCTACGAGGACGCCGAGGCGAACACCGTCGTCACCCTGTTCGACGGCAGGGGGATCACCCTGGCCGGCACCCCGTACGAGAACACGTACGCCTGGTTTCTGACCCTTCGCGACGGCAGGGTGGTCGACGGCAAGGCCCTCTTCGACAGCCGCGCGTTCGACGACCTCTGGAAGATCCAGCCGGCCGGCTGACAGAGCACCGGTCGCTCACCGCCTGGGCCGCCCCTGCGGCCGCTCGAACACGTCGCGGTACTCGCCGTAGCCCTCGTGTTCGAGGTCGTCGCGGGGAACGAACCGGAGCGCGGCCGAGTTCATGCAGTAGCGCAGGCCGCCGGTCTCCGGGGGCCCGTCGTCGAACACATGCCCGAGGTGGCTGTTCCCGTGCGCCGACCGGACCTCGGTGCGGACGATGCCGAGGCTGGAGTCCGGGACCTCGACGACGTTCTCCGGCTCGATCGGCCTGGTGAAGGTCGGCCATCCGGTACCGCTGTCGTACTTGTCGACGGAGGCGAAGAGGGGCTCACCGGACACGATGTCGACGTAGATGCCGGGCTCCTCGTTGTCCCAGTAGGCGTTGTCGAAGGCCGGCTCCGTTCCGGCCTCCTGAGTCACCCGGTGCTGCTCCGGCGACAGCCTGGAAACCGCCTCGGGGCTCCTGCGGTACTCCTGTGACACCCTCGTACCTCTCGAACGGCTCGCCGACACGACGATCACCTCGCCCTCACAGACGTGTCACCGGTGCCTACCCGTGCCGCGGCGCGGTAACCGCGATTTCGGCATGCCCGTGCGTGTCGTCCGGCCACCGCATCCCGAACCGGCAATCCGGAACTGTTGGGACATTAACGGGCAAACTATGCTTAGCTACGTGGGGCAACGGCGGCTCGACGCGGGGGAGGGATCGACATGCACGGGCGTGAGCTGCGTGGCCTGCTCCATCCGCTCCTCCTGCTGCTGATCTTCGAGCGGCCCGGGCACGGGTACGACCTGATCGAGCGTCTCGACGCGATGGGGGTGTCCGACGTGGAACCCGGCCACGTCTACCGGGTGCTGCGCGGCCTGGAGCGCGACCGGTCGGTGAGCTCTGCGTGGGAGACCGCGGGGGCGGGGCCCGCGCGCCGCTGCTACCGGCTGACGGCGAAGGGCCGCGGCGACCTGCGCTCGTGGTTCGTCGAGCTGGCGCAGCTCAACCAGGTCATCGACGCCTGCCTACGGCGCTCGGCGGACGCCTTCGACCGGGCCCGCCGCGTCCCCGCCGACCCGTACGCCACGATCCGGAGTTGACCGCGACCATGCGACCCTCGGCGTTCCCCGCGGTGGACCACGCGTTCGCCCGCCGTCTCGTCCCCGGGCGGGCGCTCGCCGCCGACGCGCCGCGGATCGCGCGGGCCTGCTACGAGATGGCCGTACGCTTCCACCGCGGCGGCAGGCTGATCGTCTTCGGCAACGGCGGACCGGCGACAGACGCCCAGCACGTCGTGGTCGAGTTCGTCCACCCGGTCGTCGTGGGCAAGCGGGCGCTGCCGGCGATCTCGCTGACGAACGACGCCGCCACCCTCACCGGGATCGCCCGGGCCGACGGCTTCGACGAGGTGTTCGCCGCGCAGCTGCGGCTGCTCGCCGCCCCGCAGGACATCGCGCTCGGGCTGTCGGCCGACGGCCGGTGCGCCAACGTACGCCGAGGGCTGGAGACGGCCCGCCACCTCGATCTGCTCACCGTCGGGCTCCTCGGCGGCGACGGCGGCGAGATCGCCCGCGACGGCCTGGCCGACCATGTCGTCATCGCCCGGTCCGACGACCCGGGCATCGTCAAGGAGGTGCACATGACGACCTATCACATCCTGTGGGAGCTGGTGCACGTGTTCTTCGCACAGCCGGGTCTCCTGGAACGGGAGGCGAGCCGGTGACCTCCTGCCACGACGACGTCTGCGTCACCTGCTCCGACGCCGCGGTGGCCGTACGGGTCCGGGAGCTGACGGCCGACGGCCTGGCGGTGGTCGACACGGACGCCGGCCCGGAGGAGGTCAGCGTCGCACTGGTCGACGCGGCCCCGGGCGACGTCGTGCTGGTGCACGCCAAGGAGGCCATCGCCGTGGTGGGGAGCAGCCGGTGAGCGCCCCCGTCGGCGGCGCGCTCGGGGCGCTCTACCCGTTCCTCGACGACCGCCCGACCGACCTGGACGCCGTTCTCGCCGCCGTGGCGGCGTCCACCGCGGAGAAAACCGCGGAGATCGTGGCCCTCCGCGAGTCCCTGGTCGCCGCGCACGGGCAGCGGCTGGTCGAGTGCGCCCATCGGTGCGCCGCCGCCTTCCGGGCCGGCGGCCGGCTGTACGCGTTCGGCAACGGCGGGAGCAGCACCGACGCCCAGGATCTCGCGCAGCTGTTCCTGCACCCGCCCGGGGCCGCCCGCCCGTTGCCGGCCGTCTCGCTCACCCAGGACGTCGCGCTGATCACCGCGCTCTCCAACGACGTGGGCTTCGACGTGGTCTTCGCCCGGCAGGTGGCGGCGTTCGGCCGCGCCGGGGACATCGCGGTCGGGTTGTCCACGAGCGGGGGCTCGGCGAACGTCCTGCGGGCGTTCGCCGAGGCGGCCCGGCGGGGCATGCTCACCGTCGGGATCGCCGGGTACGACGGCGGCCCGATGGCGGAGTCCGAGGCCGTCGACCACCTGTTCGTGGTGCCGTCCGCGTCGGTGCACCGGGTGCAGGAGGCGCAGACGACGGTCTACCACGTGCTGTGGGAACTCACCCAGCAGGCCCTGGCCGGCGAGCTCTGACCGGCCGTGGGCCCGGTCGCCGTGGAGCGGATCCACGTCCGCGTCGAGGGGATCGTGCAGGGGGTCGGCTTCCGGCCGTTCGTCCACGCGCTGGCCACCCGGTACGACCTGGCGGGCTTCGTCGGCAACGACACCGGCGGCGTCTTCGTCGAGGTCGAGGGCGACGGCGACAGGCTCGCCGCCTTCGTGGCGGACCTCAGCCGCCGCGCGCCGGCACTGGCCCAGGTGGAACGGGTCAGCACCGAGACCGTCGCGCCGACGGGACAGCCCGGCTTCGCCATCGTCGCCAGCGTCACCGGCGCCGGCCGGGACGTCCTGATCTCCCCGGACACCGCCACCTGCCCCGACTGCCTCGCGGAACTGTCCGACCCGACCGACCGGCGCCACGGCTACCCGTTCACGAACTGCACCAACTGCGGCCCGCGGTTCACCATCGTCACCGACGTCCCGTACGACCGCCGCGCCACCACCATGGCCGCGTTCCCGCTCTGCGCCGGCTGCGCCGCCGAGTACGCCGACCCCGGCGACCGGCGGTTCCACGCCGAGCCCGTGTGCTGCCCGGCCTGCGGCCCGACGCTGCGGCTCGTCACCGCCGACGGTTATGCCGTGCCCGGCGATCCCCTCGACGTCGCCGTACGGTGGCTGCGCGACGGCCGGATCGTCGCGGTCAAGGGGCTGGGCGGCTACCACCTGGCCACCCGCGCCGACGACGAACCCGCCGTGGCGGCGCTGCGCTCCCGTAAGCGCCGCGAGGAGAAGCCGTTCGCTGTGCTGGCCGCCGACCTCCCGGCGGCGCGCGCCCTGGTGGACGTGTCGCCCGAGGCGGTGCCGGTGCTCACCGGCGCCCGTCGCCCCGTCGTGCTGCTGCCGCGCCGCCCCGACGCCCGGGTCGCCGCGTCGGTGGCGCCGGACAACCGGGACCTCGGCGTCCTGCTGCCCTACACGCCGCTGCACCATCTGCTGGCCGGCCGGCTCGGCGTGCCGATGGTGCTGACCAGCGGCAACGCCTCCGACGAACCGATCGCCCACCGCGACGACGACGCCCGGGAGCGGCTGGCGGGCATCGCCGACGGCTTCCTGACCCACGACCGGCGGATCCACGTCCGCACCGACGACTCCGTGGTACGCCTGTTCCGGGGCCGCGAGCTGCCGGTGCGGCGGTCCCGGGGCTACGTGCCCGCGCCGCTGACCCTGCCGTGGCCGTTCGACCGGCCGGTGCTGGCCTGCGGCGCCGAGCTGAAGAACACCTTCTGCCTGGCCAAGGGGCGGCGGGCGTTCGTCTCGCACCACGTCGGCGACCTGGAGAACTACGAGACGCTGCGCGCGTTCACCGACGGCATCGCGCACCTCAGCCGGCTGTTCGACGTCCGGCCGCAGGTCGTCGCCCACGACCTGCACCCGGAGTACCTGTCGACGAAGTACGCCCTGCACCGCGACGACGTCGACCTCGTCGGCGTGCAGCACCACCACGCCCACATCGCCTCCTGCCTGGCCGACAACGGCGAGCCCGGCCCCGTGATCGGCGTCGCCTTCGACGGCCTCGGGTACGGCGAGGACGGCACCCTCTGGGGAGGCGAGCTGCTCGCCGCCGACCTGACCGGGTACGAGCGGGTCGGCCACCTGGACGCGGTGCCCATGCCGGGCGGGGCCGCGGCGGTACGCGAGCCGTGGCGGATGGCGGCGGCGTACCTCGACGAGGTCTACGGCGACGCGGTGCCCGACCTGGCGGTGGCGCGGCGCAACGAGCGGCGCTGGCCGGCGGTGGTGGCGCTCGCGCGGAGCGGGACGAACTCGCCGCGCACGTCGAGCGTGGGCCGGTTGTTCGACGCCGTCTCGGCGATCCTCGGCCTGCGCGACCGCGTCACGTACGAGGGGCAGGCCGCGGTCGCCCTGGAGCAGCGGGCCCGCCCCGACGAGCGCGGCGGCTACCGCGTCGACGCGTCCGGGCCGGTCCCGCTGGCCGACGCCGGACGCCAACTGGTCCGGTGCGTGGTCGACGACCTGCGCGCCGGCGTGGACCCGGGCCGGATCGCCGCCCGCTTCCACGACGGCCTGGCCGACGCCGTGGTACGCGCGGCGGAGGCCGTCCGGGAGGCCACGGGCCTGACCGACGTCGCGCTGTCGGGCGGCGTGTTCCAGAACGTGCTGCTGCTCGACCGGGTGGTCCGCGGGCTGGAGGGCGAGGGGTTCCGGGTGCTCGTGCACTCGCGGGTGCCGCCCAACGACGGCGGCATCTCCCTCGGCCAGGCCGTGGTGGCCGCCGCGCGCCACCGAACGGACGGGTCCGGCTGAGCGCCGCCGCGTCAGCAGATGCGGGGCAGCGGATCCCCGACCAGCATGTCGACGACGCGGGTGCCCCCGAACGCCGTCCTGAGCAGCACGAGCCCGGCCGGGTCGGCGGCGACGTGCCCGATGACGCTCGCGTCCGCGCCGAGCGGGTGGTCGCGCAGCGCCGCCACGGCCGCCTGCGCCTGCGCGCCGTCGACCACGGCGACGAAGCGTCCCTCGCAGGCGACGTACAGGGGATCGATGCCGAGCAGTTCGCACGCCCCGGTGACCGCGGGACGCACCGGCACCGCGGCCTCGTCGACGACGACGGCCACCCCGGCCGCCCGCGCCACCTCGTTGAGGACCGTCGCCACCCCGCCCCGGGTGGCGTCGCGCAGCAGCCGCACCCCCGGCGCCGCGTCGAGCAGGGCCGACACGAGGCCGTGCAGGGGCGCGGTGTCGGAGGAGATGTCGGCCTCGATGTCCAGTTCGCCGCGGGCGAGCATGACGGTGACGCCGTGATCGCCGATCGGGCCGGAGACGACGACCGCGTCGCCGGGCCGCACGTGCGCGGCGCCCAGCGTCACCGGCCGCTCCAGCACGCCGACGCCGGTGGTGGTGACGTAGCAGCCGTCGCCCCTGCCGCGCTGCACCACCTTCGTGTCGCCGGTGACCACCCGTACGTCGGCGCGCTGCGCCGCGGCGGCCATGGACGCGGTGATCCGCAGCAGGTCGGCGACGGGGAAGCCCTCCTCGAGGATGAACCCGGCCGCCAGGTACAGCGGGCGGGCGCCGCTGACCGCGAGGTCGTTGACGGTGCCGTTGACCGCGAGGTCGCCGATGTCGCCGCCGGGGAAGAACAGCGGCGACACCACGTACGAGTCGGTGGTGAAGGCCAGCCGGCCGCCGGCGACGGCGAGCACCGCCGCGTCGTCGAGCGTCTCCAGGATCGGGTTGCGGAACGCCTCGACGAAGACGGCCTCGACCAGCGTACGGCTGGCCTTCCCGCCGGCGCCGTGGGCGAGGGTGATCCGGCTCTCCCGGACCGTCGGCCGGCGCCGGCGGGCCCGTTCGATGCGGTGCAGCACCTGCTGCTCCGGCGACGGCCGCCCGGGCTGCCGGTCGGCCGGCGCCTCGGCCGCGGCGCGGTCGGCCCACTCGGCCGTGCGTTCGCTCGTCATGCGTGTGCCGCCTCCGTGAGTCGCTGCCGCGTGAAGCGGCCGAAGTTGTAGTAGGCCGCGCACGCGCCCTCCGACGAGACCATGCAGGTGCCGATGGGGGTCTCCGGGGTGCAGGCGGTGCCGAACACCTTGCACTCCCAGGGCTTGAGCACCCCCTTGAGCACCTCGCCGCACTGGCACGCCTTCGGGTCCGCCACCCGCACGCCGGGGACGTCGAAGAGCCGCTCGGCGTCGAAGGCCGCGTACTCGTCGCGCATCCGCAGGGCGGAGTGGGAGATGAAGCCGAGGCCGCGCCACTCGAAGTACGGCCGCAGCCGCATGACCCGGCCGATCGCGTCGAGCGCCCGCGGGTTGCCGTCCCACGGCACCACCCGGGTGTACTGGTTCTCCACCTCGCAGCGGCCGTCGGCGAGTTGCCGCAGCAGCATGAGGACCGACTGGAGCAGGTCCAGCGGTTCGAACCCGGCGCACACCAGCGGCTTGCCGTAGTCCCGGGCGATGAACTCGTACGGCCGGCAGCCGATGACGGTGGAGACGTGCCCGGGCCCGAGGAAGCCGTCGAGGCGCAGGTCCGGCGAGTCGAGGATCGCCTTGATCGCCGGCAGGATCGTGACGTGGTTGCAGAAGACCGAGAAGTTGTCGATGCCCTCCGCGGCCGCCCGCAGCACCGTCACCGCCGTCGACGGTGACGTGGTCTCGAACCCGATCGCCATGAACACGACCCGGCGGTCCGGGTTGGTGCGGGCGATCTTCAGCGCGTCCAGCGGCGAGTACACCATCCGGATGTCGGCGCCGGCGGCCTTGGCGTCGAGGAACGTGCCGGTCCCGCCGGGCACCCGCATCATGTCGCCGAACGCCGTCATGATGACCCCCGGCTCCCCGGCGACGGCGATGGCGTCGTCCACCCGGCCCATGGGGATCACGCAGACCGGGCAGCCCGGCCCGTGCACCAGCGAGACGTTCTCCGGGAGGTAGTCCTCGATGCCGTGCTTGTAGATGGTGTGCGTGTGGCCGCCGCAGACCTCCATGAAGGTGTACTGCCGCCCCGGCTCGCAGAGCGCGGCGATCTGGGCGGCCAGGGTCTGGGCCCGGTCCGCGTCGCGGTACTCGTCGACGAAACGCATGTGGTGGTCTTTCCTAGGTGATGTCGGATTCGGCGAGCGCCTGCAACTCGTCGGTGTACGCCTGCCCGAGGCCGGTCAGCATCGCCAGCGTGGCGGCAGCCTCGGCCTCGTCGATCTTCGACATGGCGAACCCGACGTGGACGAGCACCCAGTCGCCGATGCCCACCTGGTCCTGGCCGAGCAGGCCGATGTTGACGGCCCGCCGCACGCCCACGACGTCCACCACGGCGAGGTCGTCGTGGCCCGCCTTGAGTTCGACGATCTCGCCCGGAATCCCAAGACACATGGGCTCACATTTTCTCGATCTTGATGTAGCGACGCAGCGCGGGTAGTTCCTTCCAGAACAACGACACGGCGGCCGCGCCGGCCAGCAGCATCAGCAGTTTCCGCATCGCTCACCTCCTTCGGCTCGGCCGGGCTCGCTCAGCCCGGCGGCAGGTTCGGCATGATCGGCAGGATCGCGTCGTGCTGGTCCGGCCGGATGCCGGTCGAGCGGCGGGCGTCCACCGTCCCGTCGGCATGGTGGCCCGACTGCTTCCGCCGCACCGAGTTGCCCTCCTCGACGCCCTTGGTGTGCGCGGGCGCGTCCAACTCGACGTCGGGATCGCCCACCCGGATCTCGCCCATGGCAGCCCCTCCTCACTCGCTGTCCGTCGGCCGGCCGTGCCGCCGGCCGAGGTCGTCGAAGAACCGGGCGATCTCGCGCCACACGGCGCTGCCGCCCGACATGCCCGTCCAGTTCCCGCGCACGAGCGCCACCAGCCGGAAGCAGTCGTCGACCGGCACCACCCATCGCTCGCCGCCGCCGCGCCGGGTGTCCGTCCAGGTCAGGAACGCCTCGACGCGCGGTCTCATCGCGGCCAGCGCCGGTGACCGCGCCTCCACCGCCCGCCAGGCGTTGGCGTCGACCTCGGCCTCGGTGGTGCCGAGCGGGCTCGGATAGTGGCCGACCGTCCGGCCGTCGCGCTGCCTGACGAAGAACGCCAGCCCGACCGGTACGCCCAGTTCGTCGGCGGACAGGCCGGTCAACCGCCGGCGGCGGTCGGGGACGAGCTCGTACCGGCTGCCGCCGGCCGCCTCGCGCTCGAACAGCAGCGTGCACGGCGGGCAGGCGCAGAGCAGTCCGGCGTCCTGCTCGTCCCACACGTGCCGGTGCCCGGGGCCGACCGGCGCGGCGCACATCCCGCAGCGTTCGAGCGGGGCGGAGCGCCGCGCCGCCCGGTGGATCGCCCGCCGCAGCGCGCCCGTGGTCATCCCGCGCCGTCCAGCGCCAGCGGCCCGGCCGTCCGGTGGCCTGCGGGGGCCGGATGTCGCGCCGCCGTCGGCTCGGCGGCCGGGGCCCGGTGCCCGCCCGCCGCCGGCTCGGGCGGGGTGCCGTCCGGCCGCCGCCGCAGCGCCGCGACCGGGATCAGCGCCGGGGTCGGCGCGGGCGCCACGACGTCGACCGCGGACAGCTCCGGCGCGAACGCCCACACCTGCTCCCGCACCAGCTCACGCAGGGCCGCGCCGCCACCGCCGCACCCACCGGCCGACAGGCTGACCGTCGCCACGGCGTCCTCGACCGCGACGAGTGTGATCTCGGCGCCCCGGGCGCGTAGCTGCGGCCTCAGGTCGTCGACCGCGCGGGCCACGCGCCGCCGTACCGGGTCGGGGTGGACGCCGTGCAGCAGCAGCAGGTGTCGCAGCAGCTCGTCGCCGGTGAGCCCGTCGAGCGCGGGCGTGCCGGCGGCGAGGTCGGTGACCCGGGCCAGGGCCTCGCCGTACACCTCGGTCAGCGTCTCGACGGCCTCCAGCGCCAGTTCGGCGGTGCGGCCGGGGACCTGCTCCAGCTGGCCGAGCAGCGCGTCCAGGCGGGCCAGTCGAGGTTCGACGGCCGCGTCGTCGAGGCGCGGGGTCTCCGGCCGCTCAGCCATGGGACGCGCCGAACATCGGCGAGTGGATCTTCTTGAGGGTGCGGCCGCCGCCCACGTACATGTGCACGCCGCACGGCAGGCACGGATCGAAGCTGCGTACGGCCCGCATGATGTCCACGCCCTTGAAGTTCTCCGGCCCGTTCTCCTCGAAGATGGGCATGTTCTGGATGGCGTCCTCGTACGGGCCGGGGGTGCCGTAGCTGTCGCGGGGGCTGCCGTTCCACGGTGTCGGCGGGTACGGGTGGTAGTTGGCGATCTTGCGGTCCCTGATCACCAGGTGGTGCGACAGGGTGCCCCGCACGGCCTCGTGGAAGCCGCAGCCGATGGCCTCGTCCGGCACGTCGAAGTCGGTGAAGACCCGCATGTCGCCGCCGCGCACCCGCTGCATCGCCCGCTCCAGGAAGTACAGCGACATCGCCGCGGCGTACGCGATGAAGTAGGCGCGGGAGCGGTCCCGCTCCAGCGCGTTCGACCAGCGCGGGATCTTCCACTCGAGGGTGGTTTCGGGCAGCCGTTCGCTCTTCGGCAGCGTGATCAGCACGCTGCGTCCGGTGGACTTCACGTACGGGGTGTCGACCATGTTCGCCAGCGCCGTGACGTACAGCCGGGCGAAGCATCCGCCGCCGGTGTCCAGCGCCAGGTGCTCGCCGCTGCCCTTGTCGAACCAGCGGGGGCTCATCACCCAGCTGTACCGGTCGTCGAAGTCGCGCTTGCCCGGGTCCGGCAGGGTGGTCTGGTTCCAGGGGTGGCGGATGTCGACCGGGTTGCCGAGCGGGTCGAAATTGACGAACGGTTCCTCCTCGCCGACCCAGTCCTTGTAGTAGGAGCTGCCGAGCAGGATGCGGATGCCGAGGTTGATGTCGACCAGGTCGGTGGTGAGCAGCTTGCCGTCGACGACGATGCCGGGCGTGACGTGCATCGCCCGCCCCCAGTGCGTCATCGTCTCGTAGCGGTAGTCGACGACGTCGGGGTTCTGGAAGGCGCCCCAGCAGCCCAGCAGCACGCGCCGTCGGCCGACCTCCTCGTAGCCGGGCAGCGCCTCGTACCAGAAGTCGAAGATGTCGTCGTTCATGGCGACGGCCTTCTTGACGAAGTCCAGGATGCTGATCAGCCGGCTGAGGTAGTCGGTGAACAGGGTCGGCTGGGGCATGGTCCCGACGCCGCCCGGGTACACCGTCGACGGGTGGACGTGCCGCCCCTCCATCAGGCAGAACATCTCCCGCGTGATCCGGCTGACCTTCAGCGCCTCCTTGTAGACCTCACCCTCGAACGGGTTGTACGCCCGCATGATGTCGGCGATCGTGGCGTAGCCGTGGACGTCCCGCCCCGGCGCCGCGGTCTTCTCCGCGCGGGCGAGCACGCTCGGGTTCGTCTGCTTGACCATCGCCTCGCAGAAGTCGACGAAGACGAGGTTGTCCTGGAAGAGGGTGTGGTCGAACATGTACTCGGCGGCCTCGCCGAGGTTGATGATCCACTCCGCCAGCGGCGGGGTCTTGATGCCGTAGGCCATGTTCTGCGCGTACACCGAGCAGGTCGTGTGGTTGTCGCCGCAGATGCCGCAGATCCGGCTGGTGATGAAGCCGGCGTCGCGCGGGTCCTTGCCCTTCATGAACACCGAGTAGCCGCGGAACAGCGACGACGTGGTGTGGCACTCGACCACCTCGCGGTTCGCGAAGTCGATCTTCGTGTAGACGCCGAGGTTGCCGATGATCCGGGTGATCGGATCCCACGCCATCTCGGTCAGCTCGCCACGCTTCTTCGCGGCGGCCGGTCGCGGTTTCGTCGCGGTCAAGGCTTGTTCCTCTCACGGGCCGCCTGGCGGCGGGGGTCGGCCGGCCCGTACGGGCGCCAGCGGGGGTTGTAGCCGCTGGTGAGCGCCGGACCGTTGTGGTGCCACTTCGGTTCCCGGTTGGCGGTGGCGTTCGTGATGCCGCGCAGGCGCCGGATCAGCGCGCCGTACGGCTTGATCATCAACGTGGAGAGGCTGCCACCGGGCGGCATGTCCATGAACGGCATGAACTTGTCCGGGAACCCGGGCATGGTGCAGGCGATGCAGATGCCGCCGACGTTGGGGCAGCCGCCCACGCCGCCCATCCAGCCGCGCTTGGGCACGTTGCAGTTGATGACCGGCCCCCAGCAGCCGATCTTCACCTGGCACTTCGGCGAGTTGTAGTCCTTGGCGAAATCGGCCTGCTCGTAGTACGCGGCCCGGTCGCAGCCCTCGTGCACGGTCTTGCCGAACAGCCACTGCGGCCGCAGGAGCGAGTCCAGCGGCGGGGGCGGGGCCGACCCGGCGGCGTGGTAGAGCACCCAGGTCAGGGTCTCCATGAAGTTCTCCGGCTGGATCGGGCAGCCCGGGACGTTGACGATCGGCAGGCCGCCCTGCGACCGGAAGTCCCACCCGAGGTAGTCCGCCAGGCCCATGCACCCCGTGGGGTTGCCCGCCATGGCGTGGATGCCCCCGTACGTCGCGCAGGTGCCGGCCGCCACGACCGCCCACGCCCTCGGCGCCAACCGGTCGATCCACCAGTTCAGGGTCAGCGGCTCGCCGGTGCGCTCGTCGTTGCCGAACGACGTCCAGTACCCGTCGCCGTTGATGTTCTCGTTCGGGATCGAGCCCTCGATGACGAGGATGAACGGCTGACCCAGCTCGCCGCGGGCCGCGGCCCGGTACGGCGCCAGGAACTCCTCGCCGCCGGCCGCCGGCGACAGCACCTTGTTGTGCAGGTTCACCTTCGGCAGGCCGGGGATGAGCCCGAGGACGACGTCCTCGATAGCCGGCTGGTCCGAGGCCGTCATCGACACGGAATCGCCGTCGCAGCTCATGCCCTCGGAGATCCACAGGATCGTGATCTCGTCGAAGCCGTGCTCGTGGGGGATCACCGCGCCGCCCCCGCCTACGCCCTGGGTCATGTTCGTGGCCTCCCCTGCATCCTGTCCCGAAGCCGGTCGTAGATCGCCGCGACCGGTGCCGCGAGGGCCAGCGCGGGCGGCCTGTCCGGCGCGTGCGGGTGCGGCCGGGTCGGGGCGACGTGCTTGCCGTCGTCGATCGCCTGGCCCAGCTCGCGCAGGGCCTGCTCGTCGGCCCGCCCGCGCAGCAGTGGCATGAGCTCGTCCTCGTCGTCGCGCACGTGCCGGGCGACGGCGGACGCCAGCCGCTGCATCACGTCGTCCTGCGCGGGGTCCCCGGCGCGGCAGCGGTCCAGCTCCAGGAGCAGTTCCTTGACGGGCGCGTGCCCGGCGAGGTGCCTGTCGACCTGACCGTCCTCCAGCACCCTGGCGGCGAACGGGTAGAACAGCACCTCCTCCAGCGCGGCGTGCTTCGACAACTCGCGCACGAGGACCTCGACGACCGCCCGCCGCTGCACGTCGGAGGCCGCCGCGTGGTAGTCCCGGAACAGCTGTTCCACCACGCGGTGGTCGTGCCGCAGCAGCTCGGTGGCGTCCATCAGCGGCCTCCCGGCCCGGCGCCGTCCACCGTGATGGACTCCAGCACCACGTCGTCGCCGCCGGTGACGTCGACGTCGACGCCCCCGCACTCCGGGCAGGCCACCATCGCGAGGTGGTCGGTGACCGGCGCGTCGTGGCCGCAGTCGTGGCACCGCACCGTCATCGGTTCGAGCACCAGGTCGACGGCGGTGTCCGCCGCGACGGTGCCGGCCGCGGCGACCTGGATGCCCTGCGTCACGACCGCGGGGTCGATCGCGTGGCCTCCGATCCGTACCCGCAGGCCCGTTACCCGCCGACCGGCGGCCCTGCGTACGGCCGCCGCGACGATCGCCTCGGACAGACCTGTCTCATGCATCGGCGGGCACCCCCTTCCGGCTGTTGTCCCCTCGCGCGGCTCCCGGGTCGAGCCGCGCGGCCTCCTCACGCGCGATTCCCTCCACCAGGCGGACCGCCTCGTCGACCGCCCGGGCGACCGGGGCGGACAGCCCCATCCGCTCGTCGAGGACGGCGGGTCGGCAGCCCACGACGAGGACCCGGTCGACGCCGCCGCCGAGGCCGCTCAGCAGCCGCAGCACGGACTCCGGGTCCATGCCGTGCCCGTCGGCGGCCGGCGCGTCCAGCACGTCCGCCGGCCGCAGGGTCCAACCGGGATCGTCGAGATCCACCTGGAGGACGGCCAGCGTCCCCGGTGGCTCGTCCAGCGGCAACGCGTCCACCATGACCAGTACGTCGTGGCGGCCGTCCAGCAAATCGTAGGCCAGGTGCATCCCCCGAATGCCGTAATCGGACACATCCACCCGTTCCGGCAGGGCGGCGTCCCGCAGTCGCCGGACGACCTCCACGCCGAAGGCGTCGTCGCCGAGGAAGATGTTGCCGATCCCGGCGACCAGCACCCGCCCGCCGCTCATCGCGCCTCGACCTCCCCGGCCAGCGGCTCGGTCTCCCCGGCCAGCGGCTCGGTCTCCCCGGTCGGCGCCTCGGCCTCTGCGCTCAGCGGCTCCACCTCTTCCGGCCGGAAGTGGCGCAGGCGGCCGTACCACTGGTGCAGGTCCGCGCCCGGGTCGTCGTCCACGGTCACCGCCAGGAACCGGGACCCGTCCACGTCGAGCAGCACCTGCGTCACCCGGCCGGTACGTCCGTCGAGGAACATGTCGTGCGCGTCCGTGC